>JAKQDQ010000041.1 GCA_029573725.1 Verrucomicrobiota bacterium
CGGTGAGCGGACGATACACGGTGCGGGTGAGTGTCTATTACGAGTATTGGGGTGAGTATCGGTTGCGGGTGAGTTTGGCGCCGGGGTGGTGGCAGTTGGAGAGCGAGGACAACAACACCGTGGCCCAGGCCAATGCTCCCAGTTTTCAATGGGAGGGGAACGCCTTGGAAGCTCAACTGCTCGGTTACATACGTTACGGCGACCCCGGCGATATATTTGCCCTGGGGAATCTGACGCCGGGGGCCGAGGTGCTTCTGCTGCTCCGTCAACCTTTACAGAGCAATCTTCAAGGGCTGCTCTCCATCCTGGACAGCAGCGGTTCGGTGGTGGCCACGAGTGTCGTCGGGCAAACCAATCTGCTGTATAATATTCCGGCGGACGCGTCCGGGGCGTATTACGCCAAAGTCCAGGCTTCAGCCGGGGAAGCCGGTTTATTGGCTCAGTACTTTTTGACAGTGCAGATCACCGATACCGTGCGTCCCTTTGTCACCAGCACGACATTGCCGTTGGAGGGAAGCACCAATACCACCTTCTTGAAGGGGTTCACGCTGGAGTTTTCCAAGGATTTGTTTCCCGCCAGCGTCAATAATCCGCTGCACTACGACCTGCGCACGACCGGACCGGACGGCATCTTTGACACTTCCGACGATCTTCACTGGGGATTGGCCACGGAACCCGGCTACGTCAGTGGACTGAGTGTCACCTATGGGTTTGACACGCCGCTGCTCCCGGGAACGTATCGGCTGACCGCAACCACCAACATCCAGGACCGGTTCGAAAATGCCCTGCTGCCCTGGTCGCGGCAGTTTACCGTGGAATCACTGCCCGGTCTTGAGGTGGAAAGTGAACCCAATAATGTGGCGGGCGCCGCCACCTGGCTGAACTTGAGCAGCAGCCAGCCGAATCTGATTTCAGGCGGGGGACGAGGCTACCTGCGCAACGGCAGCGATGTGGATTTCTGGCAATTTGAGGCCGAGGCGGGGGATACGCTGGTTTTAGCCGCACAAAATCCGGGCGATCCGGGTTCCAGTGGTCTGAGTTATACGTTGTATCGCCCGAATGGCCAGGTGTTGTTCAGTCTGACGGCGGAAAACAACGGGCAATTACAAACGGCCCCGGTGATATTGGAGACCAATGGCTTGTACTCAGTGCGCGTGAGCACCTGGTATTCCTGGCTCTCCGAGTACCGCTTTCGAATTTCGCTTTACCGCAACGGTCAGGCGGTTGAGATCGAGCCGAACAACAACATCGCCACGGCCAATGCCTTGACGTTTACGGTTCCGCCTGACGCTCCGGCGACGCGTGTGGCCGGCGTGGGGGGATATGTGAAAACGGCGGCCGACCTGGATTATTTCAATCTGGGCGTTGTCAACGCGGGCCAGACCGTCTTCCTGCGCACCCGGCAACCGGGCAGCAGCCCGCTGATCGGGGTCGTGAGTCTGTACAACGCCAACGGGGATTATGTGACGAAATTCAGCGGTCGCCCCGAGGACAGCGTCGGCGAGATGCGGATTGAGGAAACGGGGACGTATTACGCCATGGTGCGTTCGCGGGCCGATTCGGCGGGAGTGATGAGCGAGTATCTCCTGGACGTCATCATCGCCCCGACGGAGGAGGTGGCGTTTCCGAATCTGCAGGTGACCGGTTTGACAATTCTCACGCCACTGGCCGGGCTCCAAAGTGGAGATCTTTTTTCCTACACTTACACGGTGGCCAATGTCGGCACCCTGGCGACACAGGTGGGGGCCTGGTTCGATCGCGTCTCGCTGTCGTTGAATCCCATCAGTGGTGTGGGAGACATCGCGTTATCGCTGTTGTCGCATGCCGGAGTGCTGCAACCCGGCCAGAGCTATGTGGTGACCAATGTCGTGCAATTGCCGGACGGCATTCAAGGGAGCTATTTTCTCGTGGCGTCGGCGGATTACACCGACACCGTGAATGAGTTCCTGTTTGAAGATGACAATGAAACCGCGACCGAATCGTCATTTGCGATTGCCCTGGCGCCATATCCCGATTTGGCGGTCGAAGATCTGCAGGTGAGCGGGCCGGACGGCGCGCAGGGTTACACGGTCAGCTGGCAGACAGCCAATCGCGGCACCGGCGCCGCGGCAACTTTCAAGGAACGTTTGCTGGTGCGGCATCAACCCACCGCCACCACGCTGTTGGAACAGACGTTCACTAACGCCGGTCCCTTTGCGGTCGATGCCGGGGTGTCGCGCCAGGCAACCTTTACGGCCACCGCGCCCGGGACGTATCTGGTGGAGGTTACGGCGGATCCGGAACAGGAGATTTTCGAGCACGATGGGACCACGCCCCAGGCGGCCAGGTTGAACAACACCGCCAGCAGCACCTTTAACATCATTGCCAACCACCAATTGACGTTGAGCGCGATTCCGGCCCAGGCCGGCGTCTTGACGGGGGCCGGCACGTACCCGTCCGGGAGCAGTGTGACGGTGACGGCGACCCCCAATACCACACAAGCACCCTATTATTTTGCCAACTGGCTGGAAAGCGGACTGGTCCGCAGCGCCAACGCCAGCTACACCTTCACGCTGTTGTCCGATGTGCATTTGCAAGCCGTTTTTGCCCTGCCCACCTACATCGTCAGTGTTTCCAACCAGCCGCCCGTCGCCGGGACGGTGATGGGCGGCGGCACGTACACCTGGGGGGCGACCAACACCCTGACGGCCATCCCGGCGTTTGGATATGAATTCAGCCACTGGACCGAAGGCAGCTCCTGGGCAACGGCGACGAATCTGGCCGGCACCAATGGGGTGTGGAGCCAGGTGGTGGCGAACAATCGTTTCGTGCGCGCTCACTATCGGGAAGCCAATCTGACCCATGTGGTGACGACGGCGACCCAGCCGGGCGGTCTGGCCACGGTGTCGGGCGCAGGCAGTTATACGAACGGCCAAACGATCGAGATTACCGCTCCGGCCACGGTGACCAATGCGCCGCCGAATTATTATGCGTTCAATCGGTTTACTTTGAATGGTGCGCCTTATGCCAATACGAACAGCTTCACGAAGCTCTTCAGCACCACGGACCCGACCAATCTGAACTGGGTGGCGCATTATGACTTTGTTGACCGCACGCCGCCGGTGATCAGCGGGATCGCCGCCGTGCCGGCGGCGGGTTCCGCTCAAGTGACCTGGCTCACGGACAAGCCAGCCACTTCCCGCGTGGATTATGGGCTGACAACGGCTTACGGACAGACAGCGAGCTCGGTGTTGTTGCGCACCAATCACAGCATCGCGTTGAGTGGCTTGGAGGTTTCCACCGAGTACCATTTCCGGGTGCGTTCCGTGGACGCCGCCGGCAATGAAACCGTGGGTGCCGATCAAAGCTTCACCACTCTGGCCCCGGCCGACCTGGTGGCAGGGGCGGTCACGGTGCCGGCGGCGGCGCAGTCGGGCACGCTGATTCCCATGACGCTGGTGGTTTCCAACGCCGGTCCCGGCGTGGCGACAGGGCCCTGGCACAACGCGGTATTGGTGGCGCCGACGAGCGACGGCGCCGGCGCACAAACCCTGGGGGTGTTCAACCTGAACCCTCCGGGCGGCTTGGCCCCGTTGGCATCGTTGGTCGTCACCCAGCATGTCATTGTTCCCGCGCTGGGTGCCGGAGGACATTATTTCGGGGTTTCGCTGGACAGCGGCAATCAGGTCGAGGAGGTGACCAAGACAAACAACGTCGCGTTTGCCGCGGCGCCCTTGAATATCGTGGCGGTGGATCTGCAGGTTGCGGCCCTCACCGTCCCGGCGGGGGCCCAATTTGGCCAGGGCATTTCAGTTTCGCTGGTGGTTTCCAACGCCGGCACCGCGCCGGCCTCGGCCCCGTGGTCGGATGCCCTTTATCTGTCCGCGTCGTCGAACTCGCTGGCAGGGGCCACCTGGCTGGCTGGCCCCGGCGCGTTGACGGTGCCCCTGGCCCCCGGAGCGCGTTACACCAACGAGTTGAATGTGACTTTGCCGCATACGACGGCCTCCCTGCCGGGCACGTATTTTATCGTGGCCGTGGTGGATCAGCAGAAGGTCATTGCCGAATCGGATGAAAACAACAATCTGCGCAGCCAACCGATCGCGCTGACGCTGCCGCCGTTGCCGGATCTGCAGGTGACGCAAGTGCAGGGGCCGGCCAATGTGTCGCCGGGTGTGCCATTTGTTTTGCAGTGGGCCACCACCAATTCCGGGGCGGCCGCCGCGGTCGGGGACTGGAGTGAAACGATTTTCCTGGCCACCAACGCGGCCGGGACCGGGAATTTGCTGGAACTGGCCACGCTCCCGCGCTCCGGTGGTTTGCTCTCCGGCGGCTTTGTGAGCCATACCCAGGCGGTGGTGGTGCCGGTGACGGGACCGGCCGGCAACTTCTGGTTTGCCGTGCTGACGGACAGTCGTGATCAAGTGCGCGAAGTTCAGGAGGCGAACAATCTAAGTGTGGCCACCAATCAAATCAGTGTGCCGGCCACCCTTCAGTTGCAATTGTCGGCGGCGCAGGTTGCGGAGGGCGCCTCGCAACCCCTCCTCGGGACCGTGACCCGGAACGGCGCGCGGACCGCGCCGTTGACGGTCACTCTGGAGCATGGCCGTCCGGACAAGTTGATCGTCCCCGCTCAGGTGACGATCCCGGCCGGTGCCGCTGCGGCGACCTTCAATCTCATTACCTTGCGGGACGGCATTGCCGACGGTGATCAACTGGTGACGTTGCAGGCCACGGCAACCGGCCATGCGAGTGGCAGCGCCAATTTGCTGGTGGTGGACGTGGATCTGCCGCAACTGACCCTCCAGTTCAGCACCAATCAGGTGGTCAAAGGCAGCACCGTGGCCGGCACCGTCACGCGGGAGGGCGGAACGAACCAGAGCGTCGAAGTCAGTTTCAGCACTGCGGCGACTTCGCGCTTGATGCTGCCGCTGACCCTCACCATCCCGGCGGGACAGTTCAGCGCATCATTTGCCGCGCTCGCCATTGACAACACGTTTGTCGAAGCGGCCCAGTCCGTGACGGCAACGGCGGCGGCGGAAGGTTATCAGCCGGGCAGCGCCGACCTGACGATACTTGACGGACGCTGGCCTGTGGTGACCCTGGCGATTGTTCCCCCGGTGTTTGCGGAGGGGGCCGGGGCGCAGGCTGCCCAGGCCACCTTGACGCGCTGGCCGGTTTCGCCGCGTCCGTTGGTGGTGGATTTGGAGAGCAGCAACACCAATGCCGTGCGGGTGCCCCGCCAGGTCACCATTCCCGCCAACGAAACCAATCTCACCTTCAATGTGGCGGCGGTGGACAATTCCACGGTTGATGGGGAGAAATCGGTGACGGTGCAGTCCTGGTTTCTGGCGAGCGCGAGCAACGTGCGCCTGGCCGAAGGCGTTCCGGCCCAGGTAACGGTGACGGATGACGATGGTCCCACGCTGAGTGTTTCGTTCAATCGCGGGGTGGTGACCGAGGGACAGTCGCCCGCAGCGGTGGGCACCATCACGCGGAACACGGGCACCCAGACCAGTCTTGTGGTCCAGCTCGTTTCCAGCGACTTGACGGAATTGACGGTGCCGGCGACGGTCACCCTTCCGGTGGGGGCCAGCAGTGCCAGCTTCAATGTGACCTCCGTGGATGACGGGGTGACCGATGGCAACCAACTCGTGACCGTGACGGCGAGCGCCCCGGGCTTTACCTCCGGGAGCGGCCAGATCACGGTGACGGATGTCAACCTGCCCGATCTGGTGATTGGCAGCGTTACGGCCCCGGCGAGTGCGACCACGGAAACCTACGTTTCACTTGGCTGGCAATTGTTGAACCAGGGCATCGTGGCCATGCCTTCCAACGCGATCGTGCAACGCATCTGGCTTTCCACCAATCAACTGATTGGTCCGCACAACGTGCTCGTCGGGCAGGCCGGGTTTAACGGGCCGCTGCCCGCCGGCGCCGCCATTGGGCAAAGCATCTCCGTCCGAATGCCCCAGGCCGCCGGCCAGTACTGGGTCATCGTGCAGGCGGACGCCATGGATGGCGCGGTGGAACTGGATGAGAATAACAATTTCCGGATTGCCAGCGCGCCGATGGTGGTGGGCGCGGCCTACGATGCGGTGGTGCAGACGTCGCTGGAAGCGGCGCCGGCCGGCACCCCGGTCCCGTTGAGCGGCAGTGCGTTTCTGCCGGGACACCCGGGGAGCAAGCTGCCCTTCGTCCTGGTGAACATCTCCGTGCGCGTTCGCGGCACGACACGGGTCATTTCCGCCCTGACCGATGCCGCCGGCAATTTTTCCACCACCTGGCAACCCCTGGCGGGTGAAGCGGGATTTTATGAAATCGCCGCCAGCCACCCCGGAATTTCCCAGCCAGCGGTCCAGGACAGTTTTTATCTGCTGGGGATGAAGGCCACACCCGCCCAACCCTCGGTGCGCCTGAGCGAGGGGAGCAGCGTGGCGCAGACGCTCCAACTGCAGAACCTGGCCGATGTGCCCCTGTCGGAATTGACGGTGGCAGTGACAAATGTGCCCGCCAACCTGGTGGTGACTGCCGGCCTGCAAACCAATTACCTGGCGGGCGAGGCGAGCGTGGAGTTGAATTATGAAATCGCGGCCACGGACGCGTCCTTCACGTCCGGCATCCTGGGCCTGCGCATCACCAGCGTGGAGGGCGCGGTGTTGGAGGTGCCGATCCGGGTCACGATTGATCCGTTGGTGCCCCGGTTGGTGGCCTACCCCGGCAGTTTGCTCGGCGGCATGAAACGGGGCGCGCAACGCATCGTGTCGTTCCAGATTGTAAATGCCGGCGGACTGGAGACCGGCCCGTTGACCCTTTCGCTGCCTCCGATTGCCTGGATGTCATTGGCTACGCCGAATCCTTTGCCCTCCCTGGCTCCGGGCCAAACCAACACGGTGACGCTGCAGTTGAATCCGCCCGAAGATTTGCCCTTGCAGATGCACAACGGCAACCTGGCGATCAACGGCACCGGCACCGGGCTGTCCGTGCCCTTTGCCTTCCGCGCGCTGTCCGAGGCCAAGGGCGCGTTGCAGGTCATGGCCGCCGATGAATTCACTTACTACTCGGAAGGCGAGCCGCCCCTGACCAACGCCACCGTGCGTGTGCGTGATGCCGTCAGTCATCAGGTAATCACCAACGGCGTCACCGATGCGGCGGGACGCTTCTGGGTGCCGGAGCTCATGGAGGGGTATTACGATGTGGAATTGGATGCCGAGCAGCATAATGGCTACCGGGGCACGGTGTTTCTGGAAGCCGGCATTACCAACGAAGTGCGGGCGTTCCTGTCCTATCAGGCGGTGCGTTATACCTGGACGGTCGAGCGCATTGAAATTGAGGATCGTTACCGCATCACCATCGAAACCACGTTTGAAACGGTGGTGCCGGCGCCGGTGGTGACGCTGGACCCGCCCCTGTTGGATGTGAGCGATCTGACCGTGGTGGGGCAGACGAAGCAGGTGAACGTGAAATTTGAAAATCACGGTTTGATCGCGGCGGACGACGTGAAATGGAGTTTCAGTTCGCATCCGTTCTACTCGATTGAACCGTTGATCACGGATCTGGGACGGATTCCCGCCAAGGGCAGTTTGACGATTCCAGTGACGTTGCGGCGCATTGCCGATTTCAACAGCCTGGCAGGGTTGTCGAGCGGCGGGGTCGCCGGACAGTCGTTGGTTACGGCGCAGACGGGGATTCCTTGCGGTATGCGTGGCGATGCTTCGTGGGGATTCGAGTGTGGAAATTTTCGAATCGGAGGCGGCACCGCCATAGCCGTCACCGGCGTGACGGGAGATTGCGGCGGCGGCGGTTGGGGCGGTGGTGGCGGCGGCGGTTGGGGCGGTTGGGGCGGTGGCGGCGGCGGTGGCAGTGGTGGCGGCGGTGTGAACTCCAGTTACTCCAGTCCCTCCATCGCGTTCAAGTTTGGGTGCGATCCGAAGTGTCTGATCCTCACCGCGCTGGGTTGTATTCCGGGGCCGATCGGTTGTTTTGCGAGCGGTTTTGCCTGTGGTGCCGGGTTGGGGGAAAATGGCATCACGTTGGGTACCGTGGCGGATTGCGCAGTGGGTGCCGCCGGGTGCTTGATTCCGGGTGCCGGCCTGCCTTCCTGTCTCTACTCGTTGGTGCGCTGCGTTAGCTCAGGCGGCGGTGGCAGCGGCGCGGGTGGCAGCAGCCCGGCAGCGAATCTCGTGACGCGGATTTATTCCTCTGATGGCGTTACCGGGCAATCCGGGAGCGATGATTTGATAGATCATTACAAGCTGGGAGTCCGTGCCATGCTGGACGCCTTCAACGAATTGACCGGTGCGCCGGATGGAGTTTGGTTTAATCCTGCAGCTGATACGGCCACCGGAGATTGGTACGCCCGGTTCCAGGCCGCAGCCGTGGAAGGCTCGGCGGGCGACCGCTACGTGACTGCGGCGGAACGAGAGGATTTGCTGGAGGGAGTGCTGCCGCCGGGAGTGCCGCTCGCGGAATTGCATCGCTTCCTGGATCGTTGGAATCGCACGTTGGACATGATTGCCCTGGATATTTCCCGTCCTGCCGACGCGCCGCCCGGGGCGAACTTGGACTTCATTGACCTGGTGGTGCTCAAGGAGAAGATGATGCTGGCCGCGCAGTATCATGGCGAGGCCGTGGCCGCTGGATTCACCGATCCCATCAACGCCATTGTGGAAACCGCCCGGTTCCGGTCCGAGGCGGAAAGCGGCGGAGTTTGTGCCCGGGTCAAAATCAAACTGGATCAGGAAGCCGTGCTTAGCCGCGAAGCCTTCAAAGCCACTTTGGAGGTTGAAAACGGCACAACGGAACCCATCGAGGGGATTGCGATCACGGTCCGCGTGACCGATGGGCAGGGGAACGACCGCAACGAACTGTTTGGAATTGATGCGCCCGAGTTGAGCGGCTTGAGCGATGTGGCCGGGGGCGGGGTCGTGGCCGGCGGCGCCAAGGGCACCGCCAGCTGGGTTCTGGTGCCCACGGTGGACGCCGCCCCGCTGACGCCCACGGAGTATTTTGTCTCGGGCGAATTCCGTTATTCGCTCAATGGAGTGGTGGTGACCATGCCCCTGAGTCCGGTGGCCATCACCGTGAACCCCACCGCCCGGTTGACTCTGGATTATTTCCATGAGCGGGACGTGTTTTCCGATGATCCGTTCACGGACGTGGTGGAACCGAGCATTCCCTACAACCTGGCCATCATGGTGAAAAACAACGGGGCGGGTGAGGCCAAAAATTTCCGGATCACTTCGGCGCAACCGGAGATTGTCGAAAACGAGAAGGGGCTGCTGATTGATTTTCAAATCATCGCCAGCGAGGTGCAGGGACAAAATCTCACGCCCTCGCTCACGGTGGACTTTGGGACGATTCCCGCGGGGGGGATTGGTGTCGGCCGCTGGTTGTTGACCTCAACCTTGCAGGGGTTGTTCATTGATTACAGCGCCACCTTCGAGCACCTGGATAGTCACGGAAATCCGCGCACGTCGTTGATTGACGAGGTGCGCATTCACAAAATGAACCGCCTGGTCAAGGTGAACGGGCAACATGCGTTCCTGGTCAATGACATCCCGAATTTGCGGGACTTTCCAGACACCCTCTGGCTGAGCGACGGCTCCAGCAATCATGTGGAGGTAATCACCAATGGTGTGATTACCGGCGTGCTGTCCCCGCAAAATCTGGAAGTGCAACTCAGTGCGGCCTTCCCGGCGGGTTGGGGGTATTTGCGCATTCCGGACCCGGGCAACGGGCAGTACCGCCTGAGTGCCGTCACGCGCGCGGACGGCCAGACCATCAATCTGGAGAACGCCTGGGTGACGGACCGGACCTTCCGCGGCCAGGGGACCCGGCCCATTCGGGAAAACATCCTGCACCTGCTCGATATGGGCGGTCCCGGTACCTACACCCTGGTGTATGCGCTGGTGGACCAGACCGATGTCACGCCTCCGGTCAGTTCGGTAGCGGCCTTGCCGCCGCAGAGTAAAACGGCGTTTCCCGTCCAGTGGTCCGGACAGGACGTGGGAAGTGGAATTGCAAATTACGACATTTATTACAGCGAGGACGGTGCTCCGTTCCAGCGATGGCTGGGTGGATCAAGCGCCGGAGCCGCCTTGTTCCAGGGCAGCCTGGGCAAGTCCTATGCCTTCTACAGCGTGGCGACGGATCGGGCCGGCAATCGGGAAGCCGCGCCGGCGGTGCCGCAGGCGCAAACTACGATCGCGTTTTCCAACCAGCCGCCAGTGTTGGCTCCGATCGCCGATCGGATTGTGGATGCGGGGCAGACGCTGAGTCTGACTCTCGCGGCGACGGATCCGGATGGGGACGGTCTCAGTTTCTCGCTGGGCAGCGGCACCCCGCCGGGTGTGGTGCTCAACCCGATCAGCGGGGCTTTGACGTGGGTGACCAGTCCCACCCAGGGCGGCACAACGAATGCCATCACGGTTATAGCTCGTGACGGTGGGTTACCCCAGATGACCTCGACCCAAACTTTTCTGGTGGTGGTCAAGGCCATTAATCATGCGCCGCTACTGGCCCCGATAACTGACGTGGTGATTCCCGAAGGCCAGCTACTGACCTTTACCAATGTCGTGACGGATGCCGATCTGCCTGCCCAGCAGCTCACCTTCAGTTTGGGGCCGAACGCTCCCGCTGGCGCGAGCATCACGCCGCAAGATGGCGTCTTCAGTTGGCGTCCCGATGAAACGCAGGGTGGCACGAATTATTCGATAACGATCATCGTGACCGACAACGGCACGCCTGCGTTGACGGCGAGTCAGAGTTTCCAAGTGGACGTGCTGAAGGTGTTGCCGTCCTTCTCGGTGGAAATCGGCTCTACCGCCGTGTTTTCGAATGGCGCTGGTGGAGTCGCCTTGACGCTGCATTCGCGGGCGGATGTGACCAGCTTGCGGCTGGTGCTGGCCGTGCAGGGACTCTTGCCGGATGACCCGGGTTCCTCGCGATTGACCAATTTTGCGCTTTCCGGGCTTAGCCCCGAGATTGGCGCCTCCAGTCTGAGCCTGCTGCCCTCAAACCGGGTGGAAATCCTCCTGGGCGCACAGCCGGGCGCGTTCCTGCTCGGTGATTTCACGCTGGGACAGCTCAACTTCACGGCGCACTCCGCCCCTGCATCGGCCGTCGTGGCGTTGACGGGTGAACTGTTGTCGGGCGAGCGTCAAAGTGGCCTGCCCGGTGATGGTGCGGCGCAATCCGGCCGGGTTTTTGTGATCGGCGCTGAACCGATTTTAGATCTGCAGCGGGATGCCAGCAATCAGGTGCAACTGGTGCTCTATGCCGTTCCCCATCGGAATTATCTCATCGAGCGGACGTCGGTTGCCTCCCAACCCGCCCCATGGGTCACCGACGCGTTGGTCACGCCGACGGCGCTGCGCACGCTTCTACCTCCGCGCCCCACGACGGACGCCGCGGAGTTCTTCCGGGCCATGGCCTGGGGCGCATTGCGCATCCGGTCGGTCGGCAACAGTGTCCTGGTCGAGTGGCCGCTGGGATGCAGTCAATGCGTCCTGGAAGAATCACCACAGCTGGGTGCCGCCGCGCATTGGACCCGGGTGGCATTGCCTCCCAGCGAGGTGAATGGCCATTATCAGGTGCTCCTGCCCGCCACCGGGACGCAGCGGTTTTTGCGTCTGGCGTTACCGGAGCTTGACCCGACGGACTTGAACATCCAGCTCGTGGGCACGAACGTGGTGGTGGAATGGTCCTTGTCCTGTGCCAATTGTGTCCTTGAAGGCACTGCGGAGTTGGGGGCGTCCGCCCAATGGATTCCCGTGGGCGTAACCCCGACGGTGGTCAATGGGCGGTATCAAGTGATCCTGCCCGTCAGCGGGGCGAACCGGTTTCTGCGTTTGACGCAGGTGGAGCTTGACCCGACGGATTTGAACATCCAGCTCGTGGGCACGAACGTGGTGGTGGAATGGTCCTTGTCCTGTGCCAATTGTGTCCTTGAAGGCACTGCGGAGTTGGGGGCGTCCGCCCAATGGATTCCCGTGGGCGCAACTCCGACGGTGGTCAATGGGCGGTATCAAGTGATCCTGCCCGCCGGCGGGGCGAACCGATTTCTGCGTTTGACCCCGCCTTAACAGTTGCCTGACCGTCCGCGGGCCGGCGGAATGTTGACGGCGGACATCTGAGGCCGCCCGAAACGCGGATGGGGGTTGGGCGGCATCCCCGCGCCAGCCCATTGGGAATCCGGGTTACTGTCGGGGCGCCCAAGCCAGACCATCAGCTCCGCGGCCGACGTCAATCAGCCTGGTCACTTTCCACTCGGCGAGGTTGAGAACGGCGACCTGGCGGCTGGCGTCGCAGGAGATGTAAGCCTCGCCGCCATCCGGCCGCACGACCACCATTTGCGGGGTGGGTGGCACTGACACGGTGCGCGTCATTTGCAGGGTGGTTAAATCCAGAAGGCCCACCAGATTGGCGCGCGGCAGGGTGACCACCAGTCCGCGCCCATCCGGCGTGGTTGCCATGCTGTATCCAATGCCGGGCAATTCGACCCATTGCTTCAGCGACGCGGACGCGGCATCGAGCAAGGCCAGACGCGGTTGGGATTGGTCCGCCGTGAACACCCAGCGATCATCGCGCGTGACACAGATGCGTTGCGCCCCGCCGCCCACGGAAATGATTTTGCGCAGTTCACGCCTTTCCAGATCCAGGACGGATACCGTGCCAGGCCCGACGTTGCTGGTGTAACCGCGTTGCCCATCGTGGGAGATGGCCAGCATGTGCGACTCGCCTTGTCCCGTGGGAATGGTGCCCACAATTTTCAAGGTGCGGGGGTCCACCACAGTCACGGCATTCAATAGCTCCGTGGTGATGTAGAGCAAACCATCCTTCGGTCCAATCTGTGCGCAATGCGGTCGCACCCCCTTGCCGAAATCCAGTGTCTGGACGATCTCGCGGCGGTTCAGGTCAATGACGCGCAGCAGTTGCCCATCCGAGCCGGGGTGGCCCACTCCCGAATTTCCGTAAATGGGCACGTACGCAAATCGTCCGTCTGGCGAGGCGATGACTTCGTGCCCGGTCACGCCTTCTTCATCCACGGCGGCGATTTGCTTTCCGGCCTCCACATCCACAAGGCTCAAGGTGTGCTCACCTTTGTTGCATACGAGCAACAAGCCGCGCGCTGTTTCCGTCACCGCGGCCCGGGTGACCCCGGCTGCGGCCAACAAAAGCGCTCCGCACACCCAGATCCATGCGTGCCGCCAAACGGGATGCCGGCTGAACTTCATGCGCAAACAATTTCGACCCGGCGCGGGGATGTCAATGTCCGTTTTGGTGCGTCTTCCTTCCAGCCGCGTCGGCGCGGTCGGGGCGGAAAAGTAAAAGGCGCGAAGCGGGATCGCTTCGCGCCGTGAAAACGGAGCAAACTCAATGGCCGCCGCAACCGCAACCACCGCCGCCGTTGCCGCCACCATTGCCGCAGCCACAACCGCAACCGCCGCCGCCATTGCCGCAACCGCAACCACCACCGCCGCCACAACATTGGGAAAAATCTTCCTCGGTGGGCAGGCGCAGCAGTTCCAGGGTCTTGGTGATATGTTGCGTGACCGTGGCGCGCAGCTCGTGCAGGGCCTGTTGCGCATCCAGAAACCCGCGGGTCACCGGGTTGCTCAACACCTCCTCCCGTTGCCGCTCAAATTCGCCGATTTCCTCTCCGCTCAACGGCAGGGCGCGGTGCTGTTTCTCGCGCAGTTCCTGTCCCTTCAGCATCAGGCTTTCGTATTGATTGCGGGACGCATCACTCGTGAGGAACGAATCGATGCTCTGGCGGATGGTGGTGATGTTGGGTTGCGCCAGGATGGTGGTGCATAACTCGCGTGTTTTCTCCAGCACGAGATTCTGTTCAGATTCGGTTAACATAAATTTTGGATGGGCAACCACCTTGCAGTGGACGACCTCGACCATTAGAGCACAGGTTGTCCGGGCTGGCAATCCCACTTTCCAGACGCGGCCGGATCAGCGCACCAGTTCAAACGCAAAGCCCTTCAAATACTCCGTTTCCGGAATCATGGGAAGAATGGGGTGGTCCAGGCCCTGGGCGTAAGTGGCGATGCGGCGCAGCAGGTGCCGGGTATCGTACGCGGCGGACAGGATGACGTCTTGAAACGTCGTTGCTCCCACGTGGTGCGAGCAGCAGAAGGTCGCCAGCACACCGCCGGGCTTCAGCAACTTTAACGCCCGGAGGTGAATCTCCTTGTAGCCGCGCAACGCGTCGCCCACCGAGGCGCGATTTCGGGTAAAGGACGGCGGATCGAGCACGATCAAATCGTAACGGGGAATCACGCGCTCGTGCGGCCGCACGGTGGTCCGGGCCTTCAACCAATCAAACACATTGGCGGTTTCGGCCGTGACCCGGTCCGTCAGGCCGTTCAAGCCGGCATTGCGCTGCGCCCCCTGCACGACAGCCTCGCTCTGGTCCAGCAGGTGGACACGCCGCGCGCCGGCCCGGGCCGCGTGGAGCCCGAACCCGCCGAGGAAACTGAAGCAATCCAGCACGTCCGCCCCGGAGGCCAACGCCCCGACGGCCTGATAATTGGCCTGTTGATCCAGGTACATTCCGGTTTTGTGGCCGCCCAGCAGATCCACCGCAAACTTCAGACCGTTCAACGTCACCGTCGTGGAGACGTTGCCGGCGTCCACGGGGGTTGCGGCCCACACCACCCCGTTGGCTTCAGGCAGGCCCTCAAATTTGCGCGCCGCCGCATCACTGCGCTCCAGAATGATTTTGGGAGACAGCAGCCGGCGCACGGCCGTCACGATCTTTTCCTTGTGACGCTCCATGCCCAGGGCGGAAATTTGCAGGACGACCACGTCTTCGTATTTGTCCACGATCAGGCCGGATAAAAAATCGCTTTCGGCATTCACCACGCGGAAGGAGGTGGCGCGGGGCAGATGCCGTTGGCGCAATGCCAGCGCCGCCGCAAGGCGCCCGTCGAAGAACGGCTGATCCAGGGTGATTCGTTCCGGGGCCAGCACGCGCACGCTGATTTTGGATTTGGAATTGTAGCACCCCACGCCGAGCAGACGCTGGCGATGATCCTTCACCTGCGCCAGTTCTCCATCCGTTGGCGTCGCGGTCTGGCGCAGGATGGAACTGCGGTAAACCCAGGGATGCCCGGCGACGATGCGGTACGCTTCGCCCGGTTTGAGGATGAGAGTTGGCAGGGTGGCGCTCATAATTTTGTGATTCCTTGGCAACTTTGCGCCGTCATGCGCCGCGCCCCGGAACGCGCTTGGGCACGCCGGGGATGTCGCCCCGCACATCAAGACAGAATGCCCCGCGAAAAGCGAGCCATTAAGCGAACGGTCCGGCCCGCGCCTGCGCCGGACAGTGTCTGCGTGCGGAGGCGCGGGAGGGTTCGCCGCAATAACTGCTCGCCCCGTCTGGTTGGACTGCTTCATACTCAACACCCATTATGAAACTCTTCGATCTTACCGGGGAAGTTGCGGTGGTGATTGGGGGCACCGGGGTGCTGGGCGGCGCCCTGGCGGAAGGCCTCGCCCGGGCCGGGGCGGCCGTGGCGGTTTTGGGCCGCAACGAAACCCGGGGCCGGGCCCGGGCCGACGCCATTCAAGCCGGGGGCGGCACGGCGGCCTTCTTCCGCTGCGATGCCCTGTCGCGGGAGAGTTTGCGTCAGGCCGGGGGGCAGTTGGAGGCGCAACTGGGGCCCCCGACGATCTTGCTCAACGCTGCGGGCGGCAACGATCCCAAGGTGACCGTCACCCCGGAGCATCCGTTTGAATCCATTCAACTGACGGATTGGCAGGCCAACTTTGATTTGAATCTGGTCGGCGGGGTGTTGTTGCCTTGTCAGGAATTCGGTCCGGGCATGGGACGGCGCGGCAAAGGCAGCATCATCAACATCGCGAGCGTCTCGGCGCACCTGCCGCTGTCGCGGGTGGGGACCTATTCCGCCGCCAAGGCGGCGGTCCTCAGTCTCACGAAATTCCTGGCGCGGGAATGGGCCGCACAGGGTGTGCGCGTCAATTCCATCACCCCGGGATTTTTTCCCGCCGAGCAAAACCGTGGTTTGCTGTTCCATGCCGATGGCTCGCCCACGCCCCGCACCCAGGCCATTTGGGGACACACCCCCATGCGTCGCTTCGGAGAAGCCCATGAATTGACAGGGGCCGCCATTTTTCTGGCGAGCGCTGCGGCCAGCGGCTTTGTGACGGGCGCGGACATTTGCGTGGATGGCGGTTTCTTGAGTCAGACGATCTGATGACACGGCGCCGGCTGGCGCAGTGATGCGTGCGACGGGTTTGAAGATCGGCAAATTGGAGGTCCCGCTCCGGGCAGGGCGCAGAAGCTCAACCCGGCAGCTTGGATGGCTCCAGGCGTCCGTGGGTGCGGGGCGGAACCCAGCCCGAATTCACGCGCTCCCGCCCGGTGTTTCTGATCGAGATTTCTTTCCAGCGCGCGGGTCAGGCCCGGCTGGTGAATAGGGCCCATCCGGACGGCGGCCGCAGCGGAGCATATCTTTCCGATGATTGTCCGGCTCCGGAAACCGGAGGC
This sequence comes from Verrucomicrobiota bacterium, assembly GCA_029573725.1. GTDB lineage: Bacteria > Verrucomicrobiota > Verrucomicrobiia > Limisphaerales > JADLHS01 > JADLHS01. Next base: position 16,505 of record JAKQDQ010000041.1, read on the forward strand.
GCAGTGGCGCTGCGGGGCAGCGAGAATTAGTGCGGAGTCAGGGAAATAGCATTGCGTCATGAGCTCAAATTAGTAGAACTTCATCGGATTCGAATGAGAGCGGCAACGTATCCGGGACATGATGAATGAGTGGACGAAATCTAAACCCGCCCCTTTCCCGACGCAAAACCCGCCCCATGGCACAGGGGCCAGTCACCAGCAGGTGAGCCGGGGGTTCCCGCCCCGTCCGTGCAGAACGCAACGCGCCTGGGCGCGGACCAGCTTGCCCGATGGGGACATTGGTCAGCGGAGCCGGTTCCGGCCAGCAGACCCGGAGACCACATTTGTGGACTACCACCGTACATGGCCGCTCCGGCGCTCCGGCTGTTGGACGGGACTGACGGCGCACGCATTCCGGGCGGTCCTGACCGGGGACGCGCACCTTGCGTCACGACCGGCCCTCCGGCAACCCGGCTCCACACGCGTCGCGAGTGCTCCCAGCCACCATCCCCAGAGGGCGCGTCGAATCCAAACGCATTTGCACAGCACTTTCCCGTCGGCACCATGAATGTTGAACGCGCATCCGCTCCCATGGAAATCAGTGCCACCATCCCAGCGGAGGAATGGAATCGGTTCCTGGAGTCGGTGCCGGACAGCCACCATTTGCAGACGACCTACTGGGCGGAATTGAAGTCCTTGGCGCATTGGGAAGCCGACCGGCTTGCGGTGGTGCAGGCGGACCGGATCGTGGCGGGATTGCAACTGCTGCATCGTCACGTTGCGCGCGTGGGGCGCGTGGGCTATGTGCCTCGCGGACCGGTGTTTGCCAGCGGGCAGGAGCACCTGTCCCGGCCGCTGTTGCAGGCGTTGTGGGAACTCGCGGGGAAACGGCGATTGCGCTACCTGACGGTTCAACCGCCGCGCGGATGCGCGGATTTTGTGCGGGAATTGCCCGGGCACGGATTCACCGCCACTCCCTTTCAAGTCGCGCCCACAGCCACGGTGTTGATTGACCTGCAACAGCCGCCCGAGGCGTTGCGGGCGCGCATGAACTCCAGTTGTCGCCGGGCCCTCCGCAAGGCGGAAGCCAGCGGATTGCGTGTCCGCAGCGGATCGGCTGCGGATCTGCCCGCCTTTCACGCGCTCTTGATCGCCAGTGCGAAACGTCATGGCTTCACCCCGCGCGGTTTGGAATATTACGAGCGGATGTGGCGGGTGTTCGCCGCCACCAATGATATTGTGTTGTTCCTCGCTGAACTGGACGGGGAGACGGTGGCCGGCGAATTGGACGTCGCCTTCGGTGACACTCTCGTCTCGAAACGCGCGGGTTGGTCCGGCAAACATCCCAAACTTCACCCCAACGAACTGGTGGTGTGGACCGCCATGAATTGGGCCCGTGAGCAGGGGCTCAAATTTTATGACATGGAAGGATTCGATCCCGGGTTGGCCCGCAAAGTGGTCAGTGGGGCGGCGGTGACCGCGGCCGACAAGTTGACCCATCACTGGTTCAAGCTGGGGTTTGGCGGACAGGTTGTCCTGCTGCCGGACAATTACGAAATAGTGCGTCTCCCGGTCGTGGGGGCCCTTCATCGGGTCGTATGGGGACGATGGCTGAGTCTGGGGCTGAAACGCGAGTTGCTGAGGCGGGCAGGATTGTTGTGAGGGAAACGGCGAATTGCTACGGCTTTGAGCGGTTGAATTCCTGTCATGACCGGCAGTTTGTTGATAACTGAAACTTACAACGGCATGTATTTTGCACGTCATGAGGCTGATGGCTACCTCACCTGAGTCGGGTGACATTCCCAATGCGGACGGTTTGGGGAGATGGACTACGGTCCTCTCCCTCAACCCCATCACCGATTCGCGTTGGCAGAGGGAACTGGCCAAGCACGACCAGGCGACAGTCTTCCATACCGCCGCCTGGGCGCGTGTGCTGCAGGCCACCTACGGCTTTCAACCGCTATATCTGAGCCTCCCGACCGACCGCGGCCAAGATGCGCTGCTTCCGCTCATGGAAGTCCGCCGGCTCCGCGGTGGCCTCAAGGCCGTTTCGCTTCCGTTTACGGACAGTTGCGCACTGCTGCTTCCGGCCGGCGAAGGCCGACCCGACCCCTCCGCCCTGCAGGCCCGATCCGTTCGACCAGACGCTCCCCTCGGCTCGACGTTCCTGCGCCAGGTCCGTTCCCTCGCCGGGGAGCGCCGGTGGCGCAGCCTCGAGCTGCGATTGGGACTCGCGGAGCGCGCGGGCGAAGCCGCCTCGGTCCGCTTCTACAACCATGTCATTCCACTGGAGTCCACGGATGCGGCCCAACTGACCGCTTTACGGCCTGCGGTTCGCCGTTGCCTGAAGAACTGTCAATCGAGCCCGCTCCAGATCACGGTTGGCGCGAGCCTGGAAATGTCCCAGCACTACTACACGCTGCATTGCCTGACGCGACGACGACAGGGCGCGCCTCCGCAACCGTGGAAGTTTTTCCGCAATATTCATCAGGAAATCCTCGCGCACGGCATGGGCTATGTGGTGCTGGCTTCACTGGGATGCCGTCCGGTTGCCGGCGCCGTGTTTCTGCATTACGGCCGGCAGGCCGCCTACAAGTTCGGAGCCTCGGACCATGCGTTTCAGAGCCTGCGCCCCAACCACGGGGTGATGTGGACCGGCATTCGGCACGCAGCGCGATTGGGCTGTGTCACGCTGGACCTCGGCCGCACCTCCATCGAGAACCACGGGTTGCAGCGTTTTAAGAACGGCTGGGGAGCGTTGGAAACCACCCAGGTGTATCATTGCCTGAATCTGGTCACCAACCGCTGGCAAGCCGCGCCGGATCGGACCTCCGGCTGGCAGACCATGGTGTTTGCGCATCTGCCCTTGTGGGCCAACCGCTGGCTGGGGCGGCTGCTGTACCGGTACGTCGCGTAGCCTTCGCCCTCGCGCTCCTGTCGTTTAATGCGGACAAATGCCGCAGGCGGGCGGATCCCGGCGCGGCGGATTCCGCGCCGGGATCATGAATTCCTTTTGCCCGCCCCCGCGCCGGCGTATGCTCGGAGCATGGATTTGACGCCTTTTGGTCGGTTGCCCCCGTTCCAACCGCGCCAGTTCATCCCCGCAGATTTCAGCTGCACCGATTGGAAGCAAATTGCGCCGTGGTTTGCCGCGCTGGAGCGGCGCGGCGCGCAGGCGAAAACCCCGCATGAACTCGAAGCGGTCCTGCGGGCATGGAGTGAATTGAGCGCGGCCCTGGACGAGGAAGGGGCGCGCCGCTACATCGCGATGACCTGCCACACGGACCATCCGGAGGCCGAACAGCGCTACCTGCATTTTGTGGAGCAGATCGAACCGCACCTCAAAGCGCGGCAGTTCCAGTTCGAACGCGCCTGTGTTCAGCACCCGCAGCGGCGGCATTTGCCGGCGTCGCGTTACGCGGTGCTGCTCCGCGACCTGCAAAACCGGGTGGCGCTGTTTCGTGAGGAAAATGTCGCGTTGGAAACCGAGGAAACCAGGCTGGGACAGCAGTATCAAAAGTTGAGCGGGTCGCTTACGGTGTCGTTCCGAGGCGCGGAACATACGCTGGTGGCCATGGGCAAATTTCTGGAGGAGCCGGACCGGCCTCTGCGGCAGCAGGCCTGGGAACTCGTGGCGCAACGCCGCCTGGCCGAGGCCGGGACTTTTGAGTCCCAGTTGGACCGGCTGGTGGAACTGCGCCAGCAGATCGCGCATAATGCCGGCTTCGCCAATTATCGCGATTACGCGTTTCGCGCCAGGGGCCGCTTCGATTATACCCCGCAGCACTGTTTCGATTTTCACGAGGCTGTGGCCCGCACGGTTGTGCCGCTCCTGCGGGAACTCCAGGCGCAGCGCCGCCAACAACTCGGGCTGGCCACACTGCGCCCCTGGGACCTGGCCGTGGACCCTTTGCAGCGTCCTCCCTTGAAACCCTTTTCCAGCGTGGAGGAACTGGTGGCGCGCACCCAACAGATTTTTGACCGGCTCGATCCGCACCTGGCCGCCGGTTTCCAGGAGTTGCGCAGCGCCGGATTGCTTGACTTGGCAAACCGGAAAGGCAAGGCCCCCGGCGGTTACCAATCCACCCTGAACGAGGCCCGGCTGCCGTTTATCTTCATGAACGCCGTCGGCCAAAAGCGTGACGTGGAGGTGCTGCTGCACGAAGCGGGACACGCTTTTCACGCCCTGGCAACCCGGTCCGAGGACCTCCTCCCCTACCGCAGCGCCCCGATTGAATTTTGTGAGGTCGCCTCCATGAGCATGGAGTTGCTCGGCAATGAATGCATTGACGTGTTTTACCAGGGCGAGGCCATCCGGCGCGCGCGCATTGAACACCTGGAAAGCATCATCAGTGTGCTGGGCTGGGTAGCCACGGTGGACGCATTTCAACACTGGCTTTACACCCACCCGGGACACACCCGGGGCCGCCGCGGCGCCGCCTGGAATGAATTGATGGATCGTTTTGGCGGTGACGTGGATTGGAGCGGCTGGACTGCGGCGCGTACGCACCTGTGGCATCGCCAGTTGCACATCTTTCTGCACCCATTTTACTACATCGAGTATGGCATCGCGCAACTGGGCGCATTGCAGGTGTGGGCCAATGCCCGGCGTGACCGGCCGCAGGCGCTGCGCGCCTACCGGGCCGCGCTCGGCCTGGGCGGTTCACGCCCGCTCCCCGAGCTGTTTGCCGCCGCCGGGTGCCGTTTCCAGTTTGACGCCCCTGTGCTTGAACCGCTCATGAACTTGGTGCGGGACGAGCTGGCAAAACTTCGGAATTAAAACCGGCCAGGGCGGCCGGCGGACCATGCTCCCCGCCATCAAACACGCGGACGCCCGCGCCGGGTGGTTTTGAACAGCTCCAACTGGGGGCCCTTGAAAAAATCGTAGTTCTTCAAAATCCGGATCGTCTGCAGCAGATCGGACTTCTGGTAATTGCGGTTCACCCCCACCGACTGGACCAGGTCGGCGAGCAGGGTGCGAAACGGGATGACCGCATCCACCCCCCGGCTGCGGAGCAGGAGGATGCTTTTCTCCCGGGCCTCCGCGGAATGGGGCAGGGTGGGCACGATCAGAATTTTCCAGGGCGTCCCGTTCAAACCGAACGTCCGGGCGGCGCGCTGGAACACCTTGGGGCTTACGAAACGAAAAATCCCGGGAGCTCCCGCCAGGCGCGCCGGGCTGAACGTCTCCGTGTGCCAGCCCTTGACGACCACAATGGCGCGTGTGATGCCCGCCAAATCGGCGGAAGTCAGGATGAAAGGCGGGGCGGTTTCACATGGCGTCGCCAGGGGGTTGAACACGTAAAAATCAATGTCCTCCGTCTCGCGCTGGGTAGGGGTGACGTATTTGCGTTGTTGCCGCACCAGAAACTGGTGCAGCTCAAAATATTCGCGCACGATGCTTTCACTGACGGCGCTCATGGGACGTAACGAGGTCGGTGGCCCGGCCGGCCCGTGGGCGGGATGGGCGGTTCAAAACCGCGCGGAGCGGCGGCTGGCGGGTGGGGATTACGCATGAGACGTCAACAGCGCTGCTAGATCCGGCGCGGGGACGGGCCGCCCCCAGGCGGCCTTTCCGATGCGGGAGGCCAGTACGAACCGGATTTCCCCGTTGCGCACTTTCTTGTCCAGTTGCATTGCCGCCAGCAATCGGCGGCGGGCGGGCGCCGTCAAGCGCACCGTGGTGGGCAGCCCCGCGCGTTTGAGGAGCGCGGTGATGCGGGCGGTGTCCGCCGCCGGCAGACTGCTGAATTGCTCGGACAATCTGGCGGCGGCGACCTGGCCAATGGCAATCGCCTCGCCGTGCAGATACGCGCCATAGTGCGAAATGGCTTCGAGCCCGTGACCGATGGTGTGGCCGAAATTCAGGATGGCACGCAGTCCGCTTTCGGTTTCGTCCTGGCTCACCACCGCCGCTTTGATCTCGCAGCACCGGGCGATGACGGGCGCCAGGGTGGCAGCCCGCCGCTGCAAAATCTGGGGCAGATCCCGCTCCAGCCGCTGAAAGAACCGCGCATCGTAGATGATGCCGTATTTGATCACCTCGGCCAGACCGGCGCGCAATTGGCGCAAGGGCAGGGTGTGCAGAACCGCCAGATCACAGAGCACCAACCGGGGTTGATGAAAGGCCCCGACCAGATTTTTCCCCGCCGGCAGATTCACCCCGGTTTTCCCCCCCACTGAACTGTCCACTTGCGCCAGGAGGGTGGTGGGCACCTGCACCAGCGGCAGCCCGCGCAGGTAGGTGGCCGCCACAAACCCGGCCAGATCACCCACCACACCGCCACCCAGGGCGACGACAAACGAGTGGCGCTCGAGCCGGTGCGCCGCCAGACGACGATAACAACTCTGCGCGGATTTCAGACTCTTGGCGGTTTCCCCGGCAGGCACAACGATGAGCGCCGGATCAAAGCCGGCGCGCGAAAGTGAATTGTAGGCGGGCTTGGCATACCAGCGGCCCACGTGAGGATCGGTGATGAGGGCGCAGCGCCTTCCCAGCTTCAGACGCGCACATTCGACTCCGAGCTTGCTGATCAATCCGGAGGCGATCTTGATGTCGTAACTGCGGCGACCTAGTGGAACTCTGACAATGCGCACGGGGGCAAGGATAAGCCCCAGGCCGGCACTGTCAAAGCGTCTTGTTCCGAAATGGCGTGCCGCGGTAGGAGGGAACGCAAGGGCTGTGCGGCAGGCGCGGGTGGCCGACTGACTCCGGCGCGCCGCCAGATCTTTTCATACCCTTTTGGCGGGATGCCGCGTTACTTCGGGCGCGAGATTGCGATGTTAAGAGCGTGGTTGGTTGGATCAAGCTCGACTCGTGCGTGAAGTTTCTTACCCGAGTTACGGTTGCTCAAGATGACACCGGCAGCGTTCGGGTTTGAAGTGTTGCGCCGAAGGATGAGGTGGCCCCTAAAATTGGATCAGAGGTTAAGATGGACTTTTGCCGGCGGGATCAGTCCGAATCCTGGAAAGTGGTTGTCGCGTGACTGCGCACCTGCGGGCTGCGGTCGCGAATCGACAGTGAATAGGACGGCGCGACTGTTTGCTGGCGGCGGTGGAATCAGGTCCGGGGCTGGTGGTGGCAACGCCGCGAACCGTGCAGCAGTTGTCTCCGCAGCTGCTATTGAAAGCGATTGCGCCGGCGCTGGCATGTATTGCTGCGGATGATCTCGCGCCGTCACCGGCAATTCAAACCACGTCCACAGTTCAACCGGGGTGAGAACGCATCGTGCCGGGTGCGGGCCTGGCCTCGGGAACGACGGCAAAAAACAGGGCGGTCCGTCAACGGGGCCGCCCGGCACAGGAACTGGCTGTTCAGCTCAAGAGGCTTTTTTCTTCTCGGCCAGGGTCCACTCGAACTTGATTTTCAGATCGTTGCCCACCTTGATGGTGGTCACCACAAGATTGATGGTGGGCGGTTGAATGTCGAAGTCGGACAGTTTGATGGGAGTGCTGCCGGCGATTGTGAGTTTGCCTTCCTTCTTTTCGATGGTAACCGGGAAGGTATTGGTGACGGTTTTGCCGGCAATGGCCAGCGTGCCGGTCGCGTCAAACTCCAACGGTCCGGTGGCGCCCGGCTGGGATTTTGGTTTCAAACTGATCAGCCGGTACTCAAAGCGTGGATGCTTGTCGGCCTTGACGGCTTTCTGCATGTTTTTGTCCTGCGCAGAATTTCCGCTGCGGTACGTGGCGGCCGGGAGGTTTGCCACGACAGTGGGGCTGGCCGCCGCACCTCCAGCCAGGGCGGATTCTGGAAATCCGGGGTCGGCCTCGATGTAGCCGCTGATGATCTTCGAGGTCATGGTCCAATCGTGGATGGAGGACGTGCCATCAATCGCGCACGAACTGCCGCCGGGCACGGCTTCGTAGCGCACCAGGTCCTGCGCCGTGGCTCCTGCGAGGGCGGCGACAAGCAAACAGATGGAGAGGCCCATGAACCGGGCTTTAGGAAATGAGAGGTTCACCGTTGGATTCGTTTTCATGATATTAATATTTCGAACTCGACACAAAATTGGACGCAAAAATCAACTGATCATTCAACACGCACCGTCTGCGTTGGCGCAGGCGGCGACTGCCAATCCGGCGAAGCATAGCTTCCGAGGTTCGACGGCCGGTTTCAATCTGAAATAAATGCGTGGCTCCGGGCGGCGCGACCTTGCGAGCGGAGCGCGCAATTTCCCTTCAGTTTTGCAAATCACACGGGGCCAGACCCAGGGCCCATTGGATGCCCCCCAGAATGTGCTTCTGGTAGGCTTCGGCCACCACCGGTGCATTTTTGATTCCCCCCGGCTGGGCAGGGCTGTTGGGCTCCCAGACGTCTTCACGGTGTCCCAGCGAGGTGTAAAATACGCGGCCCTTGCCGTACAATTTTGCCCAGGCCACGGGATAGTGCCCGGGGGTCTTGTCGTTGGGATGTTTGTCGAGGGACAACAGATCACGCACCTTGTCCCGATCATAGTTTTTGAATTGATAAATTTCATCGAACACCGTCCAGGTTGGTGGCAGGTGGCGGCAGGCGGCGCAGGCGGGGTTGAGGTTGATGGCCTCCACCGAAACCTGCCGTCCATGCGTCTTAAATTCGCCGCCGAGCATCTCGATGAATGCAGGAAAGCCGTGAAAGGTGTCGGCGGCGGCGTGCATGCCGACGAAAGCCTTCCCGGCACGGATCCAAGCCAGGAATCCCGCCAGGTCGGGAATTGGGAGATCGCCGGTGGTATTGGCAAAAATGACGGCATCGTAATTTTGCAACGCCGTCACGCTTAATTTTTCCGCAAGCACCGCCTGGACCGCCGCCTCGTATTTGGCCTTGTCCTGCTGGCCGTCAGCTCCCTTCAACTCGGGGGCGTTGGGGGAGACGCGGGCGTAGTCCACCGTGAACGAACCGCTTTGTGCGCCGAGCCGGGCAATGACCCTTTCCGCGGTCTCAATCGAGCTGTGTCGGAAGCCGGTCGTGGTGGTTACCACGAGTACCCGTTTCGGCGGCTGGCTCTGGGCGCAACAAGAAGGGGTGCGACAACCCGAGACCAGGAAACCGAGGAGCAGGGTGACCACAAGAATGAGCGACGCAGGCATTCTGCGGCATGAGCGAGGAGTTTTCATTTATGACGCGCCTAGCATGCGCCGGTGCCACACCCGTTAGCGAGAAAAAATCCAGGAAAAAATCATCCCGGCCTCCCCCGGTGAGCCGTCGGCGCCGGCTCCCTCTGGAAAACCGGACCACGGCATCTGGTCGAAGTTTGCGGTCGGAACGGCGGCCGGGCAGTCCGTCGACAGCCGGGTGGCGCCGGGGCGGGCCAAAAGATTTCCCCTTCGGACCGGGCTCCGGGTTTGACACTGCAAGGCGGCCAAGACTAATCTGCCGACCGCCTTCACGTGTGAACCTCGTGGGGCGCCAAACTATTTGTGGCTGAGAAAGACGACTATTTGATTGATATGCTGGTGGATTTGGGGTTCGTGACCCCGGATCAGGTGGCGCAAGCCCGCCAGGAAGCGGAGGCGTCCGGGGTGGGCGTGGTGGACTTCATGGTCGCCAACCAGATCGTGCGCCCCGAAGACGTCACTCAGGCCAAAGCCGCGCACTTCGGTGCGGAAGTGGTCAATCTGTCCGCGATGCAGATTGCGGATGACGTCATCGCCACGGTGCGCCGGGACATCGCCAAGAAGTACCGCGTCATTCCCGTTTTTAAACATGAAAACACGCTGACCGTGGCGCTGGCCGATCCGTCCGACATTGCCACCATTGACACGCTCAGTCACTTGTTGCACGTGGACCTGGTGGTGCAGGTGGCTTCCGATGTGGACATCGAGGCGGCCTTGAACAAGTACTATGGCGGCCGGGGGGACACGGCGCTGGACACGATGATCCAGGAGATCACGCGGGGCGAGGTGGAAATTGCCGCGCCCACCCAGGACATCACCGCCGGCGGCGACAGCGCCACGGCGGACGGAGACGCGCCGCTGATCAAGCTGGTGAACCAGATCATCATTGACGCCTTCAAGATGCGCGCCTCGGATATTCATTTGGAACCGCTGGCGAAGCGGTTCCGGCTGCGCTTCCGCATTGACGGAATGATGCACGAGGTGAAGGGGCCGCCCAAACGGCTGCAGCCGGCGATCATTGCGCGCCTGAAAATCCAGTCCAACATGTCCATTGCCGAACACCGGATCCCCCAGGACGGCCGGATTCAAACCACCGTGGGCGGCGGGAAGCTGATTGATTTGCGCGTTTCCTGTCTGCCGACGCAGCACGGTGAATCCATCGTGATGCGTATTTTGGACAAGGAGGGATTGCGCGTCGGGCTCGCGGAGCTGGGGTATCTGGCGGATGACCAGCAATTGATTGAAAAGTTGATCAGCCTGCCGGACGGATTGTTTCTGGTCACCGGCCCCACCGGCTCCGGCAAGACCACCACGTTGTATTCCTGCCTGCACTTCATCAATCGCCCCGACCGGAAGATCATCACGGTGGAGGACCCGGTGGAGTACGTGCTGGCGGGCATCAATCAAGTGCAGGTGAATGAAATCGTGGGGCTGACGTTTTCCGCCGCGCTGCGCTCGATCCTGCGCCAGGCGCCCAACATCATCATGATCGGGGAAATCCGCGATTTGGAGACCGCCTCCATCGCCATCAACGCGTCCCTGACGGGACATCTGGTGTTTTCGACCCTGCACACGAACGACGCGCCCGGCGCGGTGACCCGCCTGATTGACATTGGGGTCAAGCCCTTCCTGGTGGCCTCTTCGACCCGCGCCCTGATGGCCCAGCGGCTGGTGCGCAAAGTCTGCGCCAAATGTGGCGCGCCCTGGACCCCGCCGGACAACGAACTGAAGGCACTGGACATTGATGCGACGGCCGCCGGGGGCGCGACCTTCCGCAAGGGCAAGGGTTGCGACAACTGCTCCGGAACAGGGTGCCGCGGCCGGATGGGGATTTTTGAGATTTTTGTCATTGATGACGAGGCGCGCAAGCTGATTTACGACAAGGTGCCAACGGCGGTGCTCCGGTCCCGGGCGCGTGAGATGGGGATGCGCACCCTGCGCGAAGACGGCATTCGCAAGGTGCTGGCGGGATTGACGACGCCGGACGAGGTCATCCGCGCGACCGTGGGTGATGAGAACTGACGACCGCGCTTAACGAAACAGGAAACGCTCACGACTTTTTAGCCCATGGCCTACTCGATGTCTGATTTGTTGCAGCTGGTGGTGTCTGAAGGTTCTTCCGACCTGCACATCCGTGTCGGCATTCCGCCCACCATCCGCGTCCACGGGATTTTGCACCGCGTGGAAGGACCGCCCTGCACCCCGGAGGATGCGGAAGAATTGATGCGCAGCATTACGTCCGACGATCACGTCCAGCAAATCCGCGAACGCGGTGGCGCGGACTTCGGCTTTGCCTTTGGCGACGCGGCGCGGTTTCGCGTCAGCGCCTTCAAGGAAAAGGGCAATTTTGGCCTGGTATTGCGGCAGATTCCGAACAAGCTGCTCACGATGGAGCAGATCGGCATTCCGCCGTCCACGCGGGAGTTGCTGTACAAACCCCGGGGGCTGGTCCTGGTCACTGGTCCCACCGGCTCGGGCAAGACCACCACGCTGGCGTCGATGATCAATATCATCAACGAAGAACGGGATGACGCCCACATCATCACCATCGAGGACCCGATCGAGTATTACCACCATCACAAAAAAGCGGTGGTCACCCAGCGCGAGGTGCACGTGGACGTGCCGAATTTTGCCGAAGGATTGCGCCGCGCGCTGCGTCAGGACCCGGACATCATTCTGGTGGGAGAAATGCGGGATCTGGAGACGATCGAGGCGGCGGTGACGGCGGCGGAAACCGGACACCTCGTCTTCGGCACGCTGCATACCACCGGTGCGGCCAAGACCATTGACCGGCTGGTGAATGCGTTCCCGATCAACCAGCAGGAAACCATCCGCATTCAGCTTTCAACCGTTTTGCAGGCGGTGATTTCGCAATTGCTGATTCCGCGCGTGGACAAGCCCGGTCGGGTGGCGGTTTTTGAAGTCATGATCAACACGCCCTCGATTTCCGCCCTCATTCGCGATAATAAAACGTTCCGCCTGCAATCCGACATTCAAACCGGGGCGAAGTACGGCATGGTGACGCTGGACAGCTTTCTCCTGGACAAATACCAATTGGGCATGATTTCGCGCGACGAAGTCATCACGAAGTCGCAGGACCCGGTCACGATCCAGCAAAAACTGCAGGAATTGGAGCTGGCGCAGGCCGTGGGCGCCGACAAGAAATAATTTTCAGCCATGGCCGAAGAAATCTCAAATCCGCTGCTGGCGCTCGTGCGGGAGCAGGGGCTGGTGGATGACCTGCAATACGAGGAGGTGGTCTCCGAACTCAAGCGCAGCGGCACCTCCGTGTTCCAGCTGCTGCAGGACTTCGAGATCCTGGATGCGGATTCGATCCTTCAGGCGATGTCGAATCACCTGGGGGCGGAGGTGGTGTCCCTCAAAGGCCGGGAGATTCCGCCCAGTGTGATTGAGACGATCCCCGCGGACAAGGCGAAGATGTATCGCTGTGTGCCGGTGGCGCTGGAGGGCGGCACGCTGCAGGTGGCGTTCGAAGACCCGCTGGATCCGAGCAAGATCGACGAGCTGGGGTTCGTGGTGAAGAAGGACATCCAGCTGGTCCTGGCCGATCCCGCCGAGATCAACACCGCGCTCGATCATTACTATGGGGAGGAGACGAGCGAGGACGTCAGCAAACTGCTCGAAGCCCTGGGCGGGGACGATAAAATCACGGAGGAAGCCGTCACGGCGGCGGAATCCGAAAGTGACGAGGATCTGGTGGCGGGGCTGGCCAACGAGGCGCCAATTGTGCGGTTCGTGAATCTGGTCCTGCTGCAGGCCGTGAAAGACCGGGCCAGCGACATTCATTTCGAGCCGTTCGAGACCGAGTTCCGGATCCGCTACCGGGTGGACGGGGCCTTGTACGAGATGTCGCCGCCGCCGAAACACCTGGCGTTGCCGGTGGTGTCGCGCATCAAGGTCATGGCGAACCTCAACATTTCCGAGCGCCGCCTGCCACAGGACGGCCGCATCAATTACAAGCTGGGCAAGCGCGAGATTGATTTGCGCGTCTCCACGCTGCCGACGCAGTTTGGCGAGTCGGTCGTGTTGCGCGTGCTGGATCGCTCGGCGATCAATCTGGATCTGGACTCGCTGGGCTTCCCCAAGAGCACGCTGGATTTTGTCAGTGAGGTGATCCAGCGGCCGAACGGGATTTTCGTGGTCACGGGTCCGACCGGCTCCGGCAAGACGACAACGCTCTACTCGTGTTTGCGCCGGGTCAACACGATTGATTCGAAATTGTTGACGGCCGAGGACCCGGTGGAATTTGACATTGAAGGCATCATGCAGGTGGCGATCAACGAGGCCCAGGGCATGACTTTCGGCAAGGCCCTGCGCTCCTTCCTGCGGCAGGACCCGGACATCATCATGGTGGGGGAAATGCGCGACCTGGAAACCGCGCAAATTGCCATTCAAGCCTCGCTGACCGGCCACCTGGTGTTGAGCACGCTCCATACGAATGACGCACCGGGAGCGGTCACCCGTCTGGTGGACATGGGCACGGAACCGTTTCTGGTTTCCTCCACTTTGATGGCGGTGCTGGCGCAGCGGCTGGTGCGGCGCATTTGCAAGGAGTGCAAGACGCCGTTTGAACCGACGGACCAGCAATTGTCCATGTTGAACCTCTCACCGCACGATCTGGGCGACAAAGTGTTCTATTATGGTCGCGGCTGCTCGGCCTGCAATGACACCGGCTACCGGGGACGAAAGGGGATCTACGAATTGCTGGTCTGCGGCGACACCATCCGGTCCATGATTACCGAGCGCGCGCCCACGGTGGTGTTGCGGCAGAAGGCGGTCGAGTTGGGGATGGTGACGTTGCGCGAGGACGGCTTGCGCAGCATCTTTGACGGTGATACTACTATCGAAGAAGTCGTGAAATACACTTAACCCGGAGTTTGTTATGCCCAAGTTCAGCTACGTGGCGATGGATCAAAAGGGGAAGGAACAGAAGGGGGTCATCGAAGTCGCCAGCCAAAATGAGGCGATCGGCCGCGTCAAGGAGATGGGCTTGTTCCCCACCAAGATTGTCGAAGTCACCACGACAAAGGCTGCGAAGGGCGCCCCGAAAAAAAGCGGCGGCAGGGCCGGCGCAGGAAAGAAAAAGGGCGGGGTCAACATCAACATCAAAATTCCCGGTCTGGGCGGACGGGTTAAATCCAAGGTTCTCACCACGTTCACCCGCCAGCTGGCCACGCTGGTGGATGCCGGTTTGCCGCTGCTGCGCGGCATGCGGGTGCTGGAAAAACAGGAGCGCAACGCCACCTTGAAAAGCACCATCGGTGATCTGGCCCTGTCGGTTGAGGGCGGCAGCACGTTTTCCGAAGCCCTGGCGCAACATCCCAAAATCTTCAACCGGCTTTACGTCAACATGGTGAAAGCCGGCGAGCTGGGCGGCGTCCTGGAGGTGGTGCTGAATCGTCTGGCCGAATTCCAGGAAAAGGCCCAGAAGATCAAGGGAAAGGTGATCGCCGCCATGTTTTACCCGGTCGCCGTGCTGGTGGTGGCAATTGCGATTTTGGGGGTGCTGATCGTGGTGGTGATTCCCAAGTTCAAGGAGGTCTTCGCCGGACTGGGTGAGGGACGTCCCTTGCCCGCGTTCACCACGCTGGTCTTGAATATCAGCGACACGGTTCGCCACAACATGGTGGCCACTGCGATTGTGGTTGTCAGCGCCGTGGTCGTTTTCCTGCTGGCGATAAAAACCAAAATCGGCCGGCGCATCTGGGATAAAATCAAGCTGAAGATGCCGGTGCTGGGACCGGTCATCAGCAAGGTGGCCATCTCCCGCTTCACGCGTACGCTCGGCACGCTGGTGAGCAGCGGTGTGCCCATTCTGCAGGCGTTGACCATCGTGCGGGATACCTCGGGCAATGTCATCGTTGCCAACGCCGTGATGGCGGTCCATGAAAGCGTGAAGGAAGGCGAAACCATTACGGCCCCGCTGGAAGCTTCCGGCGTCTTTCCTCCGATGGTCATCTCCATGGTGGACGTGGGTGAACAAACCGGTGCGCTGCCGGAGATGATGATGAAAATCGCTGACAACTATGATGATGAAGTGGATAACGCCGTGGCGGCCATGACCTCGTTGTTGGAACCCATCATGATCATCTTTCTGGCGGTCATCGTCGGAAGCATCGTTATCGCGATGTTTCTGCCGCTGATTGACCTCATGAACAATCTGGGTGGCGATGGCGGCGGCGGGGCGGATTAACCCGTATTCGGGCCACCCGGTTGGACGTCAGTTGCGATCCTTGGAAAACACTTTAAAAAAACTGTTGACGATTTGCCGGTGTGATGTAAATACAAAGTAAAGACATTGCATGGGCGAATTATTTACAATTAACTCGAAATGGAGTTCGACTGGAACAATCCGCCTTTTGAAATGGATGGTTCTTTGACGTCGCGAGAGATTGAGGAATCCTTCGAGGACCCGTTTGCGATCAAATTATTGCCGGATTCCGCGCGGTTCAGCGCCCAAGCCCGGTATTTCAATCTGGGCCGGTCGGCGGGTGGTGAAGGAATCTTCAGCCTGTATCGCACGAACGGGAAGTTAATCCGCGTGATTTTCGCGCGACCGTTCCAGCCGGAAGAAAGATTTTTCTATCAGCGGAAGGTGGACCAGACGTTGTCCTGACGGTACCGGAGACGCGAGGCGCGTGATGCAGACGATCAGCAGTTGGGAGGAAGTGCCGCTCTTCGACAGCGAAGAGGCGGAGGCGGAATACTGGTCGGCCAACCGTCCGGATTTGCGGCTGATGGAGACGGCGGTGGTGGGCGGAAGCGAGATGGCGGAATCCGTCACCATCACCTTGCGGATGGACCCGCGGATGCTGGCGCGAATCAAGCGGTTGGCGCGGTCGCGGTATCTGAATTATCAAAGCATGATCAAGCAATGGTTGAGCGAACGGATGGAAGAAGAAATTCGGGAGCGATGATTTAAACAGGCCATGAAACCTCCAACGCAACATTCATCCAGGCGGAAAGCGGCGTTCACGCTGATCGAACTGCTCGTGGTGATTTCGGTCATTGCCATCCTGGCGGCGCTCCTGTTTCCCGCCGGCGCGGCGATTAAACGGAAGGCCACCATCAGCAAAGTGCAGGCGCAATTGCAGCAGGTGGCGGAGTTGATCGAACGCTACCGGGTGCGGTTCGGGTATTTACCGCCCGATCACCCGGCCGTTCCCGCCCGCAACTCCCTGTATTTCGAACTGATGGGCAGCACCCGCGAGGGAGCGGCGCCCGCGTTCAATTACACCTCGCTGGATGGTGCCGCCAGAGTTTCGGAAGGGGTTTGCCAGAGTGATTTTGGCGTGGGGGCCATCTTGAATTGCACCAAGTCCGGTGGCGAAGAAGCCCGGCCCGCGGAGCAATTTTTGAAGCAGTTGCGTCCGGAACAATTCTACGAATATGCCAATGGCGGTTCGACAGTGCGGTTGTTGACCTGTTCGGTCCCCTGGCCGGCGGCGGCGGGGCAAATCATTGCCGGGACGCAGGCGAATCCGTGGCGTTATCTGAAAAATGGCACGAATAATCCGGGCGGCTTTGATTTGTGGGTGGACGTGGTGTTGGGAGGCAAGACCAACCGAATTGGAAATTGGAATTCGGGCGTGCCCGAAATAGTCTCTTATTGACGTGATGAAAGCCGAGCCGAAGATTTTGCAAAATCGCGCGAGCGTGGCCCTGCCGATCCAGTGGCAGGAGGCGGTGTGGTTCCCCCCGGTGCTGTTGCGGTCGCGTTTGGGTGGTGTGCGCCGGCGGCCCGTGTTTTGGCCGCACCAGATCATTACGGACCCCACCACTTGCCAGGCCCGCGCCATTGATATTTAATCGTTGTCTATGAACCCGCACCGCTTTTCCAATAAACCTAAATTGCAGGGCTTTACGCTGATCGAACTGTTGGTGGTGATTGCCATCATTGCCATTCTCGCCGCGATGCTGCTGCCGGCCTTGAGCGCGGTCAAGGTCCGGGCGCTGAAGAGTCGCGCGAAGACCGAAATGCAACAGATCGGCACCGCGCTGACGCAGTACGAGTCCAAATACGGTCGCTTGCCGGTTTTGCCGGGACTCGCTCCGGGAAACAGCGATGTCACCTTTGGCGGCGGGTTGACACCGCTTCCGCCCAATGTCATCACAGTTGCGACCAATTCGGGGTTGATCGCCGTGTTGATGGATGAGGAGTCCTTCCGGAACGGGAACAAGTCCGCCAACTTCGGCCATGTCCTGAATCCCCAGCGGCTGAAACTGCTGCCTGCGCGTCCGGCGGCAGATGATCGCAGCCCGGGCATCGGTCTGGACGGCGAGTACCGCGACCCCTGGGGGAACGCTTATGTAATTTCATTGGATTACGGCATGGATGGGAAAACCCGGGATGCGGTGTACTCGCGCCGGCTCGTGGCGCAGCAAACGGGCCAGCAGGGAGTGGGAGGGCTGTTCAATCCGACCGCCGGCGGCAACAGCGACGATTTCGAGTACAACGGCAATTACCTGATCTGGTCCAGGGGACCGGATGGTCAGGTTTCCACCACGGTGAAATTCAACAACGGAGTGAACAAGGACAATGTCCTTGAGTGGAACAACTAAGGTTATGCGGGCAGCGCGGCCGCAACGCGGGTTTACCCTGATCGAATTGCTGGTGGTGATCGCCATCATCGGGATCCTGGCCGCATTGGTCGCGCCGACGCTTGGCAACATGCGCCAGGCGGATGCCATGCTGGCCTCGACCCGGCAGATGCAGGATGACGTCGCGCGCGCCCGGCAGTTTGCCATCAGCCAACGAACGACCGTTTACATGGTGTTCTGTCCCTCAAATTTCTGGGACAATCTCGGGGCCTACCCGAATCAAGCCGCGTACAACAGCCTCAGTCCGGCGGAACGAATCAAAGCCGCGAAACTGTTTGGCAAGCAGTTGAACTCCTATACGTTTGTCACGCTGCGCAGCGTGGGGGACCAGCCCGGTCGCGCCTCGCCGCGTTATTTGACCGCCTGGAAAACGCTCCCGGAAGGCGCGATCATTCCCGCTTGGAAATTCAGACCGTGGGGAGGGGCGCCTCCGGTGTATTTGACCAATTACCTTTCCTACAACCCGGCGCAGTATGAGGTGTACCCGGTGCAGGGTTTCCGTTACACGAACAACATTCCGTTTCCCTCCGTGGACGGGAGCGTTGGCTTTGCGCTGCCGTACATCGCCTTCAACCATTTGGGGCAGCCGGAAAGCGGCGAAGACGAATTTATCCCGCTGGCGCGCGGCGCCATTACCTATGCCAAAGACGCCAACCGGATCCCGGTGGCGCAATCTCCCACCGTATTTGAGTCGCCCCCCGGAAACAGCACCAACGCTTTCACCGTGGTGCAGGTGGACAAAGTGACCGGCCGCGCCCGGCTGGTGCAACAGGAGCTGGTGCCATGATTTTGCCGTCCCGCACGATCCATTCCGCCCGACCCGGCCGATTGCGGGCGGGGTTCACCATGGTGGAGATTGCGCTGGCGCTGGCCATCATCGGGTTTGCGCTGGTGGCGATCATCGGTGTTTTGCCCGCCGGTCTGAACGTGCAAAAAAACAACCGTGAGGAAACCATCATCACGCAGGATGCGAATTATCTGATGGACGCGATCCGCAGCGGCGCGCGCGGGTTGGATGCGCTGACCAACAACATCGTGAGCATCACGAATTACTGGCAAAATTATGACACCAACGTGCCGTTCAACGACCCCTGGATTCCGGGGGCGTCCGGCGTGGATGGCTACACGCCGGACGGTTCCCGGGTGACTTCCATCGCCACCCCCAACGATTCGTTCCCCCTGACCAATGGCCTGAACATCATGGGCCTGCTCAGCAGGCCCAAGTTTGATTATCTCGGTCGCACCATGGTGCGCAGCAACCATGTCGTGGCGATCTTCCGGTCCATCAGCGGCGCGGCGGTGGAAAAGTTCCCGCAGACCAATGTGCTGGTGCAGAGCCTCGCCTTCACCTACCGGCTCGTGCCGGAAATCTATCCGCTTGCCCAGGCGGACGTGGCCACCAATAACGCCTATGCGCAACGGCTGCAAACGCGACTGCATGAGGTGCGGCTCAAATACGCCTGGCCGGTATTGCCGCGCGGCCGGCTGGGCCACGGGCGGCAGACGTTTCGCACCCTGGTCGGCGGACGGTTGAGCGCCTACCAGCTCAACGGGCAGCCCGTGTACTATTTCAACGCCAACACCTACTAGCTCCGTCGTGCGCACTTTTACCCCCCATTGGATTGGCCTCCGGACGCCCCCGTCCCGGACGGGGCGGGCGTTTTCGCTGCTCGAAGTGCTGGTGGTCGTGGCGCTGCTTTCGTTCATCATTCTTGGTTTGATGATGATGTTTGGCCAGGTGCAACGCGCCTACAAATTGGGGACGACGCAAGTGGATATCCTGGAAAGCGGGCGGATGATTGCCGATCAGCTCAACCGGGAACTGGCGCAAGCCTCCCCTTCACACCGCAGCAACGGCGTCAATTTTTATGCGCGCATCACTTCCGCCCAGCCCTTGTTGCAAACCCTGCCCGGCGCCCCCTCCACCGAGCGGACCAACCTGCTGGGCGCGCTGTTTTTTCTGACCCGGGAAAACCAACGGTGGACCGGCATCGGTTATCTGGTGGCGGACACCAATCAAGCCGGCATGGGCGCGTTATACCGTTACGAGACCAATGCGCCGTTTGCCAGTGATCCCGCCCTGCTGTTTGACGAATTTACCCGGGCGGGTTTGCCGCAGATGAGCAAAATGGTGGATGGCGTGGTGGAGTTCAAGGTGCGCGCTTTTGATCCCAACGGAGTCTGGCTGACGGGCCTGAACCGGACGAACATCATTGCCGAGTGGCCCGTGACGCCCGGATTGCTCGGCGTGGGAGAGATGGAATACTATCTCTTCCGCAGCAACGCGATTCCCGCCTCCGTCGAAGTGGAACTAGGGGTGCTGGAGGACGCGGCGATCGCCCGGGCCCGGGCCTTTCCGACCGCGATTGCGCGCCGCAAGTTTCTGCAGGATCAGGCCGCCAGCGTCCATGTGTTCCGGACGCGGACCAGCCTTCGCAACGTGGATCCGGTCGCCTACCCATGAGAGTTTTCGTCCATCTTCCCTCAGCAGTCCGGCGCGCGCGGCAACAGGGCGTGGCGCTGGTGGTCACCATCGTGTTGCTGGCGGTCATCACCTTTCTGGCGGTGGTGTTCCTGGCGTTGACGGGGCGGGAATCCGGCGCGGTGAAGGTGTCGGTCAATCAAAGCTTGGCACGGCAGTCAGCGGAGGCGGGTTTCGAACGGGCCAAGGCGCAGTTGTTGGCGCGGATTCTGGCCACCACCAACGCGGCGGATTTCAGTTTGCTGGTGTCCACCAACTTCATCAATCCGTACGGCTTTGATGCGGGAGCGGTCAACCAATTGACCAACGTCAACTATGATTACCAGCGCAGCGGCGCGCCCCTCAATGCCGCGCAATTTCAACGGTTGTTGACGAACTTGTTCTATGACCCGCGTCCGCCGGTCTATGTCACCAACCGCGCCTTCGCCAACAGCAACGAGTTTCGCTACTACGTGGACTTGAACCGTAATGGCCGGCCGGAACGGACCGGTTATCAACCCCTGACCAATGCGTTGGGGCAGGTGATGCTGTCGCCCACCAACGCCAGTGTGTACCAGACCGACTACCTGGTGGGCGATCCGGAATGGATCGGGGTGCTGGATCGCGCCAATTTATCGCATGGGCCGGATAATCCCTTTCTGGCCCGCTACGCCTTCCTGGTGCAGCCGATCGGCAATTCGTTGGACCTGAACCATGTTCACAACAACGTCAAGGCGTTGCCGCAAAACGGCTTCTTCCGGAATCAAGGGGTGGGCACCTGGGAACTTAATCTGGCGGCATTTCTCCGCGATTTGAACACCAATTATTGGACCTATAATCTTTACGCCACCAACACCTACCCAGGGCTGGCCAGCACGGGCACGGCCTTTGATGACGCCTGGAGTTTGTGGCGCTGGCGCATGGGCGCGGTCGGGCAGAACAGCCTGCTGGGCCTCTTCGGAATCAACGGCGTCAATGCCCTGACCACGGATTTTTCCGACGCCTACGGGGCGGGGCCGCTGATGACCGATCCGTATGGCGCGGGCTACCGACGGGACCCGGACCAAGTGAATGGCACCCCCACGAGGCCCTGGCCGGGAGGGGATGCGGAAAATCACTTCTATTCGACGCAGGACCTGTTTGATCCGGTCAAGGCCCGGTGGGGCACGCCCTACGGAATCCCGGACCGGCTGAGCGCTTCCGGCACCAATGTCAGCACCTACGATCAAAGCACTTATTACCGGTTGCTGGCGCAGTTGGGCACGGATTCCGCACCGGAAGACGCGGAAAAGCTCAATCTCAACTACGTCAACGTGGGGGGAGTGTCGGCGACCAACTTCATCGCATGGACGGCTGTGCCACGCATTCAGGCGCACTTCGGCCCGACCATGAATGCGGCGGTGTTGTTCTTCACGAACGCGGCGGACCGCCTCCTGCGCGCCTACTCGACCGAATGGCTGACCGCGGATTATCCGGTTTACACGAATCTCTTCGGCATGGACTACGCCTTCGGGGTGACCAACATCCCGGTCGTCATCAGCAATCAGTTTGTGTATTCATCGGCGGTGCATCGGCTGCTGCAAGTGGCGGCGAACCTCTGGGATACCAAACCCAATGGGCGCGCGATACAGGGCCTGCCCACAATCTTCCGCCCGTTGTTTCGCGCCGACCCGGTGGGCACGAATGTTTATATCTCCGGATTTGTGGAGGTGGACAACGCGCGGCAAATCAGCGGCCTGCCGATCCTGGACCTCCAGGCCACCAACAACCCCGCCGCCGCCATCGGCAACGGCAACGTCATGGTTTTTGGCGCGCCTCCGGTGGTGGGCGTCCACAAGGGGTTGCCCAATTTCAATGAGTTCTCCGCTGCGCCCACATTGACCATGACGCGCAAACTGATGATCCGGAAATCCGCCGCGAACCGGCTGGTGGAGACAAACCAGTTCTTCACCATGTCGGTCCTCATGCCTTCGGCGGCGGAGTTCTGGAATTCCTACGCCACCAACTACTCGCGGCCCGTCATTGTTTTGGTGACCAACCGGACGACCATCGGCCTGACCAATGATCTGGATCTTGGAGTGCGGTATGTGCAGACCTTTGTCACCGGAGGGCGCTATGCGACCAATGACTGGGCGCGCGCGGTGGACAAGGACCCGCGCTCGTTCGTGGTACCCATGTACACCAATGTTCCCTTTTTGCCCGTTGTGGGCTATGTCACCTTGCCGGCCTACCGGAGTGGGTTTGTGAGTGCGACCAACACGGCCCTTTATGATCCCAGCCCGGATTTGCGCATGCCCCGCTGGGGGATTGCCATCACCAACCGCGTGCATGCGATGATTTTGGAGGCGGGCACGGACCGCATCATTGATTATGTGCTGCTCGGCAACATGGTTTACCAAACCAACTGGACCGAGGCCATCTGCACCGCGGAAACCGGCGCCGGTGACGCCTTTGACATGCTCTGGGCGACCAACCTGCTCGATGCCACCCGGATTTCCGGCCGGATCGGGGTCCTGCAGCAGATCAACATTTCCCGCGGTTCGTCGGCGGGCATCCCTCTGAATGATGGGCGCTGGCGATCATTCGGGAAGTTCGAGCCGAATGATCCGGAACGGGCCGCGTGGAACTTTAATTTATTTTTAACCACCACCACCACCAACTTGACGCAGCCGGTGCCGTTCACTCCCACGGCCCAGATTTACGTGCCAATGATCTGGGAGGCCGGTGATCCGCTGGTACACTATCTCGCCGAGGACCTGTACGACCGCCGGCGTTCCGGTTTCGCGCAACCCGGCGTGCCGCCCAATCCCTCCGGTGTCAGCACGAATGCCAAATGGGGCAGCATTGGAGGAATGAATGAGCGCTACCTGCCCTGGCCCACCAGCTCCTCCAAGGCGTCCAGCGATCCGAATGCGTTTAATCCCTCGGTCAAGGACCCCATGGTGACCAGCGCGGACGCGTGGGATTTCCCGACCAATGCGCTGCCGACCATTGGCTGGCTGGGGCGGGTGCATCGCGGCACCCCCTGGCAGAGCATTTACTTGAAAGCCTCGGATGTGGGGCTGACGAATCACGCGCCCTCCCCGACCGTGTGGGCACGGAATGCGTTGTTCCAAAAAGCTGCGGAACGGTGGGTGGATTGGGCCGGTGGCCGGACGGTGGAAGGCGGATTTTACAATCGCCCGGTCGCCGACCGCCTGCTGTTTGATGTTTTCACCACCGCCCTCGGCGACGACGCCTCGCGCGGCCGTCTCTCCATTAATCAATCCGGACTGGCCGCCTGGTCGGCGGTGTTCAGCGGCGTGCCGGTGTTGACCAACATCATTGAGAACCGGCCGTCAGCGCGCATGCAATTTGCCGCGGAGGTCATTCAGCCGGCCGGGGTTTATGATGCGCAAGCCACCAATCTTTGGCCGCCGCTGGTGCGGTTGGTGGACGGAATTAATCGCACCCGGTCCAACACCAATTATTTCCGTGGCGGCACGTTTGAGCACCTGGGCGATATTTTGGCCGTGCCGGAGTTGACGGATGCTTCACCGTTTCTGAACTTGAAGCCGGGCAGTGCCGGGCTGCAGCGGGGGCTCAACGACGCGGTGTATGAATGGTTGCCGCAACAGGTCATGTCCCTGTTGCAACTCGGCCCGCCCCGGTTTGTCATCTACGCCTACGGTCAGGCGCTGCAGCCCGCTCCCGATTCCATCCTGGCGGGAGGAAGTTATTCCGGTTTGTGCACGAATTACGCGATCACCGCCGAACAGGCCGTTCGCGCGGTGGTGCGCATGGAGGGCAGTCCTGATCCGCGGAACACCAGCACGAACCTGCCCGCGGCCCGCCGGTATCCGCCCCGGATCGTGGTGGAGAGTTTCAATTATCTCGGACCGGAATGAGTTCATTGTGGTTCATCGCGGGTTGAGGGCGGGTCAAAGTCGGAAGGAACAATTATGCGTCGTCGAATTTCGATTTTAGCCGGGTTCGCCATGCTGGCGGGGCTGGGGGTGTTCTGGTGGCAGACGGAGCGCGCCCCGCGGGCGGAGCAGGAAATATCCCCGGCGCATTCCCCGGCGCATGCAGCCACGACGCCCCGGGTTCACCCGGCGCGGATTTTGCACACGGTGGAGAGCGCGTCGCAGGCCCCCGACTTGTTCAGTGTCCCGGTCCGGGGACGCAGTCGCACCAACTTGCTGGCGTACCGCCTGCAGAACACCCGGATGCCGCTCAGTCAGCTGGTGCGGGATCCGCACGCCATTTTGCTCGAAAACGCCTTGATCGATACGCGGCAACCGCTGCCCGATCAACTGCCGCCCAGCCTGCGTGCCGGTGGTGACCCGGGCAGTTATGTGGTGCAGGCCACGGGCCTGGTGGATGACGCGTTTCGCGCGCGGTTGAGCGGAGTCGGAGCGCAGATTGTTTCCTACATTCCCAACAACGCCTATCTCGTGCGCGCGAGTGCGGCAGCTGCGCGCCAGTTGCAAACCCAGCCCGGCGTTCAAGCCGTCCTGCCCTTTGCCCCGGTGTACAAGCTGAAATCGGAATTGCTGGCTTACGCGCTGGATGCCGAACCGCTCCCCGCAGGTGCGCGCTTGAATGTGTTGATCTTTCCGGGCGCGGAAGCCGGGGTCCGGGAGGATTTGCAGCAGCGGGATGCGGTGGTTTTGGCGGAAGAACGCAGCCCGTTCGGTCTGGTGGTGACGGTGGCGGCGGATCCCGATTGGCTGGCGCTGGCCCGGTCGCCAGGGGTGCAATTGGTGGAACTTGCCCATGCTCGCCAGCCGGCCAACGATTTGAGCCGGGCGCGGCTGGCCGTGACGGAGGACCCGGTGACGGAAACCAATTACCTTGGGTTGACGGGGCAGGGCGTCCGCGTGGGCGTCAATGATTTCGGTGTGGACGCGACCCATCCCGATCTGGCCAGCCGCGTTTTCGGGGCCGATCCCGGCGTGTTAGTGGACCTCCGGGGGCACGGCACACACGTGGCCGGCAGCATTGCCGGAAACGGCCAGATGTCGCTGACCGTCTCCAATGCCTTCGGCTCGATCAATCCCGCGACGACCAACCAATTCCGCGGCATGGCCCCGGAAGCCACGTTGTTTTCCCAGGCGGTGGACCAGGCCTCGGACGCCGAATTGCAGCAACTGACCGCTGGAACGAACGTCTTCATTTCGAACAACAGCTGGGGGTACAGGGGTGATCATACCTACAGCCTGGCCGCCGCGAGCTACGACGCGGCGGTGCGGGATGCCCTGCCCGGGGTGACCGGATCCCAGCCAGTTTTGTTTGTGTTCGCCGCGGGCAACGACGGCCAGGGTGGGGATAACGGATTGGGCGGCCGTTCCGGCACGATCTGGTCGCCGGCCACGGCCAAAAACGTGTTGACGGTGGGCGCCGTCGAGCTGGAACGGGACATTACCAATGAGGTCCACCAGATCACCGGCACCGGAAACACCACCTCGACCAACGTCACGACGCCCTGGAAGGAAATGACCAGTTCGGGGAATCAGGTGGCGCGCTTCTCCAGTCGCGGCAACGTGGGGGTGGGAATCGAGGGGGATTTCGGCCGGGTGAAACCCGACGTGGTGGCGCCGGGGACGTTTGTGATTTCAACCCGGTCGAGCCAGTGGGATGAACTGGAATACTATAATCCGACGAACCGGCATAATACGACGTTAACCGACCAGTCGCTTTCGGCGGGGAACGGCAGGGATTACGTGTTGTTTCTGCCGGCCAATGCGGTGGGATTCAGTATTTTGCTCAGTCCGAACCTGAATTCACCCACGCCGTTTCCCGACCTGCCCATTTATGTGAAAAAGGACGGTTTGGCGACGCCGGGAAACCATGACATTGCGCGGACCAACGTGGTGGTCGTGCCGCCGGATCTGCCGGATTTGGGCGGTGCCGTGGGGCAAAACTGGTCCTACCGGATTGTTAATGCCACGTCCAACACCGTGGTCTTTGATTTGCATACGGTCGTCGTGACGACCAACGACCTGGGAGATTATTTCCAGGTGCTGAGCAATCTCAACAACTCGATCACAAGCACCAATGGCGCGGGCCCCCACTATTACCGGTATGAATCCGGGACGAGCATGGCCGCCGCGCACGCCTCGGGAGTTCTGGCACTGATGCAGGGGTTCTTCGAGCAAAACCTGCATCGCACCAACAGCCCCGCACTGATGAAGGCGTTGCTGATCAACGGGGCGCGGTCGGCGGGCAACCTCTACGATTTCCAGGCGCGCAGCGCGCTCAACTTTCAGGGGTGGGGCATGGTCAAGCTGGACAGCACGCTGCCTCCCGGGATCACCAACGCCTTCAACCTGAACCAGCCCAACTCGGTCCTGGCCTTCGACCAGTCACCGGACGCGGCCCTGGCCACCGGAGACAGTGTGACCCGCTTTGTGTCCCTGGATGAGGACGGGCGCTTTCTTTCCCTGCGGGTCACACTGGCCTGGACCGATCCGGCGGGGAACCCCGCAGCGGGGGTTAAACTGGTGAACGATCTGGACTTGATCGTGACCAATTTGGACACCGGCGACATTTATCTCGGCAACGACATGGCGTCCGGCAGTCTTGACACCTCGCCGTGGGATACAAACGATCCACCAAACTTCGACGTCGTCAACAACGTGGAAAACGTGTATTTGTCGCCCGAACTCGGGACAAATTATTCCATCACGGTGCGGGCGCGCGCGGTCAACGTCAACGCGGTAACCGCCCATCCCGATGGTACGGTGCAGGATTATGCACTGGTCATTTCCTCCGGCGAGGGCGAATGGCCGACGTCATTGACCATGGATGCGGGCCGGACGCTGCTGTCGGTCGCTCCCCCGGTGGTGACCTACGTGAGCAATTCCTTGAACGTGGCCACTTTCTCGAGCGGCACGCTGGTGGGACAGCACGTGGGGGCAAATACGCCGCTGCGGGGCACCACCGCGGGCATGACCAACCAGTGGCGGTTTTACATGATGAGCAACAACACGAGCTTCACCAACGCGTCGTTCCTCATTTCCCAGCAACGCACCCTGGCGACGCCCCGAATGGGGGTGTTCTCCGCAGTGGACGGGGAATCCACACGGCGCTACGCCGATCTGGATTTGTATGTTTCCACACAGCCGGGATTGACCAATTTGGACCCGGCGGTGCTGGCGACGGCGGAGGTTTCCTTGAGCCGCAACGAGCTCAGCGGTGACGAGTTTGTGAGCTACAGCAACTCCACGATGGGGGCAATCTACTACATCGGGGTGAAGTCGGAAGACCAGCAAGCCGCGGAGTTTGAGCTGTGGGGGATTTTCAGCGAATTGCCGCTGGGCACCGAGGACGCCAATGGTTTCGTGGCCGCGTATCCGATGCTGGGCTACGACATTCCCGATGGGAGCCCCGAGCTGCCGCGGGGCACGCGGTTCGTGGCGATCACCCGCGCTTCCCTGACCGGCGTCAATGAATCCATCCGCCGCGTGTTGATCACGAACAACGTCACGCACGAACGCTACGGGGACATCATTGCCACCGTGGATCATAATTCAAGGGCAATAACTTTTGACAACCACCGGAGTGTGCCCAATCCGCCCTACAACGATCCGCCCGGACCTTATGCATTCCTTTATGACGACAGTGGCGAGGGGGATTTCGCCTACGCGATTCCGCCTGCCGGCCCCGGCACCTTCGAGGATTTCATGGGGGAGGCTCCCGGCGGCACGTGGTATTTCACCTATAGCGACGATGCGCTGACGCAGACCGGGCGCGTGAACACCGTGGCGATCCGTCTGGACCGGCAATGCGAAGCGGATTGCGACATCACCAACAATGTTGCGCCGCTGGGGTGGCGTCATTTCTCGCGGAACGTGCCGGTGGAGGCCACAAATTTGACAATTTGCGTGGATATCATCACGGCCAACAATCCCAGGCCGCTGGAGCTGTACGTGCGCAAGGGGCAGCGACCGACCCGGGAGGCCTATGATTTCAAAAAGGTCATTGTCCCGCCCGGCGGTTGTTTGACGATCGACAACACGTCGTTGCCGCCGTTGTCGGGCGGCCGTTATTTCATCAGCATTTACAATCCGAACAATACCAGCCAGACCTTCGTGTATCGCAGTCTCATCCAGGTGGGCCCGCCGCCGCAGTCCATTCCGATTGGATCAAGCGGCAGGCAGGGGTTGCTGGATGATGCCGTCACCAACTATGCCATTTTCATCACCAACACCCTGCCGCTGGCGGAAATGGACGTCGCGCTCCGGTTGGATCATCCGCGGGTTTCAGATCTGGCGCTGACCCTGATCAGTCCGAAGGGGACGCGGATTTTGCTGGCGGAAAATCGTGGCGGAACGGATGCCGGCGGGTTTGGCAGCACGATGACGGTGACCAATTTCGTTCCGGTTGCGACCGATGGCGGCTCTGCCAGCAACTCGGTGGTCATTGATACCGGGGCGGTTTCCGGGAGCATGACGATTGATTACAACTTCCGCCGGCTGCCGGATCAGATGACCGTGTATTATGAAGGCGGCCAGATTTTCAATTCCGGCATGGTCAGCGGGGTCGGCGAAGTGACTGTGAACTACGGGCCCGGACGCTCGACGCTGGTCGAGATCCGGATCAATGAATTTGGGAATGCGGAAACCAACACCGTTTGGGAATATACGGCGAGTTCCATTGGCCGCCTGCACAGTCATCTGATTTTTACGGATAACACGAACAAGACCACCACGCCTATCAAGTTCGCGCCGCCGCCGTTCCGGGGGCCGGCTGGATCGAGTTATCTCCTGAGCGATTTTGAATTTCCCACGGTGGCGCAAGGCTACCCCGCACCGACGGTCGGCGTGCCGGACGGGTGGAATGTGGGGATGGGTACCGTGGCGGTAATCACAAATATCGCGTACACCGGAACGAACGCCCTGGTCCTGGGTGATGGCCGGATTCAACGAACGTTGGCCACAACGCCGGGCCGATCCTACCAACTGGGCTATGCGTACCGGAAGGCGCCGACGGCGGATGGAATCATCAGCTGGTGGCGTGCGGAAAACACCCCGTTTGACAGCGTGGGCGGAAATCACGCCGTCCTGCACGGTGGAGTCACTTACGGTCCGGGCAGGGTCGGGCAGGGCTGGTATTGCGATGGCAATCCGGGTTCCTACATCGAGATCGCAAATCGTCCGTCGTTGAATCTGGTGAACGAGTTCAGTCTTGAGCTTTGGTATCAGGATACCAGACCCACACCGGACGCTTTCGGGTTGATCGCCAAGCGCGGGGGGCCGACCGATCCCTGTAATTACGGGATCAACATCCTGTCAACCGGCGTGGGGCCTTATTACAATGATCCCAATTTTGCAGGCGCGGGAGATGATGCGGGGGATTTCGAGGCGTCCCGCTACCTGCCCGTGCCCGGCAAAAATGCGTTCCATCATTTGGCGGCAACTTTTCGCCAGCTGGCCGGCGGGTTCGTTGAATTAAACACTTATATTGATGGCGTTCCGGTGCGGAATCGAACCCTGCCGGGAAATTTGAGCGACACCCTGAACTCCGCGCCGGTGACTATCGGGGCCTCCACTCCGACCGGGGAATTTTTCCAGGGGATTTTGGATGAAGTGACCCTGTACGGCCGGGCCTTGTCGGCCGCAGAAGTTCAGGCCATTTTCGACGCCGGCGCCGCAGGCAAGTGTGGCATGGCCATCCCGCCGGCAGCCTGCACTCCGGGGTTGGGGGCGCAACTCTACATTCCCGGTGCCGCCACGAACACCTTCACTGGCGGAAGCGATTGGCGGCTGGGTGGACTATTCTTTACCGCTACCAGCAATTTGACCACGGTTCACTTGGGGCCGGTGGAAACCAATTCATCCTCCGAGGTCTTGATGGATCACTTCACCGTCACGGAAGCCGGCGGTGCGCGTTACGTGCTGCCGGAGGAATCCCTGAAACTGTTGACCGGCGAAAGCGCGTATGGACTGTGGCAGCTGGAGATTCTCGACACGCGCACGGGAGCCACCAACAACGTGGCGCTGCTGGACTGGCAGTTGCAATTCATCCTGCAAACCAACACCCCGGCGCCGAAGGTCTTGCCTCCGGGAGAGCCCCTGGAGCAGGAGATCCCGGCGGGGCAGATCATTTATTACGCGGTGGATGTGCCGCCGTTTGCCCGGTTTGCCACGAACGTGTTGTTCCGGGCAGCGCCGGGTTTGAACTTCTATTTCAATCAGACCACCCCGCCGGCCTTCGGCGCCACCAACGTCAACGACGTGGTTTTTGCCTTGAACGCCGCCAATCACACGGAAGTGCTCAGCGCTCCGAGCATCGTGCCGCCCACCAGCACCAAGGCAACCCTGCTGCCGGGCCGGCGTTATTACCTGGCAGTGGAAAATCCCAATCCGATCAACGCCACATACATCATTTACGTGGACTTCGATTTGGCGACATTCCCGCCCACGGTGGATTTGACGAACGGCATACCGTATTGCACCGTCAATCCATTGCCGTTCTCGCTGGACTACTACCATTTCGCGGTTTCCGCGGGGGCCGCGCGCGCTCAATTCGAGCTGCGCGACTTGAGTGGTGATATGACACTGGTCCTGCGTCGTGAGTTGCCTCCCACACTCGCGGTGTTTGACTATCTGAGCGCGAATGTCCATACCAACGACGAAATCCTTACCGTGTTCGATTTCAGCCAGCCGGTGCCGCTGACTCCGGGGGACTGGTACTTCGCCGCCGCCAATCTCACGGCCGGTCCGGTGAGCTATTGTGCGACGGCACGGGAATGGAACCAGCATGGGACGAACATCGTTATCACCAATGTTTTCCTGGGTTCAAACAGCCTCTGTCTGACCTGGACCTCACTGGAGGGCGCGCCTTACGTTGTCGAAGGCGTGACCAATCTGAACAGTTCCGATTGGGTGGCGGTGTCGCCGACGGTGTATGGCACGGGTGGGGCAACCACCCATTGCGTGCCGCTGCCTTCACCCTATCAATTCTTCCGCGTGCGTGAAGGTCAGGCGTTGTCCACCTTTGTCCCCCCACCGGTGATCCTGCGGATTCTCAAGCGCTTCAACGGCATCGAGATCACCTGGAGCGGTCCGCCAGGCCGGCAGTATCAGGTGGAGTGGTCGCCGCAGTTGTCTCCGCCGGTCTGGACGGCGTTTCCGGGCGTGGTAACCTCGGCCACCGGGGTTTATCAGTACCTGGACGATGGCACGACGACTGGCGCGTACAACACGGTGTACTATCGGCTCGTCCTGTTGCCGTGACGCCCATCCTGGTCCTCGCCCTGAATCCGTCCATGGATGTGGAGTGGCGGGTGAAGGAGGTGTTGTGGGAGGAGAAAAACCACATTGATTCCGAGCGCCGTTGGGCCGGCGGCAAAGGAATCAATGTGGCGCGCTGGCTGGGTTGGCTCGGTGGCAAGCCAAAGCTGCTGCTTCCCCTGGGTGGGGCGGCCGGGAAGGAACTGACGGGCTGCCTGCAGCGGGAAATTTCATCCGCCAACGTCGCGATCATTCCGATCCGCACTGCGACCCGGATAAATATCATTGTCACCACCACAGCGGGCCGCCAGATGCGCTTTAATCCGTCCGGTCCCCGGCTCATCCGGGCGGAGTGGAGGCGTCTGCAGCTTGCCACCCGGAAACTTTCCTCACCTGGAGGACTGTTGGTGCTGTCGGGCAGCCTGCCGCCGGGAGTGCCCAATGATGCCTATGCCCGGCTCATCCGCCAGGCCAGGAAAACCGGGGTTGGAACTCTGCTCGACTGCGATGGCACGCCATTGCGGAGTGCGGTGGCGGCGCGCCCATTCCTGGTAAAACCAAATGAACACGAACTGACCCAGTGGTGGGGACGCGCAGTGCGTTCGGAGGCACAGGCACTGCAGGCAGCCCGGGCGATGTCCGAGGCAACCGGCGGGTGGGTGCTGGTTTCACGGGGCGGCAAACGGGGACTCTTGGTGAACCGTCCGGAGGGTTTTCAACAGTTTGCTGCCCCGCCTCGGGGTAATCCGTGCAATCGGGTCGGCGCGGGAGATGCGCTCCTGGCGGCGGTGGCCCGCGAGATCCAGCTGGGAAGCACCCCGCTCCAATGGTTGCATCAAGGTTTGCGGGTTGGGGCGCGCGCCACGCAATTGCCGGCCGGTCACCTTCCGGCATGAAATCGTTGTCCTCACCTTCGGGCTTTTTCCGATCCGGCCTTTTGCTTAAATTTCCCTGTGATCGCTCTGCTTGATTACGGTTCCGGCAATTTGCGCAGCGTGCATAAGGCCCTGAACCAGGCCGGGGCCGCCGTTCGCGTGGTCCGGACGCCGCTGGAGATGAAAGGCGCCGCCGGGGTGGTGCTGCCCGGTGTCGGCGCGTTTGACGATTGCCTTCATGCCCTGGCGCGGCAGGAACTGCTGACTGCTTTGCAGGATTTTATCCAATCCGGCCGTCCCTTTCTGGGCATTTGCGTTGGCTATCAGGCGTTGTTTGAACGCAGCGAGGAATTCAACAGTTGTGCGGCGGGATTGGGCGTGCTGGCCGGCAAGGTCGTCCGCTTTGCCCCCGCTGCGGGGGTGAAGGTCCCCCAGATCGGTTGGAACCAAATTGAGATCATTCGTCCGGACTGTCCGCTTTATCGCGGCATTGCCAGTGGCAGCTACGTTTATTTTGTTCACAGTTTTTTTCCGCGGCCCACCGATCCGGGCGTGGTGGCCACCCGGACGGAATACGGGGAGACCTTCGCTTCTTCGGCGTGGCACAACAATGTTTTCGCCACGCAATTTCATCCCGAGAAAAGCCAGCGGGTCGGATTGCAACTGCTGAAAAATTTCGTTGCGCTGACGCAATGATTTTCCCGGCTTGGCAAGCCGTCAGGCTTTGCTACGTTAAAAGCGGTTATTAAACTGATTATTGGAGAAACATTATGGCATTTGAACTACCGAACCTTCCCTATGACAAGTCCGCGTTGGAGCCGCATCTCGATGCGCAAACCATGGAAATCCACCATGATCGGCATCACAAGGGCTACGTGGATAATTTGAACAAGGCAATCGCCGGCCAGGCGGAGCTTGAAGCCAGATCGCTGGAGCAACTGCTTCAGAACCTGGGAGCTGTACCAGAGGCGGTCCGCGGCGCGGTGCGCAACAATGGCGGCGGACATTGGAACCACTCCTTCTTTTGGAAGATCATGGCGCCGAATGCCGGCGGCGCGCCTGATGGCAGGTTGGCTGACGCCATCAAAGCTGCGTTTGGCAGTTTTGATGAGTTCAAGGCAAAATTTGAGGCGGCCGGATTGAAGCGGTTTGGCAGCGGCTGGGCGTGGCTGGTTTCACATAACGGACAATTGGAAGTGGTCTCCACCGCCAACCAGGACAACCCGCTCATGGGCCGGGCGATTGCCGGTTGTGAAGGTCAACCGCTGCTGGGTGTGGATGTGTGGGAGCACGCGTACTATCTCAAGTATCAGAACAAGCGTGGAGACTACCTGAAGGCGTTTTGGAACGTCGTCAATTGGGCTGAAGTCGCCAAACATTATTAACCCGCATTCCGGCTCAGTGCCGCGGCCACCGCGCCAGCCAGCGACTGGCGCGGTTTTCGTCTTTTTATGGTCAGGGCAGATCGCACACTCACCCCGCTTTCCAACGCCGACCGGATTGTACCGGCGCGTCATGACGGGCGGCGCGTGATTCGGATTCAGGGGGAGGAAACAGGTTGTGCGGGGTGGCGACCCGGCGTTTGCATTTGATTCTGCCCGGCGTTGAGTCAATGCCGCCGAACGCCGCGCCCAGCTGGTCTTCATCAAACGCGGACTATCCGATGGAGCGCCTGAATTGAAGCTGGCGGTACGCGGCGGGCACAATCCTCTGGCGCGGCAGCCGAATCACCATCGGAGCTGCGCAATTCTCCAATATCCCCGGAGAAACCCGATGGAGCGGCGGGGCTGGTGCCGCCCAACCGATGAGCTTTGGGTGCGCGGGGCGGAAAATTTACACTGATTCCCATGGTCACACCTGCCGATCGGAAATGGAATTCGTCGCCCGCATGGAGGAGAATGTGGATACGGTGGCGCGGCGTTGGTGGCAGAACCGTCGCAGGATTTACATTGTCCGCGCGCAAGATTTCCGACCCACCCCGGTGCTGATCAATGCTGAGACCGTCATCACGGAGCTGAAGGTGGGGAAAAACGGGTCGGCACGTTCCACCCCATGGTCCGTGAATTAAGGAATATTCAGCCACAGAACGGCGTCATTGGGCTGCGCTTCTGCTTTTCTCCCGGGCATGACGTCATGATTCAGGCCGAGGAAATCCTACCGCCACCAGCGCCGGACCCTGGACACCAGCAATGGCTCGATCCCGGATTCGGAGAGCAGGTGGAAGGGAAGAGGCCCGTCCCAGGCATCACTTTGACGTTCTTAAAGCCAAAATTTGGATGCAGGCGAGGGACGCAGTCCGGGTAACTACGGAGTTTGTGTGGAATAAGGAAATTTTGTGGCCAAGCGCGATCGAAATTTCTTGCAATTTCCGCAGTGTGGGTGTTGAATTGACGCAGCTAGACAGTAGCCCAAACCCAGTGAAGTAATGGAGCGATGCTAGCCCTATAACAACTATGAAGAAGTCGTCTATATTCATTTCTAGCATCAGAATTGGAAGTGGAGTTTTGACCATTGGTTTGCTGCTGGCGACCGCGTCGATTACCGGCAACGCTGCCACCAATTACGGAAATTTCACCGGAAGCTCGGTCGAATTTCAAGGGGTGACGGAGTCTTCCGGAACGGATCCAGGACCGCTCTTTGGGGCGCCGACGATTACCGGTGACACCTTGGATTTTAATCCCCAAGGATTCACCGCTTATTCCAGTGGCGGTGGAGTGGACCTGACGGATGGTCAGCTGAATTTCCTGGTGAAAGCGTTGGACGGATTCGCCATCACCGAGTTGCGATTTTCTGAATTGGGGGACTTCACCCTGGCAGGAACGGGAACCGCCAGCACCAAAGTGGCAGTCGCAGCCTCATTCTTCTTCGACATTCTCAGTGTGGATGGGGTCAGCATCAATCCTGTTACAGTTACGGGCAACATGACCTTTGCTCCCAACGCCAATGGGCAGTTCGATCTGATTAGCAACGCTGGCATCGGTTCCCTCTGGTCAGGGGGAATCAACTTTGACATCAACAGCGCGTTGACGGCGAATGGCATTCCTTTCCAAATCGGAGCGACGGAAGTGCGGGTGAACCTGGATAATACTCTGCTGGCGGTAAGCGAAAGCGGTTCAGCAGCGTACATCGCCAAGAAAGATTTCAAAGGATTCGGGCTGACTGCAATTGTGCCGGAGCCCTCCTCGATGGCGATTGCCTTGCTGGGGGCTGCCGCCCTGTTCGGATTTGGCAAGCGGAAGCTGTAACCTCCTGTTTCACCAACCAGCGCGCGGCCTCCGGGCGGCGCGCTATTTTGTTGTCGTCCGGCCCTTGTTGCTTGAATTCCGGAATGCAGAGCTGAGGATCAATTCCCAAATGGCAGGTGGAGCTGGCTGGCACGAACTTCAACCAGCCCGCTGACGCCCAGCCCCAACAGGCGCAACGGCCGGCTGACGAGTCTCTCCCGCGCCAACAACCAGCAGCCAAGCCGAAAGAGATCCCGCGCTTCGGTGAGTGGTTCTTCCAGCGAGATCTGCCGGGTCAGGGTGGTAAAATCACCGTAACGAATCTTTACTTGCACCGTCCGTGCGGCCAGGCGGTGTTGCCCCAGGCTGTGCGCGACGTCCTCCGCAAGCCCCTTCAGACAGGTGCGCAGTGTTGGACGATCTTCGGTGTCACGAGCAAACGTGTTTTCACTGCTGATGCTTTTGACCTCTTCGTCAACCTCCAGAGGGCGTTCGTCAATGCCAAAGGCAAAGCGGCGCAGTTCCGTTCCCCACGCGCCGACAATCGCGCGCAAATCTCCCGGGTGATTTTGCAAGTCCTCAATGGTATGGAGGCCGGCGCGATGCAGATGTTCTTCGGTGATTTTTCCGACTCCGTGCAGCGCCCGAACGGGCAGGGGTTTCAGAAACTCCACTTTCTCGGACTCGCGGATCAGCGTCAGTCCGTCAGGTTTTTGGTGGTCGCTCGCCAGTTTGGCAAGGAGTTTGTTCGGGGCAATTCCGATGGAGACGGTGAGTTGGCGCGCCGCCAGAATTGCCGTTTTGAGGGACCGGGCAAGGGGCAGTGCGCGTTCCAGGCTGGCGTCGGCCGTTTCACCCTGGTGCCGGGCGGAAACATCGGTGTACGCTTCGTCTATTGAGACCTGTTGGATCAGGTCCCCGGCCTGATCCCGGACAATTCCCATGATCTGTCGTGATTCAGCGCGATACGCCTCCATCCGCGGGCGCAGAAAAATTCCGTGGGGACAGAGGCGCCGGGCGGTAATGGTGGGCATGGCTGATTTCACTCCGAATCGGCGCGCCTCATAACTCGCTGCGCACACGACGCCCCGTTGCGCGGGGGGCGCGCCGACAATGACTGGCCGGCCTTTGAGCGCCGGATGATCACGTTGCTCGACAGAGGCGTAAAACGCGTCCATATCGAGGTGGAGAAAAACCCGGAACATTCCCGTTACGGTGCCGGCCCTTCAAGCCTTTCCAAGCAACTGGCGCAGCACGTAAGGCAAAATTCCGCCGTGCCGGTAATAGTCAATTTCGATGTGGGTATCAATCCGGCAGCGTACGGGAATGGGTTCGACGCTGCCATCCGTGCGCGTGATGTTCAGGGTCAAATCCTGCTGCGGCTGCAGCGCCTCGCTCAAGCCGGCAATGGCGTAGTGTTCCGTGCCGTTCAGCTGCAGGGTTTGCGGGGTCACGCCGTCCTTGAATTGCAGTGGCAGCACGCCCATGCCGATCAAATTGGAACGGTGAATGCGTTCGAAACTTTGCGCGACGACCGCCTTCACGCCCAGCAGCTTGGTGCCTTTGGCGGCCCAGTCGCGACTGGAGCCTGTTCCGTATTCCTGCCCTGCGAGAATGATCAGGGGCACTCCGTCGGCCTTGTAAGCCAGGCTGGCATCGTAAATGAAGGTTGGCTTTCCAGCGGCCACCTGGATTGGTTTATCGGGGGCCGGGACTTCACGATCGCCAAAATAAATCGTGTAGCCCCCTTCGATGCCCGGACACAGCAGATTCTTGATGCGGACATTCGCGAACGTTCCCCGTGTCATCACCCGATCGTTGCCGCGCCGCGATCCGTAACTGTTGAAATCGGCCTGGAGTACGCCATTCTCCGTCAGGTATTTGCCGGCGGGCGACGTTTTCTTGATGGAGCCCGCCGGCGAGATGTGATCGGTGGTGACACTGTCCGCAAAGACCGCCAAGGCGCGCGCGCCAGTAATCGGCTGGATGCTTTCCGGCTCCAGCGCAAAGTTTTCAAAGAAGGGCGGTTCCTGAATATAGGTGGATTGGGCATCCCATTCATAGGCGTTGCCGGTGCTGACAGGGATTTCGTTCCACTTGGGATTTTGAGCCACAAAATCCCGGTACAACTTCCGAAATACTTCCGGCTTCAAGGCGGATTCCATGGCTGCGCGGACTTCGTGCAGAGTCGGCCAGATATCGGCCAAATAAACCGGGTTGCCGTCCTTGCCTTTGCCGAGCGGTTCACAACTCAGGTCAATATCCACCCGGCCGGCCAGCGCAAACGCCACCACGAGGGGAGGCGACATCAGAAAATTGGCCTTGATGTTCTGGTGAATCCGCGCCTCAAAGTTGCGGTTGCCGGACAACACCGCGGCCACCACCAGGTCGTTTTTCACGACTGCATCTTCGATGGCCGGATGCAACGGACCGGAGTTGCCGATGCATGTGGTGCAGCCGTAGCCGACCAGGTTGAACCGCAGCTTGTTCAAGTATTTTTGCAAGTTGGTTTTCTTCAGGTAATCGCTGACCACCCGGGAGCCCGGAGCCAATGACGCCTTGACGGCCGCGGGCACTTTAAGTCCACGCTCAACGGCCTTTTTGGCCAGCAATCCCGCCGCCAGCATCACACTCGGGTTGGAGGTGTTGGTGCAGCTCGTAATCGCAGCAATCACCACGGAACCGTGATGCAGCCTGGCTTTGATGGCCGGGGCATGGGCTGCAATAAAGTCCGGCGCGGGCCGGTTCACAACCATTTCGCGTTCGGTGGCCGGGTTTGTGCCGGCGGCCAGGGCCTGCTGCTGTATGACCGGGGACTCGCTGCCGCCGCCCGGATGATAATCCCCGTCGGACGCAACCGTCACGGTGGTGGCGTAGGCGCTGCGGGCCTTCCCAAAGCCGTTTTCCGTGAGCGGCCGTTGAAAGGCGGCGAAAAACTCGCGACGCAGGTTGGCCAATTCGATCCGATCCTGTGGCCGC
This sequence comes from Verrucomicrobiota bacterium, assembly GCA_029573725.1. Lineage (GTDB taxonomy): Bacteria > Verrucomicrobiota > Verrucomicrobiia > Limisphaerales > JADLHS01 > JADLHS01. The sequence goes on from JAKQDQ010000041.1 coordinate 54,963, forward strand.
CGCGGTCCGGCAACGCTCGGAGTGATCGTGCCCAGATCCAGCTCCACCACCTGCGAATAGTCAATCTCGCCCAGGTCGGGCATGCCCCAAAGGCCCTGAGCCCGATAATAGTTTTCGTAGAGCTTGCATTCCCCGTTCGTGCGTCCGGTGGTGCGCAAGTAGTTGAGGCATTCCTGGTCAATCGGGAAAAAGCCCATCGTGGCGCCATATTCCGGAGCCATGTTGCCGATCGTGGCTCGATCCACCACGGGCAGGGCGGCCGCTCCCGGGCCAAAAAACTCGACAAACTTGCCAACGACCTTGGTCTTGCGCATGAGCTGCGTAATCGTAAGGGCGAGATCGGTGGCGGTCACCCCCTCCTTCAGCGTCCCCGTCAGATGCACACCGACAACATCCGGAGTCAGAAAATAAACCGGCTGGCCCAACATGCCGGCCTCGGCCTCGATCCCCCCGACGCCCCAGCCGACAATGCCCAAACCGTTGATCATGGTGGTATGCGAATCAGTGCCCACCAGGGAGTCGGGGTAGTACACGCCGTTGGCGCTCAATACGCCTTTTGCGAGGTATTCCAAGTTGACCTGATGAATGATGCCGATGCCGGGCGGAACCACTTTGAACGTGTCAAACGCCTGCATGCCCCATTTCAGGAACTGGTAACGCTCGCGGTTGCGGTGAAATTCCAGGTCCAGGTTCCGCTGCATGGCCAACTGTGTGCCTGCAAAATCCACCTGCACGGAGTGGTCCACAATGAGATCCACCGGCACCAGTGGTTCAACGATTTTCGGATCTTTGCCGAGCCGCGCCACCGCACTGCGCATGGCGGCCAGATCCACCAGCAACGGCACTCCGGTGAAGTCCTGCAACACGATGCGCGCCACCACGAACGGAATTTCTTCGGTGCGTACCGCCGTGGGTTGCCAGCCGGCCAGCGCGCGGACGGCTTCGGCGGTAACGCGGGTGCCGTCGCAGTTGCGCAACACCGATTCCAACACCAGCCGGAGGGAGACCGGCAGCCGCGAAATCGGCCCCAGACCGGCTTTTTCCAGCGCCGGCAACGAGTAAAAATTTCCCTCCCTGCCCGTGCCGGGATCAAAAGTGCGAAGTGTTTGCGAATCAAACGGGTTTGCGTTGCTCATAAAAAATCAGACCGGAATGCAGTTTGCGTTCCGATAAACTGTGAGGATTACCGGAGGTGTCGTCAAGTTTAGTAAATCCGGCGCGCAACGATTTGCCGCTCCACGTCATCCGGTAACCGGTGGAAATCGTGAAAGCCGCCGGGAGCGCGCGGGCGGATTTGTCCGGCATCGTGAGGGGGCTGATGACGAAAAGGAGATTGGCCGGATTATGGGGGGCGCCGGCCGCCGGCCGCAGCTTTGGAGGGCGGGAATTTATTTCGGTGTTCGCATGGAGCGCACGCTCCAATCAAAAAACAGGTATTGCCGGGTGGCGGGTGCGGGACCGCCATGCACCGGTCGCGCGGGAATATAATTCATGTAGGTGGCGCTGGTGATTCCCAGGCTGGTCAGCAGTTGCTGGTCGCAATCCGTCATCGCCCAGTTATCCGAGCGGCGGAGAATGGATGAAGCCTTTTTGGGCGCCGCCACGGGATTGTCCGGGCGGCCGAAGGGAAAGACGATGACATTCAGGCCGGTGCCGGGATCGTTGGTTACGGTGCTTAGGGAAAAATAACTGACGGGAACAAAGAGGGGCGGATTGGGCGTCACCTTGGGCAGAACCCGATAAGAGGCGGGGCAGATGGCGACCGCGGCGGTGCGGGTGATGGTGGTGGAGGGAGGGGGATAGGCCAGGTAGGAGGCGATATAGGCTGCCAAAGCTCCATTGTAGCGGTTGGGGCCATTCACGCCGGTGTCGCGGTAGGTGAAAAACATTCCGGTCCAGCACGGACCGGGCAGGAGGTCGTTGTTATCCATCGTGTACATTTCGATGGCCAGGCCGACCTGTTTGAGATTGCTGGTGCAGTTGACCTGGAACGCCTTTTGTTTGGCTCTGGCGAGGGCCGGCAACAGCATGGCGGCGAGGATCGCAATAATTGCGATGACCACCAGGAGTTCGATCAAAGTGAAGGCGCGCCCGGAGGGGCCGGAGGGAAGTGGTTGTGGCGGCGTGCCCATAATTCCACCGGCAATATACTGCATTGCCGGAAAATGTCCGTGGTCAAGTGTGACATTTTGATGCGGGTGGGGCTACCACAGACCGAAGTAGAGCACGTAGGAGGAAGCATAATTGGTTTTCATCTGCTTCAACGTGGACCAACGCGCCGAGCCGTCGAGGTACAGCACGTTTCCTCCGACCGCCCCGGCGCGAACCGCCGTCAGATTGGCCCGGGTAAACGTGGCCCCATTTACCTGGTAAGGTCCGGATTTGGTGTGCGGCGCCATGGTGAGCGTGTCTCCCCAGTGATTGGCATCGGCAACGATGGAGTTGGTGGGGGAATCGGTCAGCCGCGTCGAAACGCGCCAGGACCTTGAGTCGGCGAGGTTGTAAGAGGGCAGTTTGGCGTCGCAAAGATAATTATAGCCGATCAGATAACCATACGTGCCGCTGTAGCGCGTCTGGGTGCCGAACGTAAAGTTGGGGCAGTCCATGATTTTGAAGTTGCCCGTGTAGCTGATCAGGTTCGTGTAGGTGTCCCGGTTGATGCGGATGGAGTGCCACTCGCCGTTGTTGTCGCGTCCGCTGGGCAGTTTTTGCTGGAATTCATTGCCGTACATGTGGATGGACAGGCCGACCTGACGCAAGTTGCTGACGCAGGCGATGCGTTTGGCCTTTTCTTTGGCACTGGCCAGCGCGGGCAGAAGCATGGCCGCCAAAATTGCAATGATGGCGATGACCACCAGCAACTCGATCAGGGTAAACGCACGCCGATTCCGGTGGCGCAAGGCCGACCCGCCGCGGCAACCCGGGTGTGCCTCGTCGTGCAGTGCGCAACGCAGGCTGCGGCTCGGCCCGTTGGCCTGATTCGTGGCATGGCACTTCATCATGAATTCAGCGCTTACGGATTATCTTTGACGCTCCGAGCCCATTGGTAAAGTTCAAATCCTCGGGGCCTCGCAAAAAATGGGCGTTGTTGACGCCGCCAGAAATGCCGGCCGGGGTCCGCATGGTAACGGGCAAAAAGAAACCGGGGCGGCTGCCACCCCGGTTTCTCCACCCATCCATGAGCGAAGTCTTAGTCCGCCAGCCGGAAAAACCGGACGGGCTCCGAGAAGTTGTTCGTCCACGGACTCAGGAACGCGCCGCTGGTGATGTTCGTCCAAACATTGGGACTGATCGTCTGCGGGACGGTGACATACGGTCCGCTGGCAGCGGTTGCGGATTGCAAGCGATGTCCGCCTTCCCAGTTCAAAACGACTCCGGCGTCAGTCTTGACGACGCTCAAGGTCGGTGCCGCTGGCGGCGGCGGTGGCGTGGCCCCCACCGGCTGCATCAACAGGCGGAAGGAAATCGGTTCATTCAGATTAACCTGCGGATTGTTGACCCCGGAGGTGGTCAAACGCAACCAGGCCGTGCTTTTATTGCCCACCCACTGGAAGCTGACCCGGAAGGACTTCGTGCCCGTGTCCGCAGCTTGACTGGAAACGGCGCCGATATTGGGTGCGTCTATGAGGTTGGCAGAAGTGGAGCCGGAGAATCTGGGCACCCGGAAGCCATAGTCCGTCGAACCGGCGGGAGCGGTTTCAAACGTCTGAAACGTCGTGTCGCCGTTTTTCAGATTGTCAATGTAGAGATTAAACGGACCGGTATCACCCGGATCGTCCACGGTGAACGCGATGGCCTCCAGGATACCCCAGTTGCCGGGCAGGTTGTTGGTGTTGGATGCCGATGGGTTCCATTGGATCGAGGGGCCGGATTGCGCAGTTTTCAGCAACACCGCGTCCGCGGCCTCGGGGTCGTAAATCCAGGCGTTGTTCGCGTCGTGATACTGGTTGCCCGTAACGTCCACGTATTCAAAGAAGCCCGCACCCCAATAGCTGCGCAACAGACGGTAGCCATCAGCGCCGGCAACCGCATCCCAGGCCCAATTCACGGCGAAGACGTCATTGCTGGTAACGGTGGCCGACTGTGCCGGTGTTTCGGAGTAAATCACCAGACCGTTGGGCAGGGTGCGGTAGGCAAAAACCTGAAGGTCCACGATATCCGTCGGATTGTATCCTGACTCAGAAGTCGTGCTGGCGACGAGGCCCGTCGCATCACCAACGGTGGCGAGGCTGCCGCGATCGAACGTCACGGTTTGCCAGTCGTTGCTCGGGTAAACAATCGGCGCGTTAATAGGGGCGCCTCCACTCATATCCGTGGCGCCAAGGAAGTGGATGTTGCCGCTGCTGGAAATCCCTGGATCACCGATGGGGCCTTCGCTGGTGGTCTCCCGGATGCTCAAGGCGATACGAACGGTCGGATTGGCGCCGCCACCCACCAACAGCCCGGTGTTGGCCTCAGGGAGACAGCCTTCCTGTCCGTTTACGGTTTGGGTGGCTACCACGCGCGCCCCCTTCACCAGACCCGAAACGGGAACCGCGTTATTGCCGGCGGAAATGTCCGTGGTTTTCTCTCCCACTTGCACCAGGCCGTTGCCGCTGTCCTGATACACCCGGATGCTCGTTGCACTGGCATCAATTCCCGCAACGGTGACTTGCGCCGAAGAGGCGCCGGCCGGACCGATCACCGTCGCCACCGGCACCGCCAGGCACGGCTCAACCAAGGTGAACCGCCAGGCATCAAAAATCATGCGATTCCCATCAGAGGCGGTGATTCTTCCGCTCTGGTAGCGGAACTTGATCACAGGCGTGGAACTGTTTACGTCGTTGGTGAGATAACCCATGTGTTGCCAAACATTCGCCGGGCTGCCAAATTTTCTTTGAAATTTGTCGGTTTCCGTGAACGAGAGGGTGGCGTAGTCGGCACTGACGGAAAAGACGACGTCGGTGCTGGTGTTTCCGGCCAGACTGTTGAAGTTGTAACTGATTTCGTAGGTGCCTCCGGGCGTGCCCAGCACCGGCATCAAATCCGCGCCTGCATTGGGATCGTCAATTATCGCCCCGCCAATGTAACACCGGGTCGTAGTGCCTCCGGTTGCCGGCCGTCCCGGCGCCGTCCCTTTTGCGCCGTAGTCGCCAAAGGGAATGATGTACTCGATGTAAGTACCGTCGTTTTGCGGACCGGTACCCGTCGGGTTGGGGCGGGAGGTGATGTAAACCACATCTGCCCCGGCATAGCCCGTCACGAGCGCGATTACTGCAGTAGTAAGGAGTGTTTTCTTCATATGACTCTCATTGGTATAAGTTTCACGACCTGAAAAGCGATTTCGAATTGCCGGCTTTGGTTCCGGTTCTTTCAGCAGCGAGTCCGAATTATTAGTTATTAGGGTTTTGGATTTTCGATTCGTTCGGCTAAAGCTTATACGACAATGTTGTTTCGTTGCAATGCTCGAACGTAACATATTCATGTAACAATGATAAGCTGTCGCACGCGCAATTGCTGAAAATCTACGGTTGTTATGTCGTTTGCCCGGATGGTCATCGTGGGGCGTCCTGGCCGGCGCCTCCGGCAATTTGTTGGCGGCTGCTGGTTGCTGGGTTGCTCCCTGGCTGCCGTGGCCGCGCCTCCCAGTTGGCCGGCGTACTACGACTTGCGCGTCTGGCAAACGGATGAGGGGCTGCCCCGGAACACGGTCACCGCCCTGGCGCAAGCGCCGGATGGGTATCTCTGGGTGGGTACCCGCGGAGGGTTGCGGCGCTTTGACGGGGTACGATTTACCGCGGCCGGCCATCCGGATGCGGCGTATCTGGATCAGACCGCCATTACTGCCTTATGCACCACGCACGATGGCGCGTTATGGGTGGGGTGCGAGGCGCGGGGACTGACCCGGCTGGCCACGGCATCGGTCCAGGCTTTCACCCAAACCAATGGGCTGACCGACAATCAGGTGCAATGCTTGTTCGCCGCTCAGGATGGAACTTTATGGATCGGCAGCGAGACGGGCTTGACATGTTTCCGCGATCAGAAGTTCACGGTCGTGTCCACCGCCTGGCCGCTGCGGAATAACTCGGTCAAATCCCTGGCGGAATCGCCCGGCGGCATCCTGCGGGTCGCCACCGTGACCGGACTGATCAGCATTGACGCGCACGGCCGGGTGCAGGTGGATAATTTTGATCTCGGACCGCTGCGCGGAATTTTGAAGGCCGTCTGGAGCGACCACGCGGGGCAGCTTTGGCTGGGCGCAACTGATGGTTTGTCCTGTCTGGCCAGGGGGCGACGCACTGATTTTGCTGAAAATCAGTCGTTGCCGGAGAGAATCATCACCGCCATCCGCGAAGACCGGCTGGGACAATTGTGGGTGGGCACCTATGGCGGCTTGATGCGACGTGTGAACGGGCAGGTGCGCGCCTGGGCGCGGAGCAAGGCGGGAATCAATGACATGGTGAACACGATTTACGAGGATCGAGAACGGAATTTGTGGGTCGGTGGACGCGATGGTTTGTATCGCTTGACTCCGACACGTTTCGTCTCTTTGACCACCCAGGACGGCCTGAGCTACAACAACGTGACTTCGGTCTGCCAGGACCGCGCGGGGAACATGTGGTTTGGGACCTGGGGTGGCGGCGTGAATCGCTGGCGCGATGGTCAGTTCACAATCGTAACCGAAACCAATGGGTTGACCCACGACACCGTATTGTCGCTTTGGCCCAAGCGGGATGGGAGCCTGCTGGTTGGGATGGATACACCTGGCGGGGTCAACCAGCTGACCGGTGACCTGACCAACGTCTTTCAGCAGAACCACGAGCTGATTCCCGCCCTCGTGCGGGTGATTTACGAGGATCGCCGCGGGACAACCTGGGTGGGCACGGCCCGGGGCTTGAACGCCCTGCGCGGTGACCGGGTGGATGCCTACACCGGGGCAGATGGACTTGTGGGCAGCAACATCACGGCGCTTTGTGAAAGCCGCTCCGGCCGGTTGTGGGTCGGAACGGAAGCGGGCTTGTGCTATGCCGACGAAGCGTCACCGCGGAAATTCGCTACGGCGCAGGGAGTGCCGGAGGGGTACATCAACACCCTGTACGAAGACGCGGCGACCAATTTGTGGATCAGCATCCGCGGAGTGGGGGTCAGCCGTTACCGCGATGGAGCGGTCGCCACCTACGGCCTGCGCGAAGGACTGGCCAGTGACGAGGTGTTCGAGATCTTGGAGGACGATGCCGGCAATTTCTGGATGAGCGGCCTGCGCGGGATTTTTCGGGTCAGCCGCTGGCAATTTGACGACCCCGCCTTCACCCAGGCCCGCCAGCTTCGCTGCACCGTGTTTGGCCCGGAAGACGGCTTGGCCACGGCCCAGTGCAACGGGGTGGCCCGGCCGTCAGGATGGAAAAGCTCGGACGGGCGACTGTGGTTCGCCTCCATCCGGGGCGCGCTGATCGTCGAGCCGGGAATCAAATTAAACGCGTTGCCACCGCGGGTTGTGATCGAGGAGGTGACGCGGGATCAGCAGGTTTTACCGCGCACCACCGGGGCGCGCCCTGGCCGGGAGGGGGTGCGGGTGCCGCCCGGGCGGGGGCGTTTGGGGATTCACTTTACGGCGCTCAGTTTGCAGGCAGCCGAGAAAAACGAGTTCCGCTATCGCGTGGCCAAACTGGACCCGCAGTGGATTGAGGCGGGGCACCAACGGGTCGCCTACTTTGACGCCCTGCCTCCGGGGCGTTACGAATTCGAGGTGCTGGCCAGCAACAATGACGGCATCTGGGCGACGGACAGCGCCCGCCTGCTCCTGGAGGTTCTGCCGTACTTCTGGCAGACATGGTGGTTCCGGGTGAGCGTGGCGGCGCTGCTCCTGACCGCCGTTGGCGCGCTGTATCGGGTGCGCGTCGCCCGCCTGCGCGGATTGGAAGATTTGCGCCGCAAGATCGCCGCGGATTTGCATGACGATATCGGTTCGCGTTTGACCAAGCTCGCCATGTTGACCGACTCTGCGACCCGCGAAATGCCGCCGGACCACCCCCAGCAGGTCTCCCTGCAAAGGATTTCCGGCGCCGTGCAGGAAATGACGCGGGCGATGGATGAAATCGTTTGGACGGTGAATCCCCGCAATGATACGCTCGACAGCCTGGCCAATTATATTTTTCATTACGCGCAGGAATATTTTCAACATACGCATGTGCGTTGTCGTTTGCAGCTCCCGCCAGTGTTGCCGGACGTGCGGATTTCCACCGGACAAAGGCACAACCTGTTCATGGCGGTCAAGGAGGCGCTGAACAACGTGCTCAAACATGCCGCAGCCACGGAGGTGCAGGTGAGCCTGGAGGTGACCAGCAGTGCCCTGACACTGACGATCGTGGACAACGGCCGCGGACACGGAAAGACCGCGGCGGATCCCACCGGTGTCGGGGTGCAAAGCATGCAGCAGCGCCTGGCCAGGATCGGGGGACAGTTCGAGATGAAGGGCAACGTCGCGGGAGGCACGGCGGTCACCCTGCGCCTGCCGGGAGATTGGTCGTGACAAGCCCCGCTGCCGCAGACATCTTCGTGGCCGTGGCAGACCACAGGTCATTTGCCGCCAGCTAGCACTGTTCATGGTGGAGAAACCAGACAAGCGGATCAGGGTGTCCCTCATCGAGGATGACGAATGGATTCGCGAAAATCTTGCCGCGCAGATCAACCGTCGGAAAGGTCTGGCCATCGGAAAATGTTACGCCACGGCGGAAGCCGCCCTGGGCACGATTGCCGCCGAGCCGCCGGAGGTGGTGTTGGTGGATATCAATCTGCCGAAGATGAACGGGATCGAGTGTGTCCGCAAAATCAAGGCGCTGCTGCCGGAGACCCAGATCCTGATGCTCACCGCCTACGAGGACAGCGAAAAAATATTCAAATCCCTCCTGGCGGGCGCGAGCGGTTATTTGCTGAAGCGCACCCCGCAGAACGAAATTTTGCAGGCGATTGAAGACGTTTACCGCGGCGCGTCCCCCATGTCCGGCCACATCGCCCGCAAGGTGGTGCAGTATTTCAATCAGCGCGGAGTCAGCGAGGATGAAATCGAAAAGCTTTCGAATCGCGAGCGCGAGGTCCTGGATCGGCTGGCGGAGGGCATCGCCTACAAGGAAATCGCCGACGCCTTGGGGTTGAGCATTGATACCGTGCGCATGCACATCAAAAGCATTTACAGCAAGCTCCACGTCCACTCGCGCGGCGAGGCGGTGGCGAAATATCTCTTGAAATAACCCATGGCTCCACGCTGGTTGCCTCCGCTGTTGTGTGGCCTGGCCTGGCTGGCCGGCCTTGGGTTGAGCGGTTGCACTTCCCGGACTGCCGTGATGAACTCCTCCGTCTTCCATTACCACCTGGATTATTCGACGCCCACCGATCCACGGCTGCAACGTGATCTGGAGCAGATAGACCGGAGGTTGCGCGAGCGTTGGGGCATGACGCCGGAACAGACTGCCGTCGGCGTGTTGGACTTGCGGACCTTGCGGCTGGCGATGGTCAATCCTGATCGCGAGGAATACGCCGCCAGCGTGCCAAAAATTGGGATTTTGCTGGCGTACTTCCAGTTGCATCCCGCGGCCGCCACCCACCTCGCGCCGGAAACGCGGCACGAACTCGGGCTGATGGTCAAAGCTTCGGACAACGCCATGGCCGCAAAGTTTTCCCGTGAACTGGGGCTCAAACCCATTCAAGACGTGCTGAATTCCTACGGTTTCTACGATGCCGCTCGCGGCGGCGGGTTGTGGGTGGGAAAACATTATGGGCAGGGCGGAGAACGGCATGGTTCACCCGTAGGGGACAATTCGCATGCGGCCACGGTGCGTCAGGTGCTGCGTTATTTTCTGCTGCTTGAGCAGGGCCGGCTGGTGTCCCCGGCGGCCTCGAAGGTCATGCGGGACATTTTTGCCTCTCCGGACCTCCCGCACGATGACATCAAATTCGTTCGTGGGCTTGCGGGCCGGCCGGTCCAGATCATACGCAAATGGGGTTCGTGGGAGGATTGGTTGCATGATGCCGCTGTGGTCACCGGCGCAGGACGGCATTATATTCTGGTCGGACTCACCCATCATCCGCGCGGAGATGAGTATCTGACCGCCCTGGTTCAATCCGTGGATGAATTGTTGCGCTAAAGTTCAGCCGGGTTCCGCTTCCGTCGCGACCACCGGTCCCCGGAGCGCGCGGCGGGGATGGTTGCGGAACCAGCCGGCACACGCGCTCCGGCTGGTTCCGTGGCGATCGTTCCGCGGTGCCCCTCAGTGGCAACCACGATGGCCCCAATGAACTGGGCGGTGACGGCGTGGGGGCTGAAACCACGGTGGGGCGTGCCGCGGCGGCGGCGCTGGTCGGATCACCCGCGCGGGACAAACCGGCGCCGGCAGCACAAGGACCGGCGGGCCGACGACCACTGGCGGCCGGATCACCACCGGCGGTGGCAGCGGGATGCCGATGCCAATGCTCACGTTGATTCCGGCGGACGCCACCACCAGTCCTCCGGCCAGCACGGTTGTTACAAGCAGCAGTTTTTTCATACGAGCTTGAGACGTCGCTCTACGAGGATCCTTCGAGTCGCAGGGAAAGTTTTGATTTTTAAATTTTGAATAAACGAACAGGCGCGGCGTCATCGCGGGTCCGGCCGTGCTTCCGATAGAAATCCGGCCGCAGTTTCGACCGAAGGGAGCGGCGCCGGGAAGCGGGCGGGCTATTTTTCGCCGCTGGCGAGCAGTGTTTGGAAATGCGGCGGTTGTTCTTCCCGCGCCACACTGCTCACTTCCACCTTCTTGAAGCCGGCCGCCTCCAGCCAGTGATGCAATTCGCTTTCAGGGAAACCCAGCCAGCGGTCTCCATACAACTCACGCGCCCGCTCAAATTTGTGCGCCAGCAAATCCAGGATGAGCACCTGACCGCCGGGTTTGAGCAATTGCGCGGCGCTGACCAGCGTCCGGGCTGGATCTTCGGCGTGATGCAACGCCTGGCTGAGGATGACTACATCCACGCTGGCGGCCTCGATGGGGGGGTGCTGCAGGTCGCCGCACCGGAATTCCAGGTTTTTTAGACCGTTTTTTTTCGCCTTCGCCGCGCCAAAAGCCACAATTTTTTTCGAGTTGTCCACTGCGATCACCTTTTTGCAGCGCCGCGCCAACAGCTCGCTCAGCAGACCTTCACCCGCACCCAGGTCGGCCACAACCAGCGGCGGAAGCATCCGCAACAGCAGCTGCCCAAATGCCGGCCAGGAGCGGCCCGGCCCGTACACGCGATCGAAGCGTCCTGCCACCTGGTTGAAAAACACCTTTTCCTGTTCGCGCCGCCGGTGGAGAATCCGCTTGAGGTTGATGTGATCGTGCGCGTGCTCGGGCAGCTCCCGCGCGCCATTGATGGCGAGACGGATGAATTCCGCCGTCACCCCTTTTGCATCCGGATTCAGTTTGTAGAACGTGCGCTTGCCCTCGCGGCGGGCAGTGACCAGTTCGCAGTCGGCCAGCAAGCCCAGATGCGTGGAGATGCGCGACTGCCCCATGCGCGTGGCTTCCTGCAATTCATTGACGGAGAGTTCGTCCTTTTCCAGCAAGGCAATGAGGCGCAGCCGGGTGGCGTCGGACAAAACCCGCAGTGATTTCAGCGTCGAACTCATCGTACATAGACCTGCCAAATCCTCCCGGCCCGCACAAGCGCGCAGTTCGCAGGTCCGCGTTCCATCGGTCGGGCGGTCTTGACACGGGCTTCCGCTTGTGCCAGCTATGAGATGATGACTGATCCCAGAAAGCCGGCGATTGCGTGTCAACCGCCCTGGCGCCGGCCGGTGGCACGCACAGAACGCGGGCCGGCCAGCCATCGTTCTCCGTCCGCTGCGCGCCGTCGTGGTTTTACCTTGATCGAGCTGTTGGTGGTCATCGCCATTATTGCCATTCTGGCTTCCATGCTGTTGCCGGCACTGGCCAAGGCGAAAGAAAAGGCCAAGGCGACCAAGTGTGTGAACAACCTCAAACAGGTCAGTCTGGCCATGATTCTTTACGGGAATGACAATCAGGATGCGATGGTGCTGTTTCTTGACGAGGCCCGGCAATCCCCGGCCGATGCGTGGTGGAATGCCGGCGGCATGGGGATGCTCTGGCCAGATGCGCTCCGGCCGTACCTGACCACGACCAACGTCATCGCCTGTCCTTCCGTGTTGTCCAGCACGTATGGCGCGATGGGCATTGCGCTGAACCATCCGGAAATTGGCGGATGGCTCAAGGACCCGATCAAGTTGTCGTCCATCAAGCGTCCCAGCGAAACGGTGCCGTTTGCGGATTCCGGGCTGATTGCCAATCCAACCGAACGTAATCCGGATTTATGGGTTGAGAAAAAAGGCATGCAGGAGCTGTATTACCGCACGCCGACCAACGTGGGGTATTACAACGACGATCCGCAACGTCCAGTGCCCCGCCATGCTGGACGGTGTGTTGCCGGTTTCACCGACGGGCATGCGGCCGGCATCAAGGTGAGCTTGATCGGATTGCAGTACTATCCCGGGCGGGATTTCTCCGGAAGGGTTGCCTATGGCAATCCCCGGTGGAGTGGCTCGGGAAACCGGATTTATGACCCGCGCTGGATGTGGGATGCCGAGTAACGCCGGGAAGCCCGGCAAACCTTGATCCCGGATTCCGGATGAAATCGCAAAAACCCCTCATGCTTGTCAGCGTCTTGGTGCTTGGCGCTGCCGCGGTGTTCCTCTGGCGCCACTTCTCCCCCCGCACGGTCAATCTGAAGCCCAGCGCTGCGGTGGGAGAACTGCTGGCCCACGAAGCGGGGCAACTGGCCGGCCCCTCCGGCAAGGTGGTCCTGCTCAGTCGCCCGGTGGACCCGAAGGAAACCGATGCGAACGGCGAGCGGGTGCACGCCTTCATGACGACCCTGCGGCGGCAGGCCGGGGTCACGTTGGTTGCGGAGTGGGCTCCGCGGCAGGCCGGAGTCATGGACGTCGGGGCGGTTTCCACCGAACAATTCGTCACGGCGCTGGAGCGCCATCCCGATGCCAAGGTCCTGCTCGTGTTTGCCGGGTTGCCCGCCTGGTCCCAGGATCTGGCGGGAAAAATTTCCGCCCGTTCCCTGAAAGTCGTGGCGGTTTGCGGTTACGGTGACAATGTTCGCCGCTGGCTGGAGTCCGGATCACTGGCGCTGGCTGCCGTACCCCGTTTCGATGCGCCTCCCGAGAATGTGCCGGCACCGCAACCCCCCCGGGACTGGTTTGACCGCGAGTTTTTAATGGTGCGTCCGGACACGGTTTCCCAATTGCCGTTCTGACTGCCCGGGTGGAGACGCCCGGGTTGGAAGGAGATTTGCAGCGCCGCAACGAGACGCAACGCAGGTGGGCCGGCCCGGAAAAGAACTGGTTGACCAAAATGAATTTGAGCGTATCATCCCATCTTGATACGTTAATATGTGATGAATTAAAACCTTTGACGAATGAGCAAAACCTACATCTTTTCTTCCGAGTCGGTCGGGGAAGGTCATCCCGACAAAGTGTGCGACACCATTTCCGATGCCGTGCTGGATGCCTGCCTGGAGCAGGATCGGTTCAGCCGTGTCGCTTGCGAGACGTACGCCAAGAGCAATCTGGTCGTGGTGGGCGGCGAAATTACCACCAAGGCCAAACTGGACTTTGTCAAAATCGCCCGCCAAGCGATCCGCGACATTGGCTACGTGAATGATGACGATGTTTTTCACGCGGACCGGGTTTTCGTGAACGTGTTGCTGACCTCCCAATCTATGGACATTGCCCAGGGGGTGGACGCGCGGAAGGCCAAGGGCAAGAAGACGGCGAAGCAGGGGGCGGGAGATCAGGGATTGATGTTCGGTTACGCCTGCAATGAAACGCCGGAATTGATGCCTGCGCCCATCATGTTCGCGCACCGGCTTGGTCGCGAACTGACCCGTATTCGCAAGAGCGGCAAGGGCCCCGCCTGGCTGCGCCCCGATGCCAAATCACAAGTGTCGGTGGTGTACGAAGACGGCCGGCCCGTGGCGATTTCCAATGTGGTGATTTCCACCCAGCACGCGGACCGGTGGAACGGCCGGGAGGTTTCGCACGCGGAGATCGAAAAATTTTGCATCGAACAGCTCATCAAAAAGGTTTTGCCGGCCGGAATGCTGACCAGGAAAACCGAATTTCTGATCAACCCCACAGGGCGCTTTGTCGTGGGCGGCCCCCAAGGGGACACGGGCTTGACCGGTCGCAAGATCATTGTGGACAGTTATGGCGGCACCGGCCGCCATGGCGGCGGCGCCTTCTCGGGCAAGGATCCCACCAAAGTGGATCGAAGCGCGGCGTACATGGGGCGCTGGGTGGCAAAGAACATTGTCGCGGCCAAGCTGGCCGAGAAGTGTGAAATCCAGTTTGCCTACGCCATCGGCTATCCCGACCCGGTGAGTGTGCATGTGGATACGTTTGGGACGGCCAAGGTGGCTGACGCCAAAATCCTCCGGGCGGTGAACAAGGTGTTCGATTTTCAACCGGCGGCCATCATTGAACAGTTGAATCTGCTTCGGCCGATTTATTCCAAAACCACCAACTACGGCCACTTCGGCAAGAATGACAAGGACCTCACCTGGGAAACGACCAACAAAACCGAAGCCTTGCTCCGGGCCCTGTAGTTCTCCTCCCTCGCGAATCAATCAATCCACCCGGACTCGTTTCGTTTCCTGTTATGCCTAAAGCAGCCAAATCCAAGTTAAGTTCCGTTCTGGCGGAAGTGAGCGCCGCCCTGCCCAATCTCGCCGCCTTTGCGGCCCGGACGCCGGTGGGGAAGGATTACATCGTGCGCGATATTGCCCTGGCCGATTGGGGGCGCAAAGAAATCGCCGTTGCCGAACATGAAATGCCCGGTCTGATGGCCGTGCGCAAAAAGTACGCCCAGCAACAACCGCTCAAAGGCGTGCGCATCACCGGTTCGCTGCACATGACGATTCAGACCGCCGTGCTGATCGAGACGCTGGTCGCCCTCGGCGCAACCGTGCGCTGGGCTTCGTGCAATATTTTTTCCACCCAGGACCATGCGGCGGCGGCCATTGCCGCCACCGGCACGCCTGTCTTCGCGTGGAAGGGCGAGGCGCTGGAGGAATACTGGGAACTGACCTTGAAGGCGATTTTGTTTCCCGGCGATCAGGGGCCGCAACTCGTTGTGGACGATGGCGGGGACGTCACGCTGCTGATCCATAAGGGCTATGAGCTGGAACATGGGGACAAATGGGCCTACCAGACCAAGGGGGACAGTCATGAAGTGGGCGTGGTAAAGGCGTTGTTGCGCCGGTTGGCCCGCGAAAAACCGGGCCTCTGGACAAAGATCGTCAAAGGATGGCGTGGGGTTTCGGAAGAAACCACCACGGGCGTACACCGTCTCTACCAGCTGGCGGAGCAGGGGAAATTGCTCGTGCCGGCCATCAACGTCAATGACTCGGTCACCAAGTCCAAGTTCGACAATCTTTATGGCTGTCGCGAATCTCTCGCCGATGGGATCAAGCGCGCCACCGATGTGATGGTGGCCGGCAAGGTTGCCGTCGTCTGCGGCTACGGGGACGTGGGCAAAGGCTCCGCGCACTCGTTGCGGGCGTATGGCGCGCGCGTCATCATTACCGAGATCGACCCCATCAATGCGCTGCAAGCGGCAATGGAGGGCTTTGAAGTCAACACGCTCGAGAGCACGCTCGGCACCGGGGACATTTATGTCACCACCACCGGCAATTGCGATGTGATCACGGTGGCGCACCTCCTCAAAATGAAGGACCAGGCGATCGTCTGTAACATCGGTCACTTTGACAACGAAATTCAGGTGGAGCAGTTGAAACGCGTCCGGGGGGTGCGCATTGAAAATATCAAGCCCCAGTACGATCGTTACCATTTGCCGGGGGGACGGAGCATCTATTTGCTGGCGGAAGGGCGGCTGGTCAATCTGGGCTGCGCCACCGGTCACCCCAGTTTCGTCATGAGCAACAGTTTCACCAATCAGACGCTGGCGCAGATTGATCTCTGGGCGAACAAGAACACCTACAAGAAGGCGGTTTATCGTCTTCCCAAGAAGCTTGATGAAGAAGTGGCCCGGCTGCACCTGGACAAGATCGGTGTGAAGCTGACCAGGCTTACCAAGCACCAGGCCGCCTACCTCGGCGTGCCGGTCGAGGGACCATACAAGCCGGAACATTATCGCTACTGAAACATTCTCGGCGCGGTGTTGTCGCTTCGCCTGCCGGAACGGGCGGCGGGCTTCAGTATGCGTAAACTTGTCGGATAATCTGTTCCATCCGGGGGGCGATCGTCGGGGCGGGGCGTGCAGCAACGCCGAACCGGGTTGGGTTCGCGCGGGCGGATTCTCCTGGCACTGGTCCGCGTGATTGCGTCTGGCCCGCAAACGATCCCGAGCCGGACCCGGCCGGGCTCGGTTGCCCCGGCGGTGGCGACGCAGCGTTTGAGCCCGGAGGCCACCACAGGCCCATTATTGGGGAGCTCCCCGCGCGATCCTTTCGTCCCCTCCACCGGCGCGTTTGGCCACGCGGATTCGGTCAATGATTGCGAACGTCGGGAGAGGCATTATCAACCGTCAGGAAGGCCGGCGAGTTGCGCCGATGTGGCCCATCCCGGGGCGCAAAGCGCGGCTTGCCGTCCGGCCGGGAAAAAAGTAAAAACTAGTGATGCGTTGTAATTGGCAGGTGGTCTCTCCAAACCGATGGCAGCTGAGTCTCGGCCTTTTCGTGTACGCGCTCCTGACGGCTCCGGCGGCGGATAAAATCCGTGTGTACCACGTGCCGAAAGAACGTCCACGAGTTGCGCCGGTCGAGACGGGCCACGCCCAACTGCTGGGGCAAAATCCACACTCCACGGCGGCTCAACCCAGGGTTTCCTATCTCGCACCCGAAGGCTGGCAGGATGATGGGCCGGGGGAGATGCGTGTGGCCGGTTTTACCATCAAGGGGGAGGGCGATCAAACGGCCCAAGTGGCCATCACGCCGTTGCCTGGAATGGCCGGACGCGAGGCACTGATCGTCAATATGTGGCGGCAACAGGTTGGAATGCCGGAGCTCGGCGAAGCGGAGGCCACCGAACAGCTTCGGACCGTGGAGGTTGGTGACGAAGCGGGCAAATTATTTGAAATCAATGGCACCTCGACAGGAGGGACGGCAATGCGGATTGTCACCGTCATGTTGCATCGCGGCGCGACCAGCTGGTTTTTCAAGCTGCAAGGCAGCAGCCCGTTGGTGGAGGCGGAAACGCCAAAGTTTTTGAAATTTTTGCAATCGGTGAAGATTGAGGCGGCGTCAAGTCCGGAATTACCGGCGGGACATCCACCGCTGGTTGACGACCGCGGGACGGGGGCATCACCCGCAGCCAGGGCGCGTCGGGATGGCCCGACCTGGACGGTGCCGGGTGGCTGGCGGGAAATTGATGGCGGCCAGTTTTTGTTCGCGAAGTTTGTGATTGCCGATCCCGCCGGAAATCAGGCAGCGGTGAACGTCAGCACGTCTGCGGGCGACGGAGGCGGGTTGATCGCCAACGTAAACCGGTGGCGGGGACAATTGGGTCTGCCGGCATGGAGCGCGGCCGAAGTGGAACAGCAGGCGCAAAAAATTGCCACGGACGCCGGTCCGGCTACGTTGATTGAAATGAGGGGGGCTGACGCGCAACCGCCCAAACCGACGTTGACCATCGCTGCCGTTGTGCCGCAAAATCATGCGACCTGGTTTTACAAATTGATGGGGGACGAAAAGGTGGTGTTGGCGCAGAAGGAAGCGTTCCTCACCTTCGTCAAGGGGGTGCAGTACTAACATGCTCAAGTGGCTCTTTAATTTTTTCTCGTCGGTCAAGCTGGCCGTGGTTCTGTTGGCGTTGGGGTTGGTACTGGTTTTCTGGGGCACGCTGGCGCAGGTGAAGTTGGGGTTGTATCAGGCGCAGCATGAGTTCTTCCGCAGCTGGTTCATTTACTGGCAGCCCAAAGGCACTTCATTGCGGCTGCCGATTTTTCCCGGCGGCTATTTGGTGGGTGGACTGTTTCTGATCAATTTGTTTGTCGCCCATCTGCGCTATTATCGCAAGGGCTGGAAGCACGCCGGCATTGTTCTGATCCATCTGGGGGTGGTGTTGTTGTTGGTGGGGCAATTCGCGACGGACATGCTTTCCGTGGAGAGTTACATGACCATCCAGGAGGGGGAAGCCTCCAATTATTCCGAGTCGAACGGCCGGTGGGAACTGGCGATTGTGGACACGTCGGACCCCGGGGAGGACAAGGTGATCGCCATTCCAAGCACGCTGCTGGCGCATGGCCGGACCCTCTCCAATCCGGAAATGCCGTTTGACCTCCGGCCCGTGGAATTTCATGCGAACTCCCTTCTGGCGACCAAGGCGACCGACGGATTTGAACCGGTTCGTGCCGAAAACACCGGGGAGCTCAAGGTGTGGTGGCGGGGGGTACCGCGCGTCACCGAGATGAACCGCCGCGATGTGCCGTCGGCGATTGTGGAATTGATCAGCCCGACCGGGGAGAAGCGGGACGTTTTTGTTTCCGGACACTTTGGGCGACCGCAAACCTTGAGCGCCGGGGGGCGTGACTACCAACTGTCACTGCGCCCGGAACGTTATTACAAACCTTATTTCTTGCATTTGATTGATTTCCGCTTCGACCGTTATCCGGGGACGGAAATCCCGAAGAATTTTTCCAGCCGGGTCCGTTTGGAACGGCCTGGGACGGGAGAAGATCGCGAGCTGACCATTCGGATGAACGAGCCGCTGCGCTACGGAGGGAAGACATTTTTCCAGGCCAGTTACGATGAAGCGACCGAACAGGCGACGGTATTGCAGGTGGTGGACAATCCGGGATGGTTGACACCGTATTTCGCCTGCGCCCTGGTGGCGCTGGGCATGGTCTGGCAATTTCTGATTCATCTGGTTGGGTTTGCGACACGACGCCGAAAAGCAGCAGCATGAAACCGATTTTGAAAATTTTTCCGTGGTTGTGCCTGGCCCTTTTCGGGCTGGAGATGGTGATGGTGATGAAGCCCAAGGCCGACGGGGAAATGCATGTCGCCGCATTTGGGCGCCTGCCGGCGTTGTTGAACGGCCGGGTGCAGCCGCTGGATTCCGTTGCCCGCAATTCGCTGCTGCAAATTCGCAGCACCGGGGATCTGCCCCTGGAAATGGTGCCCGCCTGGCAATTTTGGCGGCACGGCAGGAAGCTGCGCTCGTCAGAATGGCTGCTCGAGGTCTGCTTCCAGCCTGAAATTGCCGATACGCGCCACATCTTCCTGATGCATCATCCGGACTTGATCAGCGAGTTGAAACTGGACGGGAAAGGCACCGAAAAATCAGGGTTGCACTATTACTCCTTCCACGAGCTGGAGTCGAAGCTGGACGAGATCATGACCCAGGCCGCCGCCGCGGGCCGCCTGGACAGCTCGGTGCGCACGACCTACCAGCAACAACTGCTCAAGCTGGCCAATGCGTTGAACATCTACCAGCGGCTGAAGAACAGCCTCAAGCCTGAAAGCGTCACCAATTTTGTTCAATACCTGGCCGATTACCAGGCGGCCATGCCGGCGGGAATCCAGGCCTTGCGCGCGCAGACGGTCGCCACCGCGGAAGCACGGCAGGCCCGCGAGCGGTTTCTCAAACTGGCCCGGACCGCCGAGGCGGCCGCCAACCAGTCCTATCCGCGCGTGGTGCCGCCCGCGCATCCGCAGGAGGATCGGGACGGCTGGATGTTTGTGGGGACGAGTTTGCTGGATTCGATCCGTGACCAAAAAATTGCGCCGGCGGTGACATTTTACGCCCGGATGGCGTCCGCCTACGCGCAGCGCGATTCCGCAGAATTCAACCGTGCCGTGGCGGGTTACAAGAACTGGCTGGGATCGGACTTCGCCAAAGAAGTGAGCAAGGGCCGGGCGGAATTCTATTTCAACCGGACGAAATTGTTTTTGCACGCAACGATCATTTACATTGCGGCCTTTGTGCTGGCCGGCGCGGCCCTCCTGACGCTGGGATCGTGGCCGACCGTTTCGGAGTCGTTTCGACGCTCGGCGTTTTATCTGATCGCTCTGGCCTTCCTGGTGCATACCACCGGTTTGATTTTCCGGATGGCCTTGGAAGGCCGCCCCCCGGTCACCAATTTATATTCTTCGGCCATTTTCATCGGTTGGGGGGCCTGTGTGCTGGGGTTGTTGCTGGAACGGATTTACAAGGTCGGATTGGGCAGTGCGATGGCCGGACTGTCGGGGTTCCTCACGCTGCTAATCGCCCACAACCTCGCATTGGGCGGGGATACCATGGAAATGATGCGTGCCGTGTTGGATACGAATTTCTGGCTGGCCGCGCACGTGGTGGTGGTGACGCTGGGTTACGCGGCCACCTTTTTTGCCGGGATGCTGGCCATCGCGTATGTGGTGCTGGGGGTGTTCACGCCGATACTGGCGGCGCGGAAGGATTTCCTGCTGGGCAAGGCCCTGGTGAAGATGGTTTACGCCATCGTTTGCTTCGCCACCCTGTTCAGTTTCTCCGGAACGGTGCTGGGCGGCATCTGGGCCGATCAATCATGGGGACGGTTCTGGGGTTGGGATCCCAAGGAAAATGGCGCGCTGCTGATTGTTATATGGAATGTGCTGATTCTGCACGCGCGCTGGGGCGGGCTGGTGCGGGAGCGCGGCCTGATGAATCTCGCCATCTTTGGCAACATTATCACCGCCTGGTCCTGGTTTGGCACCAACATGCTGGGGATCGGGCTGCACAGCTATGGCTTCATGGACGCCGCGTTCAAATGGCTCATGCTTTTTGTTTACAGCCAGCTCGGCCTGATTGCCCTCGGATTGCTGCCGCTGGATTGGTGGCGGAGTTTTCGCGTGAAACCCAATCCCGCTCTTAAACCAGCCAGCGGTCTGACGCCGGGCTGAAGTCTTTCAATCCACGACGTGGACTGAGGTTGTTTCAATGGCTTTCAACGGGACTTCCGGTGTGGCGTAACGCAATTGGCCCAAGTATTTGCGTCCGATCCCAAAGATGGTCAATCCAATCCACGCGGTTACCATGAAAATGGCCGCGACCGGCAGCATGGTGGGGGAGTTGAAGAGGCCCAGGCTGGCTGAGGCCAGTCCGGCCACGCCAATTTGCAAAAATCCCAACAGCGCTGAAGCGCTGCCAATATTGCGCTCGAAAGGCACGAGCGCCAGCGCCGCCGCGTTGGGATACGCGGGCCCCAAACTGGCCAGGGCAATGAAAAGCAGGATCAGGGTGGTGGTCAGGCCGAACCAGCCAGCGGTCGTGCCAACCAGCAACAGCAGGGTGGCCAGACCTTCCGCCAGCAGCGCGCCCCGCAGAATTTGTTCACTGGAAAATTTCCGCAACAACAGCACGTTGGCCTGGTTGCTGCCGATGAAGCCGAGGGACAGACCCGCAAAGATCAGCCCGAATTGTTTTTGCGTCACCTGAAAAATCTCAAGGAAGATGAGGGGCGAACTGGCCACATAGACGAGCAGACCCGAAAACGCAAAGGCGCCGGAAAGGGCGAAGGTTAAAAATTGCGGTTCCCGCAAAACCTTTCCGTAATTTCGCAGGATGGCGGCCGGGCGTAGCGAGATGCGCTCATCTGGCGCGCGCCCGGATGGCAGGAGCTGGCGCGTCAGAGCCATCATGATCGCGACAAAGGCCGCGAGCACGATGAACAGCCATTGCCAGCCGAGATGGGTGGCGATCATGACGCCTATGCTGGGCGCGAGCAGTGGCGAGACGCTGATGACGAGTACCAGCAGGGAAATTACCTTGGCCGTTTCGTGGACGGGAAACAGATCGCGCACCAGCGCCATGGCCGCCACTTGAGCCGCGCAACCGCCCAGTGCCTGGAGGAAGCGGAGTCCGATCAGCGTTTCAACCCGCTGCGCGAACAAACAAGCCAGGGAAGCAAGGATGAACACGAGCAGACCGGCGTACAAGGGCAACTTGCGTCCCCAACGGTCGAGCAGCGGTCCATAGCAGAGTTGCCCGGCGGCAATGCCCGCAAAGTAACTGGACAAAGACAAGGCCACTTTGGCCGGCGTGGTGTGCAGGGCGGTGGCGATTTCCGGGAACGCCGGCAGGTACATGTCAATGGCGAAGGGACTGATGGTCGAAAGTCCGCCCAGGATGGCGATGATCAAATTGCGGTTTTTCACACGGAAACCGGAGTCGGCTGAACCTGCTCAATGCAACCAACGGGGTGGATTTCTGAGGTCAGGAAAGTTCTCTCCCACGGCGGCGTTACCAAAACATTTCAACGCGAGCCGGTCAAGACCGGAATTTGTTTCCGCGCAGGTGACGGGAGGCTATACGCCATTTTTGAAGCCGGGTTCTCCCCCAAGGTTGCGCCGGGATCGCGCGCCGGCAGAAACGATGCGCGCCGCTGACGGAATTGCTGATTCACAACTGCCGGAGCACGCGCGCGCCGGTCCGGGAAATTTTCCGCCGGACTCAAGCGGTCGCGAGATCCAATTCCACCTGAATGGTGGCGATCAGATTCAAGGCGCTGTGCAACCCGATGCACAACAGCATTGAGCCGGTGTGCAACCGCACCCAACCCAGAAAAATGTCGTAGGCGAAAATCGTGGCGATACCGTAAGCATCATATTGCAGATGGATGCTGGCCCACAGCAAGGAGGTCAGCAGAATCGTGCCCCAGCTGCCCAGGCATGATTGCTGCCAGCCGCGAAACAGAAAACCGCGAAAGATGACTTCCTCCGCCACCGGCCCGAACAGCACGATGCCGAGCCAGAGCAACGGTTTGAACTGGGCCGAACGATAGATGTCCAGCATGACCTCCGGCACCGACGGGCGATCAAGCAAAAGGGTCAATCTTTCGCTTGCAATCAAAACGGCGGCCCAGCCCAGACCCCACAAAAGCAGCGGGCGCCAGGATGGCCAGCGTAACCCCAGATAATCGGCCGGGGCCGGTCCTTGCCGCAACTTGATGAACCAGATCGTAAAGAGAATCGTCACCGGAAATCCAAGAATGATCCCGATGGCTACGAGGTCGCCATCCATTGCCAGCTCCATCAGTTTGGGCGGGGATTTGGCGTGCTGCCGGGCAAGTTGGAGGAACAGGCATCCGGCCGTGATGAGAGATTGCGTCAGGATGTTGACACTCACGAGCGTGACGCCGAGTCCGGTCGTCCCCCAAAATCCCCACGGCGGACGCGGCGTCGCGGCGGGCGGATTGAGCGGAGTGATGACCGGAGGGCAGGGCGGGGAAGCCTGGGTTTGCACATGGTTCATGCAGTACTACCAGACCCGTCCGCCGGCCGGTTGTCACGCAAAAAACATCCCCGTCCGGACAAGAGGTTTGGGGGTCCTTGTCAGGGCTGGGCGGGTGTAACGAGGCGATAGAAACGCTGCGCGCCGCTGACGGGATTGGTGATCCACAATTGCCGGTTGGTGGCGGCGGCGCTGATGTCCTGCCAAGGCAACCAGCCGCTGTTCCAGACGGTGCGCGACTGAATGGAGTAGCTGCGATTGGACATGGCCTGGAAAGAGAAGCGCAGGTTCAAGCCGTCAAGGGCCATGTTTTCGAAGCGCAAGGCGCTGGCGGCATTCGTCGGGCTGGTGCCCGCCCAGAATTCCTGCAGGTTGGTCATGCCATCTCCGTCCGGATCCGCGTTGGCGTCGTTCAGGTAAGGGTTCGTGCCATTGGCCAGTTCCCAATCATCCGGCATGCCGTCTCCGTCGCTGTCCAGGACCGTCAAGTTCAGAGTCGCGACGCGACTGACGGCCACGCCCAGGGCGTTTGAAACCACGGCGAAATACTCACCCACATTTTCGGGCTGCGCATTTACCACGGTCAGCGTGTTGCTGGTGCTGTGCTGTAACGTGTCGTTGAAATACCAGCGGTAACTCAGCGGACCGCTCCCGGTGGCGAACAGGTTGAAGCTGGTAGTGTCACCGGGAGCAATGGTGACGCTGGTCGGATGGCTGAGAATGGCCGGGCCGAGAGTGTACCCTTCCAGTCGCAATCGAAGATCAAAGACGAGATCGCTGCTTCTGACACTGGATTGGTGCAGTTCCACCGCGAGAGTATTGGTGCCCGCCACCAATCCGGTCAACGGCAACACGGCGGTGTGCCAGGAATTGCCGTTATCGGTGGCATTGGTTGCCAGCAGGGTGTGGCTGAGGGGGCCGGACGGCAGGTTGTTTCGATACAAACTATTACCGTTCAAATACACCGCCACGCCGTCATCGCGTTGCACTTCCAGAAACAAGTTCGTCATTCCCGCGAGGGTGGGTACCACAAATTGCCGGCGGAAATAATAGGTGACGTAGCGATTGTTGGGGTTGCCGCCGTAACTGAGGATGGTGCCGAAGCCGCCATTGCCGGAGCTGTTAAACCCAAATTTGCCGTCGCCGCTGGACCAGGTTGCATCATTGAAAGCCGGCTGAATCCACGCCGTCCCCTGATCCGTGCCGTTGTCGAGATAACGCCAGGTCGAGTTGGCGGCAATCAAAACAGGGTTTGAGGCGACCGCTTGGACGAAAATGGAGCAACTTGCCGGCACACTGGTGTCGCCGTCCCCATCCTGGGCCACGGCGGTCAAGGTGTGTGCTCCGGCAGGATTGGCGGTCCAGGTATAACTAAAGGGAGCGCCGACGGTTGCCAGCAACTCACCATCCAGAAAATAACTGACCGACGTTGCCGTGCCGCTGCCGCTTTGCGGGGTGACCGCTAAATTCACAGTGGCGCCAGACAGAACAATTGCTCCGTTGGCCGGCGAGGTGAACGCCACGGACGGCGGCAGACCCGAGAGATTGAGTTCAACAGCAGGAGAAAGACGAATGGCGCCCAAGTCATCCGTGACGCGCGCTTGCAGGGTATAATTGCCGGAGGCGAGATTGGTCCAGTTGAACTCGAACGGCGCATTCGTGCGCTGGCTGATCACCGCGCCATTCACCAACAGCTCCACGCTGGCGACGCTTCCATCCGGATCGCTGGCCTGCACCAGGACGAGGAGATTGCTCACGCCGACCAGCGCGCCGCTGCCCGGAGCGGTGATGGTTGCCACGGGCGGTTGGTTGGGAAGGGTCGCGCGTCCGGCGGTCACGCCGGCGGCGAACCAGTTGGTCGGATCGTTGCCGAATCCGAAGTTATCCACCCGTTGCAGTGAATTACCCAGGCCGTCGGCTTCCGCCGGCCACGGCGCGGCGTCGCGATAGGAAACCTGATCCACAAGGTAGTAGGGAACGTGGTTGCCGGCGTCGGGCTTTCCGGGGGCAAGCAATTCGATCGTCTCACCCGAGTTGCTCAGTCTGCCGCTCCACGGGCCGTAAACGGGGACGGTGTTGGAGACGCCATACTGAGCGCGAAACGCCGCCAGTTGTGCGGAATCCGCAGGGTCAAAACCAACGAGGAGCAGGCGTTGTCCAGCGGTGAGCGTTTGGTTGCCGGGAAAATTGAATTCCACGGCGTTCCGCACCTGCCAGGCATTGGTCGGGAACGCCGGATCGTAGAGCGGCACGTTGGTGCTCACGATGTTTTGCAGTTCGAGAAATTCACTCGCTTCATCGTCGCCGACTCCCGGCGGGTGATACATGATTTCAGAAATGACGACCGGGCCCACTTGCGGATAAGCATTGGCCGCGCCGAGCGTACGGCGGCTTTGCAAGACGAACTGCACGGCACCCTCGCTGTTGGTGTGCCGACCGAAACTGACGCCATTGGGCGCGGCGGGAAAATCATAGCCGTGGTAATACCCGGTCAGGTTGGTGTTGGCGTCACCGGAGAAAAGATAGACCGATTCGCCCAGTTCGCTGAACCGGAACCCCGTCGCTCCGATTGCGAATTGATTTTCATCAAACACCAGATAACTGCCCGCCGGGATTTGCACGCCGCTGGGAATGCGATATTTGGTTGGGGCCAGAAAACTGTCGGTGAGGAACCAACCGCCAACATTGACATTGGTGCTGGTGGGATTGAACAACTCCACTGAATCCAGCAAGGGCGGGTCGGTATGAGTCAGCACTTCGTTGACGAGAATCGGGGGTACGACCGCCGGGGCCGGATCGACACCAAGTCCCGGCGACCCGTTAAAAGCGCCACTGGCCCGCCAACTGGTTTTGTTGTCCCAGGTTTTCCAATCTGCCTGTGCGTCCACAATGACCAGCGAAAAACCCAGTCCATCGGTAAGCGGGTACCACGAGTCGTTGTAGGCGAACTCCAAAATTTTTTCGCCGCTGGCGTCTTCCAGGCGCAAAGTTTCCCCGGCGTTGTCCAGGGCGCCATCGAACTGACCGGCGATGTTGAAACCGCTGCCGTAGCGCGCCGTGAACAGGGCGGTATTGCGGACCACCAGCACCGTCTGACCGGGAAGCAGGGTGGTCACGCTGCTGCCTGTGAAATTGAAAGCAATCCCGCGGGTGAAACTTACGCCGTTCAGATTCAAAGTAGTGTCGGAGGACGTATTCTGTAATTCCAGATATTCGAATTGTTGGGCGTCCCCGGTGAGCAGGGGGGCGGGCAGCGGATTGTACATGATTTCAGTTATCCGCAGAAACCGCTGTGCGGGGGAGGGGTTGCCCACAAAGCTGTTGCTGGCGACCAGCTGTCCGGCTGCGTTGGTCAACGTCAAACTCTCGCCCCAGGCGTTGAGTCGCCCTTGATAAGGGCCGACAACAAAACGACCCTGACCGCCTCTCGGATTGGTGGCGCGTTGGCGAAACGCTTTGACGTCGGGAGAGACGTAGATCGAGCTGTTCGCCGGCACCACCGTGCCTTTGGCAAATTGAAAGCGGATGCCGCCCGATAAAATCCAGTCGGAAATATCCACCGCATACGCGTGGTCGTTGCGGAGCTGCAGATACTCTTCATTCTGATTGCCGGAAGCGGGATTGTAATCCCAGCCAACAATGCTGAGCGTGGCGTTCGCAGGCTGGGCGAGCGGGATGCCGGCATTTTGGGTTTTGCTGATCCCCATGGGCAACGTGGTGTTGGTGACCGAATGTTTGCCGTAGAAGTGCAACCGCCGTTTGGCGAGAAAATCGGTCAACAGGCTGTTCACGCCGTCGTTCAAGTTGATGCCGGGATCAAAGTTGCACTGCCCACCTTTGCCGGGCCAGCCCCACCAACTGCGGTCCAGGGACGCTTCCGTCGCAATGCGATCACGCCATTGGATCACTTTTTGGTAGATGGGCGAGTCGGCGGTGATGCTGCCCGGAGGCAACACATAGGCATCGAGCACCGTTCGCATCCGCCGCAGAAACATTTCCCGCGTTTGGGGCACGGTGAAGATGGCGTCGTAGAGGCGATTCCATGCGCTGCCACCACTGGCGGGAACGGCTTGGGATGAACCGTACAGCGGAAAACTTTTGATGTTATCGTTCGTCACCTGGATGCCGCTGTAATCGCCCGAATCCATGAAGGCGGCCCCCCAGGAGAGATTCATATCGAAAGGAATAATCCGCCACAAATCATCGCCGTCATTGTCATGGTAAATGCTCATGTTGGCCCAGGCGTCGTCATTTTCATGAGCAAAGCGGGCGGCGACCATGTAGCTGATGACCTGCGGCAGATCGAGCCGGTCCAGGAGGTTGGTGAAGCGTTGCCCGGTGGACAGAGATTCGGAGATCGCGTTGGCGAAAGCGACATAGTCTGCGTTGTCTTCCCATTTGCGCGTTTTCTTTTCAAACCCGCCCGTGCTGAATCCGCTGGGTACAATGGTCCCCGCCGCCTTGTACAACGCCCCGTTTGGATCGTAGCCCAGTCGTTTCAAATGCTCGTCGGACTGGACATCGCTGTGATTCGCCAACTGATAGAACTGGCCGTTGAGTTGCAGCCGGTACGGCGCGTAAAACGGGCCGACCACGCCGAGCTCGTTGCACAGCCAGAAACTCAGCCCCTGCCGCAGGTAGGTCGGATCCGGATAATCCGCTACGAACGAAGTTTTGCGGATGCGAGTGGTGGATTCATTGTGCCGGAACGGGTGCTCGCGATTGAAGTCCAGCCGATGCGATTTTTTGTTGTAACCCGCCGTCGAGTTGCCCCGCAAAGACATCAGGACGTTGTCGTAAAATTCGCCGTCATAAAACAACGCCACCCGTCCGCCGCCTTCAGAATCGGCACCGATTTGCGAAGTGCTGGGGCCCGGCTGCAACACGCTGGGCGGCGCAAACAAATGAATCACGGGCAGGGTGCTGCCCACGTAGTCCGGGTCCACCACGGTGCCAAAATACTCGGCGGTTTCCGCCGGATCACTAAACACCGGCAGGCGCGAGTCGCGTCCGGTGTTGTCTTGCGCCTTGATGTAATAGCGGATCATTTCACCCGTGCCAGCCACGCCGGCGGGAATCGTGGCGCCGTAAATTCCATCACCGGCAGCGCCATCCCCGTGCGCGCCATCGTCATACATCGCGACGCTGTTTTCCGGGCCGAACATGACCCGGTAGAACAGGGTGGCGCTGACAACGGGATTGGCCGTGGGAAAGATTCTGGCGGTCACCGCCACATTTTCGTTGGCCAACGGAGTCAGGGGGATGTGCGTGGGCTCGGTAATGCCCGGTCCGGGCAGGAGGTTTCCGCCGAGGTTTTCCGCTCCGGGCGTGGGTTGGGTAAAATAAACTCCACCGGGACTGTCGTTGGCCAGTGTGGTGGCGATCAACTCGGGATTAATTAAAAAGGAACCGTCGGCGGCAGAAAGATTCAAGCCTTGAATCGCTAGGATGTTCGTGCCGGCTCGGAACAGATTGGTGCTCAATCCGAACGTCATCGTTTCCCAGAGCGTCGCGTTGTGGGGTTGAGTGGCGGTGGAGTCCCAGCTTAAATCTTCCTCGGGCGCATTCGCCCGGGCTATTTCGATGCCGTTGATCCAGGCGATAAAACCGTCGTTATATTTCAAGCGCAAAGTGAGTTGGGAGAAATTAGTGGCATTCGCGAGTACAAAGGGCAGACGCAGGAAGGCCGAGGCATTTTGATTTGACATTGTGCTTTGTACGTTCAGACCGACCTCCACCACTCCAAAGCCCACGCCCGTGACGCCCGAAATCCAACCGCTGGTTGAGAACGGCTCGTTGGCTGCGGCCCCCGTCCAAGTGTAACCCAGGTTGTCACCGCCATTTGCGGACGAGGGAATCAATACGTGAGCCGTCGCTCCTGTCGCCACCAACGTCACGTTGTTGGCGACCGAGGCGACCCCGTAGGACACATCTGGCAATTGTCCGGGGAATTGCGGGGCGAATTGACTGACGACGGTGCTGCCATTTGGCGCGACCAAACCGAGGTATTCTCCGCCGGCGCTCAATTTGAAATTGGTATGCAGGTGCGCGCCCGGCGTCCGGCGGTTTTTATCGGAGGCAAACACCACCAGGAATTGTCCGGGGGGCAGATTCGTCGCGGGGAATTTCCATTTTGTGAGATTGCCGGCGTTGTCGGTGAGCGACCAATTCAGCAGGTTGACGGGGGTTGGCGAGATGTTTTGGATTTCAATCCAGTCTTCAAACGAGCCGTCTTCGTCCGCCAGTGTGCTCGTATTCGAGGCCATGAATTCGGAAATCCGCACCTGGGCTGGCGCGTTGCACAGCGGTCCCATCATCAGCAGCAGCCCCAAAATCGTCCCAAAACACCGAAAACGCATCTTTAATTCTTTGTTGTCTGCACGACTTTCGCCAGCCCCCAAAATGGGGGGCACGCTACGGTTTATCCGTGCAGTATTTGGCGATCGTAGTCTTTCGCCAGCCCCCAAAATGGGGGGCACGCTACGGGAACAAACTACCGCTGCCCGGCCCAAATGCAACGCCCCCGACCGGACGGCCGGGGGCGTTGAGCGCAGCGGTCACAGGATTACGCCACGTTGATCAAGTCTTCATTGGTCGTGACGTTTTGGATTTTAAACTGCTCCGCATGCATGGCGGGATCGGCGCGGAAACTGAGCTTGCCGAAGTAACGCTTCTCCAGTTCGATGAGATGTTTCTCGTCCTGGGTGCGCAGTCGTTCGAGCACCGTCGGATGCACGACAATCCGCAATTGGAAGTCGGATTCGTCCCGGGTCCGTTTTTTCAGGATTTCCTGCAGTTTGCGCTGGATTTCCACGCTCATCGTCTCGGTGCTCTTCACCTTGCCGCGCCCCTTGCAGTAGGGACAGTCGTCGTACACGGCGGACCGCACGCTTTCGCTGTGGCGCTGCCGGGTCATTTCCATCAGCCCCAGCGGGGAGATGGGGAGGATGTGCGTTTTGGCCTTGTCCCGGCGCAAACCCTCCTTCATGCGGTTGTAGATGTTCTGGCGGTCCCGTCCGGATTTCATGTCAATGAAATCCAGCACGATGAGGCCGCCCATGTTGCGCAGGCGCAACTGCCGGCAGATCTCATCTGCGGCTTCCTGATTCACCTTGAGAATGGCCGCCTCCTGATCCTTGCCGCCCTTGTGGCGGCCGGTGTTGACGTCGATGGCCACCAGCGCTTCGGTTTCATCCACGACCACATAGCCGCCGCTTTTCAGATGCACCTGGCGGGCAAAGGCGTTTTCCAGTTGCTTGGAAATGCCAAACCGGTCAAAGACCGGCTGGGCCTCCAGATAAACCTTGACCTTGCGGGCGGAGCGGCGGGAAATCTTGGTGATCATTTCCTGCATGCGATCGCAGGCCTTCTGGTTGTCCACCACGATGCGCTCGACCCCTTCGGTGAGAAAATCGCGCACGGTGCGTTCAATGAGATCCGGCTCCTCGAAAACGCAGGTGGCCAGGGGCTGGGTCTTGATCTTGTCCTGTACTTTCCGCCATTCCGTGAGCAATAGGGCGAGGTCGCGGACAAAGTAACGCTTCTGCTGGCCTTCACCCGCGGTACGCATGATGACCCCCATGCCGTCCGGAATGCTGAGCTCGCGCAGAATTTTCTTCAGGCGTTGACGCTCCTGATGATTCTCGATTTTGCGGGAAATTCCGCTCTGATCCGAGTTGGGCAGCAGCACGAGATACCGTCCCGGCAGCACCAGGTTGGTGGTGACGCGCGGTCCCTTGGTGCTGATTGGACCTTTGGTGACCTGCACGACAATTTCCGAGCCGGGCGGGTAGAGCCGCGGGATGTCTTTCTGCGTGATTTTCGGTTTGTCGCGTTTTTTGTTGGGGCGGTCCACAATCTCCACGCCACTGTCGAACTGGTTGGGCACCACATCCCAGTAGTGCAGAAAGGCATTCTTCTCGAAGCCGATGTCCACGAAGGCCGCCTTCAGGCCGTCCTCCAAATTGCGGACCTTGCCCTTGAAGATGCTGCCCACCAGCCGTTCCTCGGTGGTGCGTTCAATGTTAAACTCCTCCAACCGCCCATCTTCAGTCACGGCCACCCGGGTTTCCAGCATTTCCGCGTTGATGACGATCTCCTTGTGCACGCGCTTTTCCGGCCGGATGAGCCGTTGCACCTTCCTGACCAGGTGGGTGGCGGCATCCGTGAATTTTTCCATCAAGGTGCGGTTGGGCTCGGCCACCTTGACCGGTTGGAAGGGGGATTCGGGCGCGGGTGCCGGCGCGGCGGATTCCGTTGCCGGCGCGGCCGCCGCGCGCCTGGCCCGGTGGGGAGGCGTGGGTTTCGCGGTGTCCTCGGGAGGTAAACCTGCTGCCAGGTTCTCGGCCCGCTCGATTTCGTGTTGATGCCGGTGCTCAAACAATTTTTCCTGATCAAAGCCGCCGACCACCTCGGCGATGGCCTCCGCCCGGGCCTCGCTGGCCGCCTTGTCCCGCTTTGGTGACTGGTTTTGCATGCCGCCACTGGGCTTGAACCGCATTCCGCCGCGGCGGCGGCGGCCGCCGAATCGTTTGTCATTACTCATGATTTAGTATCCTTTTCGATAGAGGTGAACATTTTGCAACATGCCAATGGCGATCATGGAGGCGAGCACTGAAGATCCGCCGTAAGACAGCAGCGGCAGTGGAATGCCTGTCACGGGCATGAGCCGGATGTTCATTCCGATGTTGATGAATATGTGGCTGAACAGGAGTGTGACCACCCCTGCCGCCAGCACTTTGCCCAGGCGATCGCGGGCCCGGTCGGCAATGCGTAACCCGGTGAACAGGACGATGCCGTAGAGCGTGAGAACCATCACGCTGCCGATGAAACCTTTTTCTTCGGCAATGACTGAAAAGATAAAATCCGTGTGCGCCGCACCGGGCGGCAGGAAACCCAGGGCGGTCTGACTGCCCTGGCGCCAGCCCTTGCCCCAAAATCCTCCCGATCCAACCGCGCGCAGCGCCTGGTTCGGTTGATACGACTTCTGCCGCCGCAACTCGGCCATGCGCTGCTTCTGTTCCTTGGTGGCATCGGGCGGCGCGAAATCCTGTCCAAAATAAACCAGCAGCCGATGGCGTTGGTATTCCTCCAATTTGATCTGCCAATGAGGCGGTGCAAACAAGATGTCCACAAGAAACAGGGTGGCCACAATGCTGCCGGCGCCCAGGAGCCGGAACAGGAAGCGCCGCGGGACCCCCGCCACCAGCATCATGGCCAGGCCGGTCGGAATGAACACCAGCGCCGACCCCAGATCCGGCTCTTTCATGATGAGCAGCACGGGCAGTCCCATCAGCGCGAGCGCCTTCCAGAAATTGACCGGCAGCCGCAATTCGTCGGGCGGGCGGCTGAGAAAATTGGCCAGTGCCAGCACGAAGGCCAGCTTGGCGAGTTCGGACGGTTGCAGGCTGACGAAACCCAGATCGAACCACCGCCTGGCGCCGCCCCGGACCGTGCCGAACAGCATCACGGCGACCAGCGTCACGATCGATACCCAGTAGATGAATCCTCCCCAGCGCGTCCAGGTGTGATAATCCACCAGGCAGAGCAATACCGCCGCACCGCCCCCGACGCCATACCAGAACAACTGCCGGAACCATAGTTGTTTGATCAGCGGCTGGCTCAGCGCGGATTCACTGATCATCGTGGCGCTGAAAACGAAGGCCAGCCCCAGCAGAATCAACCCCAGGACCGCCGCCAACTGCAGACGGTCCAGGCGTGACGTGCTCTCGCCGAACGCGGGGGATGGGGACAGGAAACTCATGGCAGTATGATCAACGGACCATGGCGGTGACGGACGGAGCGTCATCGGCGTTGCGGGTTTCCCAGGCCTTCAGCGCCACGTACACGTCATGCGCAATGGGCGCACAGGTGGCCCCGCCCGAGACCCCATTTTCGACCATGATCACCACGGCAAATCGCGGCGCGGCATACGGGGCGAACGAACCGAACCAGGTGGTGTTTTTCCTGCCGGAGCCGTCCTCGCGCATGACCGGCAATTCCGCCGTGCCGGTCTTGCCGCAGACCCGATAGCCACATCCCTGCACATAGCGCCCGGTGCCCTCCGGCGACTCGGTTTCCGCCAGCATGGCCTCGTGCAGGATTTTCAGATGCCTGGCGCTCACCCCGAGTTGTTCGCGGATCCGCCCGCGCGCGGTGATTTGCGTTGGGGCGAGGGAATCCGGCGCGATGTAGCGGTCCACCAGACGGGGCATCACGACCGTGCCGCCGTTGGCCACCGCGGAAATCATCACCGCCACCTGCAGCGGCGTCACATCCATCTGCCCCTGACCGATGCAGATGTTCGCGGTGTCGCCGTCCTGCCAGCTGCTTTTCCGGATTTGTTCCAGGGATGGAAAGTGTCCGGCCGCCTCCTGGCGCAATGGCAAACAATCCGCGGGGAAGCGTTCGCCCAGGTGCAGCCGGTGTCCCAACTCGATGACGCGCTCAAACACCCCGGGCCGCAGGCCCAGTGCGATGAAGTACGCATTGCTGGATTTCACGATGGCGCGCTCGAGATTATAGAGCCCTGGACTGACCGTGTCCCGGAAGGGATGGTTGCCCACCCAAATGATGCCCCGTCCGGTGGCCGGATTGGCCTTGACTTCGTATTCTTCCAGCGGGTCAAACCGCGCCGCAGGGGTTTCCAAGGCCGCCAGCGCCACGATGAGCTTGAAGACCGAACCCGCCTGATATTGCTCCGCGGTGACGCGGTTGCGCAAGGCGGTGGACTCCAGGATGCGCTGGTAATCCCGGTGCGAGATGCGCCGGGTGAAGCGGTTCGGGTCATAACTGGGGCTGGAAACCATCGCCAGGATGTTCCCCGAATGCACCTCCATCACCACCACGGCGCCGCGTCCGGTCACGCCGATGTGCTGGTGCAGCGCGGCCGTGGCCGCACGCTGTAATTCGATGTCGAGCGTCAACACGACATTGGTGCCGGGAAGAGTCGGCTCCCAGATGGTGTCGTTTTGGCGGTAGAGCAGGCTGTTGACCAGGACCGATTTGACGCCCGCCCGGCCGCGCAGGATTTGGTCCAATCCGCCTTCAATCCCAATCTGCCCGCGGTAATCCGGCAGCCGGTACGAAAAATAGGCGTCCTCCCCCGGCGCGGACCGGTCATCGGGCCGGACGAACCCGACCACCTGTGCGGTGAGATTGCTGTAGGGATAAACGCGCAGGCCGCGCATTTCCACGCTGGCTTCCAATCCTTCGGAGGATTTTTCCTCGAAACGCGCCACCAATTGCGGCGAGAGGCCGCTGACCAGATTGAACGGCATCGCACGGCGGTGCATGTAGTGGTAATTAAAATTGCTGGCGTTCAACGGCACGGGCGTCTGCAGGATGTCGCTGACCCGCTCGGCCACCGAATGCACCACTTGAAATCGCGCCTGACGTTCAAGCTGCGCACCTTGGACGCGGACAAACTGGGTGGTGACGTTTGGCAGGCCCAGCCAGCTTTTCCAGATGGGCAGTTCATTCGTCACGACCACCCGCGGACGGATCCGGCGGTATTCCTCGCGAAAAGCCGGACTGAGCTCCTCCAGGTACAAATTGATCCGGTAGTCCGGTTGATTTTCCGCCAGGATGCGCTGGTGGCGATCCAACACCTGCCCGCGCGCAGCAGGCATCCGCACCGTGCGATAGTGCTGCACCTCGACCATTTCCTGGTAGCGGTTTGCCCCGACGATTTGCACCCACCACAGTCCGCCCAGGAGCAGGGCCAGGCCGGTGCCCAGCATGAGCCCCAGCCAGTGCAGCTGGGCGTCGTTCTTGCGGAGTTGATCGAAAAACAGCATGTCAATTACGTCCGCGGCGAATTTCGCGATCCGCCCGGAAGCTGGATTCCGTCACCGGACGGTAACCGAGCGCCTGGTTCAGGCGGCCGAACAGGGCAAAGAACATTGGTGCAGCGCCCCCGCCCGCCACGCTGACCACTGCCCATTGCCAGAGTGATCCCCAACCGAGCAGGGGGGATTGATCGAGCGTCAGCAGCAGCAGCACCGCGCACAAGGGGGCCGCCGCGCTGGCGGTCAGACCGAGCACAAACTGGGCATACACCTGGTCGCGTAACAACAGGTCGCGGCGAGGTTGCAACAACGCTCCAATCAACAGCAGGGGCAGCACGCTGACCCCCGGAGGATTCGCAGAAAGGGTGTCGAACAGCAACCCGCCCGCCCCGGCAAGCGCCACCATCATGAGGGGGCCGCACGTCAATGCCGTGTACACCATCAGGGCGGGCAGCAGATCAATTTGCGCGCCAAGCAGTGGACGCATGTTCAGCAGCGTGCCCTGCAGAAAAACGGCGAGCAGCGCCCCGAGCAAAATCAAGATCTTGGACAAAGTAATCACGCTATCTCACCTGGTGGTTGGCGGGCCATTTCTGGTGGCCGGCTGGCCGATCAGGCCCGGCCCGGACGCAGGAACTCGATTTCTCCTGGAGCTTCATTGAAACAACACCCACACCTCCTCGAGTGAACCGAGGTTTGCGGACAGTTTGACGCCCACTTCCTGCACCAGCCGGGACTCGGCGAGCCAGGGCGCCTCGGCAATGACGCCGATTTGAATCCCGCGGGGATAGAGGCGGGAAAGCTCACTCGTCACGACCCGGTCGCCCGGTTTGACCTTGGCATGGGTCGGCAGATTGGAGAGTTCAACAAACGATCCGTCGAACACCCGGCCTCCGGCGATGATCCCCTGGCTGCGCACATCGCCTTCCACCACGGCAGGGACTTTGCAGTTTGGATCCCCCACCAGCACGACCTGCGCCTTGGTGGGGTTCACCGTCAGCACTCGCCCGATCAAAAAACCTTCGGGTGAGAGCACCGGCAGGTCGTTGCTCAAGCCCTCCCGCGTGCCAAGATCAATTTGGAGGGTGCGCCACCAGTTGGCCGGATCGCGGTAAATGACCCGGGCCAGTCTCACGCGCCAGCGATTCTGCTTCTGCCAGTTCACCAGCTGGCGCAGGCGCTCATTTTCACTGGCCAGCGCCCGGGCTTCAACCACCTCCAGGCGGAGGGCCTGATTTTGCCGCGTGAGCGCGGCGTTGGCGGCAATCAGTTCCGACTTGGTCTGCAGATGGTCGCCGGTTTTTTCCGCCAGCCGGTGCGCGCCGTCCGCCAGGCCAAACAGCGGCAAAAAGACGCTGCCCAGGACCGCTTTCAGCCGCACCGCAGTGGGGCCCGGCAGATTCAACATCAGCAGGGCCAGCACGGCTGCCAGACCGACTAAAATATAATACGACCGTTTCGACATCGTTCGTGAGCGGCCCGGCTGTCAACCGAACCAGTCCCGGCGAACGCAGAGGCAGGAATTTTATTTGGAACCGCTGGTGACGCGTTTCAAGAATTGCAGTTCTTGCAGCACCCGTCCTGTTCCTTCGGCCACGGCTGTCAGCGGGTCATCCGCAATATGCACGGGCAGCCCGGTCTCTTCCGCGACCAGACGATCAATGCCCCGCAACAACGCGCCCCCGCCCGCCATCACAATCCCCCGGTCCACCAGATCGGCCGCCAGTTCCGGCGGGCAACGTTCGAGTGTCAGGCGGATCGCTTCCAATATGCTCGAAAGCGGTTCTTGCAAGGCTTCCCGGATTTCCTCCGAACGAATGGTGATCGTTTTGGGCAGCCCGGAACTCAAATCGCGGCCTTTTACTTCCATGGTTAATTCCTGCTCCTGCGGAAAGGCGGAACTGATCTTGATCTTGATTTCTTCCGCAGTGCGTTCGCCAATCATTAAATTGTAGGCCCGTTTCATGTGAGCGACAATGGTGTCATCAAACTCGTCCCCGCCCACCCGCAGGCTGCGGCTGAAGACGATTCCGGCAAGCGAGATGATGGCAATTTCACAGGTGCCGCCCCCAATGTCCACGATCATGTTCCCGGCCGGTTCGTGGACCGGCAGACCGACGCCGATGGCCGACGCCATCGGTTGTTCGATCAAATACACCTCGCGCGCCCCGGCGTGCGTGGCGGAATCCTTCACCGCCCGCTTTTCCACCTCCGTAATCCCCGAAGGCA
This sequence comes from Verrucomicrobiota bacterium, assembly GCA_029573725.1. GTDB lineage: Bacteria > Verrucomicrobiota > Verrucomicrobiia > Limisphaerales > JADLHS01 > JADLHS01. The sequence goes on from JAKQDQ010000041.1 coordinate 92,205, forward strand.
CGGCCACCACGACCCGCGGGGCAATCAGCTTGCGATGATGCACCTTTTGAATGAAGTGGCGCAGCATGGCCTCCGTGATCTCGAAATCGGCGATGACGCCGTCTTTCATGGGCCGGATCGCCACGATGTTGCCGGGTGTGCGGCCCAGCATCCGCTTGGCTTCCTCGCCGACCGCCAACACGTTGGTGGTGCCCGCCTGAATCGCCACGACTGAAGGCTCCCGCAGGACAATGCCCCGATCCCGCACATAAACGAGCGAGTTCGCGGTCCCCAAGTCGATCCCAATGTCGTTGGAAAACAGGCTTTTAACTTGCGCTAACATGAATCGAGCCTAACGGCGCACAGTAAAGAGAGGTTCAAGCCCACGGTCAAGCCCGGACCGAGCTGGTAAAGACGACGGGTTTTCACGTAATTCGAGCCCGGCGCTGGAGGCGGCCGGACGGATCGTTGTGTTTTGGTTTTCAACGCGCATCGGGTAAGTTACGGTGTCGCGGTTGATGTCGTGCGCCGGATTCGCGACGTTTGGCATTTGTCAATGGAGGGTTATGTATTTCAACTTCATCAAGCTTTTTCTGCGGCTTTCCCTGGCGGCCGGCTTCCTGTCAGCCGTGGCGGATCGTTTCGGCTGCTGGCACCAAAATGTGGCCTGGGGAAACTGGGAAAATTTTCTGAAATACACCGCCACGTTGACGCCGTGGCTGCCTGCGCCCTTGGTGCCGGTCGCGGGAATTCTCGCCACCGCCGCCGAGATCACGTTCGCGCTGGCCTTGCTTGTCGGGTTCCGCACCCGGCGGTTCGCGCAACTCAGCGGCGTCTTGCTGCTTGTGTTTGCTGTTTCCATGGCGGGATCACTGGGAATCAAACCGCCATTGGACTATTCCGTGTTTGCCGCCGCCGCCGCCGCGTTTGCGCTGTCGTTGCTGCCTGGAACCTTCCTGGAAATGGACGGCTGGCTTGCGCGTCGTTCGGGCAAGGGACGGGTGGAGTAGGGGAGCGGGAGGCCGGCTAGTTACTATGACATTTGCCGGGAGCGCAAGTGCGGTGGCTTTACCACCGCCTTGTGCGGCGGAACGTCTCCAGGGCCGTCTGGCGGGGCGACCGCTTCCAAAGCGGCGCAATGCCGTCAGAATCGGCAAAGGTCACTTCTGTGGTTCCTCAAGAATTGGCGCGTCTGGTTTCTCAGGAGCTTGAGCTTGTCGCCCCGGGGCGGTTGGCGTAGGTTGGCAGCGGTCTGGGAAGAGGGGAGAATCGCTCGCAGCGCAAGTTGCGGGAGGAAAGTCCGAACACCATAGAGCGCGATGCCGCGTAACCGGGAAGTGGGCCGCAAGGTCGGACTTGGCGGATACACGCGGGCAGCGACGACGCGAGTTGTCCTGACGGAAAGTGCCACAGAGAAGAGACAGCCGGGAGCGGCAGCAATGTCACTCCAGGTGATGGTGAAAAGGTGCGGTAAGAGCGCACCGCGCGAAGCGCAAGCGACGCGGCAGGGAAAACCCCATCGGGTGCAAGGCCAAATAGGAGACCGGGAAATGGCTCGTTTCGCGTTCGTGAAAGCGAACAGGTCTCGGGTATCGGCCGCTGAGACAAATGATTCTCGCCCCTTCAGCAGTGCAGGGGAACAGAATTCGGCTTACACCTCTTCCCCGACCACAACCAAAGCCTGCGCCTCCCACCGCGTCCCCCTCCGCGCACGACCGGACTGCGCCGGGACGCGAGTTCGAATTGCTTGCGATGGCGCGACACGGGAAGGCATTTGGGCCGGGGAGAAAAGCGGGAACAGCAAACCCGCACCCGTATCCCGGGTGCTGCCGGAAACTTCTGGCGCAACGGAGCGGGACGGTTCCCGTGTGCATGGATGAACGTAATGAAGATCAAAAATTTGCGGGGAGAATGCCAGCATTGCGGAAAGCCGCTTGAGTTCCATGCCGAACACACAGGCACCGTGGCGGCATGTCCGCATTGCGGCAGGCAAACGGAATTGTGGCTGGCCATGCCGCGGGTGGATGCGGCGCCGCAGCGCCGCCGTGCCATGATCTTCTTCGTGGTGGCAATGGCGATTTTGCTGGCGGGACTAGTGGCACTGCGCTGGGTTTTCCTGCGCGCACAAAGCCGGGTCAAACCGCCCAACCAATCCACGCCACCCGATCTGTCCCAGCAGCTCCACTTCCCCCTGGATTTTCAGAGCGGCCCGGGTCGGGAGCGCAGATAGGGCGTCAACAAGGCGTGACTAATTCTTGGGCTTTCTAAACAGGTTGAGCAGATCGCCCACAGGATCAGCCGGAGGCGGATTGGTGGCCGGCGCGTTCGTGTGCATGTTGGCAGAATCGGCCGCGGTGGGTTTCCCCCCCAGGAGCGCGCTGACCTCGCCCAGCACCTCGCCGGCTTTGCCACCGAGCACGTTGCCGAGGCTGCCGGCGGTCAAGGCCAGGATCACCGTTTTGTCCGTTTTGACTTCCGGATTGCCCAGCGTGCCGCTCAGGCGGGCAAACGCGGGCAGGGCGACGTAGGCGTTGTTGGTTGCCGGATTCGCGAGGCGCAAATTTTTGGCCAATCGACTGGCCAGAGAAATTTCGAGATTTTGGTTCAAGGGCGAGGCGCTCAGCACGTCGGCAATGGGAACAACTCCGCGCGTGGTCGCGATGAAAGCATCGCTGTGCGCAATAAAATCGGGGATCTCGATCTGCCCGGCGGCAGCGCGAAGGTCGGCGTTGAGATAGTTCAAGGGGGAGTCGAGCAGTTCGGGCGCGCCCAGCACAAGGGCGATGGGAGTGATGATTGCGCGGAGTTTGGGGCCGGCGATCTGAATATTGGCATTGGTGAAACTGAAATGCGCTGAAGCATTGAGAGCGCGGCGCAGGCTGGTCCCGGTCAGGCCGGTTCCTTGCATATCCATCCGGGCCGTCAGCAGGCCAGCAGCGTGGTCCCGGTAATGCGGAGAGAAGGTGTTGGCCAGCGGGGCAACGGGCACGTTCGAAGCGTTGCAGGTCACGACATATTGGTAACCGGGAATTCCCAGATCCAAATCGGCCTTGGCGCTGATGGGCGCGTTATTCAGGGAAAATTCCACCGGCTGGAGCGCGAGCCGATGAGGGGTCAGCCTTGCCGTCACCCGAAGGTTCTGTGCGTCGATTTCGCGGAGATAAAGGCGCTGAATCGTCGTTGCCAAGGTGAAGTTCTGAAACGGGAGCCGCACGGGCGCCGGCTCGACGTTTTGCGCCAGGTCCGGAGCCGGGGCGGGGGAGGGGGGCGAGCTGGTGTCCGGGCTGCTGCCGGCAACCAAATCGTAGTAGGGTGTCAGATCCAGGGTGTCCGCCGTCAATTCCAGTTGGCCGGTGATGGCGTTGGAGGTGGAGAAGTCCATGTTGCCGGCGAGGTGCAGCTCGTTCCTGGCGCGCTCGGTCGGGTCAAGCAACAGCCGGGCCTGTCGGATTTCCAGGGTGTGATCCCGCAACGCAAGGTCCCAATGCACGGCGCTGCTGAACGCGTCGAAGAGATGGCCGTTATAACGGCCGCGCAAGCCGGCCAAGGCCAGCTGACCCGTGACCGTTTGCGTGGCGGACTTTTGCAGCAGACGGGTCTGGAGGGTCAGTGTGCCGGCAGAGAATTCCGCGCCCTCCTGTGGGAACACCTCCAACAAACCCGGCACCGCGACCTGGGCACTCGCCCGCAAATCGGCATCCTGAGTGTCGGTGTGGAAGTTGCCGCTGACTGAAGCCGTGAGCACGGGTTGCTTTTGCCGGGCCAGGTCGAGCTGCAATTTGTCAATTTGGAATTGCGCCATCCCGGCCACCTGACCTTGGGTGACCAGTTGCACGTCCAGCCCGGCGAGGTGCAGATCGTCCAGCTTGGCCGCGAGGTGACTGACGTGGGTTTCCAGGTGGAATCGTAATGCGGACGCGCCCTTTTCCGCGGTCACGCGGGCGTTGGCGTTGATCACTCCGGCGGGCGCGAGATCGGCGGCAAACGCCCGCCAGTCGGCCAGGTTCAAGTTGGTCACGGCCAGCTGCAGCGTTGCGTCGTCCAGTGCCGTGGTGGCACTGCCGAAGACCAGGCCCATGGGTCGCGTCAAGGTGGCCTGGAACACCGGCTGTGCATCCTGCGTGCCGGTGACGTCGAGTGTGTTGAGCAGCACAGAACGACTGGGTTGATTCCAGGTCAGATCGTAATCACAACGCAACGCGGAGGTCGGCGTGGTTTGGTTTTTGTAGATGATTTGGAGCCGATCGAGATTGATTTGGCCGCTGGCGGAAAGCCGGTCCCCACCGTTCTCAATCCGAAGGTCGCTGTTGGCATTGAGCACGGTTGAACCAAAGTCCAGTCCGGCGACCGCTCCCGCCAGATTCAGCACCGTGCGGTCCACCGCGGCAAGTTGCACCTTCAACCGGCCTTCGCGGTTGGCGGCATCGAACGGTCCGGTGATCTCCAATTGCGCGAGCCGGGTGTCGCCCTTGAGGAACTGCAGGGCGAGTTGTTTGACTTCCGTGGGGGTGACGTGGCAGTCAAGATGTGCCGAGAGGTTGGCAGCTTCGGCGAAGTTCCCGCCCGCCTTCTCCACGGCAAGGGCGGTGCTGCCGGTGAGGTTGTCCGGCCACAGGGTGGGGGCGAGATGGAAGTCGAACCGTCCGGAAAGCGCCGCAGCAAGCGTGTCGTGCCCTGTCGCACCCGCAGTCTCAATCTCGAGGCGGGCGGCCATTTCGAGGCGGCCCGCGCCGTCATTCCGGATGTCCACGGCAGTAAGATTTAATCCGGACAAGGTCCTCCGCACCGTGCCACCGTCCCGGGCGTGCATTTCGTGCTGGAGCGTCGCGTTTTTGATCGTGAGCTGCTTGAGATACACGGTCGGTGGTTTTGCCGCGCGGTCGGTGGGTGCTGGCGGTGTGTGTGTGTTGTCATCGGACGCGTCCACCAATGGATCCAAGTTGCTGGTGCCATCCGCAAGTTGTTGGAGGGTGACGACCGGTGATTCAATGGTAATCTCGTCAATTTTCAAATGACCACGGAGCAGAGCCGGTCCGTGATAGCGCACCCGGATCAAGTCAACCGCCAGGAGCCGGGCGGCACCCTGCGGGGTGATTTTCAGCCCTTTGATTGTCACTTGGGAAAACGGGCTGAACTGGAGTTCGGTGGCGGTCACTTCGGCGTGCAGCGCCCTGCCCACCCTGGGCAGCACCACGCCTTTAAGGAAAAAGGAGCTGGTCAAAACGAAATATGCGCTGATCACCAGGATTAGGCCAACGCCCAGCACCCAGCGCCATTTTCCCCGCCGGCCTTTCGCGCGCGGCGTGGCAGCAGTGGCAGCCAGTTTATTATCAACCATAATCAGAACCTTGAGCGGTGCGTCCTTCCCGTAGAATTCCAGGGAACGCCTCGGCGGGACAACCTTACCGGTTGCGCGTCCGGTTTCAAATGGTTTGTTCGCCGGACGCCCGCTGCATCGGAGGACCGTTGCCTGGTCTGCGTTCCTGTTCAAACACCGAAAGCTCAACCGGTGCGACGCGCCATCCGGTTGTTCCCGCACCCGCGGCAAGCGGGCGAATGCGCCGGCGCATTGCGCCGCAGTTCATTCCGGAGCCGTTCGAGAAGAGGGGCGGGCCGGTCAACGCGTCCCGCCGCCTCCCGGGCGCGATGCGGCGGGCGTGACGGCCAGTCAGGCGGCGGAGCTGCGACCGTCAGCAGCAGGTACGGTGGCGATGGTCCGCAGGATGCGGCTGGCAACCTTGTAAGGATCGCTCTGCGAATTCGGCCGCCGGTCTTCAAGGTAACCCTTGTAATCGTTGTTGACGAAGCTGTGGGGTACGCGGATGGATGCCCCACGATTGGCCACGCCGTAGTTGAATTTGTCAATGGACTGGGTTTCGTGCAGGCCGGTCAGGCGGAGATGGTTGTCCGGACCGTAAACCGCGATGTGTTCGTTTTTGTATTTGTCAAACGCCGCCATCAACCTTTCAAAGTAGTCCTTGCCGCCGACTTCGCGCATGTAGGTTGTGGAAAAATTGGTATGCATTCCGGAGCCGTTCCAATCCACGTCCTTGCCGAGCGGTTTGCAGTGCCAGTTCACATCCACCTTGTAGCCTTCGCATAGTCGCATGAGCAGGTACCGCGCAACCCACACCTGGTCGGCCGCCGTTCGCGAGCCTTTGCCGAAAATCTGGAATTCCCACTGGCCCTTGGCCACCTCCGCATTGATTCCTTCGAGGTTGAGGTGCGCATCCAGGCAAAGATCCACGTGTTTTTCGACGATCTCCCGGGCGATGCTGCCCATGCTGTCAAATCCGACGCCGGTGTAGTAAAGCCCCTGGGGATAGGGAAACCCGGTTTCTGGAAAGCCCAACGGCTTGCCGTCCTGATAGAGGAAAAACTCCTGCTCGAAGCCAAACCAGGCGCCCGCGTCGTCTGGAACGGTCGCCCGGCTGTTGCTCAGGTGCGGGGTTTTGCCGTCCGGCATCAGCACTTCGGACATGACCAGCACGCCATTGCGGCGCGTGCTGTCGGGATAACACGCAACGGGGCGGAGCACACAATCGGAGCTGCGCCCCTCGGCCTGCCGGGTTGAACTGCCGTCAAATCCCCACAGGGGAAGCTCCTCCAGTTCGGGGAAGGAGTTGAATTCGCGGATCAGGGTTTTACTGCGGAGATTGGCGGTGGGTTCATAGCCATCGAGCCAAATGTATTCCAATTTATATTTAACCATGCGTGTGTGGTGGTTGTTGCGCGCGTGTGCAGGACGGGCCGCCGGAACCCGCATTGCGGGGGCCGGCCGCCGCCAATCGACGCGCCTGCATTTCAACAGGTGGCGGGGTGTGTCGCAAGCACTTTGCGCCGCGCCGCGTGGCGCGCCAATACCGGGCCGTTTGCGTAACGGCGCATTCCCGGAGGCGGACGGCCGCCGGCAGGGCGTGGATTTGAGGCGCGGTTTGGAGCTTTTCCCCGTTCGGGAACTGCCGCACACTGGCGCGAGACGAAGGACGCAGGCGGATGCTGAAAGTAAAAGACACTTTACGCGCCACGGTGAATCTGACGTTCGATGGGCGGGTGGTGAAAACCTACCATGGAGCGGATGCGGCGCAGCGCTTTGACAATGAGGTGCAGGTGCTGAAACACCTGGAAACCCGGGGCTGTCCCTTTGTGCCCCGTCTCCTGGAGGCGGATCGTGAAAAGCTGCGGATTGTGACCACCAACTGTGGTTCGCGGGTCGAGCGGGTGAGCGAGGATCGCGTGCAGGAGCTCTTCGCCGAACTGCGGCAATACGGCGTCCGGCACGATGATCCCGACGTGCGCAACATCACCTATCGCCAGCAGGACGGGCGGTTCTGCGTGATTGATTTCGAGTTCGCGACCCTGTTGCGCGGCGAACAACCGGCCGGGCCCCAATGAGTCCATCCGTCGCTGAACCGGTCGTGCCCAGGCTGCGATGGTCCGGTTGGACGGATCGCGGCCGCGTCCGGCCTCACAATGAGGATTCCTTTCTGGGGCTGCGTTTTAACGCGCAGGAGACGCAGCGCCTGGGCAAAATTGGCGAAGCCTCCCTGGGACACACCGACTTCGCCTTCGCCGTCAGCGACGGCATGGGCGGGGCCAAGGCGGGCGAATACGCGAGCAACATCGCCGTGGAAAAAATCACGACCCTGCTGCCGCGCTCGTTTGCGCAGCGCGCGGCGGGTCTGAGCATTGGCCCGGACGATGTTCTCGCCGAACTTTTCAGTCAGGTGCATCGGGCGCTGGCTTATCTGGGGGGCAGTTACGAAGAGTGCGATGGCATGGAAACCACGTTGAGCCTGTGCTGGTTCACTCCCGGCTGGATGTATTTCGGGCACGTGGGGGACAGCCGCATTTATTATCTGGCGCAACGGGATCAAACCATCAAACAAATCAGTCAGGATGACACCTACGTTGGCTGGCTGTACCGCACGGGAAAACTCAATGAGCGTGAAGCACGCACGCATCCACGGCGCAATGTCCTGCAAAAGGCGCTGGGCGGGAGCAATCAATTCATTGACCCACAGCTCGGCGCCGTCGGCATTGAGCCGGGTGACCGGTTCCTCATCTGCTCCGATGGCCTGACTGAAGGGTTGTACGACCATCACATTTTGGATCTGATCCGACAGAATTCCGGCCGGGCCGAATCCAACCCCGCCCGCGAGTTGGTCTTGGAGGCGGTGCGGAATGACGGGCGTGACAACACCACCGCCCTGGTGATCGAGGTGGCTTGAAACGGCCGGGGTATCCGGGCCATGAAAATGGTCGGAGCGACAGGATTCGAACCTGCGACGTCTTGCTCCCAAAGCAAGTGCTCTAGCCAGGCTGAGCTACGCTCCGAACCGTGGATGGTGTTGGGATGAACTGCGCATTTTTACTCCGCAATGCCCGGTTTCCAATGTTGCGGCTCCCAGGCCGGCAACCGGAAAGACCAGTTCATCCGAAAATTCAGACCGGCGCTGGCAGCAAATGCCCGGAGCCAATCTCGTACGCCACGACCGATCAGGAAACTATTATGCGAGATCCGCGTTCGCGGCAAGCGGATTTGGAATTCTCCGCCCTCCAGGCCGGTCGAATCGAGGCCAAGACCAACATTCCGTCGTTCGGTGCCGCCAACCCCTGGACCGCCACGGCCCGGGACGCGTATGACCGTACCGCCCGCGACAACCTGACGTTGAACCTGCCTGCCACCATCAATTTCCCATGTGGTGGCAACGGGAATCTTACCGGCGAGGGGCGCCGTGGGTTTGTACACGCCTGCGCGAGCCACTTGATCAACGTCACAACCGCCGGCACGAGCGGTCCGGCACGGACGAAGCTGCGGGAGGACGCCCATTACCCGGCGTTGCGGCGGGCAGGCGTTCCGTCAGGAGCGGCCGGAGTCGCCGCGCGCCGCCAGGAAGGCCATGATTGCAGTTTGTCGGCGCGGGGCGCGGCCTGTTTGCCTCCGGGTTTCTGCTCGACGTCCGGCGCACAGAGGCTAGACTTGTCCTGTTATGGCAACGCCAGCGCCCATCGCGCCACCCAAGAAAATCAACCTGCGCCGCCCCGACATCATGGAGGAAGTGCAGGCCAAGGTGATCTCCCATTATCGCAGTCAGATTGTGGAAAAAATCCGCGCGAACGGCGGGGTGCTGGCGGCGGGGGACCTCACCATCAAGCTGGCGAAGGAATTTGGTTTTTGTTACGGCGTGGAGCGCGCCATTGATCTCGCCTACGCGGCCAAGAAATACTTTTCCGACGTGGCCCCGGAAAAACCGATTTATCTGCTCGGTGAAATCATTCACAACCCGGACGTGAATGACCAAATCCGCCACATGGGCATCCAAATCATTTCCCCGAAGCCGACGGAAGCCGAGCTGGCGCGCATCCAGCCGGGTGACGCGGTCTTGATTCCGGCGTTCGGCACCGAAGTGGCCACCCGCAAAAAAATTGAGGAGAAGGGCTGCATCATTGTGGACACGACCTGCGGTGATGTGATGAGCGTGTGGAAGCGGGTGCGGCAATATTCCAAGGACAACATCACGAGCATCATTCACGGCAAAGCCAAGCATGAGGAAACCAAGGCGACCACGTCGCAGGCGCGCGCGGGGGGCAATGGTCATTATCTGGTGGTGCTGAACCTTGCGGAAACGGATTACGTGTGCAATTACATCAAGGCCGGCGGAAGCAAGCGGGAGTTTCTGGATAAATTTCAAGGGGCGTATTCCCAGGATTTCGACCCGGACCTGCACCTGCAGGCGGTGGGGGTGGCCAACCAAACCACCATGCTGCGCGGGGAAACCGAGGAAGTGCAGCGCCGGTTGCGGGATGCGATGATTGCACGCTACGGCGCGGAACATCTGGATCAACACTTCCGCTTTTTCGATACGATTTGTGGCGCCACGCAGGATCGTCAGGGCGCGTTGGAAAAAATGCTGCACGAGAAAATGGACTTTCTGATCGTAATCGGCGGTTACAATTCCTCAAACACGTCACATCTGGCGGAAATGGGGGAGGCCGTGTTGCCCACCTACTTCATCAAGAATGCGACCAAGATGATTTCGGCAGACCGGATCTCGCATTACGACCAGCATCACAAGCAGGAAGTGGAGACCCTGAACTGGCTGCCGCCGGGACGCATCACGGTGGGAATCACCGCCGGGGCCAGCTGCCCCAACAATCTGATTGAGGACACGATCCGGCGGCTCTTTGAGCTGCGAGGCATCCCGCTGCCCGTTTCCGTGGCGCTTTAAACGCGCGGCCCCCGCCATGCCGCGCACGCGCCCGGAACTGGAACAGCTCGAGCGACAGACGCTCGCGCCCTACGCGCAAATGAGCGGCGATTCGCGCGGACGCAAGCACAAGGAGGCGGCATCCCCCTGGCGGACCGAATATCAACGTGATCGGGATCGCGTCATCCACTCACGCGCCTTCCGCCGGCTCGAATACAAGACCCAGGTTTTTCTCAATGGCACGGGCGACCATTTGCGCACGCGGCTTACGCACACCATTGAAGTGGCCGCCATTGCGCGCGGAATCGCGCGCGCCCTGCGGCTCAACGAAGACCTCACCGAAACCATCGCGCTGGCGCATGACCTCGGACATTCGCCGTTTGGGCATCGCGGAGAGCAGGTGCTGGATCGGCTGATGAAAGGGCACGGCGGCTTTGAGCACAACCGGCAAAGCCTGCGCGTGGTTGAAGTGTTGGAGCAGAAGTATGCCGCGTTTTCGGGACTCAATCTCACCTGGGAAGTGCGCGAGGGGCTGGTCAAACATTTCACCGCCTACGATCATCCGGGCCGGCGCGCGGGCTTCGCCGCCCGCCAGGCGTCCCTGGAAGCCCAGGTCGCCAATCTGGCCGATGAGATCACTTACTACAGCCACGATCTGGATGATGGTCTGGATGCGGGCCTGCTTTCAGAAGCGGAGTTGAATCGTCACGTGGTGGTTTGGCAGGAAACCGCGCGCCGGGTGCGGAAAGAGCAGGGGAGTCTCTCCGGGGAACCGCGGCGCAACGCCATCATCCGCGCGCTGATTGATGCGCAAGTGCGGGATGTGGTGGCGACTTCGGAAAAGCTGATTGCCGCCGCCGGGGTGCAAAGCGCGGATGACGTTCGTTTATATCGAACCGCGCTGGTGCAGTACAGTCCGGCGCGGCGGCGGCAAAACCAGGAGATGCGCAAATTTCTCTACCGCCATCTCTACTTCAGCCAGCGGGTGGATGAAGCCAACACCCGGGCGGTGCGCATGCTGGAGACGGTCTTCAATTTCTATCTGCGGCATCCAAAGGAAATCGGCGAGCAATCGCGGCGGCGCATCCGACGGGAGGGCTTGCATCGGGCGGTGTGTGATTACGTGGCGGGCATGACGGACCGTTACATCATGCGCGAATATCAGCGGCATTTCGGACTGAATTGCCTCGCCCCTTTGACGTAGCGGGCGGCGCCTTATTTGAGACGGAAAAATTTGGGCTTGGATGGCTGGATGCGCGGCGGAATCCTGGGCGGCAGGGGAATGGGTTTCGGTCCCGCTTGGGCGGGAGGTTGCGGCGGTTGCGCCAAAACAACTTTCGCGGCGGCGACCAGCTTGCCGGCCGCAGCGGCGACGGGCGTGGTGGGTTGCGCGGCTTCCATCGGGGTTGGTCGCGCTTCGATCTTGTCGCTCAACCAATCTCCGGCTGGCGTGACGAATTCGCCGATCTTGGTTTCGGGGAATTTCATTTCGCCGAACTGAAACTCCGCCAGCGATTTGAGTTTATCCACGGTTTCACCTGCCGAGCGCAGCATCCCGCTCCCCGGCGCGCCCGGCGCGGCCCAATTCTGATAGCCGTTGACCAGCCACTCCAGGCGTCCGGTGGAAGTATCCAGCAACAGACCGTGAACGGGAATTTGCGGGCTGATAAGCTGGCTGCTCCGCACGACCTCGCACGCCTTGATCACATTTTGTCGTTCACTGCTGAAGACGTTGAAAAATTCATTGACGTTGTCCGGCAATAATTGGCGTTGCACTCCCAGCGACTTGAGCCGTTCCAGCAGCTGCATCGTGCTGGTGCGGCAGATTTGGCAATCGGTATGGCCGATGACGCAGATTTCCCTGGCCCCTTTGACCGCACAAGCCAGCGCCAGGGAGCGAACCGTACTGCTTGTGGAATGGGTCACGACGTTGCCGGCATTACGCAACCAGATGAACCACTCCTCCGGGAGACCGAGCACTTCCGGAAGGAGCGGATTCAGCCGCGCGTCAAAACACGTCAACGCTGCGACTGGCAACGCATCTGTGAACTCCGCCGGACGCAAACCGGCGTTGGCGTCGCCGGCGGCGGCCTGGTGATTTGCTTCAATGATGGCTTCAAACAGGCGCATGACTATGCAAGTTTGGCCACTCCGTGGCCGCTAGAATTGGTGGAGCGAAACCATTTTGCCCCGGCCATGATCAACCTTTCGCCGCGTCCTCCTTCCCCATCGCTTTTTTCAACGCGGGAACTTGTTCGAGCAGCTTCTCAAATTTCACTCCCGTCAAACTCTCCAACACGGGCGGCAGTTGCGCGATGATCTGCGTCACGTCGCCAGTGAGCTTGCTCGCGCCGCCGCCGGGACCGCTGCCGGAATTGATGATCACCATTTTCTCGGTCTTGCTGAGCGGCTCGGCAATCTTGGTGGCGATTTCCGGCAGCACCTTCACGAGCAGTTCGATCACGGCAGCCTCGTTGTATTTTTGAAACGCTTCGGCTTTGAGCCGCGTGGCCTCGGCGTTTGCGCGGCCTTGCGCCTCGATGATTGCCGCCTCGGCCAGACCCTTGGCCTTGTTCGCCTCGGCCTCGGCCAGACCAGTGGCTTTTTGCACGTCCGCGTTGGCAAAACCTTCGGCCTTGGCGGCGGCGGCGGTACCGGCGGCTTCCGTCTCCAATTGGAACTTGCGGGCGTTGGCCAGCGTTTCGACCTTGTAACGTTCCGCATCCGCCGGTTTTTGCACGGTGGCTTCCAGCTCGCGTTGTTTGCGCAGGATTTCCTGTTGTTGCAGCTCGATCTGTTTCTGCTTCTCAATGATGTTGACCTGCACCTCCTCCGCCTTGACGAGCTGGCCGGTCTTGTACTTCTGCAAATCGTAGGCCAGGTCGGCTTCCGCCTTTTTGGTATTCACGCTGGCCTGGTAATTCGCCACGTTCATCTGGTAATCGCGCTGCGCCTCGGCGATTTTGGTGTCCGCCACAAATTTGGCCTCCTGGCCGGCCTGCTGCGCCTGGGAGGATTTGATCATCGCATCGCGGTCCGCCTCGGCCTGGGCGATCTGGGCGTCGCGCTTGACCTGGGCAATGCGCGGTTTGCCGAGCGCGTCCAGGTAGCCCTGCGTATCCCGGATGTCCTTGATGGTGAAACTGACGATTTGCAGTCCCATGTTCGCCATGTCGCCCGCCGCCACCTCCTGCACCTTCGTCGCAAAGGCATCACGATTCTGATAAATCTCCTCCACGGTCAACGTGCCCAGGATGGCGCGCAGGTGCCCCTCCATGGTTTGCGTGGCGATGTTCCGGATTTCGTCCGTGCCTTTGCTCAGAAATTGCTCCGCTGCCGTGGCGATGGAAATATCGTCGCCCTTCACCTTGATTTGCGCCACGCCATCCACCCGCACCGGCACGCCCTTGCTCGTGTAAACTTCCGGCGTCTGCACGTCAATGGTGAGCAGTTCCAGCGAGAGCACGTCCACTTTTTCCACCACCGGCCAGACGAAGACGCCGCCGCCTTTGACCACGCGAAAGCCGATATCCCGCGCTGTGCCGTCCGGATCCAGGATGCGGTGCTTGCGGCCGGAGATGATCAGGACCTGGTTGGGCCCGACCTTGGTGTAGCGGCTCGCCCAGATGCCGGCCGTGATGAAGAAAACGATCGCAATGACGCCGACACTGAAGATGATGGTCATCAGGGGCAGATCGGCGATTGCCGCGAAACAGGGAGTCAGGTTCATGGCGGGGGGCAGGGTAGATTGCATTGGTTGATGGATTAGCCGGTGGCTTCGACGTAAAACTGGGTGCCGATGATGCGCGTGATTTTAACCGGTTGCCCGGAGGGAATGGCGCGGCCGGGGGTGGTGCGCGCCGGTGCGGTGTACCGGATGCCGCCCTGCACGTAGGCAATTTCCCCCACGCCGTTCTCCGGAATCGGCGTAATGATCGAGGCGGACTGTCCGATCAGGGTGGCGACGCGCGATTCGCTGGAGCTCTGAGTCTTCCGGAACATGGCATTGAACAGCAGAAAGCCGAGCACGGCCACAATCCCGCCGCCGACGAGCGCCAGCGGCGCGCTCAACCAAGGACTCTGCGTCGCGCCAATCTTGCTGAAGATCAGACCAAACGCACCAAAGGAGGTGACGAAGATGCTCAGCACCGTGGGACTGAAAAAGGAAATGCCCGGCACACCACTGGAATCGAACCCCGCCTCCGCGGCGCCGCCCGTGCCGATTTCGGGCGCGTCGTGCCCCCCGAAAAAGTGGCTGGCGATGGCACTGATGAAGGTGAACAGCAGCCCCACAGTGAGACAGATGATGTAAACGATCATAAGCGCCGCATCGGTTTTGGTTGCCGCTTAAGTAAACGGTTCCGCCGGAAGCGAGGCAAGCTCGAAACCCCGCAGCTCCTCCGGGCGCTTCCCCCCAACTTGGACGGGACTGGCGTGAGTGCGGCGCGGCCGCGCCGCATTGTCCGGTCGGGCCACGGACGGTTGATCTTGGCCGCAGCTCGAAGCCCGATGGTCTCGCCCGATGAGGCGAGGTGGGGGGGCGGCAGCACTCTTCGGACAGTGGTTTGCGCCGGTCGCCAAAGTTTTTCCTCGCCGAACGCCGGGACAGACGGAAAGATGGATGAATTGTTTTATGAAACATTGCGTTACGCTGAGTTGCGGGTGGGTGATGGCGGGCCTGGTGCTGGGCGCAACCACGATGAAGGGGGCGGAGGCGCTTCCGGACTTTGACGAGCTGCGCCAGTTGATTCAAACCACCCTGCCCGGTGTGACCCGCGCGGAGATTGACCGGCAGGCAACCGAAGGCTTGTTGCGCGGATTCCGGGGCAAGGTGCAGCTGCTCACCTCCGAAGCGTCGCCGGCCATACCGGCAACGAATCTCACCCAAATCAAGGTTTTCGAGGGCGAGATCGCGTATCTGCGGGTGCGGCAAGTGGAAGGCGGGCTGGCTGCGGCAGTGCGGGCGGCCGGCAACGCCCTCCTCCAGACCAATCCGGTCGTCAAGGGATTGGTGCTGGATTTGCGCTTTGCCGGGGGACATGACTATGCGGCCGCCGCCGCCACGGCGGATTTGTTCGATGCGCAAGCGCGTGAGTTGTTGGACCCGGGCAGCGGGATGATCAGTTCGACCACAAAAACCAACGCCTGGATCTGGCCCACGGTGGTCCTGGTGAATGGCCAGACGCAGGGCGCGGCGGAAGCGCTGGCGGCTTTGGTGGGCGGTTCCGGTCATGGTCTGGTGATGGGAAGCCGAACGCCCGGTACGGCGATGCTGACCAGCGAGTTTACTTTAAAAAACGGCCAGCACGTTCGCATTGCCACTGCGCCCCTTCGCTTCGGCGGAAAAACCCGGTCATTGGCTTCCGGATTGGAGCCGGATATTCCCGTTGCCGTCAGCGAGGCGGAAGAACGCACTTATTGGGATGATCCGTATGGGCTCGCCAAGGCGACCGGGACGAACATTGCCACCACCGCGACAAATCGCGTGATCCGGCGTTTCCACACCAACGAGGCGGATCTGGTGCGGGCCCGGCGCGAAGGCGTGGAATTGGACGAAAACTTCGTGCGACAACGCGAGACCGAGCCCGCACCGCCAGTTCTGCAGGACGTAGTTTTGGGACGGGCTGTGGACCTGCTCAAGGGGCTGGCCTTGGTGCGACGTCAACCGTAGTCTGGTCACCCGACTGCCACGCTCTGCGCGCCGGAGGGGAGACTGGGATTGCCGCCGGGGCGAACGGCCCGGGTCAAATGGTTCGGCCGGCACCGGCCTGCACAAATTTTCGGATTACCCGCAATTCCTCCTCGCCCGCAATAGTGTGCGGTTTTTGAAATTCGTGCCATTCGATGTTCAACCCGGCCTCCTGACAGCGTTTGATCTGCTTCCGCGTGATCTCGCAGGGAACGACCGGGTCATGGGTGCCGTGCGTGACCAGAAACCGTTGCTGGCGGGTCAGGGGCGGCAAATGGCCAAGCACCTGATCCAACTCGGAGATCCACCCACTGATGCCCACCAGCCCGGCAAACCGGTGCGGGTAATGCAATCCGGCCTCCATCGTCATCAGACAACCCTGGGAAAATCCGCCGACCGTGGTCTGTTCGGTCGGGAAACCCGCCTGCCGTTGCGCGTCGAGCAGGTCGAACAGCAATTTGCGGCTGCGGTGGATCCCGGGCGTGCGCTCGCCATCCAGGTCAAACCAGGAATAGCCGCCGTAGTAGTCATCCGGGGCGTTGACCAGCAGGTAGTTCAACCACGGCAGTTGCAGCGCCTCCGGCAGCCAGCGATAGCCTTCAAGGCTGTCGCCCAAGCCGTGCAACATGATCATTAAATGCTTTGAACCGGAGTCGGGGGCGGGAATTAATTCACTGTGTAACATAAACTGGAGAGCGGCCGCCGGTTCACACTGGCGCAGGCTCACTTGGGGTTGGCGGCGATACTGGCGCGAATGGCCTGCAGAATCTCCGGCCCCGGCTCGAGTTCGCGCAGGGTCACCGGTTGTGTCTGGCGGTTGGATTTCAACCACCAATTGAGCACGGCCAATTGCGCGGAGGAGGGTTGGGGTTTGCCGTCGGGCGGCATGTGGTCCTCGTCCCCCTCGGGCAGGTTGATGTGCCAGCCGATCAAGGTTTGCGCTCCTTCCGCCGGGGCAAAGAGGGAGCCTGAATCGCCGCCCTTCAGCACTTGTTCCGCATTATCGAGGCGCAAACCGCCCTTGGATTTCGTTTCGCCATGGCAACTGATGCAATAATCATTGAACAGAGGCTGGATGAAGGTGGAGTAAACCGGCTGCGCCAGCAAGACCTCGCTGGAGACGGGGGCCGCAGCGGGAAGACGCTTTTTCGGCCAGGAAAGAAAGCCGCTCCCATGAGTGAGCGATCCTCCGAAGTGACCGGCGACGCCGAGCAGGATCAAGGTGACGAACAAACTGCGGCGATAGGCAGTAAACCAACCGCGTTGCCGGATGATCCAAAGCAGCAGCACCGCCACCCCGGCCAGGGTGCCAAGCCAGCGATGCCAGAACAAAGTCCGCGCCTCATAGTGCGGGTTGATGGCCATGAACCAGCCCAGGAGCACGCTACTCAGCGCCGCCGGTATCGTGAACAGCAGAATCAACCGGTTGGCCACCCGGAGCCGGCGGCCGCCCGGACGCAGGGCCAGCCACTCAAACAGCCCCAACAACACCAGGAAACCGATGGGCAGGTGGACAATTAGTGGGTGAAATTTACCTAGATACTCAATCATGCTTGGACGGCAAATTGCGCGCCGCCAGAGTGGCAGATTCGCGCTCCCGCCTCAATCGCAGAATGTGGATGTCCTTCGACCCGTCGCCGTCAAGCGGGCCGGAGGCGGAATGCAACTGCAGGTGCGCGTGGCGCGGGTTGGTCCGGTCAGCGATGCCGGGAGAAGTTCTGGGGCCATTCGTCGTCCCTGCCACGGAGGCGCGGAGGTACTGCCAACGCGCCATTGGATTTTAAAGCCGTGCGCTAATTCCCGCCGATTGGTCACTTCGCAGGCTGCGACAGGTCACACCGTTCGCCGCGATGGACCGCTGCCGCCAGACCGGGGGCGGCCCGGTGAAAGCTTTTCCCGCCCCGGGAATTCCACGGGGCAATGCGCTGCGCAACTTGGGAAACTGGACAAGCGCCATGCAGGTTTTCCACACGCCGGACAAGGTCCCGGGATTCCGGCTCGTTCGGAATCTGAACATCGTTCCGTAAGCGCTTGATAATCGTGTCGTGTTCCCGGACGTCGCACCATCGCGACGATGTTGGCAACGATTCTGCATGGGCGGGTTCGACGTATGTTGTATCAAGGAGTCGTATCGAGAGGGAGGTTCGCGACGGTTGTCACGCTTCTCATTGTTTCCATCACCAGCCCAGGTTCATTCTCCGCCCGCGCCGCCGAGGTCCGGCTGGCCTGGGATCCGTCCCCGGATCCGCAGGTGGTGGGTTACCGCATCCATTACGGGCCGGGCAGCGGCAGTTATACCAACGCGATCACGGTGGGCGCGGCGACCACGGCGACGATCTCCGGATTGCTGGTGGGGGCGACCTATTATTTCGCCGCCACCGCGTTCAATACGAACGGGGATGAGAGCGTTTTCTCGAATGAAGTGATGTATCAGCCCCTGCCGCCGGCCAACCAGCCCCCCACGCTCGGCGCGATTGCCGATGTGACGGTGAATGAAGGCGTCGGGCAGCAAACGGTGAATCTCTCGGGCATCGGCAGCGGCGCATCGAATGAACTGCAGACGCTGGTGGTGACCGCCAGATCGAGCAATCCGGCGTTGATCCCCGATCCCACGGTCACTTACACCAGTCCCAATACGACAGGCACGTTGCGCTTCACCCCGGTGGCCTTCGGTTTCGGCACCGCCAGCATCACCGTCACGGTGGATGATGGCGGCGCGAGCAACAACCTCGTCACGCGGACCTTTACCGTCACGGTCAATCCAGTGAACCAGCCACCCACACTCAACACATTGACGGACCTGGTCCTGAACGAAGGCGATGGCTTGCAGACCGTCAACCTGTCCGGCATCACCAGTGGCGCAACGAACGAGACTCAAACCCTCGGGGTGACGGCAACTTCCAGCAACCCGGGCTTGATCCCGCATCCCACTGTGATCTATTCCAGCCCGGATGCCATCGGGGCGCTCCGGTTCACCCCCGTGGCGGGAGCGGCCGGCGGGGCGGTCATCTCCGTCACGGTGAACGACGGCGCAGCCAGCAACAACACGCTGACCCGTACGTTCAACGTGTCGGTGAATCGCCGACCCACCATCTCGACCATCGCCGATCAATCGGTGGCGATGGGGGCGGTCGTCCCGCCAATTTCGTTTATGATTGACGACGAGGAAACGGCCGCCAGCAGTCTGGCCGTCACCGTGACTTCGACGAATCAATCGCTCCTTGCCGATGCGGATATCGTGATCAGCGGCTCCGGGGCCAGCCGCAGCCTGAACCTGTTGCCGGCGGCGGACCAGGCCGGGGTTACGGAGATCACCGTCACCGTGAATGACGGTCGGGCCAGCGCGGATCGGATTTTCCTGTTCACCGTCCGGCAGCGTCCCGCAGCGCCCGGGGGGCTGAGAATCGTGCAGATCGCGCCGTAACCCCGGGACGGGACACCTGGCGTGCCCGGCCTTGGGCTTTCGAAAAATGATCTTGGCCGGACGCTGCCCGGCGATAGGATCACATGGTGAGCAGGAAGAGCGGCAAGATCGCCGGGCGCATCGCCGCCTTTCAAGGCGGGCCGCTGGACGCGCATTACCTGGCCTATTTCGATTGTTTCAATCAGCAGCAGTTTTATGAGGCGCATGATGTGTTGGAGGAACTCTGGCTGACGGAGCGCCACGGGCCGTTGGGGAAATTTTACCAGGGGTTGATTCAACTGGCTGGAGCGTTTGTACACCTGCAAAAAGACCGGCTGCGACCGGCCGCCGCCCTGCTCAAGCTGGCCCGCGCCAACTTGAGCCGGCATCTGCCGGTGCGGGAACAGCTTGATCTCACGGAAGTGCTGGCGCTGACCGGACAATGGCTCGACTGGTTGGAAACGGAACAGTTCACGCGGAACCCCCTGCAGAAACACCCCGCGCCCAGGTTGCAGTTGCAAGCGGAAGACCGGCCGGACTGCGCTGTGTGAGCGGTGCGCCACCAGGCCGCACATCCGGCGGGCGGCGTTAACGCAATTTCTGGGCATTGATTGACAAGAGATGGTTTTCCAGATGCCGCCATCTCGGGGACGCTGTTGTGCAGATGAAACAAGCGCACTTTCAGACCCTGGACGCGAATGAAGCCGTGGCCCGGATTGCCTACCAGCTCAGCGAGGTGATCGCCATCTATCCCATCACTCCGGCGTCGCCGATGGGGGAATGGGCGGATCAGTGGGCGGCGTACCACCGGCATAATTTCTGGGGCACGGTGCCGGCGGTGGTCGAGATGCAAAGCGAGGCCGGAGCCGCCGGTGCGGTGCATGGCGCCCTGCAAACCGGGGCGCTCGCCACCACCTTCACCGCATCGCAGGGCTTGCTGCTGATGATTCCCAACATGTACAAAATTGCCGGGGAACTGACCCCGACGGTGTTTCACATCGCGGCCCGCTCAATTGCCGCGCAGGCGTTGTCCATTTTTGGCGATCATCAGGATGTCATGGCCGCCCGGCAGACCGGTTGGGCGATGCTGTGTTCCAACTCGGTGCAGGAGGCCCAGGACCTGGCGCTGATTGCGCACGCCGCAACGTTGGAGTCCCGGATTCCCTTTGTGCATTTCTTCGATGGGTTCCGCACCTCGCACGAAGTGGGCAAGATCGAAATGATCACCGCCGCGACTCTCCGGGCCATGATCAAGGAAGAACTGGTCACGGCGCATCGGGAGCGCGGACTGACGCCGGACCGTCCGGTGCTGCGCGGCACGGCCCAGAATCCCGACGTTTATTTCCAAGCGCGCGAGGCGGTCAATCCGTTCTACGCCCGGTGTGCCGCGATTGTCGCCGCGACGATGGCGCGGTTTGGTGAACTGACCGGACGCACCTATCAGCCGTACGAATATCACGGCGCGCCGGATGCGGAATCGGTAATTGTTCTGATGGGGTCGGGGGCGGAGACGGTGCATGAAACGGTGGACCACCTGAACGCCCATGGTCAGCGGCTGGGGGTGTTGAAGGTGCGGCTCTACCGGCCGT
This sequence comes from Verrucomicrobiota bacterium, assembly GCA_029573725.1. Classification (GTDB taxonomy): domain Bacteria; phylum Verrucomicrobiota; class Verrucomicrobiia; order Limisphaerales; family JADLHS01; genus JADLHS01. The sequence continues at coordinate 113,076 of JAKQDQ010000041.1, forward strand.
GGGACGCGGAACGCTTCGTGGCCGCACTCCCGGCGTCGGTACGGAAGATGGCCGTGCTGGATCGGACGAAGGAGCCAGGGGCGGGTGGCGAGCCGCTCTACCTGGATGTGCTGCAGGCGCTCGCCGAGGCCGGGCGCAAGGCGACCACCGCGGGAGCGTTCCCCGTGGCGCCGGTCGTGGTCGGAGGACGCTACGGCCTGTCTTCCAAGGAATTCACCCCGGCGATGGTGAAGGCGGTGTTTGACAACCTGGCGGCCCCCGCACCCGCAAACCATTTCACGGTGGGGATCAACGACGACGTGTGCCAGACGAGCCTGGTGGTGGACGAGACGTTTTCGATCGAACCGCCGGAGGTGACGCGGGCCCTGTTTTATGGACTGGGCTCGGACGGCACCGTGGGCGCCAACAAGGAATCCATCAAGATCATCGGTGAGAACACCGGGTATTTTGCGCAGGGTTATTTCGTTTATGATTCCAAAAAAGCCGGCGCAACCACCGTGTCGCACTTGCGCTTCGGCCCCCGACCGATCCGTTCGACCTACCTCATCACGCAGGCGAATTTCGTCGCGTGCCATCAACCGCTGTTCCTGCAACGCATGAACGTGGCGGAATGTCTCGTGCCGGGCGGCACATTGTTGTTGAATTCCCCGCACCCGCCCGAAGCGGTCTGGCAGCATCTGCCCCCGGAAACGCAGCGGGATTTGATCGCGAAGCGGGCGAAGGTGTACACCATTGACGCGCTCCGCGTGGCGCGCGCCGCCGGGATGGGGTTGCGGATCAATACCGTGATGCAAACCTGCTTCTTCTCGGTGTCCGGGGTGCTGCCGCGCGACGCGGCCATCGACGCCATCAAAGATTCCATCCGGAAAGCCTACGGGAAAAAGGGGGACGAAGTGGTGCAGAGGAACATCGCCGCGGTGGATACGACCCTGGCCAATCTCTGCGCGGTGCCGGTGCCGGAGGCCGTGGACAGCGTGACCGCCATCCGGCCGCCGGTGCCGGATGGCGCGCCGGAGTTTGTGCGGCGCGTGCTCGGGCCGGTGATTGCCGGGAAAGGCGACCGCCTGCCGGTCAGCGCCCTGCCCAACGACGGCACGTATCCGACCGCCACGGCCAGGTGGGAGAAGCGGAATCTGGCGGTGGAGGTGCCGGTGTGGGAGCCGGACATTTGCATCCAATGCGGAAAATGCGTCTTTGTGTGTCCGCACGCGGCAATTCGCAGCAAGGTGTACGACGATGCCGTTTTGGATCCGGCGGGATTTTTATCCGTGCCGGCGCGTTTGCCCGAGTGGAAGGACAAGCGTTATACACTGCAGGTGGCGGTGGAGGATTGCACCGGCTGCGGTGTTTGCGTGGACGTCTGCCCGGCCCGGAACAAGTCCGAGGCCAAACTGAAAGCCATCAACATGCAGCCGCAGGCGCCCGTGCGGCAGGCGGGGATCAGGAATTGGGAACATTTTCTGACAATCCCGGAATTGGACCGGCGGACGGTTTCGACCCAGAACGTGCGCAGCATGCAGACTTTGGAATCCCTGTTTGAATTTTCGGGTGCGTGTGCGGGGTGCGGGGAGACCCCCTACATCAAGCTGCTGACACAACTTTTCGGCGATCGGATGATCGTGGCCAACGCCACCGGTTGTTCCTCCATTTATGGCGGCAACCTGCCCACCACGCCGTGGACGAAAAATCATGAAGGCCGCGGACCGGCCTGGAGCAATTCGTTGTTCGAGGACAACGCGGAATTCGGGCTGGGGTTCCGGGTGAGCCTGGACAAGCAGCGCCAGTTTGCCGGTGAGTTGTTGCAACAACTGTCCGGCGCACTCGGCGCGGAATGGGTGGAGGGCCTGTTGACGGCAGATCAGAAGGATGAAGCCGGCATTTATGAGCAACGCGAGCGGGTCGCCGAATTGAAACGCCGGCTCGCGACGCTGAATTCCCCGGAAGCCCGGCGCCTGCTGGTCCTGGCGGACATGCTGGTGCGCAAGAGCGTGTGGATCATCGGCGGGGACGGCTGGGGTTACGACATTGGCTACGGTGGCCTGGATCACGTGCTGGCTAGCGGTCACAATGTGAAGGTGCTGTTGCTGGATACGGAGGTTTATTCCAACACCGGCGGCCAGGCCTCGAAAGCCACGCCGCTGGGGGCGGTGGCGAAATTTGCGGTGGGGGGCAAGCCGGCGGCGAAGAAGGACCTGGGGCTGATCGCCATGACGTACGGAAACATCTACGTGGCCAGCGTGGCGATGGGAGCGAAGGATGAGCACACGCTGAAAGCGTTTCTGGAGGCCGAGGCCTATGAAGGGCCGGCGTTGATCATTGCCTATTCGCAGTGCATTGCGCACGGCATCAACATGGCCACCGGCATGCAAAACCAGAAGGCGGCGGTGAACTCCGGACACTGGTTGTTGTATCGGTACCATCCCGACCGCGCGGCGCGCGGGGAGAATCCGTTGCAATTGGATTCCGGCAATCCGCGCCTCAAACTGGGCGAATATCGGGCCATGGAAAACCGCTACAAAATGCTGGGCAAGAGCCATCCGGAGGCGGCGCAAACCCTGCTGACGCGCGCGCAGGAAGAGGTGAATTTGCGGTGGAAGCTCTACCAGCACCTGGCGGCCCGGGAGTGGAAGCCCGGAGAGGACCCGCCTGAAACGCCCGTGCCGGCGGCCATGGGCGCGGCCAAGTAACATGCCGCCGGCCAATTAGATCATGCCGAAAACCACATAACGAAAGCCCTGGGCATTGCATAGGAGGCCTTATGAACCTCGAAACCACTTATCTCGGTTTGAAACTCCGCTCCCCCCTGGTCCCCTCCGCAGCGCAACCGCTGACCGAGAACCTGGACCAGATCAAGCGCCTGGAAGCCGCCGGCGCGGGGGCGATCGTGCTGCACTCGTTGTTTGAAGAGCAGCTTTCGCTGGAACGCCGCGACTTGTTTGAGTGCCTGGAGCAGGGAACGGAAAGCTACGCCGAGGCGTTGAGCTATTTTCCCGTGCCCTCGGAATTTCACGTGGGGCCGGAGCTGTATTTAAAGAAACTGGCCCGGGCCAAGGCGGCCGTGCGGGTGCCGATCATCGGCAGCTTGAACGGAGCGACCCGCGGCAACTGGATGGATTACGCCCGGCAGATGGAGCAGGCGGGCGCGGATGCGCTGGAGTTGAACATTTACTGGATTCCAACCGATCCATCCTTGACGGCGCTGGAAATCGAGAATCGGTACGTGGACATCCTGCAGGCCGTCCGGCAGCAGGTGCGGATTCCGGTGGCGGTGAAGTTGAGTCCGTTCTTCACGAATTTTGCCCATGTGGCGCGACGGCTGGAGGCCGCGGGCGCGGACGGACTGGTGCTGTTCAACCGGTTTTATCAGCCGGACCTGGATCTGGAGGCGCTGGAGGTGACCAACAAGGTGTTGTTGAGCACGCCCATGGCCATGCGCCTGCCGTTGCGCTGGACGGCCATCCTGCGCGATCAGCTGCAGTTGAGCCTGGCCGCGAGCAGCGGCATCCACCGGGCCAGTGACGCGCTGAAAATGCTGATGGCGGGTGCCGACGTGACGATGATGTGTTCCGCGTTGTTGCGTTACGGGGAGCAGCATCTGGCGGTGGTGGAACGCGACATGCGCCACTGGCTGGAGCAGCACGGGTATGCATCACTGGACCAGCTTCGTGGCAGCATGAGCCAGCGCAGCTGCCCCGACCCGACCGCGTTCGAGCGGGCGCAGTATGTGCGCGCCGTATCCAGCTACCCGCGGTGACTGGCCCGGACCGCTCGCGACTTGATTCGTGGTGCAGTGAATTTTAACCTCCCCACCAATCGGGGCGGGCGGCGGTGGCGGGAAGATTATATGCTTGGCGAAGGGATCATCAAAGGCATGGTGGAGACGGCACGCAATTTCCTGGGCAGTTATGTCCGGGAAGACCGGCTGACCACCGTGCAGTATCCCGAGGAGCGCGAGCCGCAGATTGAGAACGCGCGGCAGTTTCCCTTCCTGGTCTATGACGGCGAGGATTGGGAAACGGGACTGCGCTGCGTGGCCTGCCAGATATGTGAAAAGGAGTGCCCGCCCCAGTGCATCTACATCGTCAAAAGCAAGGACAAGAAGCCGGACTACAAGGGACAGATGCAGTTTTATCCGGCAATCTTCGACATTGACCTCTCGGTGTGCATGAGCTGCCAGATTTGCGTCGAGGTTTGCCCGTTTGAAGCGATCAAAATGGACACCGATTACGAATGGAGCACCCCGGACCGGTTCGCCGCTTTGCTCGTGCATAAGGATCAACTGGCCAGACCCAATGCGTACTATCAGCAGTTGCATCCGACGGATGCCGCCGCCTCCGACGCCGTGCTCGCGCAGGAACGGGCCCGGGCGCAGGCCAAAGCCCGGGCGGCGGCGGAGCTCAAAACCAAGGCGGCGGCCCCGCCCCCAACCAGTTGAAATGCCCATGTTGACGCCGCTTACGTTCGCTCCGGATTCCCTCCGGCGGCCGCCGGCTTAGAAGCTGCCCATGTCCGGAGTGGATCAACTCTTCGTGCAACTCAAGCATTGGGCGCTGGCCCGGTGTGCAGGCATTTTGCCGGAGGCCTGGCAGCCGCTCGTCTCCCTGCTGCTTTCGATCATTCCGTTGCTGGTCATTTTCCCGACGCTCTTCGCCGCGATGGTGTGGATGGAGCGCAAGGGGCTGGGGCGCATCCAGAATCGTTACGGCCCCAACCGGGTGGGCCCGTTCGGATTGCTGCAACCCGCCGCCGACGGCATCAAGGCGCTGATCAAGGAAGACATCGTGCCGCGCGCGGCAGATCGCGTGGTGCACTGGCTGGCGCCGGTGCTGCTGGTCACGACCGCTTTCACGGTGTACGCCGTGCTGCCGTTCGGACGCAACATGGTGGTGGTGGACCTGGAGGCGGGGCTGCTGTTTTTCTTCGCGGTCGGAACGGTGGCCGAACTGGTCGTGTTCATGGCGGGCTGGTCCAGCCGGAACAAATACGCCCTGCTCGGGGCGATGCGGGCAGTGGCGCAAATGATCAGCTACGAAATTCCGCTCGTGCTGTCCACGGTCACGGTGGTGATGATTGCCGGCACGCTGTCGCTGCCCCAAATCGTCCTGGCGCAAAGCCCGGCATCCGGCTGGTGGCCGGCCTGGTTTGTGTTCACGCCGTGGGGGGCGGCCGGTTTTGTCCTGTTCCTGATCGCCGCCAACGCGGAGGCCAACCGCTCTCCCTTTGATCTGCCGGAAGGCGAGTCGGAAATCATTGCCGGCTATTTCATCGAATATTCCGGCTTCAAATTCGCGCTCTTTTTCCTGGGGGAATATCTGAGCCTGTTTGCGGTCAGCGCGCTGGGGGTCACGCTGTTTCTCGGCGGCTGGCATGCGCCGTATGTGGTCGGGGAATGGGTTCCCTCCTGGGTGTGGTTCTTTTTGAAACTGTTGGCGGTGCTCGCGCTGTTCATCTGGACGCGCGGCACGCTGCCCCGCCTGCGCCAGGATCAGCTCATGAATTTTGCGTGGAAGTTCATGATCCCAATGACGCTCATCAACGTGGTCATCGCCGCCCTGTGGCATTGGATCGGCAGCGGCCCGGTTCGCTGGCTCGTTTGCAGTGCGCTGGTCATCGGCGCCTACAGCCTGTTGGGGCGCGGACTGATGCGCGCCGGACGCTGGATGCCACGCACCTATCGTTTTGCCGAATGACCAGCCGCCGCACAAATCCCCGACCGCGAACCGGAGGCGCTGCATGGTGACCGGGCCATTCCTCATCCTCGCCGCGTTGATCCTGGTCGGCGCCGTCGCGGCGGTCCGCATGCGCAACCTTGTCCATTGTGTGCTGGCGGTGGCGGTGGTCTTTGTCGGGCTGGCCGCCGCTTATCTGCAACTGGGCGCGCAGTTTGTGGGCTGGGCGCAAATGCTCATCTACGTCGGGGCGGTGGCCATCCTGCTGGTGTTCGCGGTCCTTTTGACCCGTGGCGGGGAAGTGCCGGAACGCGCGCTTTTTTCCCCGGGCTGGCATTGGGGCGTCACGATCGGGGCGGCCGTTTTCGCCCTGTTGGCCTGGGCCATCCGGCAAAGTCCGGCAGCGCATCCGCCCCCGGCCGCTCCCGTGCAGGTCACGGTCGAGCAGATTGGGACGGCGCTGATGACGCATGATGTGCTGGCACTGGAGGTCACCGGGCTGCTCCTTACCGCCGCGCTGATTGGCGCGGTGATCATCGCCATGAACGACGGGGGGCCGCAATGACGCCGCTTGCCGGTTATCTGCTCCTGGCGGCCGTGCTGTTTTGCATCGGGCTGGCGGCGGCCCTGACCCGGCGCAATGCCATCGTCGTGCTGATCGGCATCGAATTGATGCTCAACGCGGCGAACCTGAACTTCATTGCGTTCTGGCAGTTCGGCGCGCACCCGGCGCCGGTGACGGGCATCATGTTTGCCCTGTTCGCAATTGGCATTGCCGCCGCCGAGGCGGCTGTCGGCCTGGCGCTGGTAATCGCGGTTTACCGGCATTACCGCACCACCAACATGGATGAAATCAACGAACTACAGGGATGAAGCCGGAACCCCGACGCGTGAAGACTGACCACAGCGCGTTCCACAGGAACCGCCCCGGCCGGGGGACGCGGCGCCTTGTTCCGGCCGGCGATTCCGGTGGCATCCGCGTGCTCCCGACGTGCCGGGGCCTCCCCCGCGCGTCGGATGGGCCGGCCGCCAGGGGTGGGGACCTGCCGCTCCGGTTTGGCGGCACGCGTTGGGACGCGTCCGCGCAAGGCGTGGGTGGTTTTGCAGCGGAAACCTGAAATGGCCTGGATCGTCAAAAATCTTTGGTTGATTCCCGCGCTGCCGTTTTTGGCGGCGGGGCTGAGCGCGTTGCTGCCGCAACGCCGTCGTCAAACGGCAGCGACCCTGGCTATTGGCTCGATGATTGGGGCGTGTGGGTTGTCTGTTTGGGCCTTGGCGCATGCAATCAAACATTCTGCGCCGAACGCGCCCAAAGAATTTTACAATTTCGTCTGGTTGCAATTTGCCGCCGGGGACGCGGGTTTGCTGCAACTGGGCTGGGTGTTGGACCCGCTGGCGGCGGTGATGTTGGTGATGGTGTCCTTTGTCGGCCTGTTGATTTTTCTCTACAGCGTCGGTTACATGGCCACCGACGAGAACTACACGCGCTTCTTCTGCTTCATGTCCCTCTTTGCGGGGGCGATGTTGGGCCTGGTGCTGGCGAACAGTCTGTTGCTCCTGTTCATCTGCTGGGAACTGGTCGGCCTCACATCATATCTGCTCATCGGGTTTTGGTATCCAAAGCCCGCGGCGGCGGCGGCGGGGAAAAAGGCGTTCATCACCACGCGACTCGGGGATGTGGCCCTGTTGCTGGGAATGGTCTGGCTTTATCACGAAACCGGGACGTTGCTGTTTTACGATGGCGGCGCGGGCTGTCTGGAACAATCGGCTTTGGCGGCAATGGTGGCTAAAACAACTAACATTGGACTCGCGGTTTCAACCGGCATCGGCCTGCTCATCTTCGCTGGCGCGGTTGGCAAATCCGGCCAGGCCCCGTTGCACGTGTGGTTGCCGGACGCCATGGAGGGGCCCACGCCGGTTTCCGCACTGATCCATGCGGCGACGATGGTGGCGGCGGGGGTGTTTCTCGTTGCCCGGGTCTATCCTCTGATGAGCGCTCCGGTCGGGGACAGCGCCGGCGCCGCCACCGCGCTGCAAGTGGTCACCTGGGTGGGGGCCATCACCGCCTTTTTCGCCGCCACCATTGCCATGGCGCAAAATGACATCAAGCGCATCCTCGCCTACTCCACGATTTCGCAGCTTGGTTACATGATGGTGGGGCTAGGCGTTGGGGGCGTGGCGGTCGGGATGTTTCATCTCGTCACGCATGCATTTTTCAAGGCGCTGTTGTTCCTCGGGGCGGGCTCGGTGATCCACGGCTGTCATGAAGAACAGGACATCCGCAAGATGGGCGGCATCCGGAAGTTCATGCCGGTCACATTTTTGGCATACGCCGTTGGCATGATGGCTCTGGCCGGCGTGCCGTTCTTCTTCTCGGGTTTTTGGAGCAAGGACGCCATCCTCCATGCCGCGCATGGCTGGCCGGTTTCTGCGGGCCCGTTCCACCTTGCGTTTGCGGGTGTGGGGCTGACCGCCTTTTACATGACCCGCCAGATGGCGCTGGTGTTTTGGGGGCGCTACCGCGGTTATCCCGCGTCCGAGACGCGCGTTGCTAGGACGCCCGAACTTGTGCGCGTGCGGGCGGAGCATGAGCCACACGAAAGTCCGGCGGTAATGACCCTGCCGTTGGTGGTTTTGGCGCTTTGCGTGGTCGCGCTGGGCGGAGTCGGGACGCCTTGGGCGCCCTGGTTTCAATCCTTCCTCGGTGCGGAACCGGCCGCCGGCTTCACCCGCGACGTAGTGCAGTTGATGGTGGCTTCCACACTGGCGGTTTTTGTCGGCGTGGGGTTCGGCCTCGCCTTTTACGGCTACGTGCAACGCCAAACGGCGGCGGAGCCGGATTTGTTGAGCAAGGCGTTGCCGTTGGGGATGTATGATTGGTTGGCACAGAAATACGGGATTGATGAGCTGTATGAACTGACTGTCATTCGCTTCAACGCCTGGGCGGCGCGCGCCTGTGCCGCGTTGGATCAATGGGTTTGGAACGGCGTGGTAACTTGCATTTCCCGGGGCGCCTTGCTGCTGTCCTGGGTGGCCCGGGCGGTGGACGAGTGCGCCCTCAACCCGGGTTTCGACCGCAGTTGCGACGGCTTGCGCGGTGGGGGCCGGTGGTTGTCGCGGCTGCAGGACGGGCTGGTGCAACATTATCTGCGGATCATGGGGCTGGGGCTGCTGGCGTGGGTGCTGTTCTGGATCTGGGGGGGGGCGCCATGAACCGCTGCCCCGTCCTCACCCTCCTCACCCTGCTGCCGCTGGTGATGGGAATCCTCGTGGCCGGCTTGCGGGGGCAGGCCCGCCTTGCGCGGCAACTCGCGCTCGGTTCCAGCCTGCTCTCACTCGGGTTGATGCTGGGATTGTGGACGGCTTTCGATGCGGCCTCCGGTGAACTGCAATTTGTGGAGCGGCACGAATGGATTGCGGCCCTGGGGGTGAATTACTTCCTCGGGGTGGATGGTCTCGGGCTGCTTTTGGCCCTGCTGACCGCCGTGGTGACCCCGATGGCGATGCTGGCCTCCTGGCGTGGTGGCAGCCGCCTTTCGGACGCGGCGGCCTCTCCGGGCGCGGGACGCTCCACCAATTCACCGCTTTATTTTGCCCTCATCCTGTTCCTCCAATCCGGATTGTTCGGCACGTTCACGGCGCTGAACTTTTTCCACTGGTTCCTGTTTTGGGAGTTGAGTTTGATTCCGGCGTTTTTTCTCATCCGGCTCTGGGGCGGGCCGGGCCGGGTGGCGGCGGCCAACCAGTTTTTCCTCTACACGATGGCCGGCAGCGTGGCGTTATTGCTGGCTTTTCTCGCGCTTTATCTGGCCACCGGCCGGTTTGACTTTCCCGCGCTCGCGGAACTCGGACACCGCGGCGCGCTGGCCGCCGCGCTGTCGGAGCGGCTGGGCGGATTCGGCCTCGCCGCCCATCAACTCGTGCTGGTGATTTTGGGCGGAGTGCTGTTCGGCTTTGCGGTGAAAGTGCCGCTCATGCCGTTTCATACATGGCTGCCCGCGACGTATGCGGAAGCGCCCTGCGGGGTGACGATGTTGCTGACGGGGTTGATGTCCAAGATGGGACTCTATGGCCTGATACGCATTTTTCTGCCGCTGTTCAGCGTTCCCCTCGGCGCGCCACCCGTGCAAAACGTGCTGCTTGTGCTGGCGGTTATTACGATCGTTTTCTCCGCCGCCGCGGCGTTTGCGCAGCGCGACCTGAAACGGATTTTCGCCTACTCGTCCATCAACCATCTGGGCTATTGCCTGCTGGCCATTTTTGCGATTGGCAGATCAACCACTGCGCCGGAGTTCGCGGTGGAAAAGGCGGCCGCGCTCAACGGCGTGTTCCTGCAAATGTTCAATCACGGCCTGACGGCGGCGACATTGTTCTGGTGCGTGGCGTTGATCGAGCAACGCGCCGGCGGGCTGCGCGGGCTGAACGACTTTGGCGGCTTGCGCAAAGTTGCGCCGATCTTCTGCGGGCTGATGGGCATTGCGTTGTTCTCGTCGCTCGGCCTTCCGGGGCTGAACAGTTTTGTCGGCGAATTTCTGATCTTCAAAGGCGTGTTCCCGTTGTCGCCGTGGGCGGCGGCGTGTGCGGTGATCGGCCTGCTGGTCACGGCCATTTTCATCCTCACGATTTTTCAACGGGTGTTTCACGGACCGGTCAACGAAAAATGGACGAAGTTTCCGGACCTGACGCCGGGCGAGATTGGGCTGTTGCTGATTCCGATTGCGCTCATGTTCGTGCTGGGGTTGTATCCGCGCCTGGTGCTGGACGTGGTCAACGCGACGGCGGTGCAGATGGTGGGGCAATTCGGATTTTAACCACGGATGAAAACGGAAAAATCAATAATGAGATCTGTCCCGCCCTTTCAGGGCTCAATTCGTTTTGATGGGTTGAACCCAGGACGTTGCCCTGGGCTATCCTGTGTTGCGCCGTTGGCGCGACGATGTGTCGGCCTGAAAGACCGAAACAGGACAGCCCAGGGCATTGCCCTGGGCTGTCCTGCTATGCGCTTTCAGCGCGGCCTTTCGCGCTGTTTGGCGCAACGGAAGGTTTCAAGATGTTAGCCTGGACGGTTTACATTTCATTTCTCGGCGTGCTGGTGCTGATGCTCCTGCCGCGAGGCAATGCGCCGGCGGCGCGTTGGGTGGCGCTGATCACGGCCGTTGCGGGCTTGCTGGTGGGCGGCGCCGGCTATGCCCAGTTTCAACCCGGCAAAATCCAGACGGTCACCCGATGCTCCTGGGTACCTGCGCTGGGTTTGGAATACCATCTGGCCGCCGACGGGGTGAGTCTGACGCTGGTGTTGCTCACCGGCCTGGCGGCGCTCGGCGGCGTGCTGTTGTCCTGGAACGTCGAAGCGCGCACCAAGGAATTCTTCGCCTTCTATTTTACGCTGATTGGCGGGGTCTACGGTGTGTTCCTGAGCTTTGATCTGTTCCTGCTGTTTGTGTTCTACGAAATTGCGATCATTCCCAAGTATTTTCTCATAGCGCTCTGGGGTTCGACGCGGCGCGAATACGGGGCAATGAAACTGGTGTTGTATTCGTTCTTCGGCAGCGCCCTGGTGCTGATTGGGTTGATCGCCCTCTACGTCGTGGCCGGAGCGCGCACAATGAATGTGCTGGAGCTGGCGCAGCATCCGTTTCCGCACGGTTTCCAGATGTGGGCGTTCCCGCTGGTGTTTGTGGGCTTCGCGATCCTGGCGGGCCTGTGGCCGTTGCACACCTGGGCGCCAACCGGCCACGTGGCCGCGCCGACGGGCGCCTCGATGTTGCTGGCCGGCGTGGTGATGAAACTGGGCGCCTACGGCTGTCTGCGCGTGGCGATGACGCTGTTTCCGGAAGGATTGGAGGCGTGGAAGACGTGGGTTGCCGCCCTGGCGGTCATCGGCATTGTGTACGGCGCGATGGTGGCGCTGGTGCAGAAGGATTTCAAATTTGTCATCGGTTATTCGAGCGTGAGCCACATGGGCTTCGTGCTGCTGGGTTTGGTGACGTTGAACACCATCGGCTTGAGCGGCGCGGTGTTGCAGATGTTTTCCCATGGAATCATCGCCGGATTGTTGTTCGCCGTGGTGGGGCGGATGGTTTATGACCGGACACACACCCGGGATTTGCCGGCGTTGGAACGTCTGCATCTGAGCCGAAGGATGCCGTTTGCCGCCGGGACGTTTGTCATCGCCGGGATGGCTTCGATGGGATTGCCAGGTTTCAGCGGGTTTGTGGCCGAATTACAGGTAATCATTGGCGCATGGCAGGCGTTTCCGATGCTCGCCGTGATCACGGGGGGAGGCATTCTGATTGGCGTGGCCTACACGTGGCGGGCCCTGCAGAAGGCGTTTTTTGGCGATGCTGCGGAGCCAGCGGTCGCGCCCGGGGCGGAACCGGCGGCGGCGGGCGACAGTGCAAGCGGTCAGGGGCTGCAGGTGGTTTCCATGCCGGAGCGCCTCGGCGCGGTGCTGTTGATCGGCGCGTCGTTGCTGGTGGGATTGTATCCGCAGGTCCTGCTCAGGGTGATTGTGCCGAGCTTTGCTTCGCCCTTGTTTGACTGGTTGCGGCAAGGAGGGAGTCTGTGAGCTATCTCGAACTGCTCCGACTGGCTGCGCCAGAGACCGGAATTGTGCTGACGGCGCTGGTGGTTTTGACCGTGGACCTCACTTCCATGCGCGGCCTCGGACTGCGCATGCGTTTCCTGGTTGGCGGACTGTTGACCCTTGCGGGCTGCGCGGCCGCCGTCGCCTGGATGCTCGTGCTGCCGGTTCAGGCGCCCGCCCTTGCGGGCATGTTCGTCGTCAATCCCCTGACGCAAATCGTCAAGGTTTGCCTGCTGGGACTGGTGATGGCCGCCGTCCTGGTTTCACTGGAGGCCGGGTTCACCCGTCATCCCGCGGAATTTCTGGCGCTGCTGTTGTTTTCCTCGGTGGGCATGATGGTTTTGGTGAGCGCCGCCGATCTGCTCCTGATTTTTGTGGCGCTCGAGCTGGTGAGTTTACCGCTTTACGTTCTTGCCGGCTTCGATAAAGAAAGCCGCCGGGCGGCGGAGGCCGCTTTGAAGTACTTTTTGTTTGGCGCCACCGCGGCGGCCTTTTTGCTGTTCGGCATGAGCCTGGTTTACGGCGTGACGGGCGCGACGGGGTTGACGGCGATTGGCGGGGTGCTGGGGGGCCAGGGCGTGGAGCCGCTGCTGATGGTTGCCGTGGGGATGCTGACGGTCGGGTTCGGCTTCAAACTGGCGGTGGTGCCGTTTCATCTGTGGGTGCCGGACACGTATCAGGGCGCACCGCCAGCGAGCGCGGCGTTCATTGCGTCCGGCTCGAAGCTCGCGTGTTTCTTCATCTTTGCAAAAATCATGCTGCTGGCGTTCGGCGCGGAACGCCTTACGGGGAGCGCGGATGCGCGCGCCTTGGGCGGCGGCTGGGTTTCGCTGCTGGCGCTGCTGGCGGCGCTCTCAATGGTGCTGGGCAACCTCGCGGCGTTGGTGCAGAGCAGTGTGAAGCGGTTGCTGGGCTGTTCGGCGGTGGCGCATGCCGGCTATTTGCTGCTGGGAGTCCTGGCACATGACGAATCGGCCCTCGCCGCGGTGGTTTATTATGCCACGACCTATGGCCTGGCCACCATCGGCGCGTTTGGCGTCGTTGATTTGGTTGAAAAACAAGCGGGGAACGATCGCCGGCAGGGCTGGGTCGGCTTCAGCCGGCGCGCGCCGTTGGCGGCCCTGGCCATGATGATTTTTCTGTTCTCGCTGGCGGGAATTCCGCCCCTGGCCGGCTTTTTCGGAAAGTTCTACCTGTTCGCGGCGGCGTTGAAAACGGGGGGCGGCAGCGGGGAACTGCTCTGGCTGGTCGTCCTGGCGGTGCTCATGAGCGTGGTGTCGTTTTACTACTACCTGAAAGTGTTGAAATGGATTTACCTTGCGCCGCCGGTGGATGACTCTGCTCCGGTTGCGTCGGGGCAGCCCTCCCGGATGGCGCAATGCGTTCTGCTGGTGATTGCGCTGGCGGTCATCGCGCTCGGGTGTTTCCCGAATTTGTTGGTGGGGCCATTGCACGCCGCGCGATAAGCCGCCCCGCGCCGGATGATTGACTTTTCCCCTTCCTTTGCGCACATCCTCGGCAATGAATTTTGAATCCCTGCCGCGCCTGCAGCTCGCCCAGTTGCCAACGCCGCTGATGCGGTTGGGGCGATTGACCCGGAAGCTGGGCGGACCGCAACTCTGGATCAAACGTGATGACCAGACCGGGCTGGCGCTCGGGGGCAACAAAGTCAGGAAACTGGAGTTTCTGGTCGGTGCCGCGCTGGCCCAGGGCGCGGATACCCTGGTGACCCTGGGCGCCGTTCAATCCAATCATTGCCGGCAAACCGCAGCGGCGGCCGCAGTGGCGGGCTTGTCGTGTGAATTGCTGCTCAATGGCCGGCCGCCAGAATGCTCGAACGGCAACCTGCTGCTTGATGAATTGCTGGGGGCAACAGTGCATTGGATCGAACGCGCGCAACGGGCGGAGAAATTGCGGCAGTTGGAAACGGAACTGTGCAGGAAAGGCGCCAAGCCCTACGTCATTCCGGTCGGCGGTTCGAACGGTCTGGGGGCGTTGGGGTACGTGGTCGCCATGCAGGAGTTGCAGGCGCAATTACGCGCCCACGGGTCAAGGGTGGATCATCTGGTGGTGGCTTCGAGTTCGGGAGGGACGCAAGCGGGCATGGTGCTGGGAGCGCGCCTCGCGGGCTTTGCCGGACGCGTGACCGGAATATCAATTGATCGGAATGATCCGGGCGGCTTCGAGTACGAGGACGAGGTTGCCCAGATGGCGACGGACTGCGCCCGACAGATCGGGAGCGCCGAACGGCTGACACGCGCGGACGTTCACGTCGCATACGGATACCGGGGCGGTGGCTACGGCGTCCTGGGTGAATTGGAACGCCAGGCCATTCGCCTGCTGGCCAGGGAGGAAGGCATCTTTTTGGATCCGGTTTACACGGGACGCGCATTTGGCGCGTTGCTGGATTTGATCCGGAAAGGACAATTCCAGCGCGATGAATCGGTCTTGTTCTGGCACACCGGTGGCGCGCCGGCGTTGTTTGCCCAGGCCCGCGAATTAGCGGTGCCGCCCCGGGGACAACCGTGAGACGAAGGCCCGGATTGCACCCATGAGGCGGGAGGATAAAACGCGGCGGGCTTTGGCTGGACGACCCAACCAAAGCCCGCACGCTCCGGATTAATTGATGCTGCGCTTCCGGTGTTACTGTCGCACGCGGAAGAACTGGTTGCCGGTGGGGTTGGCAATGATGTGGGGCGAGGCGGCTCCGGTGACTTCAGTCCAGGGGCCACTGGGCGTGGGCGCACTTTCCAGCGCGCTCCCGGTCCAGACAATGGTGATGGAATTGCCCGAGCGCGTCGCCTTCAGACTGACGCCAACGGGAATCTTGCCTGGGGTGGCCCCGCCCAGGGCGGCAATTTCAACATCGGTCATGCGTCCGCTCCGGATTTGGATGCTGCTGATATACATGGGTTGCAGGTCGCCATCTTCATCCCCCAGCAACAGGGCGGAGGACTCCAACGACCAGCGCATGTCCACGCTGCCCCCCGCCAAGACGTTGGTGCTGTTGGAGAGGTATTGCGCATCATGCACGCCCATTGGCGAGGCCCCGATGGGTGCCGTAAGGACGCTGACTCCATCAATGTACTTGCCAAACTCGCGCTGGGTCAGATCAAAGGCCAGCACCACCCGGTGCCACTCGTCCGGGGTGAGGTTGCCCTGGTAGCTTCCAGAAATTCCCAAGCCGTTGGCGCCATTGAAGAAGGCTTCGGCATCGTTGGTGTTTCCAGTTCCGGTCTGCAGCAACGCCCGGTACCCGGCGCTGGTGTTGGGGCTGAGCAGATCGAAAATCAGGGTGTATTGATTGGCGTTGGTGCCGCCGCCGTTGCCGCCGATGTTATGGGTCATGACATAGCCTCCCCAGGAAGCAACGCTGGGGGCAAAGTACATCACATTGACCGGCTGTCCGCCGATATCGCTGATGCCGAAGCTGGTGGTGGTGCCAAATTGCGTGTCCTGCTGCACGGTGGCATCGAAATACTGCAGCGGTTCACCGATCGTGGCGTTCAGGTTGCCCTGGTTGAAATCCCATTGCCCCGTGACGGAGTTACCCGGAGCCGGTCCCACCGTGAGCACGGATGGCGGGGCGCTCGTGGCGTTTTGAAGACCGTTATTCACTACGAGGGTATAGCTGCCGGAATCCGAGACTTGCACATTCATGATGCGCAGGTTGGCGTTGGTTTGGTCAGGCACGGCCGAGCCGTTCCGATACCACTGATAGGCATAGGTGCCGGTGCCCACGACGTAACTGGTGAAGTAGGTCCCATTCATGCCCACCACATCGGAAACGTTGGTGGAATTGACGGTGACGCTCAGATCGGTGAAAACGGGGATATTCGTGGGAATGCCGGCGGCAGTGGCTTTGCCGAGCGCAAAAACATCCGTGTCCGACAACACGTCATCGCGAAACTGGAGGCTGTTGACGAAGCCGGGTGCCGTTTCGCCATCGTTGTCCGTGAACAACAATACCTGGTACCCTGGCGACAGCGCCCAGCGGCCGTCCGGCTGGCCCAATGTCTGTTCACCGACCCGGATGCCATCCACATATTTGCGCAACACCTGGAGGTCCACCGCGTTTGTGGGGTCATAGACGAGGTCAAAGACGAAGGCCACGCGGTGCCAGACGTCGGGCGTGAGCAGGCCATTGTACACCGAGCTGATGCCGATGCCGTTGCCTCCGTCCACAAACAGGTCGGCATCATTGAGGTTGTCCAGGGTGTCAATCTGGATTAGACCGCGATAATCGCCCGAGCTGCCCGCAGGGTACATGATGTCCATCACCAGCGAGTATTTGTTGCCCAGACCATACGGCGCCGTGGCTGGCACGTCGGGAGTCGCCAGATAGCCCTCGGTAGAGGTGCAAGCCGGAAAATTCATGACGACGGCAGTCTGCCCGTCAATGGTGGCGGTGGTGAAAGTGGTTGGGGTGGTGGCGCCGTAATAAACAGCGGCATAGTCTTGCATATCCTGGCCGACGGTGGCCACGAAGTTGCTGTTGTTGAAGTCCCATTGCGCGGTAACCGCGGCGTAGGACGGGAGACCTGCGCCAACCGCCAAGGCCACCACCATTTCGAAGATGCACTTTTTCATGAGTTTGTGATTGTGATTGTGATTCGGTCTAGTAGCAAAATTATCATAGGGCAGTTTCGGCTTAATATCGCCCGTTTAGGGGAGGGAAAAATACTGCGCGGGACGGATCGCCGCCCGAGTGGGCGGCCCGATCCGGATTGCACCCGAGCCGGAAGGCGGGGGCGGGACCGTGGCGCGGACAAAGTTGGGTTTGACGCACCCCAAGCCGGTCGTGGATGCTGGCAATGGCAAATCCGTCACCCGGCCAGCCGGATTTAAACAATGCGCAAGACCTCACGCCCTGCAAGCTCAAAGTCCGCCGCCGCGGCGCCCCATGCCGATTGCGTTGCAACAGTGGTGCAACGCAAGTATCTGGCGGATCTCCGTCCGGCGGTTGCCGGCGAATTCTCCGCGCGGATTGAGCATGAGCAGCGCTATGCGTTTTTTCCGCTGGGGACGAATCAACGAGACCGCGCCGTCACCAGGGCCGCAACCATTCGCCGCACCGTGGCCCAGTGGGGCTGGTCGCAAGCCGATGCCCGGTTCATTCGCGAATTCACCCTGGCCATCTTCTGGCTGCTCAACCCGCTGACCTGCACGTACGCCACGCTGTTTACGGCGCGGACGCAACCGGCCCGGGTTCGGAAGCCCGGTGAATGTTCCGCGCGGCTGATCTTTTACGAGCCGGAAGCCGCAGTGCGCTGGGGGATGCTGGAGTGGCTCAATTTGCTGGCTGATTTCGAGTGCACCGGTGCGCACGGTTCCACAACCGACTTTTTGAAGGACGTCAAGCGCCACCGGCCCGATCTGGTGCTGTACCACGATCCCCCGTGCGCAAGCGACAGCGCCGCGCTGAAGGCACGACTCACCAAGGAGTGTCCGGACCAGGCGGCTTTTCCGTTTGGAGTGTACCGGGACAGCGAACACGCCTGGTACTCGGTGACCGGTGTGGACGGCGGTTATTATTACCGCCGCCGCCCGCCGACCCAGTTGTTCGAACCCGTTTCCGGGTTGTGGCCGGACGGAAAACCGGATCGTAATCTGGTCGAGTCGCGAATCCGCCATCACATGCGGACGTTGTTTGGCCTGCGGACCGCTCCCGAACAGAATTTCCCGGGACTGACCAAACGCGAATGTGATGTACTGATGGGGCTGCGCCAGGGGCACACGGACAAAAGTCTGGCTGCCCGGTTGGGGATTAGTTCCTGGACGGTGCATACGCACATGAAAAGCCTGTTTGACAAACTTGGGGTGCACACCCGGGCCGAGGCGGTGGCGAAATTTTTTCAGAAGTAGCGCAAATTGCTTGCGCGATTAGCAAATTTCGGGCTGCTCAATTCCTTCAAAATGACTCGCCCCATTCAACTCGCCTTGATGGATCGCCGGGAAACTTTCGGTGCGGATGTTATCACGGCCGTTTCGCGCAAATAATTCAGCGGCCAGCCGTTTGCAAATTCGGAGCGGACCAGTCGCACTGCCACTTGCTCGGGCACGGTTGAATCTCGCGAGACCCACAACTGATGGTTGCAAATCGCCAGCATGGCACGATCGCCCTGGCTGTCGCCCACGCCCAGATACGGGCGGCGTCCGATTGCATCCAGGATGCAGGCCACCTTGCCGGAATAGGTCGGCAACGGATACGCAAGCCGGTTGGTGAGCTTGAGCCGGTTGAGCGCCTGGATTTGCAGTTGCGCGTATTCGGAATTCTCGCGCACCAGCAGTGCGTCCTTGTAGAGACGAGCCTTGGCATCGGTCAGCAAACAGGAAACGCCGATCACCTGGTCGGCGCGGATGCCCCTGCTGGCGCCGCGCGCTCGCAGCAGTGGATTCAACGCCTCCAGTACGGCGGTGCGCACCGTCCAGACGTTGCTGGCAGAGACGATCCAGACATCGTAGGCGTGACGAATTAATTCCGCCAACAACTCCACCACTTCGGGATGAAAGCGTGGAACGGGAATGGGCGTGCTTTCCGGCGTGACCTGCAGCACCGTCGGTTGGCCGGCGCGCCCCAGCGCCAGCACCTGGCGCGTCGCGGTCACGACGTCGGCCACGCGCATCCCGGCCATCACCTCCAACGCCCAGGTGTAGCCGGTGGCGTAAGGGCGCGGGTCCGCCGGTCCGTGCGCGGTCGGCCGCAACAGGGCCAGGTAATAATCCACCAGGCTGGGGAACGCCTCGAGCGTGCGGCGCGAGCCGCCGGCGGGGCGAAACGCGGGGGAGATGCCGACGGGCAGCGATTCCGGCGTCAACCGCCCCGAGCGGGCCAGGTACGCCAGCGTGGCTTCCCCGAGATCGTGGCGGGTGATCGTGTTGTCGAAATCAAACACCACCGGCAGATGCCGGCCCGCACCGCGTTGGATCACTTTCCAGACCGCCGCGCGACCACCACGCTCCCATGGTCGTGCCGCTCCGGTGGCAGGACGGCGGGCCGTTCGGGAGGACTTCGTGATGTTCTTCGTGATGTTTTTGGCGGTCATGGGCGTTGTGGTCAGCCGTTGCAAAACAAACGCCGGGGTATTAACAGGAAACCGGCGGGTGGGCCATCGCCTTTTTAGGGGAGCGCATGAGACTTGTCAGATGGCGCGCATTGCTTTAGAAAGCACCACTGCACATGAAGATCACGACGTTCTCGTTTCCCACCCCGACGGTTTTTGGTGCCGGCAGTGTGGCGCAGTTGCGCGCGCGCATCGTGCCGATGGGGATGCACCGGCCGCTGGTGGTGACGGATCCGGGGTTGGTGACCACCGCCGCGTTTCAATTGCTTGCGCAGGCTCTCGGGGTTGAGCGGCGGGACCGGGATTGGTTTGTCTTTTCCGGTGTGCATCCCAATCCGGTGGAGCAGGACGTGCGGGATGCGGCGGCGGCGTTTCGCGCGCACCAGTGCGACGGGGTCATTGCCATGGGCGGAGGCAGTCCGCTGGACGTGGGCAAGGCGGCGCGCTTGCTGGTGAAGCGGCCCGGATTTGATTTTGCCCGGTTTTACGATGAATCCGACTGGTCCCATCTCGCTCCGTGCGTGGCCATACCCACCACCGCCGGCACGGGCAGTGAGGTGGGACGGAGCTCGGTGATCACCCTGGATGCAACTCATCGCAAGGCGGTATTGTTCCATCCCGAATTGCTGGCCGGGCTGGTCATTCTGGACCCGCAGCTCACCGTGGGATTGCCGCCCAAACTGACCGCCGCCACCGGCGCGGATGCGCTGACCCATTGCATTGAGAGTTTCACCTGCCCGCAATTTCATCCCTTGTGCGACGGCATCGCGCTGGAGGGAATCCACCTGATCGTTGACGCCTTGCCGCGCGCTTACCGCGACGGGAGTGATCTTGAGGCGCGGGGCCGCATGCTCGTCGCGGCGGCGATGGGCGCGGTGGCATTTCAAAAGGATCTGGGGGTGGTGCATTCGCTGGCGCATCCGCTCTCAACAGTTTGCGGATTGCATCATGGGCTGGCCAATGCCCTTTGCCTGGTGGCCGGCATGAGGTTCTGCGCCGACCGGAAACCGGGCATTTACCGCCGGGTTGGCGTGGCCTGCGGTCTGGATGTGCTGCAGGGTGCCGATGCGGAGGCGGATCAAAGGACCATTCAATTCATTGCCGATTTCCTGGGCGGGATGGGCCTCAACACCCGGCTGGAGGCGCATGGCGTCCGGCACGAACACCTCGAGGCGCTCGTAGCCCAGGCGGTGGCTGATCCCTGTCATCAAACGAATGTCGTCCCGGTGTCGCCTGAAGATTTCCGGAAGCTGTATCTCGAAGTGCTATGAAGTATCCCACCCAGCTCTTTATTGACGGTGCGTATCGCGAGGCTGGCGCCGGCCGGCGCATCCCGCTCGTCAATCCGGCCACGGAAGCGGTTTTTTGTGAGGTGGCGGCGGCGGATTCCGCCGAGGCCGGCGCCGCCGTCGAATCCGCCCATCGCGCCTGGACCAATGGCTGGCGGGATCTGCCCCCCGGCAAACGCGCGGCCCTGCTGTTCGCCGTGGCGCGCCAGCTCCGCGAGCATCTCGAGGAAATCGCCCGGCTCGAAATGGAGCAGATTGGCAAGCCCATCAGCGATGCGCGGGATGAGGCCGGACTGGGCGCGCGTGTGTTCGAGTATTACGCCGGGGCAATTGCACAGTTCGGCGGACAAACTCTGCCGGTGGCGCGCGGGGGATTTGATTTCACTCTGCGCCAGCCAATGGGAGTGGTTGCTGCCATTGTGCCGTGGAATTTTCCCTTCCCCATTGCGTGCTGGAAGGCGGCGCCGGCACTGGCGGCCGGGAATTGCGTCGTCCTCAAGCCGGCCTCCCTTTCGCCGCTGACCGCACTCAAACTGGGCGAACTGGCGCAGGCGGCTGGCTTGCCGCCCGGCGTGTTGCAGATCGTGCCCGGCCCCGGGGGCGCGATTGGCGAAGCGTTGATCACCCATCCGCGCGTGCGGAAAGTTTCGCTCACCGGTTCGACGGAAGTGGGCCGCCGCGCCATGGAACTGGCCGCGCGTGATTTCAAGCGGGTCTCGCTGGAACTGGGGGGCAAATCCCCGAACATCATCTTTGCGGATGCGGACTGGGAACTGGCCGCGGATACTTCGCCTTTAAGCGTATTTGCCAACACCGGCCAGGATTGCTGCGCCCGCAGCCGGGTGTTTATCGAGCGCCCGATTTACGAGCGCTTCGTCGAGCGGTTCGTGGCCGCAACGCAAAAACTGGTCGTCGGTGACCCGGCCCGGACGGAAACACAATTGGGGCCCCTGGCCTCCGCCCAGCAACGCGCCACGGTCGAGGCGTATCTGAACGACGCGCGGCAGGGCGGCGCAAAATTCGCCTGCGGCGGCGGCCGATTGCCGGGCCGGGGCTTTTATCTGGAGCCGACCATCTTGTTGGAGGTCGAAAAAACCGGGCGCTGCTGGCGGGAGGAAATTTTTGGTCCGGTCGTCTGTCTGACGCCGTTTACGGAGGAAGCCGCCATGCTGGCGGAAGTGAACGACTCGCCGTTTGGCCTCAGCGGCTCGATCTGGACGAACGATCTGCGCCGGGCGCTGCGGGTGGCGCGCCGCGTGGAGAGCGGCGTGCTGAGCATCAACTCCCACAGCAGCGTTCACGTCGAGGCGCCGTTTGGCGGCTACAAACAAAGCGGGATCGGCCGCGATCTCGGGATGGCCGCTCTCGAAGGTTATACCGAGTTGAAAAATGTGTACGTGGCCGAATGACCCGGGACGCAGAACCGCTTATGAATTTGAATCAACTGCTGGCGAAAATTAAGGCCGGGGAAATTGACACCGTCATTGTGGCGTTTCCCGACGTGTTTGGGCGGCTGGTGGGGAAGCGCTGCACCGGGGAGTTCTTTCGCCAACACGCCCGGCACGGGACCCACGGCTGCAGCTACCTGTTCACCGTGAATCTGGAAATGGATCCGCTGGACGGGTTTCAACTGGCCAACTGGGACAAAGGTTACGGCGATTTCGAGATCCGGCCCGATCTGAGCACGCTGCGCGCGTTGCCGTGGCAACCCGGCACGGCGCTGGTGATCTGCGATTCGGCGCACGCGGAGGGCCGGCGCGTGGTCGAGGCGCCCCGCTCCGTGTTGCGCGCGCAGATCGAGGCGCTGGCCCAACGCGGGTGGAGCGCGGCGGCCGCCAGCGAACTCGAGTTTTTCCTTTTCAATCAGACCTACGCGGACGCCTTTGCCGGCAATTATCAGAAGCTCGTGCCCTCGAGTGATTATCGGATCGATTATCACACGATGCAACCGGCGCGCGATGAGCCCCTGCTGCGGGCCGTACGCAACGCCATGACCGCCGCGCGCGTCCCGGTGGAATCCAGCAAGGGCGAGTGGGGTCGCGGCCAGCACGAAATCAATTTCGTGTATGACGAACCGCTCGCAATGGCGGATATGCACGTGCTCTTCAAGCAAGGCTTGAAGGAAATCGCCGCCCAGCACGGCAAGGCGGTCTCCTTCATGGCCAAACCCTGGCATGACGAAGTGGGCAGCAGTTGTCACATCCACATCAGCCTGTGGCGCGGTGGCAGAAATCTCTTCTGGGACGGAAAATCCGGCGGCACAAAGTGTTTCCGTCAGTTCCTCGGGGGATTGATGAAATACGCGCCGGAACTCAGCTATCTTTTTGCGCCCACCATCAACTCCTACAAGCGTTACCAGTCCGCCAGCTGGGCTCCCACCCGGATGGCCTGGTCGCGCGACAACCGCACCGTCGGCTTCCGTGTGGTGGGTCACGGCAACTCGTTCCGCATTGAGAACCGGATGCCGGGCGCGGATGCCAATCCGTACCTGACCTTTGCGGCCATGATCGCCGCGGGACTTGCGGGGGTGGACGAAGGACTGGATTGCGGCGCCGAATACCAGGGCAATGCCTATGTGGATGCCACCTTGAAGGCGCTGCCCACCTCCCTGCGCGAGGCGGCGGATTTGCTGGACCACAGCCAGCTGGCGCGGCGGGCCTTCGGCAATGCCGTGGTGGATTTTTATGTCCACACCGCGCGGTTGGAGGTGCAGGCATTTGAAACCTCCGTGACGGATTGGGAGCGCCGCCGCTACTTCGAACAAATTTGAGGCCATCCCATCCGATTCCAACATGAGTCCTTCTCCCGCACCCGGTCCGGCCCCACAGGTGGGGGATTCGGTTTTGCGTGCCTGGCAGACGCGCATCTTCTGGCTGCTTTGGGGCGCCTACGCCGCGTATTATTTGTGTCGGGTCAATTTTGCCGTCGCCCAGCCGCTGATCCTCAAGGAATTTCCCAGCTGGTCCAGCGCCCACGTCGGCATGATCCCTTCCACCTACGCCATTTTCTACGCCATTGGCCAGATGGTGAACGGGACCCTGTGCGCCCGCTATGGCGCGCGGCGGATGATCACGATCGCCCTGTTGTTCGCTGCGGCCACCAACCTGCTGTTTGCCTTTGCCACCTCCTTCGGCGTCATGTTGGTGCTGTGGGCGGTCAATGGCTGCGCCCAATCCGCCGGATGGTCGCTGGTGGTGCAGACCATCGCCAATTGGACCACCTCCAAACGTCGCGGCATGGTGATCGGCCTGATCTCGACTTGCTACACCGTTGGCAACGTCGCCTCCTGGCTCCTGGCCGGGCAATTGTGCGAATCGTTCGGCTGGCGCACAGCCTTTTGGGTGCCCAGCATGGTGCTTTTCCCGTTCGCCCTGGTTTTCTACCTGTTCCTGCGCAACTCTCCGGAAGAAGCCGGGTTGCCCGCAGTCCGGGATGATGGCCAGGAAGCCGACCCGGCTGTTGCTCCGGGCGCGGGCGCCGCCTCGTCCGCCGAACTGCCGCTCCGCGAGATTTTGCGCCTCACCTTTTCCAACCGGATTCTCTGGATCCTGGGCATCGGGTTTTTCTGCATGAACGCCGTGCGCTATGCCTTCATGAATTGGAGCGTGCAATACATGGCCGATTTTCAAGGCCGCTCCATCAAGGGCAGCGCCTTTACCGCCGTGGCCATTCCGTTGATCGGTTCGCTTGGCGCCATCACCGCCGGCTGGATGTCTGACGCCCTTTTCGGCAAGCGCCGCGCCCCCGTTTGCGCCATCATGCAGGTGGCCCTGGCCCTGGTTTGCGTGGGGTTCGTCTTCGTGCCGCAGGGAGCATGGATCACCGCCACCATCATGCTGGGATTGGCGGGCTTCATGATTTACGGACCGGACATGCTGATGAGCGGTGCCGCCACCATCGACATCAGCCATCCACGCGCCGCCTCCATTGCCACCGGATTCACAATGTGTCTCGGCGCGCTCGGCTCGATCTTTTCCGGCGCCGGCATCGGCTGGCTGCGCGATCTGGCGCGGGGAAACTGGAACCTCGTCTTCTATGTGCTGGCGGGCCTGGTCCTCATCGCCGCCGGATTCATGGTGTCCATCTGGAACGCGCGCCCCAAAGGAGCAAAGTAAGCGGCGCACCTCACAAATCCACGGGGCGCAATCCCGCCCGTAACTTCCATGACTGGCGCCTGGAAGTCCGCTCTGCCTGTTTTACCGCGTTCGCGGGTGCGCCAGACTGGGTGAAGTTTCCGCCCCCGTGATGCTGACGACGACACCGACGCCTCGAGCGCCAGGGATCAGGCCCAGAAGGCGTGTGGTGGAAGCCAATTTTCGATTCCGCGCGGAACCGGCCCCGCATTCCGTCCCTTCCAGCCAGCAGCCTGAACAGGTATCAGCGGATGGACGCAATTTTTCCGGTGATTGGTTTTCGGGCAACCGGAGCATCCCTGCCCCCCGGCGGGGTGGTCGGGTCGTTTTCCCCCCAAAGGTGGGATTCAACTCGATAGCTGCTTGCGCGACACTCATCCTGCACCTATGAGCATGTTGCAACGTTCGCTTTCCCGGAGTCACAACCCCACTTTCCGCCGTCACGGTTGCCCGTTGCTGCGCACCGCTTTTGCGTTGTCCCGGATCGCCGCGACGGCCATCTGGTTGCTGACCGTATCGAATCTCTCCGCCGCCCTGACCGGGCTGGTGCATCACTGGAACTTCGACGAAGGCCCGGACTGGCACGACAGCGCGTTTCAATCCACCTACGCCGGCACCACCGCTTACGACAGCGTCAGTTCGGCCAACGCCACGCTGCAAAACATGGGCAGCACAAACTGGGTTTCCGGACGGCAATTCACCGCCCTATCCTTCGATGGCGTGAACGAGCACTTGCTCGTCGCGACGAACCTCGCGGCGTCGCTCGGCGGCACCGCGTCGCTCTCGTTCTGGATCCGCACCAGCCAGACGGGGGCGGTTGTCGTTGCCAGAGCGCCGGGCATCGTGGGCGCTGTCGGCGCGGGCGGGGTTCAATGGGGCTGGATTGACGACGTCGGGCGCATCGGGCTGGCGGTGGACAACACGCTCGTCGTGCGTTCCCCCGACCCCATCAATGACAACCAGTGGCATCACGTCGTGTTCACGCGCGATGCGGGCACGGGCGCGGGCCAGGTGTTCGTGGACGGCGCGCTGGTGCAGTCCGCCACCGGACCAACCGGCGTCAAGTCGTCGCCTTTCACCAGCCTCGCGAGGATCGAGAACGGTGGCAGCGCGAATTATTTCCGCGGTCGTCTGGATCAGGTGACCATTCTGGATCATCTGGTGACGCCGGCCGAGGTGGCCACGCTGCGCACGAATCACGCCCCGAAACTCTGGGACACGCGCACCGAAGGCGTTGACAACCGTCCCTTCATCACGCGCAGCGCCCTCGTCAGCGCCTTCGATGTGGAGAACGATCCCATTTCCGTCCGCAGTTGGACCCAGCCCGCCCACGGCGCCGTGGTCAACAACGGCGATGGTTCGTTCACCTTCACTCCGACGGGTGGCTACCTCGGGGCGGATTCGTTCACGGTGGTCGTCCAGGATGGCCAGGGCGGATTTCACCGCGGCACGATGAACGTCACCATCATGAGCGAACCTCCCGGCGGCGGCGGTGTGCCGGTCACACAGTTCACCGGGTTCAGCGCGCTGCAAACCAATGACGTGGACCTCTCGCACAATGGCTGGCGCACCCCGCGCGCGGTGGATTGGAACGTGGATGGGAAACTCGATTTGCTGGTGGGCACGGGCGGTTACGTGGTGCTCTACACCAACAACGGGAGCGCCAGTCTTCCGGACTTCGTCGTCGGCGGCCGGGTGCGGGCCGGCGGCGCGGACATCGCCACCGGCACGTCGCAGTCCTCGCTGGCCCTGGTAGACATGACGGGCGATGGCGTGCGCGATTTGGTGGTCGCGGATTCCGCGAGCAAGCTCCGCGTGTATCGCAATCTGGCCGCCACCAACGCCACGCCCAACTACACAACGCCGGTCTTCGTCAAGAACGCGGCGGGCGCGGATTTCATTCTGCCCGACCGGCGCTTTGACCTGGGCGACTGGAACGGCGACGGCAAGCCGGACCTCGTGACTGGGAGCTTCAGCGGTGCCATGCGGCTTTATCTCAACGTCGGCACCGCCGCGAATCCGCGGTTCGACACCAGCACGACTTTGTTTTCCGATTCCTACAACATCTTCCCGCGCCTGTTCGACCTCAACGGGAACGGGCTGGTGGATTTGCTGCGCGGCATCAACTGGGGCGACATCCGTTACTGGCGCGACGCCGGCTCGCTCGGGCTGGGCAGTTCGGTGACGCTGAGTTTGAGCGATTCCAACGGAGTGAGTCCCAATCTGCACGCGCTGACCGACGGCGCCATGGTGGACTTCGGCGATTACAACGGCGACGGCACGCTCGATTTGCTCGTCGGCGGCCACAGCAGCGACAAACTCTACCTCGCCTATGGCGTGAAGAAGACCATCGCGGACAGCATCGCCGAGATCGAGGCCATTTATGACGCCAACCCGACCGACGTGGGCGTGGCGTTGAGCGCAAACAATAACGCGCTGCTGAACGAATTGAACAACGCCAACTGGAATCTCATCACGCACCTGCAGAACGGCACACTCGGCACGCGCGAAGCCCTGTTCGCCGCGCTCACGAATCACATCGGGAAGTACTGGTTTCTGAAATACCAGACGCTTGATACCACGAACTTTCATCACGTTCCGAGCATCGTGTGTCAGAACTGGGTCATGCTGCAGTACGTGCTGGCGGACACGCCGACGCGCCGCACCAACATCGCCAACGTACTCGGGCTTGCCGGCACGGCGCGGTTGATTTATCTCGAAAACGGACTGGCTCTCGGCGACAACGCCAAGTCCAAACCCGCCGCGTACGGCACGCTGCTGGATTTTCGCCGCCGCCATCCGCGCGAACTCTTTCCCGACGCGATCATGACCTTCGACCAGCTTTACGGCGACAACCGCGGCGGCTTCGTCTGGACGCCCAACAGCACCAAGAACACCTTTGGCGATTGGGCGCTCGGCAACGCCAACGAATGGGCCGGCGACCTCACGGCCGCCATTGAGAAGGTGCTCGGCGCGGGCCGGGCCAGCGGTGATTACTACACGTTCGTCATGGGGCACGAAGTCACCCACTCGCTCGATGCCTACGTCAACGGCCGCGCGAACACGGATCTCCGACGCCGCTGGGGGCTGACGCTTTGCACCGCCGCCGGGCCGGATGTGATTCCCGGCGCCAACGGCTGGCGCGACACGGCCGCCACCAAGACGAATTTTCTGGCGAAGGGATACTGGGACGGCGTTGAGGCGAACTGGAGTGCGGCGTGGTCCAACTACTGGGCGGTGGGCGTGGGCGCGCCGTTCCGGAACACGTCGTTCATGCGCGGGAGCATTGACTGGTTTCTCGACAACTCGCAGGAATCGCTCGCCACGCAGGCCAATCATTACTGGGCCAACGCCTGGGGCCGCCTCATCGGGGCCGCCGACCGTTTCCGCCGCGCCAGCGGTCCCGGACTCGGGCCGCTCCGCGCCAACATCAACGAGGTGGTCACGTTCATTGATTTCGAGTCCGCCGGCATGAACAAAGTCAATCTCGTGGAAACCAAATACCAGTCCTCGCCCGCGCAGGTGAACTGGACGAACCACTATGCCGACCTCGAACGCGACGATCGCGGCTACATCCAGCGCCTCAAAGTCGAAGGCCAGACCTACGAGTTCCAATACGACACCAACGGCGTGGTCACCAATGTGCTGACGAGCCTGTTGTCGCCGCAAAAGGATTATTGCTGGACCTTTCGCAACCAATCCCGCCAGTTCGACGTGCTGCGCAATGATTCGCGGCTCGAAGGCGGCCCGGTGCAACTGGCCGGAGTGTCCGCACCGACTCACGGCACGGTGAGCACCAATGCCGATGGCACGATCGTTTACACGCCCGCGTTAAATTACGTGGGCAACGACAGCTTCAACTACACCGTCACCTCGACCAACACCGGCGGCGCCGCCGCGAGCACGGTGTATGTCGAGGTCATCAATCCCACCGTACCCACCGGCGATTTGCTGGTCGAGTACTGGCTCAACATCGGCGACGGCTCCGCAGTCAGCGATCTGACCGGCAACGCAAACTTTCCGAACAGCCCGACGTTGAGGTATTACACGAACAGCGCGTTTGAACTCCGGAGCAACAGCGCCGACAACTACGGTTCGCGTGTGCGCGGGCAGTTCACCGCGCCGGTCGCGGGGGATTACACGTTCTGGATTGCTTCTGATGACGGCGGCGAGCTGTGGTTCAGTCCCAATCGCGATGCGGCGAACAAGACACTCATCGCCTACGAGACTGCCTGGGCCGGCCCCCGCGAATGGACCAAGTACGCCTCGCAACAATCCGCCCCCATCACGCTGGCGGCGGGACAGGTCTGCTACCTGGAAACGCTGCAAAAGGAGGGCAACGGCGGGGACAACCTTGCGGTCGCGTGGCAGGGGCCGGCGCCGTACAACACCACCAACGTCATTGCCGCCGCGTATCTCCAGCAACCATTCGCCGGATTCTCCATTCCGCAGTTCACCAGCGATCCGTTGACGAAACCGCCCGGCATCGTGAACGCCGCCTACGCCGGATCGCTTGCCGGCGATGTCACGGATACCAGCGCAAATGAAATCCTCACCTTCGCCAAATTGTCCGGTCCGGCCTGGTTGTCCGTGGCGGCAGACGGGGCGCTCACCGGAACACCGGGCGCGGGCGATATCGGAGCAAATTCCTTTCTGGTGCGCGTCACCGATTCAACGGGATTCGTGGACGTCACCACCTTGAACCTTTCGGTCTGGAACCCGACGCCACCCACGTTGACGGCGCAGCTCGCCGGAGGCGCGTGCCGGCTCGAATTGAGCGGAATCGTGGGACAACACTACCGCCTCGAGCACCAGGCGCAACTGGAGTCCCCGGGAACGTGGCTGGTGTTGACGGACATTGTCGCCCTCGCACAATCACCCTTCGTCCTCATGGACCTCGTCACCAATTCCCAACGGTTCTACCGGGCCGTTTCACTGCCTTAGCCAGATCAAATGGCGGAACCGGCGGGAGGGCAGATGGATGTTGCATCACCCGGCACTGACGGAGACGCTCCCGAACAGAGCCAGGCGGTGTGGCGCGGCTGCCAAACCACCTCCCGCCGGGGTTCCATCCTTCGGTCCGAGTTTCGCGGGCCGGAGCTGGTGGTGCTTTCGGGCGGGCCAGGACAATCTTCACCAAAACATATTGAAGATTGAAAAATCCGCAGCTTGACCTCCGGCGGAAAATCGCCATGCTTTTTCCCCCGGCGAAACCCGCCTTGCTCGTGACACGCTTCGTCTGTGTTTTTCCACCTTCAGCGTTGTGATCGCAGAGATGCAGGATGGGGCCGGCAGTTACCGTTATGCAGCACATTCGAAACATTGCGATTATCGCGCACGTGGACCATGGCAAGACCACGCTGGTGGATTGCCTGCTCAAGCAGTCCGGG
Organism: Verrucomicrobiota bacterium; assembly: GCA_029573725.1. Classification (GTDB taxonomy): domain Bacteria; phylum Verrucomicrobiota; class Verrucomicrobiia; order Limisphaerales; family JADLHS01; genus JADLHS01. The sequence goes on from JAKQDQ010000041.1 coordinate 143,207, forward strand.
ACCTTCCGCGCCAATCAGGTCGAGACACAAACCGAACGGCTCATGGATTCCATGGACTTGGAACGGGAAAAGGGGATCACCATTCGCGCCAAGAACGCCGCCTTCAAATACAAGGATTATCACATCAACATCGTGGACACGCCCGGGCACGCCGATTTTGGCGGTGAAGTCGAGCGCATCATGAACATGATTGACGGCGTGCTGCTGGTGGTGGATTCGGCGGAGGGGCCGCAGGCGCAAACGCGGTTTGTGCTGCGGAAAGCGCTCGAAGCGGGGGCCAAACCCATCGTGGTCATCAACAAAATTGATCGCGACAACGCGCATCCGAAGCAGGTGCTGGATCAAGTCTTCGAGTTGTTCATTTCCCTGAACGCAACGGATGAACAACTGGATTTTCCGTTTATTTACTGCTCGGCGAAGCAGGGCTATGCCAAGGAACGGCTGGATCAGGAAAGCCAGACGATGGCGCCGCTGTTCGAAGCCATCATCCGGCACATTCCGCCGCCGCGCGCCCGTGCCGGGGAGGGATTTCAAGTGCTCGTGGCCAATCTGGATTACAGTGATTACCTGGGCCGGATCGCGTTTGGCAAAATTTACGAAGGCAAGATTCGGGCGGGGGACGCGGCGATCTGCCGGCATGGCAACGGGGAGATCTCCCGCGGCAAGATCACCATGCTGTATCACTTTGAGGGGATGAAGCGGATTGAAGTGGAGGAAGCCCAGGCGGGGGACATTGTCGGCATCACCGGGTTTGAAGAAGTGTTCATTGGCGAGACCATCTGCGACAGCGAGGCGCGTCCGGCCCTGCCTTACATTCCGATTGATCCGCCGACGATCCAGATGGAATTCGCGGTGAATGACGGGCCGCTGGCCGGCCGGGACGGCAAACTGGTGACTGCCCGGCACATCTGGGAGCGGCTGGTCAAGGAAACCCGCACCAACGTCGCGCTCCGCATCGCGCCCACCAGCGATCCCAAGGTCTTTGCCGTCAGCGGGCGCGGCGAGATGCAAATCGCCATTTTGGTGGAGCAAATGCGTCGCGAGGGATATGAGGTGCTGGTGTCGCGGCCGGAAGTGCTTTGGAAGCGGGATGCGCACGGCACGGCGCTGGAGCCGATTGAAAAGGTGTTTGTGGAAATTCCCCAGGATTGTTTGGGCAACATCATGGAAAATCTTTCCTTCCGGAAAGCCCAGATCATCAACATGCACCACCACGGAGATCAAATGACGATCGAAGCGACGATTCCCATGCGCGGGTTGATCGGGTTTGAAACGGATTTGGTGAATTCGACCCGCGGCCTGGGGGTGATGAGTCACCTGTTTCATGAGTATGGCGAGGACCGGGGCGAAATTGCCGCGCGCAAGAACGGTTCCCTGGTGAGCATGGACAACGGGGAGGCCACCAGTTACGCACTGAACATGATCCAGGAGCGGGGTCGCCTGCTGGTGGGCCCGGGAGAGGCGGTTTACGCGGGCATGATTGTGGGCGAAAACGCGCGGGAAAACGACATTCCAGTGAATCCGGTCAAGGAAAAGAAACTCACCAACATGCGCTCCCAGGGCGAAGGCAAGGGAATCCAGCTGGTCCCGCCGCTCCGGCTCTCGCTGGAGCGCGCCCTGGAATACATTGATGTGGACGAGTACGTGGAGGCAACGCCCAAAAATCTGCGGTTGCGAAAGAAGGAACTCGACGAGACCCGGCGCAAGCGGAGCGAAAAAAGCCGCGTGATCAAGCTCGTGGATTGAGCGGAATCACTGGCCCTCGCGCTTCTGCGCCTGCTTCGCCCAGGTGTCTTTCAGGGTGATGGTGCGGTTGAACACCAACCGGCCGCCGTCCCGCGCCGGAGTCGCATCCGGGTCCAGGGCGAAATAGGCCAGCCGCTCAAATTGATACCGCTCGGTGAAGGTGGCGGATCGCAGGCTTGGCTCGCACTTGGCGGTGAGGATTTCCAGGCTGTGCGGATTCAGCACCGATTTGAAATCGCGACCGTCTTTTTCCGGTTCCGCTTCCGTAAACAAACGGTCGTAGAGCCGCACCTCGGCGTCCACGGCGTGGGGGGCGCTGACCCAATGGATCGTGCCTTTGACCTTGCGGGCGGCGGTGGCGCCGCCCGTCTTGCTGTCCAGATCCGCGGTGCAACGGAGTTCCACGAGATTTCCGCTGGCGTCCTTGACGACTTCTTCACACCGGATGATGTAGGCGTATTTCAAACGCACTTCGCCGCCGGGCTTCAACCGGTAAAACTTGGGCGGAGGCACTTCGGCAAAGTCATCCTGTTCGATGTAGAGTTCCCGGCTGAACGGGACCTTGCGTTTGCCGGCCGCCGGATTTTCCGGATTGTTGGTCGCTTCCATCTCCTCCTCCCGGCCGACGAGGTAATTGGTCAGGACCACCTTGAGCGGGCGCAGGACGGCCAGGCGGCGCAAGGCGCGCTGGTTCAAATCCTCCCGGATCGCGAACTCCAGCACGGCAAGGTCCGTGATGCCGTTGTATTTGGTGATGCCGATGTTGTAGGCAAAATGGCGCAGCGCCTCAGGGGTAACGCCGCGCCGGCGCAATCCGGAAATGGTGGGCAGGCGCGGGTCGTCCCAGCCCGTGACCCGCTGCTCCTCGACGAGCTGCATGAGCTTGCGTTTGCTCATCACGGTGTAACTGAGGTTGAGCCGGGCAAATTCGTACTGGTGCGGCCGGGGCCGGGGGAGATTGAGATTTTCAAGAATCCAATCGTACAGGGGCCGATGCACCTCGAACTCCAGGGTGCAGACGCTGTGGGTGATGCCTTCCAGGTAATCGCTCAAACAGTGCGCGAAATCGTACATCGGGTAGATGCACCACTGCCGGCCGGTCTGATGATGTTCGGCGTGTTTGATGCGATAGAGCAGGGGATCGCGCAGCCAGATGTTGGGGGCGTCCACGCAAATTTTCGCGCGCAGCACCCGGCAGCCATCGGGAAACTCCCCGTTCTTCATGCGCGTGAAGAGATCAAGATTTTCCGCCACGCTGCGGTCGCGATGGGGGGAGGCTTTGCCCAGGCGGCGGTATTCGTCGGTTTGCTCCGGAGTCAGATCGCAGACGTACGCCTTGCCCTGTTTGATCAACGCCACCGCGTACTCGTAAAGCGGCCCAAAGTAATCCGAGGCGTAAAAGGGTTCGACCGCCTCCGGCCGGGCGGCAGCGGTCACGGGCGCGAGGTGAAAATCGGGCTGGCCGTGGATGACCGTGGCCGTCGGTCTCCCGCCCCGGGGCTTGAGTCCCAGGACGTCATCCGCCCACCCGCGAATGAGCCAGTTGACGTCGGCTTGGATGCTGTCCACATATTCCAGGTCCTCCTTGGTCGGGTTGGTGTCGTCCATGCGCAGGTTGCAGACCCCGCCAAATTCGCGGGCGATGCCAAAGTTGAGGCAGATGCTTTTGGCGTGGCCGATGTGCAGGTAACCGTTGGGTTCGGGGGGGAAGCGCGTGTGGATGCGCGGATGGGTTTTGGCGGCAACGTGCTGGGCGACGATGTCCCGGATGAAATCGTTTGGGATAAGGGTCTGGTCCCCTGCCGGGGTCTGTGCCTGTGCCTGCGTCATAAAGCAGCGCGCAGGCTAACAAAGGCCGCGACCGTTGTCCAACGCTGGCGGCGCGCGCGCCGGCGGCAGGAATTGCCGCGCCGCGCCGGCGGAGAATCACGCCGCAGGGGCTGGCGGCCCGGGACCTTCAATTTCCGTTGGCCCCTTTGACGCGCTGTTGCAGCCAGCGCAGGTCCTCCAGGTCCGCGGCATTCAGTGCGTGGCCGCCAACGGGGATCGCGCCCTTGGGGAATTTCCATTTATGATAATCCACGTGACCGTCGGCAAAGGCCACATTGCCGCCTTGGTGATGGCGGTCGGCAGGAACGTCCAGCCAGAAATTTTGCCACGGCCCGCCCAGTTCCAACACGCCAAAAGTGGCGTCCCAGATCGCATTCTCGTGCGTGTCAATAAAAGTGAAGAGCTCCGTTGGGCGCGGGATTTCGGTGGTTTTCCGATACGAATTCGCGCTCGACATGTTGATGGAGTTGCTCATGTTGTAGCTGCGATTGCGGAGTTTTGCCGGCTGGTTGGTCACGGTGCTTCGGTCGCCCGGACAATGGTAGATGGCCTGGTTTTGGTTATAGCGAAACAGCAGGGAAGTGTCGTCATTGATCGGGTAGTCATCCAGGGGGGCGATGGAGCGACACCAGGTGAGATTGTCCGCGCCGAGGGTGCCGCTGTTGGTGTCGCCCGGAGTGAAGAGGTACACAAAGTTATTCGGCGGCATGACGTCGTGGTTGTCCCCGGCGTACAACTGCCAGCAGATTTGCAATTGGCGCAGATGGTTCTGGCAGGCAGCGCGCAACGATCTGGCCTGGGCCCGGCCGAGTGCGGGGAGCAACAGACCCGCCAGAACCGCAATGATGGCGATCACGACCAGCAGCTCGAGCAGCGTGAACGCCGGCGCGGGGGCGGAGGGGGAGTTGGTTCGGCGATGTGAAAGCACGGGACAGCGTCTGGTTACTTATGGTTGGAACTGTAGCGGCCGGTTCAGCCGCGTTCAACAAAAAGTCGTCCCGCGCTCAATTTGACATTGAATTGACCTCGCCGGTGTCACTAGCATCACTTCAGTTTCAACAAACTACCAAATTATGGCACAACCTTGTTATCATCCCAGTGTGGAAGGCGCGCAACATGGCGCCAAATCGCTCGCCCAATTTCTGGCCTACGCCAAAAAAGCCGGGGCGGCAGGCGCGCAGCCGTCCAACTTCATGTTGCAGAACCGCCAGGGCGGCTTTCAATCGGCCAAGGAAATCAAGCGTACCTTCGCCCGGGCGAAGATGAAGCTTGACGGGGTGTCGGGCCACTGCGCGTTTTGGGTGCATACCAGTGCGTGGACCGGCACGCCAACCCTGCGTCCGTTTGTGCCGCCGGACGTGGCCCGCCGCACGCCGGCGCAAATTGAGCAGTGGGCGGAGGATTATTGCCTGCGACTGCTGGACCTCTGCGCGGAACTGGGCGTCAAGATCGTACCCATGTTTTGGGGCGTGGCGTTCGGCTGGGAACTGGCCACCGGTTACCCGTGGGGCTTCTGGAAAGGCGCGGATTACGACCTGCTCGAGGAGGGCAAGGAGCGTTTTGTCAAAAAAACCGCCAAGGTGCGCGCCCACGCGCGTCAGCTCGGCCTCTATCTGGCGCATGAAATCCACGCGGGCACCGCGGCCATGACGGCCGATGATTTCAACCTGCTCGTGCGGATTTGCGACGGGGACCCGGTGCTCACCGTCAACGCCGATCCGTCGCATTGCTGGGAGGGCGAGGATTTCGAAACGCGCTTCCGCAAGGTGGCGGACCGGGTGTATGCCTGCCACGTCAAAAACATTGTGGTGCGGCACGGCCGGCCGCTGCGCATGATGGCACCCGACTGGCCGGATCGCGCAATGCAATTCGTGGACATCCCCAGCGGCGACCTGAACATGGTCCGTTACGCGGAACTGATGATCAACATTGGCTATCCACAGCGGTATTGTCAGGTGATGGGAACGAAAACCGCCCCGCTGGTGGTGGAGGCGGAAAGCGCGTATCGCGATCTGGATGCCACCAGTGCGAACGGCATTCAATATGTCCGAGACCAGCTTTGTTTTCCGCTGGCCGCCGGTTCCTTTGAGGAAGGCATGGGCGCATAGCGCCGGCCGCCGCCGGCCCGGCTCAGGGCGACTTTGCCTCCTGCACGGCCGTGAGGTCGCTGATTTTTCGACGCAGAGCCGGTGCGCCGGCGTAAGCGGGCATTTCGACAAGGAGTTGCTCGTAATTGTGGACGGCTTCCGCGTTGCGGCCTGCGCCGGCCAGATGGCGGCCCAGCTCCAGGCGCAGGCGCAAGCGCTGCTGGGGCGAGGGGTGACGTTCCAGCGCGCGGGCATACATCAAAATGGCCGAGGCCGGCTTCCCCTGGGCGGTGTACAGGTCCGCCAGTTTCTCGGTCAACACGGCGCTTTGTCGGGTCTGGGGAGTGTCTTCCAAAAAGGTGGTGAGATCAGTCAAACTCACCCCCCGCTCCCGATTAAGATTGACCACGCGTTCGATCGCCCACTCGACGAGACGATTGGTCTGTGCCTGCAGGGAGTGAAGGTGTGCCTGCAGGGAAATTTTTGAGGGATGGTACAGGGGGTCGCCGACCACGGTGGTTTGCCAGGAAAGCACCGGTTGTGCCGCGTACGCGGCCGCGCCGAAATCAAACCCGAGCAGCAGCCAGCGGCTCGCAAAAACGCCGAGGTCCGGGGTGCCGCTCAGATACGGTTCGTCCACGCAGCCCATGGTGCACGTGGCGCCTCGGGCCAGGAGCGGTCCAACCCAGTTCCGTTCCGTTGTACGCAACGAGTTCGCGCTGTAGGAATGCAGGTGGTACGCAAACGCGCCGGGCAGAAATTCCACGTGCGGCAGCGTAAACGGGCCGCACACATTCTCCTCATACCAGCCCAGGTAAAGCGCAATCTGGCTCATCGGAAATTCAACGGGAAACGTGGCGGCGCGCTCATCCAGGACCGTGTCGAAACCGGCGGCTTTTGCCATGGTGGCGGCTTCCCGGATCCAGTCATCGCCCACCTTGTAGCCGGGATCGGATATGTTGCGCACATCGAAATACGCTCTTCCCCACAATCCGTCACGCTCGGCCGCCAGCGCCTGGTCCACCAGGCGGTGGGCGGTCGCCGCATCAGGGCCGTCCAGGCGCGCGACCATCAAAATCCCATTGGTGGGGTGCAGTTCCGCGGCGTTGGTTGTGCCATAGAGCAAATTCAGGGCGGGGCCGGTCAGGGGATAGCCTTGGGAGGCCAGCGGCAGACACGCCAGTTCGCTGTCCACGGCGGCTTCATTGCGGCGCAGTTCCGGGCGCAACGTGGTGGCCATGGGTTCGGACAACGCGTTGTCGCGGCGAATTTTCAACGGCACGCCGCGGCACAAAACCAGATAGCGAATTTTGGAGGCCACGACCTTGCGCGCCACCACGCGACGGGTGTGGTTGGTGTCGGGCAACTCACCTTTGCCGATCTGCCAGAGCTCGCGTTGTAAAAATTCCTTTTGTAGAGGCAATTGAAGTTGGCTGCGAAATTCACCGCGAGACATGGTTTCGCCATCGGACAATTCGAACCCGAGCACCTGTTCCTGGGGCACCTGGCGGAGGCGCGCGTAGTAATAAGCGAGCGATTTGGATTCGTCCAAATTGCGATTGTAAATCACCACCACTTCCGAGCCGTCGGCCCACAGCGAAAGCCCGCGGGTCAGCAGCCACAAGCCGATCAGGATGGAGCGGCGGTTGAATTTCAATTTTTCAGGCGGAGCAGATGGCTCCGTTGCTTTCCACCTTCAAACCATCCCAGGCGAGCCAGGTGTCCGGTGGCAATTCCGCCTGGGTTTTGTCGTGATCATAGTCCTGGGTCAGATGCGTGAGGTAGGTCCGGTTGCCACGAATGCGCCGCGCGGCGGTCAGCGCTTCGTCCAGGCACATGTGCGTGGGATGCGGCGCCATCCGCAACGCGTCCAGCACCACAATGTCGGCCCCCTGCACCTGCGCCACGACCTGGGGCGGCACTTCCTTGCAATCGTTCAGATAGGCGAGGCGTTTGACGCCGTTTTGCAGGAACAAAAATCCGGTGGTGGTGAACCGGCCGTGAGGCAAGGGCAGGGGAATGATTTCCAAATCGCCAATGCTGAACGGGCCGGTGATGACGCGCGGCTCCGGCATGAAATAGCCTTTTGGCCACGGTCCCCCATGGAACGCGTATTTGAAGACCCGCCGCAAATCCTCCATGGTTTCCGGACTCGCGTACACCGGCAGCGTGCGCCCTCCATTCAAGTCGCAGAAGCGCCGGCAGTCATCCATTCCCATGATGTGATCCGCATGCCCATGCGTGACCAGCACGGCGTCCACCCGGTGGAGGTTTTCGCGCAGCGCCTGGATGCGCAGTTCGGGCGAGGTGTCAATCAAGACACGAACCTGGTCCGTGGCGACGTATGCGGAAGGCCGCGTGCGCCAATTTTTGGAATTGGCCAGAAATTCCCGCGGATAATCGCGACCAATAATGGGCACCCCCTGGGAGGTGCCGCTGCCGAGAAATAGCAGAGAGAACGCCATAACAAAACCGTTCCGGAGTTTAGAGGAGACACAACGTCCCCGCGAATCTTTTTGACCGGCGCTTCCAGGACCGCCCCCGGACGTGGCGCTTTCGGCTCCGGCGCTCCGAAGGGCGGGAAGCCGCCGGGGCCGGCACCGTGGCATTTTGCCATTGCCGAAAAATGGTCGCATCCGCAAATTCTCCCGCACGCAGGCATGCTCGCAACGCTCCGCATCAAGAATCTGGCGCTGGTCAGTGATCTGACGTTGGAACTCCAATCAGGTTACAACGTCATCACCGGCGAAACTGGCGCGGGCAAATCCATCATTCTTGGCGCGTTGAATCTCGTGCTGGGTCAGCGCGCGGACCGTGCATTGATCCGCGCCGGCAGTGATTCCTGCGCGGTCGAAGCGGTATTCGATTTGCGTGACGTATTGACTTCGCGCCCTCCCCCTTTGCTGAAACGTGAGTTGCCGGAGTGGTTGGCGGCGAACGGGCTTGAGCCGTGCGAAGCGGGGCAGTTGATTTTGAAGCGCACGTTCACCAATGCGGGAACGAATCGCCAATTCATCAACGGCTCCGCCACGACGTTGAGCAATTTAGCCAGGGTCGGTGCGTGGCTTGTGGACCTGCACGGACCGCATGATCATCAATCCTTGCTGCAACCGGCGAAACAACTGGCCATCCTGGACGCCTTTGGCGGCCTCGAGCATGCGCGCGCGGAGTTTGCAGCGCTGGTGCGGCAGTTTGCCAGTTTGGAAACGGAAAAGGCGGCGCTGGTTGGTGATGAACAAACCTATGCGCAACAGTTGGATTTGTTGCGCTTCCAAGTGCAGGAAATTGAAGCGGCACGACTGCAATCAGATGAGGAGGAGACGCTTGAGGCGGAATATCATCGCGCCAGCAACGCGGCGCGTCTGTTGCAGTTGAGTCAAACCGCGCTGGACGGGCTTGGCGAAGGCGATGGCGCGCTGCTGGCGCAGGCCGAAAGTGTTGGTCGCATTCTGCAAGAGTTACTACGAGTGGACTCCGGAGCCGCGCCGCTGGCGGAATTGCACGAGCAGGGGATTGTCATCTGGCGCGAGTTGCAGACGGCATTGCTGCGCTACGCCGACCGGGTGGAGGTGGATCCGGCGCGGCTGAACGAATTGGAAGAACGCTTGAATCTCATCAACGCGTTAAAACGCAAGTACGGCGCAAATCTCGGCGCCGTCCTGGCTTTCGGCGCTTCGGCACGCGCCCGGTTGCAAACTCTGGAGGCCCGCGATGCCGAACTCGCGCGCCTGGAGGCGGCGTCGAGTCGGGTGGAGCAGGAGTTGGTGGAGATCGGACGCAAGTTGACCGCTGGGCGCAAAAAAGCCATTCCCCAGCTAACCCGGGCCGTCATGCGCCAGTTGGCTGATCTCGGCTTCAAGCAGGCCCGGTTTGAAGTACAATTGGAGTCGGCGCTTGCCGCGAATTCCGCAGCGAACCCCGCAGATGGAAAGTGGCGCACTTCGGGCTTGGATGAGATTGAGTTTCAATTTTCACCCAACGTCGGTGAACCGTTGAAGCCGTTGCGCGCCATCGCTTCCTCGGGCGAAATGGCCCGCGTCATGTTGGCGCTAAAAACCGTGCTGGCGGCCCAGGACGAAATCCCCGTGCTGATCTTTGACGAAGTGGATGCCAATGTCGGCGGTGAAACCGCACATGCAGTCGGCGAGAAAATGAAACAGATTGCCGCACAACATCAGGTGCTGTGCATCACGCATTTGCCGCAGGTGGCGGCGGCCGCCGCGGCGCATTATGTGGTTGTCAAGCAGGTGAAGGCGGGCCGGACCATTTCTGAGATCACCCGGCTCGACCCGGAAGCACGCGTGACCGAACTGGCCCGGATGTTGGGCGGTCAAAGCGGCGCAGCGCGCAGGCATGCCGAAACTTTGCTCGGTTGAACGAGGGGGGAGTGCCGGCGGCCGGAGGGTCAGGAGCCGTTCGGGGCAACCAGTCTTAGCCCCACCACGCCGGCGACAATTAATCCGATGCAGACGAGGCGCAACACCTCCCGGGATTCGCCGAAGCAAAATATGCCGATCAGCGCGGTGCCGACTGCTCCAATGCCCGTCCACACCGCGTAGGCGGTTCCAAGCGGAATCGCTTTGAGCGCCTGCCCGAGCAGCACGAAACTCAGCACCATGCCGATGGCCGTCGCCACGCTGGGCCAGAAACGGGTGAATCCTTCCGTGTATTTCAAGCCAATTGCCCAGCCAATTTCGAACCCGCCTGCAATGATGAGAAAAACCCAAGCCATGCCGGCGAGCTTACCCGCCGGGAAGCGGCCCCGAAAGCATTTTGCCGCATCCGGGGCGACCGGCTTGCCTCCGCCGGGGTTCCCGCGCGGGAACTGCAGGCGCGCCGAATGGTCGCTGCGCGTTCAATTGTCCCGACGGGGAAAGAGCGGGACGGGGTCATTACAATGATGCCCGGCCGGCAGTCCGCCCCAGGCGGACAAGGCGAACTTGTCCGGTTCACCGGTCAAACCGAGCTGCGCGAAAATTTTTGTCGCCGTCTGCGGGAGGAATGGCCACAAGAGTACGGCGAGCACCCGGCAGGTCTCGACGAGGTTGTACAGCACCTCATCGAGCCGTTGCGCCTGCGCCGGGTCTTTGGCGAGTTTGAACGGCGCGGTGTGATCCACATACTGGTTGGCCCGGGTGACCAGCCCGCCAATGGTGATCAACGCCGCTTGCAATTCATTGCGCTCAAGCTGGGCGCGCGTTTCCGCGGCGGTTCCCGCCGCGGTGGCCGCCAGCTCATCGTGCCGGGCCGGGACAACGCCTTGGCGGTAGCGCTTCAGCATGGCCAGGGAGCGGTTGATGAGATTGCCCAGGCCGTTGGCCAGTTCTGCCTGGTAACGGGATTGGAATCCGGCATCTGTCCAGTTGCCATCCGGGCCGATCGCCAGTTCGCGGATGACATAAAAGCGGAAGGCATCCACCCCCCATGCATCAATCACCGCCACCGGATCCACGACGTTTCCGGTTGTTTTGCTCATTTTTTCCCCATCTTTCTGCCACCAGCCATGCACTAGGATCTGCCGCGGCAACGGCAGCCCCATGGCTTTGAGCATGATCGGCCAATAGACGGCGTGGAATTTCAAAATGTCCTTGCCAATCACCTGCACATCCGCCGGCCACAACGCCGGCCCCGGGACGGCGGCCGCGGGTTGATAATCCAGCTTCAAACCGGCGAAGGCCGGGTCGCCCAAACTGGCCGGGACGCTGATGTAATTCACCAGGGCGTCGAACCACACATACGTCACATAATCCGGATCGAATGGCATCGGGATGCCCCAGTTCAACCGTGCGGCGGGCCGGGAAATGCAAAGGTCCTCCAGCACGTTGTTTTTCAGAAAACCCAGCACTTCATTGCGGCGGTAATCGGGTTGCACAAAGCCCGGATTCGCCTCGATGTGATCAATCAGCCATTGCTGCCGCGGCTTGAGCCGGAACCAGTAATTCGTTTCCGCCAGCTCCGTGATTTGGCCGTAGGCCGGATCGAATGTGCCGTCGGGGCGGCGGTCTTTTTCCGTGAGAAACGTTTCTTCCTTGGCGGAATAAAAACCACGGTATTGGGCGGTGTAGAATTCGCCGGCGGCGTGCAGTCTGGCGAGCGCGGCCTGGATGAAGCGTTTGTGCCGCGGCTGGGTCGTGCGTACAAAATCGTCGTTGGACAAATTCAATTTCCGGGCGAAGGCCTGCCAGTCCGCGGCCAGCCGGTCGCAATACGCCTGGGGCGTCTGGCCGTCGGCCTCCGCGGCCTGCTGCACTTTCTGGCCGTGCTCATCCAGTCCCGTCAGGTAGAAGACAGATTCGCCGAAACTGCGGCGCGCCCGCGCAATGACGTCGGTGATCACTTTTTCGTAGGCGTGGCCCAGATGCGGCTGCCCGTTGACGTAATCAATCGCGGTTGTGAGGTAAAAGACCTTGCTCATCCGCGGGCCAGTGTGGCGAACCGTAACGGTCTTGGCAATCGCGGGTCACGGCGATTGCCCCACCGGAGTGGTGTTGACGGAGGCGCGCCGGCCGGGGCGCGGGCCGGGGGAAGGGGTGGCGGAAGGGGTGGCGGAAGGAAACTTCCAGTCCGCAAAAATCCAGACTCGTCAAGCGAAGCGTAAATCGTAAGTTCCTTCTGTGCGGAGCGGGATGGACAGTCGGATGATCGGCCGGGCGCGGGAGTTTTTCCGGCGGCATTGGCGCGCCGCGTTCCAGTTGCGCCGACGGGTGGTGTTGAGCGAGGAGGCGCTGCACCTGGTCATTGCCAGCATCGTCGGCGTGCTGGGAGGTCTGGTCAATCTCGCGTTTTTCCACTCCATTGAGCTGTCCAAGTTTATTTTTCTGCACCGCCCGGGCGACCCGACGGAGGTGGCGGAGGAACTGCCGCACTGGGAACGGATGTTGATTCCCATCCTCGGCGGCTTGATTGCGGGCGCGGTGTTGCATTGGGGATTGCGGCTGGCCGGGCGGCAGGGCACGACCAATTTGCTCGAGGCGGTGGTGGCGGGCGACGGCCGGCTGCCGTTGCGCTCCGGGCTGGTCAAGGCCATCTCCTCGCTGGTCAGCATCGGCACGGGCGCATCCATCGGTCGGGAAGGCGGCATCACACAACTCGCCGCGACGCTGGCCTCGAAGCTGGGGCAGCTGGCGCACTGGCCGCCGTACCGGTTGCGTTTGCTGGTGGGCTGCGGCGCGGCCTCGGGCATTTCCGCCGCCTACAATGCGCCGATTGCCGGAGCGTTGTTCGCCGCCACCATCGTGCTGGACAATATTTCCATGGCGATGTTTGCGCCGCTGGTGTTGTCCTCCGCAGTGGCGGCCGTGGTGTCACGCAGTTTTTTTGGCATTGCGCCGTGGTATCAGGTGCCCGCCTACGAATTTGCCAATCCCGGGCAACTGCCCTGGTTCGTTTTCCTGGGACTCCTCTGCGGCATCATGGGCGCGGTTTTCCTGAAGATGATCCGATGGACAAAAGGCCGTTTTGCTGCGGCGCCGGTGCCAATTTACGTGAAAATGGCCATTGGCGGCCTGGCGGTGGGCCTGCTGGCCATTGAATATCCCGGCGTCTGGGGCAACGGCTACGTGGTCACCAACCGCATATTGCACAACGAGCTGCCGCTGCAAATCCTCGCCGGTTTGTTCCTCGCCAAATTGATTGCCACCGTCTTCACCGTCGGCTCCGGCACGGTGGGCGGGGTGTTCACGCCAACCCTGTTTTTGGGCGCGAGCCTGGGCGGATTGTTCGGCGCGGGACTGCATGCGATCGATGCGGTGACCGCGCTGCCGACCAGCGCGTTTTCCCTGGTCGGCATGGCCAGCGTGCTGGCTGCCACGACGCGGTCCCCGTTTCTGGCGATGATCATGGTTTTTGAAATCTCCCTGGACTACTCGCTGATGCCCCCGCTCATGCTCGGTTGCGTGGTGGCCATTGTGATGGCGAACCGGCTTGAGAAAAGTTCGATCTACACCGAACCGTTGCGGGAACGCGGCATCGCCACCACCGGCGGGGCCAACCGGCTCGGCCTGGCCACGGCGCAACGGGTGGGGGACGTGATGATTGCGCCTGTCCCGCCCGTCGCGGAGAACACGGTCCTGCCCGACCTCGCCAAGCGGTTTTTGACCAGCGCCAACAATTTCGTGCCGGTCGTTGACGGCGACCGGCGGCTGGTGGGCGTGGTCGCTTTGCAGGACCTGAAGGAATATCTCGGGGCCGGAGCCGAGCTGCGGGCGGTGATTGCCAGCGACGTGATGCGGCCGCCTCCGCCGGTGGTGACCCCCGACCAGCGGTTGGTGGACGTGCTGAATCTGGCGCTGGCCAGCCAGCAGCAAAACATCCCGGTCGTCAGCACATTGAAGGGCATGCGGCTCGTCGGCGCGTTGTCACGCACGCACGTTCTCGGGCTGTTTGCGGAAACCATCGCCCTGCGCCGCAAACCGCATGCGTGAGCAGCCATTCCACCCGGCCGCCCGCCGCTTCGCCCCTATCCGGGAGGCGGATCGCCACGCGGGGGAAGCCTGCCGGCAGCAGATGCCGGCAAACCGGTCCGCTTTCTCCGGGACGAGAATCCGCCGGACACCCGTTGCGCCGCGTCTGCGCCGCGGCCTGGTTGCCTTTGGGTTTGTTCCGTTGCGCCGGAAGCGGCGGATGGCGGCCGTTGAAGGGGCATGAAAAAGCGTCCGGTCGTTGGCAACCGGACGCGATGAACGCGCGTCAGGGCCGCGCCCTGCTGACGGGCGCAGCGACGTTTACTTTTCGATGGGAGCGCCGACGATGCTGCCGTACTCGGTCCAGCTGCCGTCGTAGTTCTTCACGTTGTTCAGGCCGAGCAGGTATTTCAGCACAAACCAGGTATGGCTGGAGCGCTCGCCAATGCGGCAATAGGCGATGGTTTCCTTGTTCGGATCCACGGCGTTTTTATCCAGATAAATGGCGCGTAGTTCATCCGCGGACTTGAAGGTGCCGTTGGCGCCGACCGCGGTGCTCCAGGGAATGCCTTTGGCCCCGGGAATGTGCCCACCGCGTTGCGCGGTTTCCGTCATGCCGGGCGGCGCGATGACCTTGCCGGTGAACTCGTCCGGACTGCGCACGTCCACGAGATTGCAGGTCTGGTTGGGCTGCTGTTTGAGAAGTTCCGGCAGCAGCGTCCGCAGGCTCAAATCCGGTCCGCTGGCCCGATACTGCGTGGGCGTGATCTGCGGCACCTCCGTCGTCAGTTCCTTGTCGGTTTCATTGAGCCACTTGATGCGGCCGCCGTTCATCAGGCGCACGTCCTTGTGGCCGTAGATTTTGAACAACCAGAAGCCATACGCGGCGAACCAGTTGTTGTTGTCACCGTAGAGGATGACCGTGTCATCGGGGGTGATGCCGGCCGCGCCGAGCAACTGCTCGAAGGCGGTCTTGCTGATGATGTCGCGGCGCAACTGGTCCTGCAGTTGCGTCTGCCAATTGAAGCCGACGGCCCCCGGAATGTGTCCGGCTGCGTAGGCTTTGCTGTCCACGTCAATTTCGACGAGTTTGATCCCCGGTTTGCCGAGGTGTTGTTTGACCCAGTCGGTTTCGACCAGGACTTCAGGGTGTGCGTAGTTTGCCATAAAGCATCCTCACGGTTGGAGTCCCGCGCCCAGTTCGGGAATGTGTTTTACCAGGTTTGAGGTGTATTTGAAAATGTTGTCGGGGAAAATCATCACCCCGTGCCCGTGCTGATCCCGACGCACAATCTCCAGTGCGCCTTCAAAAATCAGCCCGGAACTTGGGCCGGCGAGCAACCCTTCGTGACGGCACAGCTCCACTGCCCGCGTGTAGGCCAGACGGAAATCCACCTCGAGAATGTCGTCCACCAGCGCGGCGTCAAAGAGCTTGGAAACTCCCAGCTGCGCAACGTTCCGCAGCCCCGGCACATCGTGCCCCTCGGTCGGTTGCACGGCGATGATTTTCACGTCCGGGTTTTTCTCACGAAGGAACTTGGCCGTGCCGCTGACGGTGCCGCAGGTGCCGAGCGAGACGAACAGATGCGTGATCCGGCCTTCAGTCTGCCGCCAGATTTCCGGACCGGTGGTGGTGTAATGGGCTTCGACGTTTTTGGCGTTCTCGTATTGATTGGGCATCACGTATTTTTGCGGGGACGCCTTGGCGTGGGTTTTGGCCAGATTGATGGAGCCGTCGCCCAGTCCGGGAGCGGGGCAGAGCTCGTCCGAGATCACCTCCAGGTCCGCGCCAACAATTTTCAACAGGATCTTTTTTTCCTGGGGCACCTTGTTGGGGACCACGGCCAGCAACCGGTGGCCGCGTGCCCGCGCCAGGGCGGCCAGACTGATGCCGGTGTTGCCCGAGGTGGGTTCCACCAGGCCGCGCCCCTCGGTCAACAGGCCGCGTTCCTCCAAATCTCGCAGCAGAGCCCAGGCGGCGCGGTCCTTCACCGAACCAAACGGATTCATCCATTCCAGTTTGGCATAGAGTGGAAAACCCGGCATCGGGTTGAGTTGGTTGAGGCGGACCAATGGCGTGGGGTTCTGCTCGGTAGGCAGCAGTTCAAAGATATTGTCGTAAACGCGTGTCTGATGATTCATGAGCAACCCAAATTACCGTTTCGATCACACCACTTGCCCCACGGACGCCGGCCTGTTTGCCTTGGTTGGCCCGGCGACATGGCCAAGCTTCGCCATCTGTTCGATTTCTTTCAATTCTTTCACCCGAATGGAAGCCAGCCCGCGGATGGGGAAGTGCATCAAATAAACTTTGCTTCTTTCAATGTCCGTATGCCAGCCAAATTCACAATCGCGACAGCCGTAAAATTTGTTGAACGTCACTTTGCCAATGAAACAAACGACTTTAGGCTGGTGTTTGCGGATGATTTGCCTGGCGCGGCGGACGCCTGCCCGCTCCTCGCCCGGGCGCAGTTCGGTCACGACCACCGTGGGACGATCCACCAAATTCACAAAGTTCAAGCCGTATTTCGGCATGAATTTTTCCGCGTAAATCCGGCGTAGCGCGGCATCATCCTTCAAGTCGTCTTCGGATTCGCGCAGCAGTCCGGCGCGATTGAGCAGGTACCAAAACATCTTGTTGTTGGAAAATGGCACGCCGCGCCGGTGCGATCCGGGATGCGGATTGATGCCCACGAACAGGATTTTTGCGCCGTGGGAAATTTTGTACTCCACCATATCAAATCGTGCGGGCAACCTGGGCGGCCGGGGTGGGCAGCGACGGCGCTCCGAGCTTGGTGGCCTGCACCGGGGCCGGGTAGGTGAGACGGTGCCCGCGCACCCGGGCAAACGGGGTCAGCGTATGCACCCGGCGGCTGGTCGGACCGATAATGTCCTCCGCCCGGATGCCGCGTACCAGCAGGGCATCGGCAATGAGGGAGCGGTGGCACCGCCAGGGCACCGCCTCGGCGCACATCAACACGGTGCGCTCGCGCCGCGCCCGTTTGATCAAGGCCGCGAGGCTTTGCTTGAATTGTGGTGTTTGCATGTAGTCCGCATAGCCGCGAAACGAGGCGTTGCGCCAGGCGGTGTTGACGGAGTCCGGTCTGGCGTGGCGCAACCCGCCCAGCCCGGGCAGATGCACGTAGTGCAATCCCTCCCGGGCCAGTGCGCGGGCGAGGGTGGTTGCGTTGAATTGCGGATTGAAGCGCGAGCGTGGAATGGTTCGCACATCGGCAACCAGCGTCACGCCGTAGGTGCGGATCAACTGTAAAAACTCCGCCAGTGTGCGTGTCGAGTGCCCGATCGTCAGCACGACAAATCCAGCCTTCCCCCGCCCGGAAGCCACTGCGACCCGCTTCGCCGCCGCCGGGGATTCGCCGCAGGGCCGGGCGCGGGTTTTACGGGATGCAGCACGCTCCGTTGCCGGTTGCGGCGGATTTTTCACTGGGCCGGGAAGCTGGCGCGGTCATCGGCTTCCAGCCAGTCGAAGGTCGTGGCGGTTTCCGGGGTCAACCCGAGTTTGGCGCAATGCTCCGAAAAATAGGCGCGTTTGGCGGGATCGTTATACAGGCTGTCCGCTTCCACTTTGTCGGACCAGGTTTTCACTTCCTCGGGCGTTTTCTTGGCGCCGTTGGCGTTGAGCCAGACGCCGATTTCCTCATAAGTCTTGGCCGCCTGCACGGCTGCCTGGAATTGTGCGCCGGTGATTTGCTTGAAGGCGAACAGGACGTTGTCCAGCGGGCAATCGAAATTATACTCGCCCAATTTCCCGCGGAGGCCCGCCCGGCATTTGTCCACGGCGCGTTTGGCAATGACGTAGCCACCCAGCCGTTCGCGTGGGCTGGAGGGCGCTTGCCGGGTTAGGTCCCGGTCCACAATTGGTGTACTCATGCTTCTTTCCTTTTGGTTTTTATGTCGGCCGGTTCCTCCGGCCATAAATCGTCCTTTCCGAATTCCGGGCAGCACGAACCGCTGCCCGTGTAACACTCCTCGCACAGGGTGCGCTCACCGAAATGATATGCGCCAAACTGTCCGCACCGGTCGCAAACCGCATTTTCGTCCAGATGGCCGGAGCCGCACGGGGAAGGTTTCATTGCCCTGGTTGTTTTCATATCGTCACCTTCAGTCGTCCCGCCGGCCGGATTGTTCCAGTCGTTCCGCCATCGTCCAGTCCCAGCGTCGTCCGGATGACGGCCCGCTGCCGGATCAAATCCGCCAGGGTGTAGCGGTCCAGTACCTCAAAAAAGGCGGCGGAAGCCTCCGTCAACACGCTTTTGAACTGGCAGGCCGGCTGCAACCGGCACACTTGCTTGCGAGTGTCCCGGCAATTCACCATCGTCTCGCTCTCCTCGCCCAGCCGCACAATGTCTCCCACCCGGATGTCTTCAGCGGGTCGCGCCAGCGTGAAGCCGCCCCCCACGCCGCGCTGCGTGTTCAGGTAGCCCTGTCGTCCGAGATCGTTGACGATTTTGACCAGGTGATGGCGCGAAATCGCAAAGGTTTCCGCCACCCTGGCCACGGTCATCCGCCGGGGAGCGCCCAGAGCGGTCTGGACCAGCACGCGCACCGCGTAATCGGAATACACACTCAGTTGCATGCCGCGGACAGTATGGGGACCGCTTTGCTGCGGAGCAAGTTAAACATGCACTTGAAATACATATTTAATACACCCGGCCGCTTCAGTAAGATTTTCTTGTGCGCGGTGAAACATGCACCGCTGCCGTATCGAACCGAAAAATAATTATGAGTTCTTCAGACAAAGTGAAAACCGTTCGCACGGAATCCGACAGCCTCGGCCAGATCGAGGTGCCCGCCAGTGTTTATTGGGGCGCACAAACGCAGCGCTCGCTCATCCACTTTGACATCGGGCGCGATCTCATGCCGCCCGAATTGATCCGGGCCTTTGGGATCCTCAAAAAGGCGGCGGCCCTGGTGAATGCGGACTTGGGGAAGTTGCCCGAGGACAAGGCCAGATTGATCGTTGCGGCGGCCGATGAGGTCATTGCCGGGAAGCTGGACGATCAATTTCCATTGCGTATCTGGCAGACCGGCAGCGGCACTCAGACCAACATGAATGTCAACGAAGTGATCGCCAATCGCGCGATCGAACTGGCCGGCGGCGTGCGCGGCGCCAAAAATCCCATCCATCCGAACGATCACGTCAACCGTTCCCAATCCTCCAACGACACCTTTCCAACCGCCATGCACATCGCCGCCGCCGAACGCATGCAGCGCGATCTGCTCCCCGCGATCCAACGAATTCACGAGGCGATCGCGGCCAAGGCCCGGGAATTTGCCGGCGTGGTCAAAATCGGGCGCACGCATTTGCAGGACGCCACTCCGCTTACGGTGGAACAGGAAATGTCTGGCTGGGCGAGCTTGTTGGCGCGTGACATCGAACGACTGCGGCAATCTGCCGACGGACTTTACGATCTGGCCATTGGCGGCACGGCGGTCGGCACGGGATTAAACGCGCATCCGGAATTTGCCGAGCGCGCGGCGGCCAAAATCGCCGCGCTGACCCAACTGCCATTCCGATCGCACCCGAATAAATTTGCCGCCTTGTCCGCGCATGATGAATTGGTTTATGCCCACGGAGCGATTCTGACGTTGGCCGGATCATTGATGAAAATCGCCAATGACATCCGTTGGCTGGCGTCCGGCCCGCGCTGTGGTTTGGGGGAATTGCAAATTCCTGAAAACGAACCCGGTTCGTCCATCATGCCGGGCAAGGTGAATCCCACCCAGTGCGAAGCCATGACGATGATCGCCGTGCAAATACACGGCAACCACGCGGCGATTGCTTTTGGCGGTTCACAAGGCAATTTCGAACTGAACGTCTTCAAACCGGTAATGATTTACAACTTCCTGCATTCGGTGACGCTGCTTTGCGACGCAAGCCACGGATTTGTGGATTACCTGATCAAGGGCATGGCGTTGAATCGTGTCCAGATTGATGCCCACGTGAAAAATTCCCTCATGCTCGTGACCGCGCTGACCCCGGCCATCGGCTACGATAAGGCCGCGCATCTCGCGCACGTGGCACACGTCGAAAACCTGAGTCTGCGCGAGGCCTGTTTGAAACTCGGCTATCTGTCCGCAGAAGAGTTCGACCGGCAGGTCCGTCCGGAAGCCATGACGCACCCTTGATGCTGTGACGGAGACCGTCTGGTTTGCGGAACAAAGTTGCTCCGGAGACAACCCGCCAGATGCCTCAAACGGGCAGCCAGCGGCGATGGTGTCCCGGCGGCCCAATCGCAGCTGTAGCGGTCAAAGTGGAGTGGAATCAGTTGGCGCATAATCTAATGCAGGCTGGGGGCGGCGCGAGGTCGCGCCGCCACGCACCCAGGTTCTTTGACGGCTGCGGGCGCCCGCGTTCCGGCGAGTTGACAGCTCGTGTGGAGCGCCTATAATCCGCTTTGTTTTACAGCCTGCTACACCAAAATTAACCTTTGGACCCTTATGAAAACATCGCTCCTCATAACCCTGACAGTCCTCTTGATTGGGGTCAGTGGTTGCAAGCAAAAGCGCACGATCAAGACCGACGACGGCAATGTGGAAATCACACAATCCAAATCCGGGGATGATTTTCGGATGGAAATCAAAGGTCAGGACGGCAAATCCGCCATGACGGTGGGCGACACCGTCAGTATTCCGGATTCTTTTCCCAAGGACGTGCCGATCCTCGCGGGGGCCAAACCTTTCATGAACGCGACTCAGGATAAGCTGGAGATTTTGCATTTGAAAATTCAGCAACCTTTGGCGGCAGTCGCCAGGGAATATCAGGAGAAACTGAAAGCCGAGGGCTGGAAAATTGAATCTACCGCGAACATGGGCGAGATGTCCATGATCCAGGCCATGAAAGACAACCGCACTTGTTCTGTTGTAATCAGCAAAGGATCGGGCGACGCCGAAGCGACAATTCAACTCGCCGTGGGCGAGTGAGCGTGGCGCAACGATCGACATTTTCATCGCCAAATAGGCCGGGGCAGGGGGCATCGTCGAACGAAAGTTCGCGTCCTGAGTTTCTAAACGGATCCCTCTCTCTGCTTTGAAAGGAGAAGCAGGTTGTTGGCAGCCTCCTCGGGTGGTGGCCGTCAGTGGACTATTGGATCTTGGCTGATTCCGCAACCACCGGATTGTGCCAGCCGCCGAGTGGCGCGAGCGCTTCCGCTTCGCGCGGCCCCCAGGTGCCCTTCTCGTATTCGGGAACGGGCGCAGTCCGTTTGATGATGGGGGCCACGATGCGCCACGCTTCCTCCACGTAATCTTCGCGCGCAAACCAGGTTTGATCGCCAGCCATCGCGTCGCCGAGTACGCGCTCGTAGGCATCCATTTCGCCCGCGTGCGGATGGTGTTGCGCGATGACTTCCATCTGGCCGCTGGTGGATTCGTCATCGGACGTGATCGTGTTGAGATTGAAGGCAAATTCAATGTCCGGGCTCATGCGCAGGCGACAGGCATTCGGCGTCAGCGGGTAGCCTTGATACATGGTCGGAGGTTGTCGCAGACGCACCAGAACTTCGGTGCAGGTGACCGGCAGACATTTTCCGGCGCGCAGATAGAACGGCACGCCCTGCCAGCGCCACGAATCCACTTCCAGTTTGAACGCCGCAAAAGTTTCCACGCGCGAATCGGCAGCCACGCCCGGTTCGTTGCGGTAGCCACGGAACTGACCGCGCACCAGGTTGTCTGGCGCAATCGGCGGGATGGCTTTAAGCACCTTCGCCTTTTCGTCGCGGATGGATTCACTGTCCGTCCGCACCGGCGGCTCCATCGCCAGATGTGCGAGAATGTGGAACAGATGATTTTGCATCACGTCGCGGATGGTGCCGACCTGTTCGTAAAATGCGCCCCGCCCCTGCACACCGAAACGCTCCGCCATGGTTATCTGCACGCTTTCGACATAGCGCCGATTCCAAAATGGTTCGAGCAACGTGTTGGCAAAACGGAAGAACAGCATGTTATGAACGGGCTTTTTGCCGAGGTAATGGTCAATGCGGAAAATATCCCGTTCCGGAAAGTGCTGAAGCAGAATCCGGTTCAATGTGCGTGCGGATGCCAGATCGCGACCGAAGGGTTTTTCGATGACGACGCGCGCGCCCCGGGTGCATCCCGCCTGGACCAATTGCGTGACCACCGTGGCAAAAGCCGCCGGCGGAATCGCGAGGTAGAACGCCGGGCGCTGCCCCTGGCCCAACTCGCGGCGCAGTGCTTGAAAGGTGGCGGCATCATTGAAATCGCCATCCACGTAGCGCAATAATTGGCACAACTTCGCAAAGGCCGGGGCATCCAATCCGCCGTGTTTTTCCACGCTGTCCCGGGCGCGCGCTTTGAGCTGGTCCAGATTCCAGCCGGACTTGGCGACGCCAATGACCGGCACCTTGAGCGTGCCGCGGCGGACCATGGCCTGCAGGGCCGGAAAGATTTTTTTGTGCGCCAGATCGCCCGTGGCGCCGAAAAACACCAACGCGTCGGAATGATTCTCGTTCATGTGATTTCGTCAACGGATCTCACGGAGCCGATCTCGCGCCGATCGGGCTGTGGGGTGTCCGGAATGCCGGCCGATGCCGAATCGCGCCGCCTACGCCGTTTTGATTTTGGACACGCGAACTTTCCAATCGTCCGGACCTTTCTCCAGATATTCCCAGCGAAAGGGTTCTTTGCTCTCCGCTTCCATCTGATAATACAGCGGTTTGGGATCGTGATCGTTGATGAATTCAAATGCCTCGCCGGGTTTGATATCCGCGAACGCCCGGTAAAACATGTCGTGCCGTTGAGCGGGCGGGTGGGGGCGAAAATCCATTTCGTTGACCACGGCAAAGCCTTCCTCGCCCAGGCCGCTCGCCGCGATTTTTTTGATGTGAACGACGTATTCACCGGGTGCCTTTTGCTGGCCAATCCAGGTGTGCTTGCCCGCGAATTTGTTTTTGAAAATGTCATGAATGGCCGTTGGTGCTTCCTTGGCGATCAATTCCATCACTGTATCCGTCTCCATCATGGCGTAGCGGTGGAACACCACCTTGCTCCACTCCGCCGCGCCCACGTTGCGCAGATCCAGCAGCGTGGCGACCCGGCTCATGTCGCGTCCCTGCGACGCGCCGGTGCGCGTGACCTTGACCTTCCAATCGCGGCCGCCGCGATTGAGATACTCCCAGCCGACCACGTCGCCGTGGATGGACTTGAATTCGTAATAGAGCGGCACGGGATCGTGATCGTTGATGAACGTGAAACTCTGGCCGACTGGCAGCTCTTGAAAGAGCTTTAATAGTTTCTCGTGCCGCTGAATGGGCACGAATACGCGCATGTCCAACACTTCATCCGGGTTGAGGTCTGTACTCATGGTCATCAGTATCCGCGCAAACAACCGCGAAGCAAGTTTACTTAAAGCGGCGGATCATGTTTTACGTCGCCGTACGGTCAAATTCATCCACGCCGCAATCATCGTGCGTAATCAGAAGAGAAGGCCCGCCTCGAAAGACTTGGCGGGCCTTCTGTCATCCTTTCAGTTAGCGGTTGTCAACCGCTGAATGTTTTGCGCCCGGCGTTTCAGCGGTTGCCATCTCGGCATCAAGCCTTCGCCGTGGACGCTTCGTAAATGTCCTGAATGGCGCCGTCGAGTTGGGCGTTGAATTCGACATCGGATTGCTGGGCGGACAGGCCCTCGGCAAGCGCGCGTGAAAAACTCGCGATGACACCGTGTTGCCGTCGCAGACGCGTGTTGCCTTCAGTCCGCGAGTATCCGCCCGAGAGCGCGACCACCTTGAGGACGTTGGGATGTTTGACGAGCCGGGCGTGGCCGTCATCCTGCTCGGGCAACGTCAACTTGAGCATGACTTGGCGGCCGGCCGGCAGGGCGTCGAGGTGCTCAAGCAGCGCGGTTAGGAGGAGGGCTTCCGCCTCCGCCTTGTCCGGGCAGTGGATGTCCACTTCCGGCTCGACGATGGGCATGAGCCCGGCCGTGTTGATTTGCGCCGCCACTTCAAATTGCTGTTCCACGATGGCGCGAATTCCCGCCGCGTTGGCTTGATTGATGACGGAACGCATTTTGGTGCCGAAAATGCGCTTGGCGTTGGCGCGTTCCAGTAATGCGTCCAAACCCGGCATCGGCTTCATCAAACGCACGCCATCGCGTTCCTCGCCCAGGCCTTTATCCACCTTGAGAAACGGCACGATGCGTTTGTAATTCCAGAGGTAATCCGCTGTCGGCTGGCCTTCGATTTCGCCGTCCATGGTGCGCTCAAACAAAATCGCGGCGAGGATCCGGTCGCCGCTGAAAACCGGACTGGTGATGATGCGGGCGCGCATCTGATGGACGAGCGTGAACATCTCCGCTTCGTTGCTCCAGGCGTCGGGTTTGAGCCCGTACGCGGTCAGGGCTTTGGGGGTGCTGCCGCCGCTTTGATCCAGCGCGGCGATGAAGCCGGCCTGGGTGCGAATTTTGCGGAGTTGTTGTTCTTTCAAGTTTGGTGCGTTCATTATTTTCCCTTCATTTTACGGTAGCGACGAATGAGGTGGTTTGTCGAGCTGTCATGTTTCAATTTTGGTGTGGTGCGGCTTTCCAATTCAGGCACGATCCGTTGCGCCAGAATTTTCCCGAGTTCCACGCCCCATTGATCGAACGAGTCAATGTTCCAGATGACGCCCTGCACAAACACGCTGTGTTCGTAGAGTGCGACCAATTTGCCGAGCGCGGCGGGTGTCAGCTTGTCCGCCAGAATGGTGTTTGAGGGGCGGTTGCCGCTGAAAACCTTGTGCGGAACCAAGGCGGCGGGCGCGCCTTCGTCCTTCACTTCCACAGCGGTTTTGCCAAAAGCCAGCGCTTCGGCTTGGGCAAAGACATTCGCCAGCAGCAGATCGTGATGCCGTCCGAGCGGTGTCAGTGGGCGGGCAAACGCAATGAAATCACACGGAATCAAGCGCGTGCCCTGGTGGATGAGCTGGTAGAACGAGTGTTGGCCATTGGTGCCCGGTTCGCCCCAGAAAATCGGGCCGGTGGCGTAATTCACCGCCTGTCCGTCGCGCGTGACGTGTTTGCCGTTGCTTTCCATGGTCAATTGTTGCAGGTAAGCCGGAAAGCGTTTGAGGTAATTTTCGTAGGGCAACACGGCGACCGTTTCCGCATGGAGGAAGTTCGTATTCCAAACCGTGAGCAGGCCGAGCAGCACCGGCAGGTTCCGCGCGAAGGGCGCGGTGCGAAAATGCTCGTCCATCGCATGCGCGCCGGCGAGCAGGGCGCGAAAGTGCTGCGGCCCAATGGCGATCATGGTTGAAAGTCCAATGGCTGAATTCATGGAATAACGGCCGCCCACCCAGTCCCAGAAACCGAACGTGTTCGCGCGATTGATGCCAAATTCGGAAACTTTCTCCGCGTTGGTGGATACCGCCACGAAATGTCGCGCGACCGCTTTCGCCTCGCCGCGAAACGCGCGCAGCAACCAAGTCCGCGCACTGTGCGCGTTGGTCATGGTTTCCAGCGTAGTGAAAGTTTTTGAGGAGATGATGAACAGCGTTTCGGTGGGATCGAGATCGCGCGTGGCTTCCACGAAATCCCCGCCATCCACATTCGAGATGAAGCGGAAGGTCCGGGAGCGATCGCTATAATGGCGGAGCGCTTCGTAGGCCATTACGGGGCCGAGATCCGAACCGCCAATGCCGATGTTGACCACATTGCGAATGCGGCGTCCCGTGTGACCTCTCCATTTGCCGGTGCGGACGCGATTGGCAAAATCAGCCATCTGGTTCAACACCGCATGGACTTCAGGCACGACGTTTTTACCGTCCACGCGAATCACCGCGTTACGTGGCGCGCGCAGTGCGGTGTGCAACACGGCGCGATTCTCGGTGCTATTGATTTTATCGCCACGAAACATGGCGGCAATCTTGCCGCGCAAATCCGTCTCCCTGGCCAGTTGGCGGAGCAGCCGCAGGGTTTCAGCGTTGATCCGGTTTTTGGAGTAATCAAGATGGAGGCCCGCGCCTTCTGCCGTGAACCGTTCGCCGCGGCGTTTGTCCTGCGCGAAGAATTCGCGCAAATGCAGTTTCTCGATGGCTTGCCGGTGACGCGTCAGCGCCTTCCAGGCGGGCAGGGTGGTGAGTGGTTTGGTTTTCATGGTTCGTGTAAAGTCGTAAAGAGGTCGGGCAATAGTGTCATGCTTTTTCATTTGCCGCGGCGCTGTCGGTGGCGCGGATGCGCCAGGTGCGCCTTGGGGTCCATGTTCAATCGTTGCGGGATCCATGCCATCGGCAGCGGCGTTTTCTCTCGCAAGCGCCGCGCTTCGGAGACTTCCATCATTCCGAACACCCGCTGCCACCGGTAGAACGTCTGCTCCGCAATGTTCCGTTCTCGACAGATGCCCAGCACTGTCTTGCCGCCTGGGCCTGACCCGGTTGCCGTCCCAACCGCCTCGGCTCTCACCGTCGTGTCGTCGTAGTTGTATTTGCATCGTCGTCACATCTGCAATTTGCTGTCAGTAGTGAGACTGCCCCTTCACGGCCCTGTCGTTCGGACTTTGTCTGGCGGTGCATCCCCAGGATGGTGCATCTGGCTCTCAAGCGTTCTGATTCGCATCGCAGAGATCTTAGCATCTTCAAGCGTCAGAAACAGCACCCAATCATTCGCAAATCGGGTCACGGCTGTCGGAACCAAGGCAACCTGCGTTGTCGAAATCTCCTTTATTCGCAAGCGAGTAAAATTGCTCGTGGCAATATGGGACTCAAGCTCGGTTAAGCTGTCGCCCGGTGAAACCAGACGGTAAATATCAATGATTTCACGCTGTGTTTTTCCCCCGACTACCCAATAGCGATATCCGAATAAGCCCAGAATCACCAGGCACACAACCAAAACACCAAAGATCAAAGCCCCCAAATGTTTCATTTGATTGGACATTTGCGACACGACTCTTCACAACTGCGAAAAATATTATGAGCCATCAATGTTCCGTACAGACCAGCACCTTGGTCCCTGATTTCTGGCTCTCCGACGAGGATGTCGCCCCATATATTGCCCAAGACATTCCAATAGTCTTGAAAGAGTCCAGTGCATCTGCTGTGTACACAGCTTGCCATGCAATGTTGTTTTTGTCGTCAGTTGGGAACGTTTCCACAGCTTTGTTTGCCGCATGGATCGTGCATGCGGCTTGCCAAGCTGCCCAACCGGCAACTATGAGAATGGGTACGATTCGACCGTCCGAGTCAACTAATCCACCCGGGCTGTTGCGAACGAAGCCGTAAAGGTTCTTCTCCTCGTCGAGGTTGAACGGGTTCTGGCTACGAATCAGCAGATTGAACCCGATCTCGTTGATGGGGTCTCTGTTTAGCCAACGGGCGACCTGGGAATGGTCGGACTCCCGACAGGAGGGAGGGCGGCGGCGTGGTGTAGGCATGATTCGCCGCAGGCGACGGACATTTCGGCAGCAAAACGCTTCGTGGCCGCGTCGTTGTAGTTGTAATCGCATCGTCACCACCCGTTCGGTCCGGCAAACTCTATCCGCTCCGCGCTCCGCTGCCAATCCCACGAGACGCGGTTGGCCCCGGACGCACCCGCCGCCACCGGTGGTCCCAGGCTGGTCCTTGTGGGGACTGCGCCGCTACGACCGTGAAGCGTCGGGGCAAAGCGGCGACTGCCGGCGGGACTCTCGCCCGCCGCCAAGTGGTTCACAAGGGCGCGTCGCTCCCGCTTCCCGGGGCGTCGCTCCGCACCCTTGTGAACAACATTGGAAACGGTATCAGCGCCGCTAGATTCCTTCTCCCCGCTTGTGCGGGACAGCCGGTTCAGGGCGTGAGGATTTCGGCCTGTCGGACTTCGACACCCGTGTTACCTCCGCGATCTTCGCACAACGACTGCAGCTGATCCCAAATCTTTTTTACGGAGTCCGGGGGGTGTTCAGTGGCGAAATAACTGACCCAAGTGAACATTTCCACGAAACGGATTTTCTCCGCATCCTCTTTAACGCGCACGCAGACGTGAGGCTTGTCAAAAACCAACCGTTCGCTGCGGTAGATTTCCCAAGCACGCTTAAGCACGTCCTCAAGCGCCTGTTCCGCACCCGGCTTAACGTGGTAAACGATCAAGACAGGTTCCGGCTGCGCGGCCGAATCGCTAAGGCGAGTCGACGTCGAACAGCCACTCAAGCAAATGATCAGCGAAGTCGCCGTGAGCACCTTCATCGGGCTTAAGTAAGCACGCAGAAGCTTGAGGATCATTTGCAGTTCCCGATGGTCGTGGTCTTGTCAGTCTTCGGATCGTACTTCTTGATGTCACCCTTGGGCGTCAGAAGATAGCCCGGAATGCTTTTCGTTTTGTAGAGTTCGATGTCCTTCGGCGTACCTTTTGGAGGATCGTTCTTGTCCGAGAACCGCTCGCCCCTCACATGGTCGTGAATGTGTCCTGCCAGCGTGTCCTTCGGATCTTTTTTGAAATCGTAGTCTGCGTCGGAAACGGCCGGGAACACACTCTTGCCGTGCTGAGGAAAGTTGTAATAATACTTGCCGTCTTTGCCTTTGAAAATCGCTGCCGATTGCTCGAAATGTTCATCCTTGATTTCAAGCCGGTGTTTTTTGATGTAGCACGCAGCATCTTTGGCTGCTGCGTCCGGGTCGGGGAACAACTGGAACGGGTCGAGGCCAAAGGTGTCGATCATACTCACGGGGTTGTTACCGACAGCCGTGTAGAGAGATAAATTTATCCGTGCCATCGCACCTTGGAATTCCCCGTCGGTCATCCCGCCACCGTCGTCGGATTCGTACAAAGGCGCTATACCTATTGTCCTCACGGGCAGACTGGCAATGTCTCCGAGCGGATCTCGATTTGGCCACCGCTGCAAATTTGGCTCGTAAAACCGGAAGCCATAGTAGTAAAGCCCTGCATTGGCGCACCATTCCTTGCTGCTGAAACGGTAGGTGTTCGCTTCAGCCAGTGGCCCGGACATGCCCAACAGATTCCCGTACGGATCGTATTGGTAGCGCGCGATGATGGAGCCGTTGGTGTCCACCAGCGCCGTCACGTTGCCGTTCCCGTCGCAGTGGTAGTAGGCGTGGGCGGCTGAGGGTTGAGAGATGCGAGTTGAGTGATCAGTCCGGGCGAGCAGCCCGCCGATGCCGCCGGCGCCTTGCCGCG
>JAKQDQ010000183.1 GCA_029573725.1 Verrucomicrobiota bacterium
CGTCACGATCACGGCCAGCACGGGCCTGAGCATCAGCGAAACGACCAGCAGCAACGGCGGCACGATCACGCTGACCAACACGGGCGACACCAACGCCGGCGACGACCTGACCACGGCGACGACCTTTTCGGGCGACGTGACTGGTACCTACAACGCCACGGTGGTAGGCGACAACTCGCACAACCACGACGCCACAACGATCACGACCAACATCGTCAGCAGCCTCGACGGGGTTACCAACGACGGCGGCAACATCGACCTGGTCGCCGGCAGCAACATCACTATCACGCCCGACGATGTGAACAACACGATCACGATCGCGGCCACCGGTGGCGGCTCCAACTACCAGACAGTTCGCGACGACGGCACGGGTATGACCCAGCGCGCGGCGCTCAACTTCACCAGCGGCGCCAATATCGACTTCATTCTGACCGACGACGCGGCCAACGGCGAAACCGAAGTGTTCGCCGACATCCCGGCCGATGGCATCACGGCAACGGAAATCGCGGCCAACGCGGTGGGAAACCCCGAAATGGCGGACAATGCCATCGGGGCAGCGGAAGTAATCGACAATAGCCTGGGCGCAGCCGATCTATCCGTCAACGTCGTCAGCAGCCTCGACGGGGTAACCAACGACGGCGGCAATATCGACCTGGTCGCCGGCAGTAACATCACCATCACGCCAGACGACGGCGCAAACACCATCACGATTTCTGCCAGTGGGGGCGGTGCTCCATCGGGTACCAGCGGCCAAACGCTCAGATACGACGCAACCAACACACTGGTCGCCAATTCGTACCTGAGCAACGATGGCACACAGGTGAAAGTCAACTCCGGATCCGGACAGGGCCGTCTTTCAGTAGCCGGATTCGCCGGCACTGGTGGCGTAATCAATTCCAGTGCATTGGCCATATCCGGCACGCCCACTACTTTGGACGCGCAGATCTATGCCAGCTCGACGTATTCGTCGGGCGATTGGTACGCGGCCTATTTCGAGAATTTTGCCAATAACCGATCTGTCACGTTCATGCACGAAAATTCCGGTACGGGTGGCAACTCCAATGCAGTATATACAGCGCTGACACAATCGGTCGGTGGCGACCCATACATCGACTTCGTGATCAACTCCGGAACCGAATGGTCGGTAGGCGTCGATAATTCGGCATCCGATAGATTCGCCATCGGGAATGGCGCCGCACCCGGCGCCAATGATTTCTTTCGCATCGAGACGTCCGGCGCAATCGCGATGCCGGACTATGGTACGCATGCCAATACTGGCACGCCGGCGCAGTTTCCGGCATTTACCAGTGCGGGCATCATCATCGAGCGCACAGCGGCCGAATTGCTGGCCGACATCGGAGCGCCGGCAACCTGCAACGTGCAGGTCTTTACCTCGTCCGGTACCTGGACGAAGCCTTCCAACGGAAAATCAGTGTATGTGTACGTCGTTGGTGGCGGCGGTGGCGGCGGGTCAGGTCGACGTGGTCTGTCTGGCAGCGATCGCACCGGTGGCGGCGGGGCATCTGGTGGCGCAGTCTCTTTCGGAACATTCCGAGCAAGCGATCTTGGCGCTACCGAAACGGTCACTGTCGGCGCAGGCGGCTCGGGGGGCACATCGATTACCACTAATAGTACCGATGGCAACACGGGCGGCAACGGCGGAAACTCCTCCTTCGGCACCTGGCTTCGCGCCAATGGCGGCAACGGTGGGCTTGGCGGAAATTCTTCTGCCACGACCCGCGCAGCCGAACAAAACTATGGCATGTTCCCATCGGCACTAGGCACGCGCGGCATCAACGGCACAGGCGAAGCCGCCAACGATAGCCGCGCCGGCGGATCGGGCGGCGCGGGCGGCGGCATCGACGCATCCAACATTGCCTACGCGGGCGGCAACGGCGGTGGCATATTCTGGAGTTCTATCTCCGGTGGCGCCGGTGGCGCCGCCAACAACAACGGCTCTCCGGGCACGACGGCCACCGGTTCGTACTGGATCGGTACTGGCGGAGGCGGTGCGGGATCCAACGTATCCAATGGCCGGACAGGCGGCGCCGGTGGCGCTCCTGGTGGCGGCGGTGGCGGCGGATCAGCCACGCCCAACGGCGTAGCATCGGGTGCAGGCGGCGCGGGCGGCGCAGGCGCGGTGATCGTCATCACCTATTTTTAAGTGGCAGCGCACCCCTTGCATTTTTCCGCCACAGGTCATTATCTTTGTGTCGCTACTCTTTACCGGTCGGAATCAAGTTTCCGATTTCAATTTCTCATAGTTGTTAAAGAAGTGGGCGCAAGCCCGCCCCCTGGGTCTTTTCCTGCCTAACGGCCGGTAAAGGGTAGCCCCCAGGGGTTTTTCTATTTGTTCACTTCAAAACTTTACTTCGCATGGCTACCGCGAAAAAAAGTACTCAAAAGCCGACTGACGACGTCAGGGACGGCATCCGCGCCCGCAACCGCGCCGAACTGGAAACCCTTCTGCACATTTACACGGCCCAGGTGGAGAGTGTACATCTATTACAGCACCACCCAAAGTAAACTGTGCTACAAAGACGCAGGCGGCACGGTGCACCCGCTATATTGAACTCTAAACCACGGCATGGCGTCCTACCACTGGTAAAATGATTAACCCAACCCATATTCTCGACTACA
>JAKQDQ010000035.1 GCA_029573725.1 Verrucomicrobiota bacterium
ATTGCGCGGGCACCAAACGATGTATCCGCGCTGAACCAACTGCACCCCCTGCCATTTTTCCCGGTCATATTCCGCCGCCAAACCCGCGACGCCTTTAGCCTGCAACGGGGTGGTGGGATGAAAGACAACCACCGCGGGAAACCGCCCCTTCGCCGCCCGGGGCGTCAGCAGATAGCCGTCGGTGAAGACTCCCTCCTCCACTTGGTAGGTGACGTGTTGGCGGGTAAACTCCGGCAACTCCTCGGTGCCAAGCACCTGGCTCCGGAGCGGGGGCTTGGCCGCCGGGAATTCGCCCAGGACCGCCTGCCATTGCGCCTGCAATAGCGCGCGATGTTGGCGCCAGCCCCGTTTGGAAGCAATCCGCTGTCCGTGCTCATCAATCAGCAGGCGGGAGAGCTGCGGCGCGTTCGCCGGGACGCGCGCGGGCGGCTGTTGCCAATCCGGATTACCCGCGCCCGCAGACAGGCTCCCCAAACCAAACAGGAGCAGGCCGGCAATCGCGCGTCGCATCATTGGCCCATTGTGCTTTCCCGGCGAGACGCCGCAAGCCTCCTTTTCATTACAAGCGAAGCGCCGAACCGCCGCCCACCCCGCAGCCGCAACCTCCCCGGCTCCTGATCCACACAACCAAAGCCCCTGAACAGATTCCCGAACCCATCCCGCCAATCACTCACCCTGCGCGCATAGCCCGGGGCTAAACCTTCAACCAAACTCACTCCGGCCGGGCAAATACACCGCCCACGATGAGGGCAACGCAAGCAGCCGCCTTGCGGCAACCTTCGAATGGAAAGGGAAATGTCTCCAACAGTCGTGGCTCCATCCCGCCCCAAAACCAGGGCGCACGACAACACCCAGCCGCCCGTTCCGGCTTTGCCGAACGCTCGCGCCCTCTCCCTCCCGCCTTGGAACCTCGTTTTACATCATCCGCAAGTCGCCCATCCCTCCCTTCCGGCTCAGGCCCGCGCCCAAACCCGCCCCACCCGCCCCAGCCAGCCTAACGCTCCCATTAGGCCGTGTACAACGGGTGTACAAAGGAGGCTCAAAGGGGTCTCATGCTTATTTTCCGTGTGCTCCTGTCGGGCTTCCGATGTACTCCCCTTGTACATAGTTTGAAAGGACGGAGAAGGAACGGCCTCGAAGGCGGCGGTGGAGGCCGGGACGGCGGCGGGCTTCGATTTCTTAACCGTTGCCGTTTCAGCCGCTTGCTGAGATTTCAACATCGGCGGTGGCGGAACGATGGCGTTGTGAACCCGGCTTTGGCCTTTCCAGCCGTTCCGGGTCTGTACCACGGCGATAAACACCTTCTGCCCCGGGGCGGGCCGCCCAAACCGGGCGGCGTAGAGGTCTGTGATGTCGCTTTGCCCGTTCTGCCTTGGCCCCAACAGGCCCAGGTAATAGACCCGGCGGGGTTTCATCCGGCCCGCACTGCAGGGCGGCTGCCCAAAGACCATAATGTCTTCATGGACGGCCCCGACGTTGAGCCGCAGCCGAACCCCGTCTTCCGCGTCATTGACGATCTCCAATCCGGTGACCGGGTTGGGCCCGAAGACCACCGGGGCGGGCGGTTCCTCCACCGGCGCCAGACCCAGCCCCCGCAGGGTGCTGTTGATCTGAACGCAGAACTGCTGCCCGCTCAGGTGGGAGTATTGCCCCATCCAGGGCCGGCTGGGGACGTGCAGCGCCGCGGCGTTCCAGCGTTCGCGCTGCGCTTCGGTGAGTTTGAGGCCCCACTCCCGCGAGGAGATCCCGAAGTATGACCGTGCCGCCGCCTTGCGGTCAGAAGGCCGGTCCCGGGGAACGGTGCGCCGCCGGGCGCACACGCCGAAGGGGGACTGGTAGTAGGTTTCCGCGCCCAGACTGCCCGTGCGCGGAGAGGTGAGCATTTTCATAGTTAATTACCTTTCCGTTATTGCCCCGGAGAGCGACTCGGCTTCCCGCCACTCCTTGGACTGAAAGTCCCAGCCACCACCACTC
>JAKQDQ010000045.1 GCA_029573725.1 Verrucomicrobiota bacterium
CCACGCCCAGCGCGCCTGGTGGCGCGAAATCCTGAGCAAACTCACCGCCTTACCCAACTGCCATGCAGTTGGCTCTTTGAGCGCATGAACCCTGCTCCCAGCCCAGAAATGAAGCGTTCTTCTGCATCGTTCCGGTTTAGAATCCGCCCTTTGGCAATCTCCTTCCAGCCTCCACCCGACCCGTAGGAGTTCAGGACGAATTTCCCCGTCCGCCCAGGAACAATCAAGTCCTCACAGTCGCCATCGATGGCGATTGTGAAAGAGGCGCGCCAGTGCGGCTGGCCTTCCATCTTGTATACTTTCTTGTCCAGCGTCCGGATTGGAATCAGGACCGGGCACAAAATGCCCTCCAGTGCTTCCGGTGTCGCGCCACCGTACCGCTTCGTCAGCCGCTCAAACAGTGTCTTGTAGTCAATAACCATTGCGATAAACAGCGGCCAAGATACCAACAGTCCCAAGGTTGGCAAAGCAATCCTGCCCGCAGCCGCCCGCAAGCCTGCTGTCGCTAGTGTCGGCCACTACATCTCTGCCGTAAGCGCCGTCCCCTCCCTGCCCGCCACCACCAACCCCCCCAAAATTGCCCTTGCGCGAAGGCACCCCGCCCGCCAGCCTTCCCCCAAACCCTTGGGGTGGGGGCGGCTGGAACTTCCAGCCCAAGGAATGGCAGGAAGCTGAGTCGCTCTCCGGCCCGTAATCGACAGACAATTAAAACAACCATTAGAGAGGACAGACGTTATGAAAATACTATCTGCTCCGCGCACGGGCAGTCTGGGCGCGGAAACCTACTACCAATCCCCCTTCGGCGTGTGCGCCCGGCGGCGCACCGTTCCCCGGGACCGACCCTCGGAGCGCAAGGCGGCCGCACGGTCGTATTTCGGGATTTCCTCGCGGGAGTGGGGCCTCAAGCTCAGCGAAGCGCAGCGCGAACGCTGGAACGCCGCGGCGCTGCACGTTCCCAGCCGGCCCTGGATGGGGCAGTATTCGCATCTGAGCGGGCAGCA
>JAKQDQ010000048.1 GCA_029573725.1 Verrucomicrobiota bacterium
ATACGGATAGGCGCTGGAGAGCAGCAGTTGCACCCGCCGGGTATTGCGCAACACCACCGCGCCAATCTTCAAAAGTTTCAACCGAATCGTGCCCGCTTGCGCCCGCGCCAGTTCCGTCCCCGCCAAACCCAGCGCCCGCAGCCGCTCCAGCAGCACATACCCGCAACTGCTCAAGAGCAGCCGGAATTGATTGGCCCACCAGCCGCCGCAACGGGTCCGGTCGGCAAACAATCCCAGCTGCTGTTCCTTGATCCGGTTTTCCATCTCGCCCCGCGCGCAATACACTTCGTCATAGAGGGTCTGCGCTGGCCTTTCAAGGTTGGTCACCACAAAACGCGGGTTGCTCCCCTGGTCGGTGTGCTCGGCCTTGACCAGCACCCGCCGCGCCTTGTCCCAAGTATCGGCGGCATAGTGAACCTCGCCAAACAGCCGTTGCTTCTCCCGGGTTTGCACAAACGCCTGTTCTGATTGCTCAATCAGCGGTTGGGCCAGTGCCTGCACCCGCGCGTTTTTGGCCAGACCGACGAGGTAATGCACATGGTGTTGCTCGCACCAACGTAACAGGCGCCAGCGGCAAAAGCCCGCATCGCCGCGGAAAATGATCTTCACGTGCGGCCAGGCTTGGCGGAGGCGTTGGACCAACAGCTTCAACACCGCCCAGGCGTGATGGGCCGCCCCCACGTTGCCCGGGCGCAAATACGACACCAGCAGCTGCTCGCCGCAAAACACGTAGAGCGGCAGGAAACAATAATCGCCGTAGTAGCCGTGAAAGAACGCGCCGGCCTGCCGGCCATGCACGCGGTCGTCGGTCGTGTCGAAATCCAGAACCAACTCGGCGGGCACTTGCGCAAACGAAGCGATGAACTGGTTGATCAACACCGCATGCACCGCCCAGGCGACCTGCCGGTCGGCACGATTTTCCAGCCGGCACAACGTGGGACTGGAGGCCAAGGCGCGGTCGCGTTCCACGGCGGTTTGCCAGGCCAGATCATGCCGCAACGTGTCGTGATCATTGAGGTCTTCATAACCTTGGGCCAAGCCGTAGATCCGCTGGCGGATCAGCGCCAGCAGCGGATGCTTGATCCGGCCGGGCTCGCGCGGATCGGGCAGCACTTGGGCCAGTGCCTTGGTCAAACCGAGGCGCCGGTCGGTCTGGCGCAGCAGCGCGATGCCGCCATCGCTGCTCACGTTCCCGCCAGTGAAACTGGCCTGGACGACGCGCTTTTTTACGGCTGGAAAACTGAAGACTTCCGCGTTACAAACTGTCCCCGTCGCAGCGGTAGGGTTTTTATTCATTTCAACCCAATAGATATTGGGCCGAAACCTCCGTTGCGACTTTTTTTAATGAAATATTCGGG
>JAKQDQ010000049.1 GCA_029573725.1 Verrucomicrobiota bacterium
TTGCGCCGCGTCCTCGGGCCGGCCGGCGGGGATGGAGCCGTAAATCGGCACCGACACCACCCGCGGCCGGGGCCGGTTCTTCGGCGCGTTCGGCGCCACCACCTGGAGCGACCGGGCGCGCCCGGGCCGATTCCGCAGAAACCCCTTGGCCATCAGCGCCTGCACATGCGTCAGCGCGGCATTCGGGCTGTTGAACCGGAAATGCGCGGCAATCTCCCGCAGGGTGGGCGTAAGCCCGGCGGAATCCTGGTTTTCCTGGATAAACCCCAGAACCTGCTGCTGCCGTTCAGTAAGCTCATTCATACTGAACAAATGTCCAGCTACGGGCGCAATTTGTCAACCCGATTTGCCGCCGGCTCCGCCCGGCCCCCGCGCTCCCGCCCCGATATCCCTCAAAGGAAGGTTTTCTTGCGGGTAAAGGCGAACAGCAATCCCGCCGCCAGCAGGCACACCCCCGACGGCTCGGGTATGAGCAACCCGGTGACCCCGCTGATCCAATCCAGGTGCGGCGACAGCACGATGCCGCCGCCGAAGTCGCCAAAACGCCCGCCGTAGCCCTCGGTGAAGGTGTTGATCCCGGCCAGCGCATAGCCGGCGCCCTGGCCCACCAACAGCGGCCCGCCTGAATCTCCGGGGGCAATGAGACTCTCCACATCATTCCCCAGGCTGCCGCCGGCCTGGCCGGCAGTGTCCGGGGCATCAAAGTCGTAGTGAAAGACGGCCGCCAAACTGCCCCCACGATCGTCGGACGTGAATTCGTCCACGACGTTCCGGCCCACCCGCCGGTCGGTCAGGCTGGCGGCGGTGGTGTAGCCGTAGCTGCCGTAGCCCGAGCGGCCAAAACCCACCAGCACCACTTCATCCCCCAATTGCAACTCGCAGGAAAGCGCCGGAAAGAACAGGCCCGTCGGCAGGGGGGCCGCAAAGTACAACAGCCCCAGATCGTGCTGGATCGAGGGATTGCCGAAACCTGTGAAGTCGGGATGGATGTGGAAGCTGGCCGCGGAGTAGGCGCCCCAGCCGGGCAGGTTGAAGCTGATGGCCAGCCCCGCGTCCGGCTGGCCATCGTCGTTGAAGTCGAGGTTATGCCCCGCCGTCAGCACCCAGTTGGGCGACAGCGCCACGCCGCTGCCCCGGTAATTGAAACCGCTGGAATTGATGGCCAGGGCGCCTACGGCGTTGAAGGGAGACGCCGCGCCCAGAGGATCCAGGCGGTTGGAAGGCGAATCCGCCGGCAGGGCCGTCTCGCCTCCAGCCATGATGCCGTTGACGCTGGGCACAGTTCCAAGAGCCAGCGCCAGCATCGCCAACCCCAACAGACAGCGGGCAAGGGCACCGGACGAGAGCGCCGTATTGACGCCGGGTGGGGGCACCCGGCCTACAGGGTGGCGTGGTGCATTCATGCGGTAGCCCCGCAACCCCCACCAAGCGCCTGGCCCCTTGTAGGCCGGGTGCCCCATAAGCGTTAACCTAAGTTCTTGAGTTTTGTGCGACGGACGCTAATCTTTGGGGCATGGCAACTGATGCGCTTCCGGACGATTGGACGATTCTTCGCCGTTGGCTTCCTGTGGATATGCAGGAG
>JAKQDQ010000053.1 GCA_029573725.1 Verrucomicrobiota bacterium
TAAGCCATTCCTGGGTATCGGGATGAATAGCCCAGAAATGGTAGCCGGGGATTCAAATCGTGGACAGGCGATTTTCTGTGCAACCTACACAGCTATATCATCTTCCATTTGTTAAAAAGAACTTTAACCGGACAGTAGTGAACCTTGGTATATATTTCCGCCCGAAAAGACGAAACACGCTAGCAAAGAAATAAATATCAGATTAAACAAAGAAAAAAGTCTATCAGGTTTCATGGAACACCTCGAATCCAGGCTGTTACGAAACCAATTATTATAATCATAGCATAATGATAATGTCTGCTTGGCAGATAGTATGAGAATCAAATGGGTGGTGATGGATCCTTAAAAAAAATTCAATCGCAGAATTTCCTCGAAAATTTGGCAAACTTATGGGTGTGCCCCACTAGGTGTGGGTTTCCTGAGAATCAGTGCCCGCTTCGCGGGAAGCCAGGGCACAGATATGTCTGCGCACTCCAAACGGGGATCCATAGCGCCGACTCGTCTGCACATCCCAAACCATCGGTGCGGCACGAGGGTCTGGAGTGCGGCGGCATGACGCCGCTCTG
The DNA here is from genome assembly GCA_029573725.1 of Verrucomicrobiota bacterium. Classification (GTDB taxonomy): domain Bacteria; phylum Verrucomicrobiota; class Verrucomicrobiia; order Limisphaerales; family JADLHS01; genus JADLHS01. The sequence continues at coordinate 567 of JAKQDQ010000053.1, forward strand.
GTTGTGCGCGGAGCGCAAGGCAAAATCGTGGAGTGCGGCGAGGCGCAAAGCAACATCCCGGCGCCCGCGTCCCGCGGGAAACCAAAGCGCAGACGTGTCTGCGCACTCCAAACGGGAAACCAAAGCGCCGACGTGTCTGCGCACTCCAAACGGGAACCGAGATGCATGCGGGCAGGCCAAAGTAAAATAAAACCGCAAAATCTTCGGACAATCAGCCGCCCATCCGTTTGTATGAGTGTACCCCCACTCGACCACAGGAGGCAGACCATGGCTGATTGGCCCCACGCGCCGATGCACCGCCTAATTGAGAAAGGCACTTACATCGTCACCGGCGGAACCTATCTCAAAGCGCACAGACTGGAAGAATCCTGCAAGCGGGACTTGGTTCAAGACTGTTTGTTCGAACTGGCCGCGCATTACGGATGGCTCCTGCAGGCCTGGTCGATTCTCATCAATCACTATCATTTCGTGGCGATGTCCCCGAAAGACCCCGCCAATCTCAAGAGCTTTCTGTCGCGCTTTCACATGCAAACGGCCAAGGCGATCAACGCGGCGGACGGTTGTCCGGGCCGCCGGGTCTGGTATCAATATTTCGAAACGCTGATCACGTATCAGGAGTCCTACTTTGCGCGTCTGCGCTACGTGCACGAAAACCCGGTCCATCACGGCCTGGTGACCCGGGCGACGGAGTATCCCTGGTGTTCGGCGGCATGGTTCGAACGAAAGGCCAACCGGGCATTCTACAAAACCGTGAACCGGATGAAGATCGATCGGCTGTCGATTTATGATGAGTATTGATTTCAGGAGTGTGGCGGTATGACGGTCTGGAGTGCGGCGGCATGACGCCGCTCTGGATGTGCGCGGGACGCGCGGGGCAAGATCGTGGGGTGCAAGCCGTAGCACACCGGAAGATCCCGGCGCCCGCTCCGCGGGAAACCAAAGCGCAGACGTGTCTGCGCACTCCAAACGGGAAACCAGAGCGCAGACGTGTCTGCGCACTCCAAGTTAAAGGAGGGCAGCCCCGCGGCGCCCGGCCGCGCTCAGCGGTGCAGCAGCTCCAGGACCAGGGCGGTCATGGCGAGGGCGCCGGTGCGGATGCTCGGTTCCACGGCGGCGGTGAAGCGCCCCGAGTGGAGCGGCGCCGGCGCCGTGCCGGGCGCGCGGTACGGGTCGCTGGTGCCCACGCGGAACATGAGGCTGGGGACGGGCGGGTGCTGCAGCCGGTAGGCGCCGAAGTCCTCGCCGATCATCTCGGGGCGCCGCGCCACCACCGCGTCGGCGCCGAGCGCCGCCCGGAAGGCGGCCGCCGCGCGGCGGCACAGTTCCGGGTCGTTGTAGACGGCCGGCGTGAACTCGTCGCGGAGCTTCACCTCCGGCAGCCGGTCCTCGGGCACCCCGGCGGCCAGCGCCACGTGGCGGCTGATCCGGTGGACGGAGGCCAGGATCCGGTCCCGCAACGCCGCGTCGTACGAGCGGATGGTGAGCTGCAGCCGCACGGCGTCGGGGATGATGTTGGGCGCGCTGCCGCCGTGGATGGACCCCACCGTCACCACCACGCCTTCGAGGGGATCCACCTCCCGGCTGTCGATGGTCTGGAGGGCCAGCACGAGCTGCGCGGCGATCACCACGGGGTCGATGGTCAGGTGGGGGGTGGCGCCGTGGCCGCCCACGCCGCGGACGGTGATGTCCACGGTGTCCACGTTGGCGAAGGCGAATCCTTCGGCGATGCCCACGACGCCGGCGTCCAGGTCGGGGGTGACGTGCTGGGCCAAGGCGAAATCCGGCCTGGGAAAGCGCGTGAACAGGCCGTCCTCGATCAGCGCGCGGGCGCCCGTGCCCACCTCCTCGGCCGGCTGGGCCACCAGAAGCAGCGTCCCGGACCATTGGCCCTTGAGCGCCGCCAGCACCCGCACGGCGCCCACGAACACCGCCATGTGCACGTCGTGGCCGCAGGCGTGC
>JAKQDQ010000058.1 GCA_029573725.1 Verrucomicrobiota bacterium
GGGCACGCCCGCCCCATAATACGCCACCGTCGCGTAGTCGAAAAAACTGCCGCTGCCGGTGGAAGAGCCGGTGACGAAGACGTTGCGACGGTGGCGTATTCTGGGGCGGGCGTGCCCTTGTGGACCAATCGTTACAACGGCCCGGGCAACGGCATTGACTCGGCCACAGCCGTGGCGGTGGATGGCAGCGGCAACGTCTTCGTCACGGGCTCTTCCACCGGCAGCGGCAGCTCCCTCGACTACGCGACGGTGGCGTATTCGGGGGCGGGCGTGCGCTTGTGGACCAAGCGTTACTACGGCCCGGGCAACGGCAATGACTCGGCCACGGCCGTGGCGGTGGATGGCAGCGGCAACGTCTTCGTCACCGGCGCTTCCATCGGCAGCGGCGGTAACTCCGGCTACGCGACGGTGGCGTATTCGGGGGCAGGCGTGCCCTTGTGGACCAATCGCTACAACGGCCCGGGCAACAGTCATGACCAAGCCTACGCCGTGGTGGTGGATGGCAGCGGCAACGTCTTCGTCACGGGCGCTTCCATCGGCAGCGGCGGTGCCTGGGACTACGCGACGGTGGCGTATTCGGGGGCGGGCGTGCCCTTGTGGACCAATCGTTATAACGGCCCGGGGAACGGCATTGACTCGGCCACAGCCGTGGCGGTGGATGGCAGCGGCAACGTCTTCGTCACCGGCTCTTCCACCGGCAGCGGCGGTAACTCCGACTACGCGACGGTGGCGTATTCTGGGGCGGGCGTGCCCTTGTGGACCAATCGTTACAACGGCCCGGGCAACAGCCATGACCAGGCCTACGCCGTGGCGGTGGATGGCAGCGGCAACGTCTTCTCACGGGCTATTCCACCGGCAGCGGCAGTTCCTCCGACTACGCGACGGTGGCGTATTCTGGGGCGGGTGTGCCCTTGTGGACCAATCGCTACAACGGCCCGGGGAACGGTTCGGACCAGGCCCGCGCCATGGCGGTGGATGACAGCGGCAACGTCTTCGTCACGGGCGATTCCACCGGCAGCGGCGGTAACTCCGACTACGCGACGGTGGGGTATTCGGGCACGGGCCTGCCCTTGTGGACCAATCGTTACAACGGCCCGGGCAACAGCGATGACCAGGCCCGCGCCGTGGCGGTGGATGGCAGCGGCAACGTCTTCGTCACCGGCGATTCCACCGGCAGCGGCAGTGGCTGGGACTACGCGACAATTTGTTACAGTAGCGGCCAGGTATCCTATACACCCACGAATGGATTCATCGGCGTGGACACTTTCACCTACGTCATGCAGGACGGTTACGGGCTGACTTACACCGGGACGGTGGCGGTGGCGGTGGGCGTGGTGGCGAATGTGATCACGGCGACGCCGACGCCGGGCGGCGAGGTGCAACTCGGCTATTACGGCCTGCCGGGCCAGAGGTATGTGTTGGAGCGCACGCTCAATCTGACACCGCCCGCGTGGTCTCCGCAGCAGACGAACGCCGCGGCGGCGAACGGCGCGCTCACGTTCACCTACCTCCCGGTTGGGAACTCGACCTTCTGGCGCATCCGTTCCGCGCCGTGAGCGGACGGCAACTTTGAAGCCGGCCGGGCCGGATTTCCATTTCCGCCGACAAAACCGAACTGGCGTTTCGCTTTGCTGGAGGTCGCCGTTTTCGTTCCGCGCGCGGCCCCACCGGGGAAGAAGCGACCTAGGCGTGGTGGCGACAATTTCAACGCAAAGAGGCAAAGACGCAGAGACGCGAAGGAGGGGTTGCCCTCCTTGCGTCTTTGCCCCTTGGCGGCTTTGCGTTAACTCCGGCTATGTTTGCTGTCCCCTCCTGCCGGAGCTGGATTTTGATTTGGGTTTTGGTTCCACAAACAGGCCACGCCTACGGCCCTGGTGATGTAGGAGACGACGTAAGGAGTCTCCACATTTCTGCGGTTTGCGTCGCGTCACCTCGGCGCCTACAAACGACAAGTTTCGCCTCTGCGCTTTCATATTCTGCGCCATCGGCGTATGGTGCGGAACATTTTACATGAAGATTTTGGTCATCGGGTCAGGCGGACGCGAGCACGCGCTGGTGTGGAAGCTGGCGCAATCGCCGCACGTTACGCAAATGGGGTGCGCGCCGGGGAATGCGGGGATCGCCCGGGAGCGGGTCGCCCGGAACGGTCGCGCCGTGGAATGCATCAACCTGGGAGCGGAAGATCTGCCGGGGCTGCTCGCGTTTGCGCAAGAGAAGAAAATTGATTTTACCGTCGTCGGCCCGGACAACCCGCTCGCGCTGGGCATTGTGGATTTGTTTCAACAGCACGGTTTGAAAATCTGGGGGGTGAACCGGAAGGCGGCCCAATTCGAATCGTCCAAGGTTTTCTCGCAACAGTTCATGGCCAAATACGGCATTCCGACGGCGGCCGCCGGAACTTTCGACGAACCTGCGGCGGCAAAAAAATTTGCCGCCACGCTCGGAGGCCGCTGCGTGGTCAAGGCGGATGGTTTGGCGCTGGGCAAGGGCGTCCTGCTGTGTCAGAGCCAGCGGGAGGCCGAGACGGCGGTGGAAGAAATCATGGTCGGCCGGGCATTTGGCACGGCGGGCGCGCGCGTGGTGATCCAGGAATTCCTCGAAGGCACGGAAACTTCCCTGCACGCCTTGTGTGACGGCACCACCGCCCGGCTGTTTCCCACCTCCCAGGATCACAAACGCGCGCTGGATGGCGATCGCGGTTTGAATACCGGCGGGATGGGAGCCTGCTCGCCCACGCCTTTTCTCACGGACCTCCAGCTGGCCGGGGTTGCGCGGCAGATTCTTGATCCCTTTTTGCGCGGTTGCGCTGCCGAAGGGATTGATTTTCGCGGGCTGCTTTATCCCGGCATCATGCTGACCCGGGACGGTCCGAAAGTGCTGGAGTTTAATGCGCGCTTTGGAGACCCGGAAACACAGGTATATCTGACGCGGTTGGAAAATGATCTGGTGGAACTGCTCGATGCCAGCGCGGGCGGCACGCTGGCGCGGCACGAATTGAAGTGGAAACCCGAAGCCAGCGTGTGCGTTGTCATGGCCAGCCACGGGTATCCGGGCCGCTACGCCAAGGGCAAGATCATCACCGGGCTGGATTCGGCCAGCCAGTTGCCCGGAACAAAAGTTTTCCATGCCGGCACGGCCTGGCAGGAGGGGCGCATCGTAACCCAGGGCGGTCGCGTTCTGGGCGTGACCGCGCTCGGCCGGGATTTGCGTGCGGCGCAGGCGGCGGCTTATGCCGCGGTGGAAGCGATTCACTTTGAGGGCGCGCATTTCCGACGCGACATTGCGGCCAAGGCGGTGTGAAGCGCGGGGTGAACCCGGCGCGGAAACCCGCGCCGGGCGCTTTTTTAATGCATTTCCGAGCGACGGACGTTAAGTACTGGGCCATGCGGGATTCGATGTTTGCGCACTGGTTGGCGTTGGTGGCCGGGTGGCTTTGCCTGGCCTGGGTTTCCCCGGTCGTTGCGGATGAACCGCCGCGGCGGCCCCGGGCGCGCGAGCTCGGCATCGTCATCGGCACCCTGCCCACCGGGCCGCTCAATGCCATCACGGATGTGCCCGGTGTCCGGGTGGGACACGTGACTCTGCAGGAAGGCGTGCATCTCAATACCGGAGTGACCGCGATCCTGCCGCATGCCGGGAATTTATTTCAGGAGCGTGTGCCGGCCGCCGTGTTCGTCGGAAACGGGTTTGGCAAATTGCTCGGAGTGACGCAGGTGGAGGAGTTGGGCGAGTTGGAGACCCCCGTGTTGTTGACCGGCACGTTGAGCGTCTGGAAGGCAGCGGATGCGATGGTGGACTGGATGTTACGGCAACCCGGAATGGAGGCCGTGCGCTCAATCAACCCGGTGGTGGGTGAAACCAACGACGGCTTTTTGAGCGACATTCGGGCCCGCCCCATCCGGGCCGAGCACGTGGTCCAGGCCCTGGAAACGGCACAGGGCGGCCCCGTTGCCGAGGGAACGGTTGGCGCCGGCACCGGCACCACGGCTTTTGGTTTCAAGGGCGGGATCGGGACAAGCTCCCGGCAACTGCCCCGGGAGCAGGGCGGTTACGTGGTGGGGGTGCTGGTGCAAAGCAATTTCGGCGGAGATTTGACCGTGGCCGGAGTGCGTGTGGAACCGGAATTGCCGCGGCTGCCGCCGGCGGCCAATCCCGGCGGCGACGGCAGCATCATGATCATTGTGGCCACCGATGCGCCCTTGAGTGCGCGCAATTTGCGGCGTCTGGCCGCGCGCACGATGGCCGGGCTGGCGCGCACCGGGTCGAGCTTGTCCAATGGTTCGGGCGATTATGCGCTCGCGTTTTCCACCGCCGAGGAATGTCGGCGGCGCCAGGGCGGAACTCCCCGGGGCGGGGTGGCCTTGCCGAATGAAGCGATGTCGCCACTGTTCCGCGCGGCGGCGGATGCGACGGAGGAGGCGGTGCTCAATTCATTGTTTCGCGCCACCACCGTCACGGGTCACCGGGGGGTGGCCCGGGCCCTGCCGGTGGAGTCGTTGCGCGGGGTGGGGGTGCGCCACCGGTGAGAGCGGCGCGCCGACCCGGAAAAACGAGCACCCGCAACAAAGTTAATGTTGCGGGCGTTCGGCGTTTTGTATTCAGACTTTTGCAAAACCTCCCTGCAAGTAGAGTGATCCATTTCCCGCAGGGGCGCACTCCGCGGTTTGCGAAAGATTTGCGGTGACTTGCGGGAAGCGGCGGCAGGCCGCAGACTTCACGGCATGTGGGACGACACGATAGCCGCCATTGCCACGCCATTGGGCGAAGGCGGGCTGGCGATCATCCGGCTTTCCGGTCCGGCTGCCTTGCGCGTGGCGGACCGGGTGTTCGTGCCGGCCGGCCGGCGTGCGCCCCGCCCCAGCCAGGCCGCGAGTCACACGTTGCATTACGGTCACGTGGTGCGCGGGACGATACGGGTGGATGAAGTGCTTTGCGCCGTCATGCGCGCCCCGCGCACGTTCACGCGCGAAGACGTGGTGGAGATCACCTGCCACGGCGGGGTGCTGGCCAGCAAGGCCGTGCTGGAAACGGTGCTGGCAAATGGCGCGCGGCTGGCGCATCCGGGGGAATTCACGCAGCGCGCCTTTCTGAACGGGCGCATTGATCTGGCGCAGGCCGAAGCGGTGGCGGATTTGATCCAGGCCCGCACGGAACTGGCCTTGAGCGCCGCGAACGAACAGTTGGCGGGCAAACTGTCACAACGGATCCGTCAGTTGCGCGATGACCTGATGCAAACACTGGCGCATATCGAGGCCCACCTGGATTTTCCGGAAGAGGATATTGCCCCGCACACCCGCACCCAGCTGGCCGGGCGGGTGGCCGGCGCGATGGCGTGGGTGGCGGAGTTGTTGCGCACCGCGCCGGAGGGCCGGATTTTGCGGCGGGGCATCCGGGCGGCGATCATTGGCCGGCCCAACGCGGGCAAATCCAGCTTGCTGAACCAACTGCTGGGACACGAGCGCGCCATTGTTTCGCCCGTGCCCGGGACGACGCGGGACACAATTGAGGAAACGGCCAGCGTGCGGGGGATTCCGGTGGTGTTCATTGACACCGCCGGCTTGCGTGAAGTGCGGGATGACATCGAGGGCGAAGGAGTGCGCCGCAGCCGGGAAGCCCTGGCGCGGGCCGAGTTGATTTTGCACGTGCTGGATGGCAGCGAGCCGTTGCATTCCACGGACACGCAGTTACTCACGGAGTTTGCCGGGAAGAGCCGGATCCTCGTGTGCAACAAATGCGATCTGCCTGCGCAGTTGGTTTTACCGGAGGCAATTCGGGAGCGCCCCGCTCCTCCAGCCGCCACCGGGCACGGACTCGCGCCATGCGTTCGCATTTCCAGTAAAACGGGCGCGGGGCTGGAGCTGCTCAAGGACGCGATCGAGGCGGCAATATGGTCGGGGCGGGTGCCGGCGGGTATGGCCCAGGTCACCATCAATGCGCGTCATCAGGACGCGTTGAAGCGCGCGCAGGAGAGCCTGCAACTGGCGCGGGAGGCGATCCAGGCGGAAACGTCGTTGGAATTTGTGGCCTTGGACCTGCGCCAGGGCATTAACGCCATTGGCGAGATTGTGGGGCAGACGACGACCGAGGATTTGTTGACCACAATCTTCAGCCAGTTCTGCATTGGAAAATAGCGGGAACTCAACGCTGAAACCTGCCGGTCCGGAGAAAACAGAGCGTTTGCTGGATGACGGTTTTGTTCTTCATCATCAATGGATGCGTGGTGCGCAGGACCAGATGGTCCGTCATGCCCTCCAGCCTGGTGCGCTCCACGGAAACCTTGCCGTCATCCGCGCCAGGAAGGAACAGGAGGCTGTTGATCCAATTGATGGAACGGTTGCCGGCGATGATGCCGATTTCGACCCGGGGTGTCCCGAGCCGGCGCGCGCCCGAATCCGCTCCGGTGCCGAGTTCGCTGCCGGCCGGTCCGTTGATTTTGCGGAACAACCACCACGAACCCAGCCGGTCCACAATCTCGCTGCCTTGATTGGGCGGTCCCAGCATGACGATGCGTCCGGTGTCCGGTTGCGGATGGCGCGCCAGATAATCGCGTATCAACAGGCCGCCGAGGGAATGGCCGACGAAATGGAGGCGGGTGGCGCCGGCGCTGCGGGCGTCGCGCAGGGCGGGCGCGAGCACGGCTTCGCTCAGGTTGGTGATGGTGTTGGTGCGCGAGGGATAATCAAGGTTCCAGACATGGTAGCCCGCCTGGGTGAGGGCGCGTTCCAGCCGGTGCATGGAAGTGCTGGACCGGCACAGGCCGTGCAGGAGGATGACGTGTTCGTTCATGGGGGCGGCGGACGCGGCCAGCGTGACGGCGCTCAACCAGCCACCCAGCCGGCGGCACCATCGGTTTGCGGATGGGCGACCGATGCGCATGGCCGTCAAGCCGCGGCCCGGGTCAACGGCCGGGACGCGCGCAGATTTCCAGCATGCGATCAATCGGCAGCCGGGCGCGCTTCAGGATGTCCTCCGGCAATTCCACCCGCGGCGCGAGATGTTTCATGCAGTCGCGCACTTTCTCCAGGGTGTTCATCTTCATGAATTTGCACTCGCTGCAGCGGCAACGGTCGGCCGGCATGTGGTTGACATCTTCGGTGGGCGTGCAGAAGAACTGCTTGTCGGGGCACTCCTTTTGCAGCCGGGTGATGATGCCGGATTCGGTGACGATGACGAATTTCTTGGCCGGGTCCGTTTTGCAGAACTCGATCATCTTTTGCGTGGAGCAGACGACATCGGCCAGCTGGCGCACCGCGCGCAAGCTTTCCGGATGGACCACAATTTTGGCGTCCGGATATTTTGTTTTGGCGCGGAGCAGGGCGTCGCGCTGGAAATCCACATGTAAATAACAGTTGCCCTTCCAGAGCGTCATCGGCCGCCCGGTTTGTTCGATGACCCATTCGCCAAGATTTTGATCGGGCACAAAGAGCAGGTCCTTGTCTGGAGGGGCGGCTTTGACGATTTTTTCCGCACTGCCACTGGTGACGATCACGTCGGAGAGCGCCTTCACTGCGGCGCTGCAATTGATATAGGCAATGGTCCAGAAATTGGGATTGGTGGCCTGCAATTCGGCGAGTTTGGGCGCAGGACAACTGGCTTCCAGCGAGCAACCGGCGTTCTTGTCCGGCAGCACGACGATTTTATCCGGGTTAAGGATTTTGGCAGTTTCCGCCATGAAATGCACCCCGCAGAAGACGATGACCCGGGCGTCGGTGCGGGCGGCTTGCTGGGCGAGGCCGAGCGAGTCGCCCACGTAATCCGCGACTTCCTGAATTTCGGCCACCTGATAATTATGCGCGAGAATGACGGCGTTGAGCCGTTGCTTGAGTTCCAAAACCTCGGTCGCCAGCGGGCCGAATTTTTCGGGGCTCATGGCTGGACGCATTTGGAGTTCACCCAAATCCACCGGCCCGACTTCGCTGGTTGCAGTCATGGGCATAGAATATGGTTGAACGCCGGAGGCGTCAATTTCGAGCGCGGCACGCATCGCGCATCCGGTCGGGACGTGACGCTGGAGGCGGCGGCGCAGCGAGTTCCGGTGGGTCAGGGCGGCGGGGCTCCGGTGGCGGGCGGGCGCTTGGTGGGCGGTTCATACCCGTCATTCCAATAATACGTCCACAACGATTCCAGTTTGGGGCGTTCCACGTGCCCGTCCAACAACACCATGCCAGTTTTACCGGGCAACGGGTCAAAGCCGCGCAGATTGGTGGGCACTTTTGATCCAGCCATGTGCCGGCCGATGGTGATTCGGCCAAAGTCCGGGCTCAGTGCGCCGCGTTGCAGGTTCACGGCCGGGCCGTCCCGGCTGCTGCACCAGAAATCGCACCAGATCGCATCACAAAAGAACGGCGTTTCCGACGGGCGCTTGACGGCCGTGAGACTGGCAAAGTACGGCGGGCCGTTGTACGCGCCCACATCGGAATAAAGCCAGCCGTTCATGCCGTAACTGCCTGAATAGACTCGTCCGGGCGTCACCATGGAATTCCATTTCCATGCGGCGTTCATGTCCTTGGCGTACCAACCGGTGTCGGGTTTGATCTCGGTGGCCAGCGGGCACAGGCGGATGGCATCCACTTGGGCGTAGAAGGCGAGCAGCGGCGCCAGCCAGATGTCCTTGTTTTTGTCTTCGTACGGCAGTCCCTTGTTGTAATCCACCGAGTACATCAAACCGGCCAACCCCAACTGCTTGAGGTTGCTGGAGCAGTGGATGTCCTTGGCCTTGCGTTTGGCGGCTGAAAGCGCCGGGAGCAGCATGGCTGCCAGGATGGCGATGATGGCAATGACCACCAGCAACTCGATCAAGGTAAAGCCTCGTGGGCGCGCCCCCCGCCGCCATCCTCCCGCGGCGGGATTCGTCACGTGCCCGGTCATTCTTCCGAAATTGTACCCAACGCGCTCCATCCCAGGCAGCTTAGCAAGTCTCGGAAAGCTGTCACTCTTTATGGTGATTGCCTGCGTATTAACCCGGACGCGTCGGGCGGCACGGCGGATGATTAAAATCGTGACAATCACCAGGCCGGATGATAGGATTGCGACCGCTGATGCTGGCGGGATGCGCCAGCCGGCACAACCCGAGTCAACCATTGGATTACCAATCAGAAAGGCAACATTTATGAATCGTCGAATTCCTCGTTTGGGCATCGCACTGCTGGCCGCCGCCGCCGTCAGTGCACATGCGGATGTATTGGTCACCTCTTTTGAAACCAGCCCGGTCATTTCCGGGACTCCGGACAACCCCCCGTATCTCTCCGTGGGCCAGTCTTCGGCCTGGGCTTCCGAAGGCAACAACAGCCTGGCGATCAGCTTCGACGGCTCGGGCGGCTGGAAGTGGATTTATGTGGCGGGCGACACGGACGGGAACAATTACTTCCCGGCCGCAACGTATGCCGATTGGTACAACCATACCCGGCTCGAGTTTGATGTGTACCGGCCGGCCTTGAATTATGGGTGGAATCTCGAAGTCGGGGCGGCCATCAACGGCCCGCAAGGCTGGAATCAGCAGGCCGGCTTGATCGGCTGGACCTGGCAAAATGCGGGGGACGACAGCCTGACGACCGTGACTTGGGATTATTCGGCGATTCGCAACAGTGCCCCCGCACCTGGCGGCAGTGACTGGTGGCAGCTGGCCTTGTTTGCCCGGACCACGACTGCCGGCGGGGGCATGGCGTACATTGATAATGTCCGCTTCGTGGAAGCCGTTCCGGAACCGACGGCGATGGGTTTGTTGTTGCTGGCGGGATCAGCGGGCTGGCTGGGGCGCCGCCGGCGGGTGTCCTGAGCGGGTTGGCCGGTTGCATTTGCTGCAACCGGAAAATAAATGATTGAGCCGGGTTGAGTTTCGCGGCCATCGGCAACGTCGCCGGATGGCCGCGGATCGTATTTAATCCTCACGCCGGATGGTTGCAATTTATGAACCTACAACAGTTGCTGAAAATTTTCGGAATCGGCACGGCCATATGCGGGAGCGCGTGGCCGGTTCACGCGGTTCTGCTGGAATCGTTTGAGCTGCCGCCGTTGGCAGACCCCCTCCATGTCCCGGCGAACCCGCCCTATGCCGGCATCGCGCAATCCTCCCAGGCGGGGGTCACCGACGGCAGTTACAGCATGCGGGTGGATTTTACAGACGGAACTTTTAGTTGGCTGTACATCGCCGCCCCGTCCAAGGAAAACAGTTTTTACCAAGCCTACGGGAAATGGTTCAACCACAACAAAATCAAACTGGATGTGCATCGCCCGCCGCTGGATTTTGGCTGGAATTTCGCCCTGGCGATGGCCTTGAACAACAACGGCGGCTGGCGGCAATACGAATTCCTGACGAACTGGCCGTGGCTCAATCCGGGAGAAAGCTCCACGCAAACGTTGGAATGGGATTATTCGGCAATTCGCGCCACCAATGCGCCCGGCGGCAACTGGTTGCAGTTGGCGCTCGCGCCGCGGGGGATGCAGGGCGGGACTGTTTACATTGACAATGTTCGCTTCACTGACGCCGTATCACCGCTCGGCTATGTTTTTCCGGCGGAAAACCTGCAGGGGTGGGGTTCCCAAAGCTGGGGCACCGCGCTGGCCGCGGCTTATTGGGATTCCGTGGATGCGGGCAACGAGGCCGGTTCCGGCTCGCTGTACTGCTTCTGCGATTTTGAAAATGCCGCCACCAATCAAACCGCCGTTTTTCAAGTTTGGAACGTCGGACTGGATACGGCGGAATACGGGAAACTGGTCTTCGACGTGAAGGTGGACGGCAACACCTCGAACCCCAGCGCCGCCGGGGACTACGGCAGCGTGCAGGTCGTATTGCGGGGGAACGACATCAATTGGAATCCGCTGGCGACCTTTCCGGTGCCCGCAAGTGCGGCCGCGGAGTTTGTCCATTTCGAACTGCCGCTCTACCAGCCGTTGCCCCGAGACATGGCCGGGATCAACTTGATTTTTGGCGGCACAAATCTGCTCGGGCCCATCAACTACTACGTGGACAACTTGCTGTTCCTGACGGAGACGAATGCGCCCGTGTTGGCGTGGGACCCGGCCCTCCCGGGTTTGGAATTGAGCGCGGCGGCCGGCACGCCCGACCAGCGACAGAGCATTCGCACCATCAGCGGCAATTACAACTGGACAACGGCGGGTGGACCGGTGACTTATGCCATGACGATCAACGAAGGTTTGCCGGCCCAGGCCGTCGGCATGATGGCCTATCTGCACCTAATCGGAACGGACAATCCGGATCCCGGCCCGGCGGCAGATTGGGACGAGGCCAACGGCCTCTTTTTGGAGATTCAACAGCAAGCCAATGGTCAATGCAACGCCGCGTTGCTGTTCAAGACGAATGCGCCCGCCGGAAACGGCAACCGTTACACGCCGGAAGGCCTGCTGACGGTGCTCTCCAATGTGCCGATGGTCGGCACGTGGTCGCTGACGCTCAACCAGGCGAATTTTTCGCTCAACGCGCCCGGTGGCGCGCATGCGGCCGGAACCATCGGCGCCGCGGTGGCCAGCCAGTTTGCCGGCCAGGTTTTCGCCTGCTTTGGCGTGCAGCCCAACACCAGCGACAACCTGGGACGGTATGTAAATCTGGCCCACGTGCAGATCAGCGGAGCGGCGGCAACCTTGGATGAAGATTTCACGCATCAAAATGCCCTGAATGCCGCTGCGCTGGTGGTGCGGGCCACCAATCCGGACGGGATCCAGATGCGCCCGATGGATGTGATATACCGCTTCTCCTGGGCGACGCCGCCGTATGCCTACGGGTTGCAATCCGCGGCGGCGGTGAACGGTCCGTGGACGAGTCCCGGTCTCCCTACGCTTGCGGCTGGATCGCGGGGAATCATCTTCCTCCCCAGTACGGCATTGCCGGCGGCCGAAGCGGGCTTTTTCCGCCTGGAAAAGCGCTGACGCGGGCGGCCCAAACCACTCGCCACCAACACCCGCCCCATCGGAACTTGCCGGCCCGTTCCGTCCCTGCCACGGCCACAGCCGCTGCGGCGTCTGAGGCGGGGGATCTCGGGTCCATCGCCATCGACGATGCCCGTTTTCCTTGAAGCCGGGATTCGGCGTGCGTAACCTGCGCCCCGGTTTGCATTTGCATGAGTGAAGTTCTGGTCATTGGACATCGCAATCCGGATACGGATGCGATTTGCTCCGCCATTGGATACGCAGAGTTCAAGCGCCGCACCGGCATGCCGGAAGCGGTGGCGGCGCGGTGCGGTGATACCAATGATCGGATTGATTTCGTTCTGAACACGTTTGGAGTGCCGGCACCGAAGTTTGTGGCCGACGTTTCGCCGAAAGTACGCGATGTGATGCAAACGCGCATTTTGAGCGTGACTCCGAACACCACCGCCGCCGCCGCCTTGGGTTTGATGGATGAGCGTGGCGTCCGGATTCTGCCGGTGCTGGATGGCGACCGCAAGTGTCGCGGGTTGTTGTCCCTGTTCAAGCTCAGCAAATTTCTGTTTCCTGCAGCCAACCGGCTGGTGGATTCGCGGCGGGTGCTGTCCTCCCTGGCCAATCTCGCGCAGACGTTGCACGGCGATTTGTTGATCGCCCACCAGCCGGATCGCGAGGAGGATCTCACGATGATGATCGGCGCGATGAGCGTGGAATCGTTCTCGCAACGGCTGGACACCTTTGCGCGGGAAAAGCTGCTCATCGTGGTGGGCGACCGCTGGGACATCCAGAACCTGGCGATTCGCGAAGGGGTGCGCGCGCTGGTGGTAACGGGAGGGTTGAAGGTGGAGGAGAAAACCTTCACCGCCGCCCGGGAAAAACAGGTCAGTCTGATCTCCTCGCCGCACGACACGGCCACCACGGCGGCGTTGTGCCGTGCCGCGGTGGCGGTGCGGCACGTGCTGAACGAGGAGTTTCAAAGTTTCCGGGAGCATGCGCCGCTGGCGGCCGTGCGGGAGGAGGCCGCCGGGTCCGGATACAAAATTTTTCCGGTGCTGGATCAGCAGGGCGGGACAGTGGGGATTTTGTCCAAGACGGACTTTCTCAAGACGGTGAATCGCAAATTGATCCTGGTGGATCATAACGAGCTGGCGCAGGCCGTGCCCGGCGCGGAGGAGGTCGAGATCCTTGAAATCATCGATCACCATCGCCTCGGTCCCATGACCACGGACCAGCCGATTCTGTTCCGGAACGAGCCGGTGGGGTCCACCAGCACCATCGTGGCGGATTGTTTTTTTCGCCAGGGAGTGACCCTCCCCAAAGCGATTGCGGGATTGCTCCTGGCCGGGTTGGTGGCCGACACGCTGAATTTAACATCGCCCACAACCACGGCGCACGACGTGGCGGTGCTGCGGAAATTGGAGGCGGTCGCGGCGGTCAATGCCCGGACGTTTACCGAGCAGCTGTTCGCCTCGGGCTCGCTGCTGACGCTGCAACCGGCGCCCAAGGCCATCACCACGGATTGCAAGGAGTACACGGAGGGACGGCAGCGCTTCAGTGTGGCGCAGATTGAAGAAACGGGCTTCGACCAGTTTTGGAAACGCAAACAGGAACTGCTGGCCGCCCTGGCGGCCTATCGCCTCCGTCACCAGTACTTGTTTTCCGCGCTGCTCGTGACGGATGTGACCACGCAAAATTCCCTGCTGGTGGTGGCGGGGGATGACGATTTTTTCGCCCGCATTGATTATCCAAAGCTGGAGCCGGGAATCTTCAACCTCCGGGCGGTGGTGTCGCGCAAAAAGCAGTTGCTGCCGTTTTTGACGCATTGCCTGCGCCGGCTGCAGGCCGAGGGTTGAGGATTGCCGGGAATCACATTCCGCCCAGGCTTTTGGCGGCGAGCACCAGCGCATAGGCCACCAGACCGCTGGCGGGAATGGTCAGGACCCAGGCCCAAATAATCCGCTCCACCACCTTGAACCGGAGGTGGTTCAAACCCTTGGCGCAACCCACGCCCATGATGGAAGTGGTGATGGCGTGCGTGGTGGAAACGGGCATGCCGAAATGGGCGGCCGCCAGCAACACCGAGGCGCCGGTGGCCTCGGCGGCGAAACCGTGAACCGGATGCAACTTGACCATTTTGTGCCCCAGGGTCTTGATGATGCGCCAGCCGCCCACCGCCGTGCCGGCGCACATGGTCAGGGCACAGATGATTTTGATCCAGGTGGCGATGGGAAGTTTTTCACCAGCCGGAGGGGCCGGTGTTTTTAGAAAGTCCAGCCAATCCGGCAGATTGTGGAAATTGCCGCCGGTGGTGGCCGCCACGAGCGCCAGCGCAATGATGCCCATGGTTTTTTGGGCGTCGTTGGTGCCATGGCTGTAACCCATGTACCCGGCGCTGAGCAGTTGCAGCTTCCCGAACGTGCGGTTCACCGTGGTCGGCCGCCAGTTGCGCAGCAGGAAATACAGCAGGCCCATGCAGAAAAATCCAAAGACGAAGCCCAAAATGGGGGAGACCACCATGGGGACGATGACTTTCCACAAGATGCCTTTGCCCAGCCACCAATGCTCGGGGTTGGGAATGGACCAAATGATGACCGACCAGTCGTTGTCTGCCGCGGCCAGACACGCGCCGCAAAGGCCGCCCACCAGGGCGTGGGAGGAACTGGAAGGCAATCCCGCCCACCAGGTGATGAGATTCCAGATGATGGCCGCAATCAGCGCTCCGCAAAGCACGGACATGGTGGCGATTTTTGAGTCCACCAGTCCCGAAGCCATGGTCGTGGCCACTGCCGTGCCATGAAACGCGCCGACCAGGTTGGTGACGGCCGCGAGCGTTACCGCCTGCCGCGGGGACAGGACCTTGGTGGCCACCACCGTGGCGATGGAATTGGCCGTGTCATGAAAGCCGTTGATGTAATTAAACAGGAGCGCCACGAAGATGACGGTCAGAATCAGAGTCATCGGCGCCGATCAGGAGTTTTTGAGGACCACTTGCATGACCACATTGCCGACATCCCGGCACCGGTCGATCACCTTTTCGATCAATTCGTATAAATCCCGCAGCACCATGGCGCGCAGCGGCTCGTATTTGCCCTCGTACAATTCGCGCAAAAAGTCGTTGATCACCCTGTCCGCCTCGCCTTCAACGTTGCGCAGCTTGTCGTTGAGCTGCTTCATGGTTTCCATGTCGTCAATCGCCTGGAGCTGCTCCACCATCTGATGCACCGTGGCGGTGGCTTTTTCCAGCAGCTCCGCCTGCTTGGAAAAAGCCACACCCTCGACGTGCGGTCCCGCCATGAGAAAGCGCGTGCCCAGCTTTTCGGCGCTTTTGGGGATTTTGTACAGCCCCCGCGCGATGGCTTCGATGTCTTCGCGTTCGAGTCCGGTGACAAAAGTATGCACCAGTTCCTCGTTGATTTGCGCGAAGATTTGTTTCTCCATGCGCCGGGCCAGGGCGAGGGCGTCGAGGGTTTCCGTGCCGCGCGATGAAGCCATCAACTCGATCACCAGGCGGATGCTTTCGTGAGCTTCCCTGGCGGCCGCCTGAAGCAATTCCTGGAATTTATCGCCCTTGCCGAACAACTGTTGGAAAGAAAACATGCGCAGCATAGTTGTCGCCAAACCTTTCCGCAAAGTCCATACAAATCATTTGCGGCTTCGCCGACGCACCCCGGCCCCTCCGCCGGGCGGCATGGGCGCGGGACGGGAATCCCCCCGGGGGCCGCGCAAACGCCAAGGAAACCGCCGTTGTTTGCCACCCGGACCGGGTGACCGGAGGCGCAGAACCCGGACGGATCATGGCCGCGCCCCCGCAAGGGGGCGGCGGCGCAACCGGAGGGGAGCCGTGCAGGTCGTTTCGATAAAAAATCTTGTTGCGGGCGAACCGGCGTTTGTTACTCTCTCACTTCCGTTTCTCTGGCGGTAAACGAGCTCCCAGCGACGGTTGAAGAATTTAGCAAATGCCGACGATCAATCAGTTGGTCCGCAAGGGCCGCAAAAAAATCAAGTACCAGTCCAAGTCTCCGGCTCTGGAGCGCGCGCCGTTTCGCCGCGGCGTCTGCGTGCAAGTGATGACCCGCACGCCCAAGAAGCCAAACTCCGCCATGCGGAAGGTGGCCAAGGTCCGGTTGACCAACGGCTACGAGGTCATTGCCTACATCCCCGATGAAGGGCACAACCTCCAGGAGCACTCGATTGTTTTGATCCGGGGCGGCCGGGTGAAGGATCTGCCCGGCGTCCGCTACCACATCGTCCGGGGCACGTTGGATGCCGCCGGAGTGGAAAAACGGCGCGTCAGCCGGTCCAAGTATGGTGTCAAGCGCCCGAAGGAAGCCAAGGCGGCCGCGAAGTAACCCCGGAAGTTTTTAGAAAGCTATGTCACGTCGTCGTCAAGCCACCAAACGTTCCCTGGTTCAGGATGGGAAATATCAGAGCACGCTGGTCTCGCGGCTCGTTAACACCGTAATGGTTTCCGGAAAGAAGAGCACGGCACAGCGCATCGTGTACCGCGCGTTTGATCAACTGTCGGAAAAGAACCCCGCCAGCAATCCGGTGGACATCCTCCAGCGGGCGGTGGACAACGCCAAGCCGCGGATTGAGACCAAGGCGCGCCGCGTCGGCGGCGCCACTTACCAGGTGCCGTTGGAAGTGCCTGTCGACCGCCAGGTGGCGCTGGCGTTGCGCTGGATAGTTGATTTCGCCGACGGTCGCAAGGGAACATCCATGAGCCACGCGCTCGCAGCCGAAATCATGGAGGCCTTTCAAGGGCAGGGGGGAGCGATCCGCAAGCGGGATGACGTCCACAAAATGGCCCAGGCGAACAAGGCTTTCGCGCATTTCCGTTGGTAGGATCCCGATTTTAACACGCCCCGGGAGCCGTTGGCTCGGGGCGTTTTTTTTAGCGCAGACATATTTATGACCGCACCAGTAGCAGAAACGAAATCCGTGAATTCGCCGAACCGCGAATACACGCTGGAACACACCCGCAACATCGGGATTGCCGCGCACATTGACGCAGGCAAGACGACGACCACCGAGCGCATCCTGTTTTTTACCGGCGTCACGCACAAAATCGGCGACGTGGATGATGGCAACACGGTAACGGATTGGATGGCGCAGGAGAAGGAACGCGGCATCACCATCACCTCGGCGGCGGTGACCTGCTTCTGGACGCAACGAGCGGAAGCGGGTTTGTACAAGGCGTTTGAAGGCGTGGGGCAGCGGATCAACATCATCGACACCCCCGGGCACGTGGATTTCACGGCGGAGGTGGAGCGGTCCATGCGGGTGTTGGACGGCGCGGTGGCAGTCTTCTGCGGCGTTGCCGGCGTGCAGCCGCAGTCGGAGACCGTGTGGCGGCAGGCGACCAAGTACCGGGTGCCGCGGATTGCCTTCGTCAACAAAATGGATCGCACGGGGGCCAATTTTGCCAATGTCATCAATGACATGCGGACCAAGCTGAAGGCCAACGCGCATCCCATCATGCTGCCGATCGGGGCGGAGGACAAGCTGGAGGGCGTGATCGACGTGGTCAATCAAAAGGCCATCATCTGGGGCGTCGGCGAAGTGCAGAATGAGGGGTTGAAATACGAGGTCCGGGACATTGCTCCCGAACATCAGGAGCGCGCCCGGGCCGCCCTCGCCGAGCTGGTGGACGCGGTGTCCAACAAGGACGACGCGATCGCCGAGCTGGTGCTGGAGGAGAAGCCGGTGGATGCGGCGTCGCTCAAGGCGGCCATCCGCCGGTTGACCTGCAAAATGGAATTGATCCCGGTGCTTTGCGGTTCGTCCTTCAAGAAGAAGGGGGTGCAGCCGCTGGTGGATGCGATTGTGGACTACCTGCCCAGCCCGCTGGACATTCCCCCGGCGCAAGGCACCGAGCCGGGCACGGACAATCCCGTGGAGGTGCCGACCAGTGACCACGAGAAATTTTGCTCGCTGGCGTTCAAGCTCTGGACGGACCCCTACGCGGGCAAGCTGGTGTTTTTCCGCGTCTATTCCGGCAGCATCGGCAAGGGCGACGCCATCTACAATCCGCGCACCCGCAAACGCGAGCGGGTGAGCCGTCTGATGGTGATTCAGGGCGGGGAACGCAAAGACGTGGACCGGGTCTATTCCGGCGAGATCGCCGCGCTGGTGGGGTTGCGCAACATCACCACCGGCGACACGCTGTGCGATGAATCGTTTGACGTGACGCTGGAGCCGCCGACCTTCCCCGAACCGGTCATCAGCATGGCCATCGAGCCCAAGACCAAGGCGGATCGGGACAAGCTGTCGGAAGGTCTGCAACGTCTGGCGGAGGAAGATCCGACCTTCCGCTGTTTTACCAATGAGGAAACCGGCCAGCTGATCATTGCGGGCATGGGAGAGCTGCATCTCGAAATCATCCGCGACCGTTTGATGCGCGAGTTCAAGGTGGAGGCCAATGCCGGCGCGCCACAGATCGCCTATCGCGAAACCATCACCCAGGCCAGCGATGGTGAGGGCAAGTTCATCCGGCAGTCGGGCGGCCGCGGCCAGTATGGGCACGCCTGCATTCAGGTGCAGCCCAACGAGCGCGGCAAGGGGATCGAGATCGAGAACAAGATCGTGGGCGGCACGATTCCCAAGGAATACATTCCGGCGGTGATCAACGGCATCGAGGAAGCCATCAAGGGCGGCGTGTACGCCGGCTACCAGGTCATTGACATCAAGGTGCAGGTGGTGGACGGCTCGTTCCACGAAGTGGATTCCAACGAGCTGGCCTTCAAGATGGCCGGCATTTTTGCCCTGAAAGATGCGTTCAAAAAAGCCGGGCCGATCCTGCTGGAGCCGATCATGAAGGTGGAAGTCACCACCCCGGACGAATATCAGGGGGATCTGCTGGGCGACATCAATCGCCGGCGCGGCGTCATCAATGGGATCGAGGCGAAACAGGGGTTGACCATCCTGAACGCCCAGGTGCCGCTGGCGGAGATGTTCGGTTATGCGACGGCGATCCGCTCGCTGTCCAAGGGCCGCGCCTCCTACTCCATGGAGCCGCTGACTTTCGAGCAGGTGCCGAACAGCATTTCCGAGAAGATTCTCGATACGGCCAAAACCCGCCCCGCGGCCCGGAGTTGAGCCGGGGATTGCCGACAACCGATCTTGCAAAGGCCGCGGTTCGCGGCCTTTTTTGCCGGTTCTTGCCGGGTTCATCCCGGAGCCGGTTGGTAATACGCTTGCTAACGGTCACAGTTTTCTTAAATTGAACCTCCGTTTAATCAAATATGGACAGTGATTTATTTCCGGCGTTTTTCGCCGATGCTGGCGCGACACAAACCACGGCGCAACCCTGGACGATGTTGCCGATGTTGGTGCTGATGGTGGTGATGATTGGGTTCATGTTTTTTTCCCAGTCCAAGAAAGCCAAACAGCACGCCGCAATGCTCAAGACCATCAAGCCCGGCGACAAGGTGCTGACCTCGAGCGGCATCATCGGGGTGGTGCTGTCCATTCGTGAACATGCGCTGACGTTGCGGTCTGCGGACGCCAAGCTGGAATTGGCGCGTTCGGCGGTGGCGGAAATTACCGAGCGTGGCAGCGGCAAGTCCGAGTCCAAAAGCGAGTCCTGATTTTTCCCATGATCCGAAAAAATTTCTGGCGGTTGACCATCGTCATCCTTCTGGTTCTCTGGTCCCTGTATGAAACCTATCCTCCCACCACCGGAGACCTGATCGCGCAGTTCCAGAAGCAGGCGCGGGTGGTTCCCGGCGATACCACCATTTCCAACATCGTTTTCACCGCGCGCGCGCTGGACAAATCCATCCCGAACAAGCAGTACGGCAACTTGCTGGAGGCGGTGGGCACCAATGATATCACCGGGTTCTTTCCGTTTAATGCCCAGGGGCAGCCTAATCCCACCACTTACATCCTGAACCGGCTGCAGCGCGAGGTGGCGGGTCGGATCAAATTGGGCCTGGATTTGCGCGGCGGCACGTCCTTCCTCATGGAACTGGATACGAGCGTGCTCTCGACGAACGACACCGCGGGGGCCGTTTCCCAGGCGGTGGAAGTCATCCGGAAGCGCGTGGATCGTTTTGGCGTGGCCGAGCCGGTGATTTTGCCGCAGGGCGAAAGCCGCATTTTGGTGCAACTCCCCGGCCTGTCGGAGGATGATCGCGAGCGCGCCATCACGAACCTGCAGAAAACCGCCTTTTTGGAATTCCGCCTGGCGCACGAACACACGGATCAACTGGTGCAAACCGGGGAGATTCCTCCCGGCTACGAATTGTTGAAACGCCGGGAACACACCCCCCAGGGCGAGCGGCTGGAACAGGTGGTGGTCAAGCGCAAGGGCGAACCGGGGCTGACCGGCAACATCATTAAAAAGGCCGTGGCCATGCGCGGCAACCTGGGTGAACTGGAAATTGATTTTGAGTTGACGCCCACCGGGGCCGAGCGCTTTGCCGAGGTCACCAAGGAGAACAAGGGCCGGCGGCTGGCCATTGTGCTGGATGGGCAATTGTACTCGGCCCCCAACATCAACGAACCGATCCTGACCGGGAGCGGGCGGATTACGGGCAACTTCGATATTGCCAGCGCGCGGGAACTCGCCGGCGTGATGGAGAATCCCCTCAAAGCGCCGTTGCGATTGCTGTCCTCAAAAAACGTGGATCCGACCCTCGGGAAGGACTCGATTCGCAGCGGCATCACGGCCTCCGCAATCGGGGTGATTGCCGTCGTGCTGTTCATGCTGGTTTATTACCGGGTTGCCGGGTTGATCGCGAATATCGCGCTGCTCACGAACATTATCATCTTGCTCGGGGTGATGTGCGCCATCGGCGCCACCTTCACCCTGCCGGGCATCGCGGGGATCGTGCTGACGATCGGCATGGCGGTGGATGCGAATGTCCTCATTTATGAGCGCATCCGGGAGGAAAAGGCGAAGGGCAAATCGCTGCGGGGGGCGATTGCCGCGGGATATGACCGGGCTTTTGGTACGATTTTTGACTCCAATCTCACCACGTTGATTGCCTCCGTGATTTTGATTTTCATGGGCACGGCTTCGGTGAAGGGCTTCGGGGTAACCCTGACGATCGGCGTCAGCGCCAGCTTGTTCACCGCCCTGGTCGTAACCCGTCTGATCTTTGACTGGCTGCTGGCCAGGAATCTGATCAAGGACGTGAAGATGTTGCACCTGGTGCGCACTTCCAAGCTGGACTTTATCAAATGGGCCAAACCCGCCGGGATCGTCAGCGCTGTGATGATCGTAGTTGGACTGGGAGTGGGTATTTACAAAGGGGGCCGGGTTTTTGGCGTCGAGTTCACGGGCGGCGATACCATCCAGCTTTCCTTCAACCAGGCGCACCTGGTGGATGTATCCAAATTGCGGGCGACGGTGGATGAGCTCAAGGTGGGCGAATCCATGATCAGCTACCAGTCAGATCTGGGCAGCGGGGTGAAGACCCTGCAGCTGACCCTCCGCGGCAATGAAAAAGCCGGTGATGTTGACCGGTTGGTGGTGGACAAGCTGCAAGCCACCTTTCCCGAAGCCGGGTTTACCGTCAAGAGTGTGGACCGGGTGGGCCCGCTGGTCGGCAGCGAAATTCGGAACAGTGCCATCACTTCGGTGCTGTTGTCGCTCTTTGGCATTTTGGTGTACGTCGCGTTCCGGTATGAATTCTCCTTTGCCGTTGCCGCCGTCATTGCGATCCTCCACGACATTCTGATCACCACGGGCATCTATTTCATGACACCACGGGAGCTGAACAGCACGGTGATTGCCGCGCTGCTGACCATCGTGGGCTTTTCCATCAACGACACCATCGTGATTTTTGACCGGATCCGCGAGGATTTGAAATTGGGGGTGCGCGGTTCGTTTCGCGACGTCATCAATCAGGCGGTGAATCAGACGTTGAGCCGGACCCTGATCACGACCGGCACCGTGGTGCTCGCCACCCTCGCGCTGTACATTTTCGGCGGCGGCCCGGTGAACGACTTTGCCTTTACCTTCCTGGTCGGCAGCCTCGTGGGCACGTACTCGTCCGTCTACATCGCGAGCGCCATGGTGCTCTGGTGGCACAAGGGACAGCGTCCCGTGTTGGGCAGCAACCCGGTGGTTTCCTCCGGCGGCGTGGCGGCCGTGGCGGCAAAATCCTGACCCGCCGATTTTGGGTGCTTCTCCGTCCGGGGTTTGGTGGTTCCTCCCGCCGGCGCGGGAAGGGGGGTGTATGTGGTTTGAGACGGGCAAAGAATTCATGAATCATGACTGATGCAATCACCGTCGCGCCGGGGTATTGGGCGGGATTTCTGGCCTGCATCCTGTTCTTTCTGGCCCTGGACCTGGGGGTGTTTCACAAGCGCGCGCATGTCGTCCAGTTCAAAGAAGCGCTGAGCTGGACCTGCCTGTGGGTGGTCCTGTCACTGGCGTTTGGCCTGTTCCTGGCGCCGCACCTCATTCCTGGCTGGGAGCGGCGCGAAACGGTGGAATTCGTCACCGGGTACGTGATCGAACTGTCGCTTTCCCTGGACAATGTCTTCGTCATTGCGCTGATTTTCAGTTATTTCCGGGTGCCCGGTCCCTACCAGCATCGGGTGCTGTTTTGGGGGATTTTGGGAGCGTTGATCATGCGGGGCGTGATGATTGCCGCCGGGGCCGCCTTCATCAAACGGTTCAGCTGGGCGCTTTACTTGCTGGGCGCCTTTCTGATTTTCACCGGAATCAAAATGTTGTTTTCCGGCCACGACGGGGTCCACCCTCAGAAAAATCTCGCGCTCCGACTCGTGCGTAAATTTCTCCCCACCACCACCGACTTTCACGGGCAGAAGTTTGCCATTCGCGAGCAGGGGCATTTGCTGCTGACGCCGCTGGCCCTGGTGCTGCTGATGGTCGAGACCACGGATTTGATTTTCGCGCTGGATTCCATTCCCGCCGTATTTGCCATCACGACGCAACCGTTCATCGTGTTCACGTCGAATGTTTTTGCCATTCTCGGTTTGCGTTCGCTCTATTTTGTCCTGGCCGGGGCGATCAGTTACTTTCGCTATCTCAAGGTGGGGCTCTCTTTTGTGCTGGTGTTTATTGGGGTGAAAATGTTGCTTGCGCCCTCCGGCCCCACGCCACACTGGTTTCAGGTTCACATTGGCAGCGGGGTGTCGTTGCTGGTGGTGGGCGGGATCATTGCCGTGGCCATGGTCCTGTCGGTGGCTGCCAAATGGCGCGAAAAACATACTCGCCGGACGCCGCCGGAGTCGTGAAACTCTAACCCATGAAATACCGCTGGCTGCCCGCCCCCTCACAACCGTTGCTGGTCGGGCCGCTGGCGGCGCAGTTGAACCTTTCCCCCCTGCTGGTGCAGTGCCTGGTCAATCGCGGGCTGGACACCCCCGCCGCCATCCGGAATTTTTTACAGCCGCGGCTGCGCCATCTTGCCGATCCGTTTCTGCTGCCCGACATGGACAAGGCGGTGGCGCGGTTGCTGCAGGCCCGCGCGCTGGGCGAATCGCTGGTGATTTTTGGGGATTACGACGTGGATGGGGTCACCTCCAGCACGCTGTTGCTGCAAACCTTGCGGGAGCTCGGCTGGCAGGTCAGCGCGTATCTGCCGCGGCGCCTGGACGAGGGCTACGGCCTGAGCCGCGAAGGCGTGGAAAATTGTCTCCATAAATATCCGGCCAAGGTGTTGCTGGCGGTGGATTGCGGGTCAACGGCGGGCGCAACCATCGCCTGGTTGAATGAGCGCCACGTGGATGTCATCGTGCTGGATCATCACCAGATCTCCACGCCGCCGCCGCCCGCCCTGGCCCTGGTCAATCCTCGGGCGGCCTTGTCCGGGGAACCACCGCCTCCGGAGACGGCCGGCATGTTCACGGAACTGTGTTCGGTGGGGCTGGCGTTCAAACTGGCGCATGCGCTGGTCAAGCGCGGCCGGGAAATCAAGCTGCCGGGCGCAGACGGATTTGACGTGCGGTCCTTCCTGGATCTGGTGGCTTTGGGCACCGTGGCGGATCTGGTGCCCCTCGTGGGCGAAAACCGCATTTTGGTGGCCGCCGGATTTGAGCGCTTAAACACCACGCGCCGCCCCGGTTTGATGGCGTTGAAGCAGGTCGCGCAATCTCCAGCGTCGCTGGACACATTTGACATTGGTTTTCAACTGGCCCCGCGCCTGAATGCCTCCGGGCGACTGGAGACGGCCGAAGATTCGTTGCATCTGCTGCTGGCCGAAACGATGGAGGAGGCACTGCCGCTGGCGCAACGGTTGGATTCGCAAAACCGGGAGCGACAAAAAATCGAGCGCGCGATCGTCGAGGAGGTTTCGGCACAAATCCGCGCCCGTTTCAATCCGGAGACGGAATTTGTCATCGTGGAAGGCCAGCTGCACTGGCACATCGGGGTTGTGGGCGTGGTGTCCGCGCGGGTGTTGCAGGAGTTCTACCGTCCCACGTTCATCATTGGGGGTGAGGGCGAAAACTGGCGCGGCTCCGGCCGGAGCATTGCCGGCTTTGATCTCGCGATGGCGCTGCGCGAGTGCGATGATCTGCTCGTGCGTCACGGCGGACACGCCATGGCCGCGGGCGTCACGATTCAACCGGACAAAGTGGACGCATTTCGCGCGCGGTTGAACGCCATCGCGCGCCGCACCCTGAAGCCGGAAGATTTGCAGCCGCCGCTGCGACTGGATGCGGAGGTCAAGCTCGGCGCCCTGTCGCTGCCGTTGCTGGCCGAGCTGGAACAAATGAAACCCATGGGGCAGGAAAACCCGCCCCTGCAATTTTATGCCACCCGCCTGTCCCATCAACGTCCCTTGCGCCGTGTCGGACCGGATCGGCAACACGTCAAAATGTGGGTGACCGACGACCAGGTTGTGCATGAGGCCATTTGGTGGAACGCCGGCGGGGGCCGCCTTCCCACGGGCAAATTCGATCTCGCGTTCGCGCCCCGGGTCAACGAGTACAAGGACCGCCGCTCCCTCCAGTTAAAAGTGTTGGACTGGCGTCCCGCCACTTCGGGAGGCTGACCCCCCCCGGCATGATGGCTGGAGCGGTTTCGGCAGTGGGGCAGCGGGCCCGCCGGCTGGCCGATGGCATGCCCGGGTTTCAAACGTACGCGCGAAGGTTCCATTCCTCCAGGAGGTCCCTCGGAATTTCCTCGAGGAAGCGCGACGGTGATTGCAAGGTTACACCTTCCCCGCCGAAGCCAGCGCGCAGCAGCGGATGACAGAGGTACAATTCGTTCTTGGCGCGGGTGATGGTAACGTAGAACAGGCGGCGTTCCTCCTCCAGGCCGGCCGCCGTTTCCAGGGAACGGGCCGAGGGAAACAGGCCGTCGCACAACATGATGCCGAACACGACGTCAAATTCGAGCCCCTTGGCCTGGTGAATGGTGGACAGCCGGATTTTCTCGTCGTTCGGGTCCGGGGCGGGTTGCCCGCTCTCAGCTTCGAGATTGGTGAGCAACGCCATTTGCGTCAAAAACTCGGTCACGGTCGGGAATTGTTGGGAGAAGACGGCGAGCTGTTTCAGATCGTCGAGGCGGGAACGGTGGTTGGAAAAATTTTGCTTCAAGTAATCTTCGTAACCCGCCTCGAGGACCACGGCAATCATGCTCGCCGCCTGGCTCCGGATGTGGGCGGGTTCGAGTTGGGCGATGGTCGTCACGAACTGTGCCCAGGGCAGGGAGGTTTTCCTGGGCACGATCGTGGCGCAGCGTTGCAACGCGGTGGCCAGGGGGGAAGCCGGCGGGGCACTGGCGGCCACGCCCTCGCCGGGATGTTCTTCATCCCGGGGCGGGGCGCCGGCGGCCGGCCAGGCGGCGGAAAAGTGGTGCCAGAGTTTGGCGGCGCTTTTGCCGCCAATACCCGGAAGCAGCAACACCAGGCGCTTGAAGGAGAGTTCATCGCGCGGATTCGTGACAAATTTGAGGTAGGCCGCGAGGTCCTTGATGTGGGCCTGTTCGAAGAACCGGATGCCGCTGGTGATGCTGAAGGGAATGTTGTGCCGGGTCAGTTCAAGCTGCAGCTCCAGCGCGTGAAAGTGGGAGCGGTACAACACCGCCATGCGATGCAACGGCACCCCTTCGTCACGAAGTTCCAGCGCGCGCTGGGCCACAAATGCCGCCTGCTGGCCCGCATCCTGGCAGGCCACCAGCACCGGTTTGCTGCCGCGCGGGCGGGCGGCGGTCAGCACTTTTGCAAATTGTTCGGTGTTGGCCGCGATGGCGGCGTTGGCCACGCGCAGAATTTCCGGCGTGCTGCGATAATTGGTTTCGATCCGGTAAATGGTCGCGCTGGGATACCGTGCCGTGAATTTGAGGATGTTGTGAAAATCCGCGCCGCGCCAAGCATAGATGCTTTGCGCGTCATCGCCGACCGCCATGACATTCCTGGTGCGGTTGGCGAGCAGGTCAATCAGGTCGCTTTGCAGCTTGTTGGTATCTTGATACTCATCCACCAGGATGAATTGAAAGCGGCGCTGGTACAGTTCCCGGATCTCCGGCCGCGTCTGCAACAGTTCCAGCCAGAGGTGGAGGAGGTCATCAAAATCCATGGCGTTGGCGGCGCGCTTGCGTGCGCGGTAATCCCGTGCCACGGCCATGATCTGCGGTCCGAGCGCATCCAGGTGGCGGTATTCCGTGTCCAAAATTTCCGTAACGGCCTGCTGCCGGTTCGTGGCCAGCGAAAAAAGGTCCCCCAGCACTTCAGGCTTGGGAAAGCGCGTGGTCTTGATGTCAATCTGCGCTTCGGTGACGCACGTGCCGATCAGGTGCCGCGCGTCCTCGCGATCCAGGATCGTAAAGTCGCGACCAAACCCCAGCTGCGGGGCATGGAGGCGCAGAACGCGGTTGCCGATCGAGTGAAACGTGCCGCCCCAGAGGCTCGTCAATTCCCGGCCCAGCAGTTCCGTCACCCGCCGCATCATTTCGGTCGCCGCCTTGTTGGTGAAAGTCAGCAATAAAATGCGATCGGGGGGAATTCCCTGCTCGAGCAGGTACGCCACGCGGTAGGTGAGCGTGCGGGTTTTGCCCGAACCGGCCCCGGCAATCACCAGGGCCGCGCCCGGAGGAGCGGTGACGGCGGCGTACTGTTGAGGATTCAGTTCCCGGGCGTAATCAATCGCCAGCTGCACCCCGGATTGAAACGGCCGCAAGACGTAATCACGCGACATGGGAACAGCGTAGGGGACGTTCCGGCAATTTCCAAGATTCGCAACGGCCATGGGACAGGGGACCGGTTCCATGCGGGGTCGGAGCTTCGCTCACTCCGGTTTTGCGGCACAAAATGCCTTGAGCTCGTGCAGATTTCGAACGCGATGAGCTGCCGCCTCGGAAGCGGCGACTCCGGGCCGGAGCATTTGAATCGTGGTGAGGCCCAGCTGATTGCCCGCGGCGATTTCCGAATCCGGATTGTCCCCCACCACGAGGACTTCCGCCGGACGTAACCGCTGTGTCTGCATGATGTTTGCGAAGATGGGACGTTTGCCGGGGGTGGGGCCTGCATCAATGGCATCAATGAAAATCCCGGTGAATCGTGGAGCGATACCGAGTGCCCGGATCTTACTTTCCTG
Source organism: Verrucomicrobiota bacterium (assembly GCA_029573725.1). Lineage (GTDB taxonomy): Bacteria > Verrucomicrobiota > Verrucomicrobiia > Limisphaerales > JADLHS01 > JADLHS01. The sequence goes on from JAKQDQ010000058.1 coordinate 27,400, forward strand.
CAGCCGGCGAAAGCCCGTCGTGACCAGAAAAAGTTTTCCCGGCAAATCCGCCAGGACGGCGAGGTCCCCGTAGCCGGACAGCGGTTGCAAGACCTCGAGCCGGCGAAATCCGTGATAACCGGCGGCGCGCATTGCGGGTGAAAAACCGTATTTCTCCGCCACGAAATCAAAGGGGAAACGCCAGCAGTCGGTGAAAGCCGCCTCCAGATCGGCCGGCGTCACCGCGCCCTGGTTTGCGTCACGAATGGCCTGGAAAACCGGGGCGACGATGTCCGGACCAATCTCGGTGGCCGGAGCGAGACAGCTGTCCAGGTCAAAAATCAGGGCCTGGATCATGGGTGGGCCGTGCCGCAGAGCTGGCGGCCAATGGCCAATGACGCGGTCCCGCCCGGGTGAGATGGGCGTGCGCGGGGTTCGCCGTCGGGGGTCAGCATTTCGCGGCCAGTTCCCGTTCGATGCGCTCGATGTTGGCGTTGATCCGCTCGAGATACCAATTGCGGCCGTCGGGATACGGGTCATTGAGGAAGCGGTACAGGCCGCCAAAGTCGTTTTGAAGTTTGGGCAGCACATGGTGCCGCCAGAACGCGGGGGTGCGCGCGATCAAATTCTGCGCGCCGCCAAACTTGGTGATGAAGTCCGTGTGCCCCCGGTCGTGTTGGGCCGCTTCCTGAAACTCCGCGTAGAGAACCGGCAGTTTTTCAACGTAGTCTTCGGCCGCCATTTGACCGAGCAGATCCGCGGTGCCCAATGCGTGGCCGACCAGCCGGTCCTCTGCACTGGCGAAGGAAATGCTTTCCAGGAACACGTCGATGCCGGTGCAGCGGATCATGTTTTGCACCGCACGGATGTCGGCCAGCGGGAAGGCTTCGCGGGCCAGCAGTTGGTTGGTAAATTCCAGGCTCCGCAAGACGTGTGTGGCGGTGTATTTGGCGCCCGTGCCCTCCGGGTCGTTGCGCCGTTTGAGATATCCCGTGTCGTGCAGCAGAATGCCGATCAATCCCAGTTCGAAATTGCGTTGTGGAATTTCGGGCACTGCCCCGGTGAGGGAGCGGCAATGGAGCAGGCGGGTGAAGCACAATGTGCCCTGCATGGTATGTTCCAAGTCATGGTAGCGTGCGTCGCTGGCCTGGTAGTCGGGATGTTCGCCGGCGAAACTGTCCTCCACCCAGCCGAACACGCGATTCACAAATTGCGGATCGCCCGCCGGATACAGGTCCAGATACGCGGAATGCACCTCCGATTTGACGGCAAGCGGATCGTTGGTGGCCACGATTGTGAACATCGGCTGTTACGATAGGGAGAACGGCGGCGCAATGCAGCTAGGAATTGCCCGGAGTTCACTCGGGAATTCTGCGGAAATCCCGCCCCGGCACTCCCCCTCCGGCGCGCCGGGCCCGGGGGTGATGCGCCGGCCCGCGCGTTCGGCAAATTAGATTTCATTTGCACGAGCGTTCCGGCAGACTGGAGCCGGTGCGATTAGGCAAAGCCATTGTAGTCACGGCCGCGCTGTGGATGATAGTGATCACGGTGCTGCATGGAGCGATGAATCTGGAGTGGTTCAAGCGCCGGCCCGCGGGGGAGGTCCGGGAGGGGCGGTTGGGCGTGGGATTTATCCCGGTTACGTGTCACCTGACCTGTCCGGTCACGGATTACATCAATCGGAATGTGGATGGGCACGGCTTCTTTCAGCCGATGCGTTTCAGTGGCTTTGCGGAATTGAAGGAGATGTTCCTGGGGCGCCCGGAGGAGATGCCGGCGACGTTCATTCTCGCCCCGATGGCCATTGCCCTGCGTGAACAGGGCGTGAAGATCAAGATCATCTATCTGGGGCACCGTGACGGGACGGCCGTGGTGGTGCACAAGGATTCAAACATTTTTCATCCGGCGGATTTGCGGGGCAAGACCATCGCCATCCCGGGCCGTTACGCGAACCAGAAGCTGATCTTGTATCGGGAGCTGAAAAAGGTCGGTCTGACCCTGGCCGACGTGAAGGTGCTGGAGATGCCACCGCCCGACATGCCGGCGGCCCTGCAGACGCGTTCGGTGGACGCCATCACTTCCGGCGAGCCGTTCATGGGGCAGACCGAACTGGATGGTTATGGGCGGGTGTTGTTCCAGGCCAAGGACGTATGGCCGGGGTTTATCTCCTGTGTGCTGGCGGTGCATGAAAGCGCCATCCAAACGCGCCGGGCGGAAATTCAGCAGCTCGTGGACGGCATTGCGGCCAGCGGGAAATGGATTGATCAGAGCCTGACCAACCGGATGGATGCCGCCCGGTTCGTGGCGAAGAATTATTACAACCAAAACCCGCGCTTGCTCAGCTATGTCCTCAGCAAGCCGCCGGACCGCGTCACCTACAGCCGGCTGAAACCCTTGCGGCCGGATTTTGAAGAGATCGAACAGCTGGCCCGGGAGGCCGGAATGCTCCATGGCACGGCGCATTTCGATGATTATGTGGACGACTCCTTTGCGCCCGATCCCGGTTCGCTGCGCGCGCCATTATTTCAAGTGAAGAAGTGAGCGCCAACCCCAACCGTTCCGGAATTTCCGCCCGCTGGCTGGCGGCGCACTTTGGTGCGCCGGCGCTCGTGGTCCTGGTTTTTTTGCTGGGCTGGCATCTGGCGGTGCGGCTTTCCGGCAGCGACCTGTTTCCGACGCCGGTGGAGGTGTTTGCCGGCATCGTGGAACTGGCCCGTCACGGTCTGCTGGTCAAGTACATCGTGGCGTCGTTGTTCCGGGTGAGTTGGGGGTTCAGCTGCGCGGTCGTGGTGGGGATTCCGCTGGGGCTGATGCTGGGGTGGTTCCGGCCCGCCTTCCTGGCCATCAATCCCCTGATTCAAATCCTGCGCCCCATCTCCCCCATTGCCTGGATTCCGGTGGCGATTCTCTGGTTCGGGGTCAAGGACAGCGCCCCAATCTTCCTGATCTTTCTTGCCAGCGTCTTTCCCATCACGGTTTCGGCGATGGCGGCGGTGCAGAACATGCAGTCGGTTTATATTCGCGCGGCGCAAAATTTCGGGTTGCGCGGCTTTCCGCTGTTTCGGCGCGTGATTTTTCCGGCCGCCTTGCCGCAAATCATCACCGGCGTGCGCATCGCCCTGGGCGTGGCCTGGCTGGTGGTGGTGGCGGCAGAAATGATCGCCGTCAATTCGGGCTTGGGTTATTTGATCATTGACGCGCGCAATGCCGGCAAGCGTTATGATCTGGTGGTGGCGGGCATGGTGTTGATCGGCATTATTGGCCTGTTCCTGGATTTGTTGGTGCGGCGTTTGGAAAAGTTCGATGAGGTGCGGTGGGGCTATGGGCAACAGTGAACGGCTGATTCAGGTTCGCGAGACGTGGATGTCATTTCCGGGCAAGACCCCGGGAGAAGTGATTCATGTGTTGGAGAACGTCAATTTTGACATCCTCAAGGGGGAGTTTGTCTGCATCGTCGGTCCGTCCGGCTGCGGCAAATCCACCTTGCTCAACATTCTCGGCGGATTTCTCAAGGAAACCCGCGGCCGCGTGGCGGTGGAGGGCGGGCCGATAACCGGCCCGGACCCGGGACGAATTTTCGTTTTCCAGGAAAACGGCGTCTTCCCCTGGCTGACCGTGGAGCAAAATGTCGGCTTCGGCCTGCTCTCGCGCCCCCGGGCGGAGCAGACCGAGCGGGTCCGGCATTATCTCCAAATGGTGGGGCTGGCCGGTTTTGAGAAGGCCTATCCGCGCGAGCTTTCCGGCGGGATGCGTCAGCGGGTCGAGATTGCCCGCGCCCTGGCGGCGGAGGCGCGGGTGCTGTACATGGATGAACCCTTCGGCGCGCTGGATTTTTTAACCCGCCTGAAAATGCGCAACGATTTGATCCGCATCTGGCAGGCCGAACATAAGACCATCATTTTTGTCACCCACGACATCGAGGAAGCCGTCCAGCTGGCGGACCGCGTGCTGGTCATGAGCCGGCGGCCAGCCACCGTGCAAGCGGAGGTGGCGGTGGATCTGCCGCGGCCGCGCGACCTGGACTCGCCGGACTATCTCGCCATCCGCGACAAAATATTTTCGATCATGGGCATGGATGCCTACGGTGGCGAAAGGGAGGTTTCGCCGCCGGAGGAGGTGGCGCTGGCCGGCCGTGGGTAACGCGCGACCGCGGCGCGACCGGTTTGCTGCCCGAACGCTTTTGACATTGCGGGCATCCCGGAATTTCGAGCCGGGTCCTGGGAAAAGGTTCCGGAATCGTTGCGGGATACACCTCGGGAGCGGGCGGTAAGCGCTGGAGGCAGACACCGCCCGTCTGGTTTGTCGCCGGCGGATTGCAACCGGCGGGGATGGCGCCAAAGCACAGGATCCACGAGCTGATGTGAGAGGTCGTCGTTCCTGGCGGCAGATGGTCTGCCGTCCCCGTCTGCCGGTTGTCCCCATGCGCTCAGGGGGCGGCCACATCAGCGGGCCCCCTTCATTTCTGTCGCAGCCTCCTGGCAGAAATAAAATGCGAAACACCCCAGCCCATAAACAGGACGCCCATGGTCAGAAGAAAATAGCCCCATTCGCCGCCCGTGCCGCTGGACACGCCAGCCACTCCGAGCACCAGAAAGGGGATCCCCAGCAGAAGGATGAACCAGCCGGACTGAAAATAGGTGGCGCTTGTCTTCTGGTATGCCGTGCGTCCGCGTTCCACCAAATCATTGAGGGTCGCCACGTCGGCTTCGCACCGGTTGCGGCAACTGCAACTGAGCCCCACCTCCGCAATGCACTCCCGGCACAGCCCGCGGCCACATGATTTGCAGAGGCCGGCCGCATCCACTTCCTGATGATAAAAACACTTCATACGCAGGGGAATGACTGATTTTCGGGAGGATAGTCCGGCAGCTGCGCCGTCAGCAAGCGTGGCTTTTCGCGGCCTGTCCGGCCGGCCGGCAACGGCCCGTTTTATGGCTTGCCGAAAGCGGGACCGGGGATGTGGAAATTGGGTTTGGAAAATAGTTGCGCTTCGCGGCCGGTCCTGCACAATCCGTGACGAAGCCAACCAAATCCGCCACCACCGCCGGTGGCGCCATGATGTTTGGGGGCAAATTTTGAATGCGGTGATTCCGGATTGATGAAAGTGCTGCTGCAACATAAAGAGTCCAAGCTTTACCTCAAGGAGGTGGGCTTCACCACGGCGAGCGCTGCGGAAGCGATGGAGTTTCTCAGCTCCACCCAGGCCATCGAATTCTGCGCCATGCACAAGATTGTGGACATGCAGATCGTGCTGCGGTTTCAAGAGCAGCACTTTGACATCGTGCTGCCCATGATTGCCGACCGGCGCCTCCAGGGGGCCCGACCCAGTCCGGGGGCGTAGTGGCAGGATGATTGCCCCCGCAGGCTTCGCTGCCGCGCGCGCCGGCCGGAGCGGTGCCGTCGGCCCCCGCCATCTGCGTGCTTGCCTGCGCGCGGCTTTCCGTTAGCCTGTCAACCATGACTGCGGAATTACTTGACGGGACCGATTACGAGCGCATCGGCGCGCTCGGCGGGCGGGCGTTGGCGGGAGGGGGCATCACGCGCGATGAAGCGCTGTTTTTGTTCAACCTTGAAGCCCCAGCGGAGATTTTCGAGCTGATGGCGTGGGCGAACCGGGTACGCATCAAATTCAAGGGCAACAAGATCCATTTGTGTTCCATCGTGAACGCCAAGGCCGGGGCCTGTTCGGAAAACTGCAGCTTCTGTTCGCAGTCCTCCCATTATCAAACCGGCTCGCCCAAATACGGGTTTATTGATCCGGAACCCGTGGCCAATGCGGCGGAAGAGGCGAACCGGAACGGCGTGACCGCCGTGGGGCTGGTGGCCGCCTGGCGGGGGCTGAAGGAAGGGCCCGTGCTCGATGAGGTTTGCGAACGGATCGAGGAAATGAAGGCCGGCGGCAAGACGCGGCCGGATGCCTCCCTGGGCTTGATTGAGAGCCAGCGTGTGGCGGACCGCCTGAAACAGGCGGGATTGGAATGTTACAATCATAATCTGGAAACCTCGCGCCGCTATTTCCCCAGCACCTGCACCACGCACACATACGAAGACCGGCTCAAAACCCTGGACCATTTGAAACGGGCGGGGATCAAAATCTGTTCAGGAGGCATTATCGGCATGGGGGAGACGCGTGCCGACCGTTGCGATCTGGCCTTCGAACTGAAGGCCGTCGGCGCCCACATTATTCCCATCAACATCCTCAATCCCATCGCGGGCACCCCCTTTGCGCGCAAGCCGCGTCTGTCCGTAATGGAGATCCTGAAGACCATCGCGTGCTTTCGTCTGATCATGCCGCGCCAGGAGATCATGATCGCCGGCGGACGTGGCGTCAACTTGCGGGACGCGCAAAGCCTGGTGTTCATGGCGGGGGCCAGCGCCTTGTTGGTGGGCAATTATCTGACCACCCTCAACCAGACCGTGGAGCGCGACCTGCAAATGCTCAAGGACCTGGGATTGGATCCCGACTGGGATCACCACGGGTTTGACGATCAGGAAGCGGAAGTTGCGGAGGTTGCCGAGTCTCCGGCCCAGACAGAGGAGCTTGTCGGGGTGCCGGTCAAGTGATGGGGCCGACGTGAGCCAACGGATCGGGGCAACTCCGGCATCCGCCGGGACCGCGGTGGACGCCAATGCCGGACGGAATCCGGTCAGGAGTTTCTCAAGGTGATGCAACCGCTGGGCAAGAACATTGGGGGGTACTTCGGAGAGCGCATCAATATCCGGGCGGTCCTCAGCCAGGTGGAGGGGGCGGCGCGGTCCGGTGGCTGGGCGGAGGAAGTGTTTTACCAGGTGGACGGACTCAAGTGGCTGGCCCTGCGGAAAACCAGCGGGGCGCCGGAGCGGCGGGTTTACATCAGCACTGGCATTCACGGCGATGAACCGGCCGGGCCGCTGGCCGCCCTGCAGTTGCTGCAGGAAGACTGCTGGCCGGCCAACACGAGCGTCACTCTGTTGCCGGTGTTGAACCCGCGCGGGTGCCTGCTCAACCGTCGCGAGAGTCCCGAGGGCATTGACTTGAACCGGGACTACCTTGCTTCCCGTTCGGCCGAAGTGCGCGCACATCTGGCCTGGCTGCGGCCGCAACCCCGGTTTGACTTGTGTTTTTGCCTGCACGAAGACTGGGAATCGCGGGGCTTCTACGTATATGAGCTGAATCCGGACCAGCGCCCCTCCCTGGCGGAAACCATCATTGCCGCCGTGCAACCGGTCTGTCCGATTGACCGTTCCGCGGTAATCGAAGGCCGCGCGGCCCATGGCGGCATCATCCGGCCCGAAACGGATCCGCTCGCCCGTCCGCTCTGGCCGGAGGCGTTCTGGCTGCTGCAACACAAGACGCGGTTGTCCTACACGCTCGAAGCGCCATCCGACTTTCCACTGGCGGTCCGGGTCCAGGCCCTGATGGCCGCCGTGCGGGCGGCTTTGGCTTGAACGCAATGCGTTCCCGGCCGCCGCAACCGTGTCCCCGATTTTTTTACTGCCTTGCTCCGGACCCGGCCCGTAGGCTTTGCGGCGGGACATGACCGAGGCCGACGAATTCAAGGCACGGCTGCGACGCGACGGCTGGCTGCATCACCCGGATGCGTGCCTCACACCGTTGCGCGGCGGCGTTTCCAGTGAAATTTACCTGGTCGTGGATGGGGCGGAGCGCTTCGTGGTGAAGCGCGCGCTGCCGCGGCTCCGGGTTCGGGATGATTGGCAAGCGGACCCGCAACGCAATGTCACCGAATGGAAGTACCTTGAGTGTGTGGGCCGGATTCTGCCCGGGGCCGTGCCACAATTGCGGTTCGCCAATCCGGAGGGCGGATACTTTGGCATGGAGTATCTGGGGGAGGCGTTTGCGAATTGGAAGCAGTTGCTGCTGCGCGGCGTTTGCGAGCCCGACCATGCGCGAATGGCGGGGCGCCTGCTGGGCACCATTCACCGTGCGACGGTGGCGCGGCCGGATCTCCTGACCCGCTTCGAAACCCGCGTGAATTTTCAGCAGCTCCGGATTGCCCCCTATTTGCTGACCACCGGGGCGCGACATCGGGATTTGCAGCGGTTGTATGCGGCCGAGGCGGAACGTCTCCTGGCGACCCGGGAATGTCTGGTGCATGGCGATTTCAGTCCCAAGAACATGCTGATTCAGGGCGGGCGCCTGGTACTCCTGGATTGTGAGGTGGCCTGGTACGGAGCGGCTGCGTTTGACGTGGCGTTTCTGCTCACCCACCTCTGTCTGAAGGCGCTCCATCATGCGCCGGGCGATTTGGGGATTGCGGGGATGCTGCAAGGTTTCTGGCAGGCGTACCACGACGAACGCCCCCGGTTGACACCGGAATTTGAACCTGCCGTTGTGCGCTTGCTTGCGCTGCTGCTGCTCGCGCGCGTGGACGGCAAGTCGCCGGTCGAATATCTGGATTCGACGCGGAAGGCATTCATCCGTAACTTTGTGCCGTCGGCACTGACGGCCTCCATCCAAAGGCTCGACGAACTGTCGGGTCTCTGGTTCGACCAAGCGAAGGCGCTTGCGCCAGCAGCCGCCCGGACATGAACATTGCATCCATCTCGGCATGGCAGATCTACGATTCGCGGGGTGTTCCCACCGTCGAGGCGGAAGTGCGGCTGGCCGATGGAATCTGCGGTCGAGGGATCGCGCCTTCCGGCGCGTCCACGGGCCAGTTTGAAGCGCTGGAGCTGCGGGACGGTCACCCCGCGCGGTTCCGCGGCCAATCCGTGTTTAAAGCCGTCACCCACATTGAGAATGAGATTGCCGCGGCGTTGCGCGGGCAAAATGTTTTTGAGCAGCGCGCCATTGACGAACGGCTTGTCCAGCTGGACGGCACGCCGAACAAGGGCCGGCTGGGCGCCAACGCGCTGCTGCCCGTTTCGATGGCGGTGGCCCGGGCGGCCGCCGCTGCGCGCGGGGAGGCGTTGCACGTTTATCTGGGCGGCGGCCGGGGAACGGTGCTGCCCGTTCCGGAGATTCAGATCCTGGGCGGCGGAGCCCATGCCAACTGGCGGACGGATGTGCAGGATTATTTGCTCATTGCCTCCGGCGCGCGCGATTTTGCCGGGACGCTGGAAATCACCCACAACGTGTATCATGCCGCCGGCGACCTGTTGAGGCAGCGCGGGAAATACTTTGGGGTGGCGGACGAAGGCGGGTATTGGCCCGAATGTGAGACCAATGAAGAACCGCTGGCGTTGCTGGTGGAAGCCATCCAGCGCGCCGGATACACCCCGGGTCGCGAGGCGGCCATTGCCCTGGACATTGCCGCCAGCGACTTGTTTGATCCGGTGGCGCAGAAGTACCGGTTTCGTCTGGAGGGGCGCGAGTTTGATTCCGCCGGCTTCATCCAGTTGATGGAACAGTGGTGTGGCCGGTATCCGATTGTTTCCATTGAAGATCCGCTGGCGGATACCGATTGGGCGGGGTGGCGGGAGATTACGCGATCACTGGGCGCGCGCGTTCAATTGGTGGGCGATGACTTGTTCACCACCCATGTCGCGCGGATCAGCAGGGGAATTGAACTGGGCGTGGCCAACGCCGTCCTGATCAAGCTCAACCAAATTGGCACGGTGACGGAGACGGTGGACGCCATCCGGCTGGCGCAGCAGGCGGGCTGGCAGCCGATTGTGTCGGCGCGTTCCGGGGAGACCGAGGACGCCTTCATTGCGCATCTGGCCGTCGCCACGAATGCCGGCCAGATCAAGGTCGGGTCATTCAGTCGCAGTGAACGCATGGCGAAATGGAACGAGTTGATCCGCATTGCCCGCCATCTGGGTGAACGGGCCCGTTATGCCGGATTCCCGGCGTCCCATTCGCCTTGAGCCACGGCCGGCAGCCCGGGCCGCGGCAAACGGTCGGGAGGCGGGCCGCAGGCGGGGGTGGTTACGCATGAGAAAATACTGGCAGGTCATCGGCATCGGGGTGCAGAACCACCTGACGTACCGCTTTAATTTCCTGGCGCGCACGTTGTTTGACTTCATTCCGCTCACGGCGTTGTTGTTGTTGTGGCGCACCATTTACGCGGGGAAGGGGGCCGACGCGACGGTGGCGACGTTTACGCTGGCGCAAATGACCACCTATTACCTGGTCGTGGCGGTGGTGGACGTGTTGACGGCGGTGAACGATGACGACTGGCAGATCGCCGCCGACATCAAGGACGGCAACATCAGTCAGTTTCTGCTCAAGCCCATTGATTACCTGTGGTTCCGGCTGTGCCTGTTTCTGGCGGGCCGTGCCGTGTATCTGACCGTCGCCGCGCTGCCGATTGCCGCGGTGATCTTGTTGCTGCATCAATACTTCATTCTGCCCGCCAGCTTCGGCGGGTTCCTGCTGTTCCTGCTGTCGGTGGCGCTCACGGCGCTGCTGCAATTTTTCCTCTCCTACACGATGGCGATGCTCGCGTTTTGGTTGATGGAGATCTCGACCTTTGTTTTCATCCTCTACGCGCTGGAATATATTGCGAGCGGCCACATGTTTCCCTTGGACATTTTGCCCGACCCGGTGCGCTTCGGGTTGATGAACTTGACCCCGTTTCCGTATCAGCTTTATTTGCCCGTGGCGATTTATCTGGAAAAAATTTCCGGCCGTGAACTGGTGACCGGGTTGTTGATGCAGGCCGCCTGGGTGCTCGTTTCCTACCTGCTCGCGCGTCTGGCCTGGCGTCGCGGAATCAAAAAATATGCCGCCGCCGGAGGTTAAAATGGACGCCCGCCAGTGCTCCGTGGGGAATCGCGGCCGCCGCTATCTGGTGATTTATGCGGCGTTGCTGAAGAACTCCGTGATCCGCGAGATGATGTTCAAAGGCAATTTCCTGCTCTGGATCGTCGTGGAAGTGGCCTGGTTCGCCATGCAACTCGGCTTTATTTCCGTGCTCTATCTGCATACCGAGGCGATCGGCACCTGGACCAAGTGGCAGGTCGTGCTGCTGATCGGCGCGAGCCATTTCATCCAGCAGATGTACCAAACCTTTTTCCTGGTCAACTGTCTCAACCTCTCGGAACTGGTCCGCAGCGGCAAACTGGACTTCCTGCTCATGCTCCCCGTCAATACGCGGTTTCTGCTGTCACTGCGCCAGCTTGACCTGGGCGGCCTGGTCAACGCCGCCTTCGCCGTCGCCGTGATGGTTTACGCCGCCGGAAAGCTGGAACTGGCTCTGACGTGGTCGCGCCTGCTGGTTTTTCTCGGATTGTGCGGGCTGGGCGTCGGCATCCATTATTGCCTGATGTTCACGCTCGCCACGGTGAGCTTTTGGACGGTGCGGGCCCAGGGGATTGTCCATGGTTATTACAATCTGTTCAACATCGCCCGCATGCCGGATGAGGCGTTTGCGCGCGGGAGCGTGTTCCGTTCCGTGTTCACCTTTGTGCTGCCGGTGCTGCTTATTTCCAATGTTCCCGTGCGGCTCTTGACCGAGCGCCTGACTCCGGCGTCCGTCTGGCTGTTGGCAGGCATGACCCTGATTTGCGCGCTGGGCTCCGAATGGGTCTGGCGCCTCTCCGTGCGGCGTTACACCAGTGCCAGCTCGTGATCGGGGGGCAGTGGAAGGCCACTGCGTTGTTCCCCGCCTTCACCCGTGGCGTCCCTCCTGCGCGCCGGCCGCCACACGGTCGGTCCGGTGCTTCTGAAATCAGGCCGGCCAAAATATCTTGTTGCCGGTGAGAATTTGGCCCATGGTGTGGTGCCGACCAGATTCAGCAGAGATGAGCGCGCACCAACCATTTCGTTTGCAACCATTGAAGCCGCCCGCCCGCCCGGGCGGATTCACTTTGATTGAGTTGCTCGTGGTGATCGCGATCATCGCGATTCTGGCGGCGATGTTGCTGCCGGCCTTGAGCCGGGCGAAGCTCAAGGCCCAGGGAATTTCCTGCATGAACAATGGCCGGCAGCTTCTGCTCGCCTGGCGGTTCTATGTGGACGACAACCAGGACCGCGTCCCGCCAGCCTACGGTCCGCGCCAATGGGTGAACGGGAAATTGAATTTCAATCTGGGGAATCCGAGCAATTACGATATTGAGGTGGACATCAAGAAAAGTTTGCTCTGGCCCTACTGCGGCAACAACCCGGGAATCTGGCGGTGTCCCGGCGACCGGTCCACGGTACGCGCCACCACGGGGACCTACGCGGGACAGGTGGTGCCGCGGGTGCGCAGTGTTTCAATGAACGGCTGGTTCGACAGCACGGACATCGCGGGTTTCGGACCGCCCGGATTCCGCATTTACAAAAAGATGAGCGATTTGACCCGCCCCGGCCCCGCGATGACGTGGGTGTTTCTGGACGAACGCGAGGACAGCATCAACGACGGCGAGTTCGTGGTGAGCATGTATGGCTACCCCGCGGATCCGGGGCGGTGGATGCTGGTGGATTACCCCGCGAGTTATCACGGCAGCGCCGGAGGGTTGTCATTCGCTGATGGTCACTCGGAGATCCGCCGGTGGGTGGACCGCCGGACCATGCCCGCACTGCGTCAGGGCCAGGGGCTGCCCCTGAATGTGCTCTCGGAAGGCAACCAGGATGTGCTTTGGTTGATGGAACGTTCGACCCGCCAATTGTAACTGCGATCGGTGCGGCAACCTCGAGGGGACTGGCGGATGATACGGGCGGGCGTGGAGGGGCGTCGTGCGGCAAAATTGGCTTGAAGTCCGGCAGATTTATGTAAGATGTAATCTCGAACAGCCAATTGGGACCGTGATATGAAGATAAAAGCGCTTTTCCAACCGCCGATCCATCCGACCCGGGCGCGCGGCTTCGGCTTTACCTTGATCGAGCTGCTGGTGGTGATTGCGATCATCGCCATTTTGGCCGCCATGTTGTTGCCTGCATTGTCCAAGGCCAAGGCCAAGGCGCAACGCACCATGTGCCTCAACAATCTCAAGCAGTTGCAGTTGTGTTGGATCATGTACGCCCATGACAACAACGACACCTGCACTCCGAACGGGCCCGGGCTCAATCCCAACATGAAGGATATTCCCGGTTATGAAGCCTGGATTTACGGAGATGTGCAAGTGGACATCAACACGACCAACATCGAGCAGGGGGTGCTCTTTCCTTACAATAAGTCCACCGCGATTTATGTCTGCCCGGATGACAAGTTCATGGTGGTGCGGGGAGATCAGAAGTACCGCACCACCCGCAGTTTCTCGATGGTGAATTTCATGCCGCCCTTGGGGAAGAAATATTCCACGATCAATGATCCCAAACCCTCCCGGGCGCTCGTCTTCATGGAGGAGCAGGAGAACTTCACCGGCCAGACGTTTCGCAATTTTATCAATGACGGAAACATCGGCCTGCGCGCCTATCCGAGACGCGAATGGGGTGATTTGCCGGGGCGCCGTCATAATAACGGTCTGATTGTTTCCCTGGCCGACGGCCATGTGGAATACTGGAAATGGAAGTCGCCCAAACGCAATCCGCCGACGCGCGGCCGCGGCGCGTTTCCGGATGAATGGTCGGACCTGGATCGGATTCAGCAGCATCTTCCGGGTTACGGCGTGAATCCATAAATCGGCCCCCGCCCGCCTCCCGTCTCCGGCCAGAAACCCGGCACCACCAGGAATATCCGGATCGTTGCCGGGGGGCAGTGGAGACGTGACAAACGGAATCACTCCGACAACCCTTGCCTTTTATGAAACGAGACGGGACGGCTGCGGCCCCGCGGAAGAAATGGCGGGTGGTGTTGGGCCGGCTCTTCCGGTGGGGCTGCTGCTTTTTGCTTCTGGTCGCGCTGGTGGTGTTGTTCTGGCTGCGGGGCGCGTTGTACGATCATTTTGTCCGGTTCCCGCAGGAGGAGGCCGCGTGGCGGGCGTTGCGCGCGGAACGCCAGGCGGTCACCAACCTGGCCGGGTGGCCTGAGTATCGCGGAATTTTACATTCGCATTCCCATCTTTCCCACGATTCGGAGATGCCCTTCGAGGACATTCTCAAGGCGCTGGATGTGGCGGGGCTGGATTTCATTGGCCTCAGCGACCATTGCACCGATGGTCGCGCGGATTTCAACGCCCAGTGGCGCGGTTTGCATGGGGGGAAACTGTTCATTCCCGGGTTCGAAATGCGGGACGGCGTCATGCCCTTTGGCGTGGCCGCCGGCGTGGTGTTGAGCAATCGAACGGAGCTGTCCCTCCTGGCCCGACAGATCGTTTCCAATGGCGGCGTGCTCTTCTTTGCCCATCCGGAGGAGCCGCGGGCCTGGGAATTGCCGGAGCTGACCGGCATGGAGATTTACAACATCCACAGCGACCTGAAGCAGTTGCGTGGCGGGCTGCCGGGGCTGTTGCCGCAGGTCCTCGTGAACCTGCGCCGCTATCCTGATCATGTTTATCGCAAGCTTTTTCGAAGGCCGACGCCTTTCCTCCAACGCTGGGATGAGCTGAACCTCACCCGGCACATCACCGGGACCGCCGGGAATGATTGTCATCAAAATGTCGGCGTGCGCGCGCTGTACACGGCGGCGGACACCATCCGGATCGAGGACCCCAGTCCGCAGGTGCTGGCGGAATTTTCCTTGAACTGGCTGACCCGCCCGTTGGCGCGACTGTTGTTCGGCCGCCTGGAAGCCAATCGAAAACTGTTCCACCTCCAACTCGATCCCTACGAACGTTCGGCCCGCTTCGTCAACACACACGTGCTGGCCCACGAACTAAGCGAAGCCGCGGTGCTCGAGGCGCTGCGCGCCGGGCGCGTGTTCATCGGCTTCGACATGATTGCGGACAGCTCGGGGTTCCGGTGGTTTGCGGACAATGGCACCGAGCGGGCCGTGATGGGCGAAGCGCTGCCCTTCACCACGGCCACCCGCCTGCACGCCCTCTCCCCCCTGCCGGGTCGTTTTTCCATTTGGCGGAACGGGGTCCTGCTCCAGCAACAGGAAGGCCGGCGGTGGGAGTGGACGCCTTCGCGGCCCGGAAAGTACCGCGTCGAAGTGGAAGTAAAGATCGGGAGCGAGTGGGTGCCATGGGTTTATGCCAACCCGATCGAGTTGAAGTGACCCCCGGGCCGGCCGGAGAGGAGTTTCTGCGGTTCGCGCGCTCCAGGCTGCGGAGACAAGAATCTTTTTGAAATCCGCCCCAATCCCCGCCATGATGTTCAGCCGCGTGGAGCGGTCCGAAACCCAAACGGAAGTTGGCGGCGCCGGCTTCCGCGCCCCGGGGCCGGCGCCGGCTTGAGCTCCCACCAAACATGAAACGCACGCATCATTGCAATGAATTACGTCCGACGCAGATCGGGCAGACGGTGACTTTGGATGGCTGGGTTCATTCCCGCCGCGATCTGGGAGGGCTCCTCTTCATTGACGTTCGCGACCGGGAGGGACGCACGCAAACCGTATTCGACCCTTCGACGTTGTCCGCCGAAGTTTTCGCGCAGGCGGCGGCACTACGCAGCGAGTGCGTGATCCGGGTGACGGGCACCGTGCGGCAGCGCCCCGCCGGCACCAACAATCCCAGGATTGCCACCGGCGAAATCGAGGTGGCGGTTCAGGCGCTGGAAGTGTTGAACCTGGCCGCGGTGCTCCCGTTCCAGATTGACGACCCGGAGGCGGCCGCCAGGGTCGCGGAGGACACGCGCCTGCAATACCGGTATCTGGATCTGCGGCGCCCGGAGATGGCGCAGCACCTGCGCTTGCGTTCGAAGGTGGCCGGCGCGACGCGCCACTTCCTGGATGAGCAGGGTTTTCTGGAGGTCGAGACGCCGCTGTTGTTCAAATCCACCCCCGAAGGCGCGCGCGAGTTTCTGGTGCCGAACCGCCGCGAGCCCGGCACGTTCTACGCCCTGCCGCAGTCCCCGCAGCAGTTCAAACAGATCCTGATGGTGGCCGGCGTCGAGCGTTATTACCAACTGGCCCGGTGTTTCCGCGACGAAGATCAGCGCGCCGACCGCCAGCTCGAGTTCACGCAGATTGACCTCGAGATGAGTTTCATTGAGCGCGAGGACATTTATGCGCTCGTCGAGGGATTGTTGCAGCGGGTTTGGAAATCCGCCCTGGATATGGAGGTGCCGACGCCGTTCAAGCGCATTTCCTTCGAGGAAGCGTTGAACCGTTATGGCAGCGACAAACCGGACACCCGGTTCGGGCTGGAGCTGGCGGACTTCACCGAGACCTTCCGGGGCAGCGCGTTCAAAGTGTTTTCTGCGGCGATCACCAACGGCGGCGTGGTGAAGGCGCTGAATGCCAAAGGCCTGGCCGGGGCGACGCAGGGGCAGATTGAAACCATGACCGAATATGCCAAAAGCCTGGGCGCCAAGGGATTGGCCTTCATCAAGGTGGAAAACGGGGAATGGAAGTCGCCCATTGTCAAATTTTTCAACGCGACCGAGAAAGCGGCGTTGACCGCACAACTCGGCATTCAGGAAGGCGACCTGATTCTGTTTGCGGCCGATCAATGGCTGAATGCCTGTGAGATTCTTGGGAAAATCCGGCTTTACTGTGCCGAGATTTTGAAGGCGCAGGGCAAACTGACCATTGACCCGAAGCGGTTTGATTTTTTGTGGGTGGTGGAGTTTCCACTGCTCGGTTTTGATCGGGAACAAAACCGCTGGTATTCCAGCCATCACCCGTTCACCGCACCGGTGGCGGAGGACGTACCCCTGCTGCACACTGACCCGAAAAAAGTGCGTGGACAGCATTATGACATCGTGGTCAACGGCATCGAACTGGGGGGCGGATCCATCCGGATTCATCAGCCGAAGGTGCAAAAAACGATCTTCGAGGACTTGTTGCAGATCCCCCCGGATGAAACCCAGCTGCGGTTCGGTTACCTGCTGGAAGCCTTCCAGTACGGGGCGCCACCCCATGGTGGCATTGCGTTGGGATTCGACCGGTTGTGCGCCATCCTCTGTGGCACCAGCAGCATCCGCGATGTGATTGCCTTTCCCAAAACCGCCAAAGGGGTGTGTTTGACGACCCAGTCGCCTGGCCCGGTCTCCGCACGGCAACTACGGGAGCTTCACCTGGAAGTGAAGGGCAAAAAACCCGCGGCGGCCGCGCTTCCCGCGACCTGACGCTTCGTTGTCTGTCCAGGCCTGGTCGGCGCGCTGACGATCGGACACTGGACGGCTGCCATCCGCACCGATACGGACACCCGGTGCGCCGGGGGCGACGCTTGAATTTTACGGCGATGCACCTATATTGCCCGGCCGTTTACAGTGCCAATGTCATGTCACCAGTTGCATCAATCCAGGTCGGTCGTGCTGGCTGATCCGGCAGTGGTTTGGCCCGGGGCCGGCCTCCACGAGACAACCCCGGCCACATCCCGCAGTGGGGGGGGCAGGGGCCGCAACTGTGCGGGCAGCGGACATGATTTGTGGGCCCGAAGTGGAAAGAGAACGCGGCCCCCGGGGGCAAGGCCGAGCAGGGCCGGTGCATCAGAATGAATTTGGGGATTTTCATCCGCCGCCTTTTCCGCAGCCGGTGGCTGCTGGGGACGGCCTTCCTCGCGCTGCAAACCGGCGCTGTGCTGCAGGCCGAAATCATTTCCGGCTTGTGGACCAATCGTTACCAAGCCGTAGGAACTAACGGCAACGGCGCGGCGCGTGCGGTGGCGTTGGATGGTGAAGGGAACGTCCTGGTCACCGGGTTTGCCGCCAACGGCACCCAGAACGACTATTACACCGCCAAATATGCCGGTGGCAGTGGCGCGTTGCTTTGGTCCACACAGTACGACGGAGCCGCCCAGGGTCACGATCAGGCCCGGGCACTGGCCGTGGACGGCAATGGCGATGTCATCGTGACCGGCACTTCCACCAACGCCAATGCCCATATTGACTATTATACCGTCAAGTACTCCGGTCTCGACGGCGCCAGCCTGTGGGAGGTGAGGCACAACAGCTCGGCCGATGGCGACGATCAACCCGAAGCCGTGACGGTGGATCACAGCGGGAATGTCGTGGTGACGGGTTATTCCTATGAGAATTTTGGCGCGGAGTATTACACGGCAAAATACGCCGGAACGAATGGAACGCTGTTGTGGCAAAAAGCCTATGGTTGGCCAACCAATGAGAATCAGGGCATCCGCGTCAGTTTTGCGGAGGCCGTGGCCGTCGATGACCAGGACAACGTCGTGGTCACGGGTTACTCCAAGGGACCCAATGGCAGTTATGATTACTACACTGCCAAGTATGCAGCAGCGGATGGGGAGGTGTTGTGGGAACGCCGGTATAACGGTCCGGCGAACAACGTGGATCACGCAGTGGCGGTGGCGGTGGATCCAAACGGGGATGTGGTGGTAACCGGGTTTTCCCACAATGCCGACAATAACTACGATTACTACACGGTAAAATACGCGGGCACCAACGGCACCCCGCTCTGGGACGCCCGCTACAACGGGCCGGCCAATCGTGACGATCGCGCCACCGCAATGGCCGTGGATGATGAGGGAAATGTGATCGTCACCGGATTTTCCATCAACGCTAGTACGAATGCCGATTTCTGCACGTTGAAATACGCCGGTCCCGACGGCGCGCTCCTGTGGTCGGTGCGATATGACGGGCCGGCCGGTCGCGAAGATCAGGCCAAAGCGGTGGCGGTGGATGCCCAAGGAAATGTCGTGGTCGCTGGTAGCTCTTCAGCGGACAATGGTCACTCCGATTTCTGGCTCGCGAAATATGCGTCTGCCGATGGTGCGCTGCTTTGGGAAATCCGCTACGACGGCCCGGCCAACGGAACGGATGCCCCGCAAACCAAATCCAGCTTGGTCTTGGGAGCGGACGGCAAAGTAGTGGTCGTGGGGGCCTCTGAACGGCTCACCGCAGAGGGGCTGGTGTCCGATTTTACCACCCTGGCTTACATCACCAGCCCGCCGTTCAATTGGCCTCCACAAATCAGCGGAATTCCCACTCAATGGACGTTGACGGGAGTTTCCACCGAACCCATTCCGTTTACTGTCGGAGACGCCGAATCCGCAGCGGAAGATTTGATTGTGACCGCTTATTCGGACGATCCCATGTTGATTCCCGAAACCGGTCTGCTCCTCGAAGGAGCCGGGACGAACCGGACGATTACGGTCACTCCGGCAGCCGGCCGGATTGGCGACGCGTTTATCCACTTGGTGGTTGCCGATGAACAAGGCGCTACCAACATCAGCTCGTTCAATATGTCAGTGGTTGCGCCACCGCAGATCACCGCGGAACCGGGTTCGGTCATGAGCCTGGCGGGGAGCGGCGCGCAAATCCGCGTGGAAGCGACGGGCACGGCGCCACTGATCTACCAATGGTGGCACGACGGGGCGGCAGTGGAGGCGGGCACCAACGCCGATCTGGTGCTGGCGGTGGTGGGGTTGGGCGATGCGGGAGACTATCAAGTTGTGATCACGAACGACTGGGGCAGTGTGACCAGCGCGGTGGCGAGTCTGACCGTCGTGTCCCCTCCGGTGATTGTGAGCGACCCGACCAACCAAACCGTGCTGGCGGGGAGCGGCGCGCAAATCCGCGTGGAAGCGACGGGCACGGCGCCACTGATCTACCAATGGTGGCACGACGGGGCGGCAGTGGAGGCGGGCACCAACGCCGATCTGATGCTGGCGGTGGTGGGGTTGGGCGATGCGGGAGACTATCAAGTTGTGATCACGAACGACTGGGGCAGTGTGACCAGCGCGGTGGCGACGCTTGCCATCAATTTGCCGCCGGTGGCCAATGACGACGTGATCCAAGTGGAATTGGGGCAGACGTTGAATCTTGTGGCGGCTGAACTCCTGGCAAACGACAGTGATCCGGATCTGGATGTTTTGGATCTGGTGGCGGTGCAGTCACCCAGTTTGGCCGGAGCATCGGTGATCTTGACCAATGACATGGTCATCTACGTTGCTCCCGTCGTCGGCACGAACGACAATTTTTCGTACACGGTGGCTGATCTGTGGGGAGCCACAGCCGTGGGCACGGTGCAGGTGACTCTCGTGGGTTGGGAGCGGCCAGACTTCCTGCGGCTGATTCCGGTGGGAGGTGGGGACGGACAAGTACGGCTGCGCTTTGTGGGCGCGGCCGGTGTTCGTTACGCTTTGGAGCAAGCGCACGAGTTATCACCCCCAATCATCTGGACACCATTGGAAACCAACACGACCTCGCCCGAGGGAGAAATTTGGTTTACCAACGTCTTGTCCGCGGCGCCGACCAACGATTATTATCGAGTCCGGCATGCGCCTTGAGGCGGGGTTTCAATGGCAATAATTGCCGGCTTGAGGCCAGGTTATGTCCGCCCGGAATGAAGCGCCGAATGACCTCAATATTAGTGGCCATCTTTTGCGGATACGCCTTGTTGATCCTAGGTGGTTGTACCTGGCAACGGAAATTGCTTTACCACCCGGCCCGTTTTTCTCCGGCAGACGCCGACACTTTGGCCCGGGAACGCGGTTTTCTTCCCTGGACCAATTCCAAGGGAGAAAGCATGGGCTGGAAATTGAGCCGCCCCGGTCAAGCCGCGCAAAGCGTGCTCATCCTGCACGGGAATGGTGGCGCGGCATTCCAGCGTGATTATTTGGCGCAGCCCATCAGTCAGGCTGCGGGAGCGGAAGTCTTTGTGCTGGAGTACCCCGGTTATGGCGCGCGCGCCGGCCGGTCCAGTCTCCACAGCTGGTTGCGCGCGGCCGAAGCGGCCTTGGGCGCCTTGCCGAAAGGACGCCCAACTTATCTCGTCAGTGAATCACTCGGGACCGGCCCGGCTGCTCATTTGGCGCACCGCTTTCCGGAAGCGGTGGCGGGCGCGGTCATGTTCGTACCGTATGACAGTCTGCCGGCGCTGGCGCAAGACCGGATGCCTTGGTTGTTGCCTTGTTTCTTCTTGCGCGACCGGTACCGCCCCGCCGCGTGGCTCAAGGATTGTCGCCAACCCATCCAATTTGTGATTGCGGAAAATGACCAGATCATCCCGCCCAAATTCGGCCATCGGCTTTATGCGAGCTATCTGGGGTCAAAGCGGCTGGAGATCGTTCCGGGCGCAGCGCACAATGAGGCTGCGGAACAGTCCGCCGGTTGGTGGCGGGAGGTGTTTCAATTTTTGCAGCAGAAGGAGGCCCGAGATGCTTCCACAAACCGGCTTGTCCGTGAAAGCGAGGATGTGGACAGGGTGATTTCTACGGATAACCACGAATCTGTGGGACTGGAATGAGTTGCGCGACGCTCATGCCCTGCAGAAAAATGACGATTATTTTAAAAAACAGTTGCATAAATTCATTCAACTTTTAGTATCAGCGTTGTCCCTAAACCAAGTTAAAATGATGAAAACCAAAATCCTTAGTTGTGTTACACTGTGCAGCACTGTGCTTTTGACCGGAGTTGCCTCGGCGGGCACTTTCACCGTTACCACCACTGCATCCGATGGGGCGGGCAGTTTTTCGCAGGCCATCCGGGATGCGGATGCGAGTGCGGATGCGGCCGACACCATTGTGTTCAATATCCCGGGCGCCGGACCACACTACATCAATCCGCCGGCCAATGGGTTCCCGCTGATCATCAAGGATAATTTGACCATTGATGGTTACAGCCAGCCGGGTTCGGCCGTCAATACGGCGCCGATCACGGCAACAAACAATGCGGTAATCAAGATCATTTTGGACGCCCGCCCGCCGAACAATCACTTCCGCGACATGGCCTATTGTAATTTCGGGACCTTGACCACTTCCGATCCGGCGATCAACAATTCTGCGATGGCCAGCGAACGAGGCGGCTATGGTGAGGAGAGTACCGAACCTTACGTGCCGGGTGAAGTCGCCATTTTGGGGGTTTATCGCGCCCAAAATGTCACGATCAAAGGACTGGCCTTGCTCGGTCAGGAATCCGGCGGTGATTATGGGATTGCTGTGGCGATAGATTACGGTCTGGATAATACCGTCAAGAATTGGTGGGAATACGATCAAGGTTCCTGCCGGGGATTGCATATTTCCGGTTGCTGGATCGGAGTGGATCCGGTCACCCACGAATTCGCCCGGAGCGAAGCAGCTATTACCGCGTTTCGTCATCGTGACGTGAGCGGTGGTCCGCGGCCAGAATTACCCAACATGGAAAATATGACCATCGGGGTGAAAACCGGGTCAGCCAATCCCCGCGCCGAGTTCAATGTGTTATCGGCAATGGAATACACCATTGCGGCTGAAGGCATGCGGTGCAAAGTGGCCGGAAATCAGTATCTCGGGACTCCGGATGTTCCCTGTGTGTCCGAAATCGGCCGCTATAATGACACCCAGGTGCCCAGCATTGTTATTGGAACGGATGGCGACGGAGTCAACGATGCCGACGAAGGGAATTTGTTTGTGGTGGGCGGACCGACGTTCTATGGCACAAGTGACAAGGTGTTTGTTATCGCTGGAAACACGTACGGGCTGGAGCGCGACGGTTCCCGTCCAAATCTCGGCACCACTTGGGCGGTGGATGAAATGAATCTTAGCGCCAGGAGCAAGTTGCGTTTCGGCTCCGATTTTAATGGCGTGAGCGACGCTCTGGAGGCCAATACGGTCTACGATTCAATCGGACTGAACGCCAATTGGAACGCGCCAGGCGACAATGCGTGGGTGCTGCTGCGCGGCAATTCCTTCGTGAATTGCTTCCCAATGATTGATGACAGCATGGCCTACACGACACTTACCAAGTTCATTGACGAGACGTCACCCTATCCGTTTAAACCGGCCATTACCGCCGCCACAACCTCCTCATTGTCCGGCACTTGTGGTGTGCCACTACCCAGTATCGCCCAAGTGGTGATTGACGTGTATGAATCGGATCCGGAGGGAGATCTTGCTGGCCGGCCGCAGGGGAAGAAGTTCCTGGGCAGTTTTGTGGATAACTCCCCGGCGGATTCCGACGCAACTGTGGGCGCATTCACGTTTAATATTGCCAGTCTGGGAGTCCAAAGCGGAACGGCTCTTACCATTACCGCCAGCTATCTGAAAGATGCGAAGTTGCCCACAGTGACGTCCATTACCCGCAGCGGTTCGACTACCACCATCAACTTCACCGACGTCTCGGCACCCCATAGCATCGTCCGGTCCACCACGGCGAACGGCAGCTACACGGAGATCGCACAAGCTGGGGCCAGCCCGGCGGTTTTCGTGGATAACGCGGCTACCTCGTTCTATCGGGTGGGTGCCCCGAGCAGTGTAGGAGGCGGGCAAACCACGGGATTTGCTGATTCCTTTACGATTTCCGGGGTCATGAATCAATAACCACTGAAATCAGACGGAACTTTCAGAAAGCCCGCCGGTCACGGCGGGCTTTTCGTTGCCGGAGATCACCGGATAAATTCCGCTCACCGCCTTGCCTTTGGCCGGGTGTTGGGGTTCACCTGGCCTGGGTGGGTGGGAACATTGGCCGCCTGTTAGATTGGGGACCGGCCGGGCTGGTGCGCGCGCAGCGCAACATTTTGACAGCATCGGCCGGGAGCGACGACGGCATGCACTTCCGTGTGGCAGTGCTTTGTGGGGGATTCCTTTGCCGGCAGAACGGGGAAACTGAGGATGTGGCCAAGCAAAGTCGCGCGGTCGCGTGTTTGCCGATCCTTCGAGCCCGGCCGCTGAGATGGTCCGCCACCCAGCACTCCAGCCGGGGATACTGCGAACCTCCGGAAGTCCGGACTGGTCCAGATGCCCGGATTTAGCGCGCCACCGGAGTGGTGTAGAGGCGGGATTGCACTTCGTTGAAACTGTGCATGAACATCTGATTGTCCGTGGCGGATTTTTCGATGAGCTGATTGATCAGGAACAGCTCGGAACTGTTGATCACAGCATGCACGCTTTGCTGGAAAGCCTGCATCGGCGTGAAGGTCTGAAAGGACTCGCCGATCAGGATGATGGTGGAATGACGCCGCTGCGCGACCGGCATGCGCTGCAAGGCCTGCAAAGTCAGATTTTCCTCCAAGGTGTTCGCGGCGAACCGCTCTTCGATCACCACCACTTGATACCGGACCTGCGAGAAGCGGACGAGAAAATCACTGTGTGTGGCGGCCGTGTGGACCTTGTAGCCCAGTTGTTGCAAGGCGCTCTTGACCTCCTCCAGCCATTCGGGAGTGGAGAAGGCGAGCAGCGCCGGCTTGTCGCTGGCACTGATGAAATCAAACTGGTCGTTCATGACATGATGTTACTTTATTTTCAACGCGGGTTTGCGCTCGGCGGGTTTTCCGGAAAAGTCCACGATGCCTTTCATGCGCAGGGAGCCGACGCTGCTGGTGATTTCGCCGCGTGATTTGCGCATGTTGTCGATGCCGCGCGTGACGGCACCGCGTTTCGTGCAGTAGAGCATCGCGGTTTCCTCGGTGATGGTCCCCTGCTCGAAGGCCTCCAGGACGGCGTGGTCGAAGGTCTTCCAGCCGAAGGCGTAGCTGGCCTGGATGATTTCGTAGAAGCTTTTGCCCTCGGATTCCCCCATGCGGATGGTTTCCTGGACGCGCAGATTGGAGCCCATGATTTCCAGCAGCGCATGGCGGCCGCCGCCAATCCGGGGGACGAGCCGCTGGCCGACGATCCAGCGGAGCGAATCCGCCAGCCGCGCACGGATGGAATCCTGCTCTTCGGGTTCGAACATGCCCAGAATCCGGTTGATGGTCTGCCCGGCGTCAATGGTGTGGAGCGTGCTGAGCACCAGGTGTCCGGTTTCTGCCGCGCTCAGCGCGATGCTGACGGTTTCACGGTCGCGCATTTCGCCGACCAGGATGATTTTGGGGGCCTGACGCAGGGCGGCGCGCAGGCCGTTGGAGAAATTGTCAAAATCCGTGCCTTGCTCGCGCTGATTGAAGGTGGCGCGCACGTTGGGATAGACGAATTCGACGGGGTCCTCCAGGGTGACAATATGTACTGCCTTGGTAAGATTGATCTCGTTCAACACCGCGGCCAGCGTGGTGGATTTTCCGGAACCGGTTGCGCCGGTGACCAGAACCAGGCCGGTTTTCTCCTTCGGGATCTGTTGCAAAATTTCCGGCATCTTCAGCGTGGCCAAAGTGGGGATTTGCGTGTTCAGTTTGCGGCAGACGATGGAGTAACAGCCGCGCTGGGAAAAAATATTGACACGGAAGCGGGCGCGTTCGGCCAATTGGTAGGAGGTGTCGCAGGAACCTTTGCGCATGAGATCCTGCAAATGCCATTGGTTTTCCCCGATCAAATTCAGCGCGATGGATTCGGTTTGATACGGGGTCAGCTTCTCGATCGCGGGATCCAGTGGAACCGGCTTGAGCTCCCCGAAGGATTCGACCTGCAGCGGTCGGTCCACGGTGAAAATCAGGTCCGAGACCTCGGGCTGGGAATCCAGCATGGTGTTCAGAATGTGGTCCAATTCCGGGCGTCGCAGCATAAGGAGTAAAAGTTTGGGTGGCGATGGCTTACATTTCCTCGTCTTCCGGCGGGTGGGCCAGAAAGGGGCGAAACTTGCGCTTTTCCAGGCTCTTTTCGTACGCTTCTTCCGGTGAAATGCGCTTCATGCGGAGATGTTCGATGATCGAATCGTCAAGTGGCTGATTTCCGGATTTCTTGCCAACCTGGATCATGCCGGGAATTTGGTGGGTCTTGGCTTCGCGGACCAGGTTCGCGATGGCCGTGTTGAACACCAAAATTTCCAGCGCCGCAACGCGCCCCTTTTTGTCAATTCGCTTGAACAGGTTCTGGGCGACAATGCCCTTTAGGGACTCGGAGAGGGTCGCCCGGATTTTGTTTTGCTGATCGGCCGGGAAGACGTCAATGATGCGGTCCACGGTTTTTGCGGCGCCGGGCGTGTGCAAAGTGCCAAACACCAGGTGTCCGGTGTTGGCCGCCATGATCGCGAGTTCAATGGTTTCGAGGTCGCGCAACTCGCCAATCAAAATGATGTCGGGGTCCTCGCGCAATGCGCCGCGCAATCCCGAGGCAAAACTTTTCGTGTGCAAGCCGACTTCGCGCTGGTTGATCAGGCAGTTTTTGCTCTCATGCACGAATTCAATCGGATCTTCCATTGTGATGATGTGGTCGCGCCGGTTCTTGTTCGCATAATCCAGCATGGTGGCCAGGGTGGTGGATTTGCCGGAGCCGGTCGGACCGGTCACAATGACCAGCCCCTTGTTCAGCATGGCGAATTTCTTCAATACCGGCGGCAGGGGTGCCTCCAATTTTTCAAAATCCTCAAAAGACAGCACACGGCTGGGGATTTGCCGGAACACGGCGGCCACCCCGGCCTTTTGGTTGAAGAAGTTCGCGCGAAAACGGGAGATGTTGGGAATTTCATAACCAAAATCCACGTCGCCCGATTCCTCAAACGTCTTGATTTTATAGTCCGGCGCGATCTCGTAGATCATCGTCTTGAGGGTGTCGTTGTCCAACGGGGGATGTTCCACGCGATGCAGTTCGCCGTTGATGCGCAGCATCGGGTTGTTGCCCGCCGAGAGGTGCAGGTCGGAGGCCTTTTGTTCAAACATCAAGTTGAAAAATGCGTCGATTTTGGCCATATCATCTTTACGATTCGGGTCACCTTTAGCTAAATCCGCACCAGCCGCGGAAGCGATCCTCAAATGGGCATGTTAACGGAGATTATTCGGGCGGAAATTACGGCCCGGGGCGTAATTCCGTTTGCGGAATTCATGGAGCTGGCTTTGTATTGTCCTGAATATGGATATTACGAGAAAAAAAGTGGCACAGTCGGACGGGGCGGAGATTTCTACACCAGTGTCAGTGTCGGACCACTCTTCGGAACGCTGCTGGCCTGGCAGTTCGCACGGTGGCTGGAGCGCCTGCCCGGAGGGCCGGTTTACTTGGTGGAGGCGGGCGCCCACGATGGAAAACTGGCGGGGGACATCCTGGACTGGCTGGCGGCGCAGCGACCGGAATTGCTGGCGCATCTCCGGTTTGTGATTGTCGAACCTTCGTCGGCGCGGCGAAACTGGCAGATGGCGTCATTGCGGAGACACGGCGACCGTCTCGCGTGGGTGGCAGATTTGTCCGAACTGCCAGCGGACGGGGCCGGGGTGATTTTTTCCAATGAATTGCTGGATGCGTTTCCAGTCCGCCGGATTGGATGGTGCAAACCGACGCAACAATGGTTTGAATGGGGTGTGGTCTGGGAGGCCGGGGCGTTTCGATGGGCGAAGCTGTCCGGCACCCCGGAGTTGCCGGAATGGTTTCAAGTGCCGCCGGCATTGCAGATGGTTTTGCCGGCGAACTACACTGTGGAGCTGAATGGTGCCGCAGAGTTGTGGTGGTCGCGTGCAGCGCGGTCGCTGCGGCGGGGTTGGTTGCTGACCATTGATTACGGATTGGATGAAGAAGACTTCTGGTCCCCCCACCGCCCGCAAGGCACCCTGCGCGCTTATCAGGGGCATCGCGAACATGCGGAGGTTCTGAGCCACCCGGGAGAGCAGGACCTCACCGCACACGTAAATTTTTCGTGTTTGCAGCGGGCAGGCGTGGCGGCAGGGTTGCGCACTGAATTTTACGGATTTCAGGAGCAGTTTCTCTTGAACATCCTGCGGGAATCGGCTGGGGGGCGGTTTCCGGCCTCCGGCTGGGATGCGCGTCAGAAGCGGGAATGGCAAACCTTGATTCATCCGGAGCATTTGGGCCGGAGGTTTCGGGTGCTGTTGCAAAGCCGGGGGATGACCGGGGCGGAGGTGGAAGGGCGACATCTGAGCAAATAACTTGCACCGTTTCCGATTCACGGCATTTTAAGGCGCATTTCTAGGGCAAATGATGAAAGGAATTATTTTGGCCGGGGGAGCGGGATCGCGGCTCTACCCGTTGACGCTGGTAGCCAGCAAACAACTGCAACCGGTTTACGACAAACCGATGGTTTACTATCCGTTGACCACCCTGATCGAGGGGGGCATCCGGGAGTTTTGCCTCATTTCGACACCCCACGATCTCCCGCGGTTCAGGCAGTTGCTGGGCGACGGCTCACGATTCGGGCTGACGATTGACTATCGGTTGCAGGAAAAACCGGCAGGGATTGCGCAGGCGTTTTTGATTGCGGAATCGTTCATCGGAAAAGACAACGTCACCTTGATTCTCGGGGACAACATTTTTTATGGCGGGGAGGCCTTTGGCAAGGCGTTCAATGAGTTTAAGTCGGGAGCAACCATCTTTGGCTATCACGTGAACGATCCGCAGCGTTACGGTGTGGTGGAATTCGACGCGCAGGGGCAGGCGCTCTCGATCGAGGAGAAGCCCCAACGTCCCAAGAGCAATTACGCCGTGCCGGGCTTGTATATCTACGACAACCAAGTGCTGGAGATTGCCGCGAAACAGCGCCCCTCGGCGCGCGGGGAATTGGAGATCACGGATGTGAACGTTGCGTATCTGCGGCGTGGCCAGTTGCGGGTGGCCTTGCTCGCGCGCGGGTTTGCCTGGCTGGACGCCGGCACCAGCAGCAGTTTGCATGAAGCCAGCGCGTACGTGCAGACGATTGAAAAACGGACGGGAGTGAAGATCGGCTGTCCGGAGGAAGCGGCCTTTCGGAATGGGTTTCTGGCATTGGCGCAGCTCGAAGCCCTCACCGCGCAAATGCCCAATTGTGAGTACCGCGACTACCTGGAACGTGAAGTGGTGGAGGAGGCCCGCCGGCTTGATGCCGCCGGCAGCTGAGGTTTTATCATGCGGATAGCAACATGCGAAATCGCCGGTTTGTTGATCATTGAGCCGGAGGTGTTTGGGGACGCGCGCGGTTTTTTCATGGAAACCTGGAATGAGCAGCGTTACCACGATGCCGGGCTGAAGTGGCGGTTCGTTCAGGATAATCTGTCCTTTTCCCGGCGGGGGATTTTGCGAGGGTTGCATTTTCAAAATCCACGGGGACAGGCGAAACTGGTGCAGGTGTTGCAGGGGGAGGTCTTCGATGTGGCCGTGGATTTACGCCGGAGTTCACCCACGTTCGGACGCTGGCAGGGATTGCAGCTTTCCGCGGCGAACCATCGGCAATTTTTTATCCCGGCAGGATTTGCACATGGTTTTGCGGTGTTAAGCGACACCGCCCTGTTTGCCTATAAATGCACCGAAGTGTACGCCCCGGGAAACGAACTGACGCTCCTGTGGAATGATCCGGTGCTGCAGATCCAATGGCCATTGGACAATCCGCAGCTCTCGGAAAAGGACAAGCGCGGCCTGCGATTGCAGGACATCCCGCACGAGCGCTTGTTTGACTAGACGGCCCGCCGGTCGATTCCGCCATGAAAATTTTGCTCCTCGGGAAATACGGTCAAGTGGCCTGGGAACTGCAACGCGCGCTGGCGCCCTTGGGGGAAGTGGTCGCCGTCGGTCGCGCGGAACTGGATTTTGCGGACGCCGGAGCGGTGCGGGCATTGACCGGCGCCGTGCGCCCGCAGCTCCTGGTCAATGCAGCAGCCTATACGATGGTGGACCAGGCCGAGACCGAGCAGGAACTGTGTGTCAAAATAAATGCAACCCTGCCGGAAATCCTGGCCGCCGAAGCCCGCAAGTTGGGGGCGTGGCTGATCCATTATTCAACCGATTACGTCTTTGACGGTGCGAAGACCACTCCCTACGTGGAAACCGATCCGACCCGCCCCTTGGGGGTTTACGGCGCCGCTAAACTGGCCGGGGAGCGCGCGGTCGGCGCTTCAGGGGCGGATTATCTGCTGTTTCGTGTTTGCTGGGTCTATGGCGCGCGCGGGCGGAATTTCATGCAGACCATGCGACGGTTGGCGCGCGAACGCGAGAAGGTGCGCGTGGTGCGGGATCAGTTTGGTTCCCCGACCTGGGCGCGGATGATCGCCGGCGCCAGTGCGCTGGCCGCTCAGCAGGTGATGCGGACCACGGAACGGCAGAGGTTCCGCGGGATTTATCATCTGGCCGCCGGGGGTGTCGCCAGCTGGCATGAATTTGCCAGGCAGATCATCGAAGGCATGCCCGCCACGGAAAGGAAATGCCGCGAAGTGGAGAGCATTACTTCGGCAGAATATCCGACTCCGGTGAAGCGTCCGGCTTATTCCGTGCTGAACTGCGATAAATTGGAGAAAATTTTCGGGCTGCGGCTGCCCCATTGGGAACACGGTTTGCAGCAGGTTTTGGATCCATCATGAAATTACTGATTACAGGCGGAGCGGGCTTCATCGGCTCGAATTTGATTCAGCACATCATTGACCAGCCGGAAATTGAAAAACTGGTCAACCTGGACTGCCTCACTTATGCCGGACACCTGGAGAATCTGGAGCGGGTTGCCCGTCACCCAAAATACGTGTTTGAAAAGGTGGATCTGCGCGACCGGCAGGCGGTGGTGCGGGTGGTGCAACAGCACGGGATTACACACGTGATGCACCTCGCGGCCGAGTCGCACGTGGACCGGTCGATTACCGGGCCCGGCGATTTTATCACCACCAACATCGTTGGCACGTTCAATTTGCTGGAGGCGTGCCGTCAAGCTTGGGACGGAAATTTCGGCAGGCGCCGCTTTCATCATGTTTCCACGGATGAAGTCTATGGCTCGCTCGGTCCAACCGGCCATTTTACCGAAGCGACTCCTTACGCGCCAAATTCGCCGTATTCCGCCAGCAAGGCTTCGAGCGACATGCTGGTGAGGGCTTATCACCACACGTACAATTTGAACACCGTGATCACCAACTGCTCCAACAATTACGGTCCCTACCAATTTCCTGAGAAGTTGATTCCGGTGGTTGTCCAGAATTGCCTGGCGCGCAGACAGATTCCGGTTTATGGCGATGGTATGAATGTGCGCGACTGGTTGTACGTGCGCGACCATGCGCAAGCGCTTTGGCTGGTGCTTAACCGCGGGCAGAGTGGGGAAACCTACAATATTGGCGGGCACAACGAATGGGCGAACATCAACATCGTCAAACTCATCTGTGATTTGGTGGATGAGTTGGCGCCGCAGTTGGGCGGACACACCCGGTCGCTGATCACTTTCGTGAAAGACCGCCCGGGGCATGATCGCCGTTACGCAATCGATGCCACGAAGCTGCATCAGGAACTCGGTTGGACCCCGGCTTACACCTTCGAACGAGGCATTCGTGAAACCGTCGGTTGGTATCTGGAGAATCAAGCCTGGGTAAGTGCCGTGTTGCGCGACTAGAGGTGAAATCTCCCCGGAACGGCCTCGGTTCGAGTACGGACAACGGAGACTGCCAACGTGGTCCGCCTGTCAGTTGTGCGGTCGCACCGTTAATCCGCAGATAATTCATGGGTCGGCTTGTCTTTCATTTCAGCTTCAATCATCCAGGCAATCGGTGTTGATCCGGTTGTGTCATTGAGAACTCTCTCCGTAGTTTGTCGGATGAGTCTTCCGTAAAGAATCTCCAAGTCATTGATTCCTTGTTACTTGCAACATTTTTTTTTGAGCCGAACATGGTTGTGGATGTTTGCAATGCTCGTGGCGAGCATGAGCGGTTCCGGGCGGTTCAGAAGATTATGGAGAATGTCGAAAATCGAAACGTGCTGACGGTTTTGAAGCCAAATCAAGTACAAGAATTCCGAGGTGGTGAGGCGAACGGTTCTCCACTATGGAAGCGTTTGCTGGATGCCATCGCGATTTTGTGTGCTGCACCGGTCATCATTCTTGTCGGTGCAATAATTGCGATGGTGATCAAGATCGGATCTCCGGGACCAATCCTGTTTCGCCAGGAACGAATCGGCTACAAAGGACGGCGGTTTGTTTGTTTCAAATTTCGCACGATGCATGTCGGGGCCGAGACCAGCTCACATCAGGGACACACCGCGAATCTGATAAAGTCGGACGCGCCGATGACCAAGCTGGATGCGGCCGCCGATGCACGCATCATTCCGCTGGGACGGATTTTACGCGCCACCGGACTGGATGAGCTGCCCCAACTCATCAATGTGCTGGCGGGCGATATGAGCATTGTTGGTCCCCGGCCCTGTGTGCGTTACGAGTACGAAATGTACGAGTCGTGGCAAAAGCGGCGCTTCGACGCGGTCCCCGGATTGACCGGGCTTTGGCAGGTGAGCGGGAAAAACCGCACCACATTCAACCAGATGATTCATTTTGACATTGAATATTCGGAACGCATGAACGTCTGGCTCGACCTGAAAATCATGGCAAAAACTCCACTGGCCCTCCTTCAGCAGTGCCGGGATCAAAAAGTTGGGCGGACCGCTACAACTAAAGGACAGCGCCTGGCAACGTCTCCCGCAATTCACTCGGCTGTGGCCATTTCTCGTTTTGGTGCGAAATAAGCTTCCGGAACACGGGTGTTGCAAAATACAAGCACACTGTCATTTATTGGAGCTATGAAACAAACCATCAAGGTGGGAGTCGTGGGTTGTGGTTATTGGGGGCCCAACCTGATCCGAAATTTACGGCAGGCGGCCGGTTGCCAGTTAAAGGTGATTTGCGATGCGAGCGAACAACGGTTGCAGCACATGCGCAAGCTGCACCCGGACGTGGCCAGTACCACGCAGTTCGGGGACTTGCTCAAAGACGAGGAATTGGACGCGATTGTCGTCGCGACCCCGGTGCGCTTCCACTTTGAAATGGCGAAAGCCGCCCTGTTGGCGGGAAAGCACGTGTTTGTGGAGAAGCCGCTGGCCCGTACCGTAGCCGAGGCTGAGGAGCTGGTGTCCGTGGCTGCGCAAAACGGACTGATTCTCATGGTCGGCCATACGTTCCTTTTCTCGCCCGCAGTGCGTCGAATGAAGGAAATCGTGGATGCCGGTGATATCGGCGAGATTCAATATATTTCGGCGCGACGCCTGAACCTGGGGTTGTTTCAGAAGGATATCAATGTGGCTTGGGATCTCGCCCCGCATGACATTTCCATCATTCTTTACTTGTTGGATGAGCAACCGCAGTCCGTGTCCTGCCAGGGCAGCAGTCATGTGAATCATCAGATTGAAGACGTGACGATGATGTACCTGAGCTTCAAGAAGAATCGGTGCGCGTTTGTGCAGAATAGCTGGTTGGATCCAAAGAAAATCCGGCAGATGACCGTTGTCGGTTCGCGGCGCATGATTGTGTATGATGACACCGAGCCGCTGGAAAAGCTGAAGATATACGATGCCCGGGTGGAAGTCCCGGCACACTATGACACCTTTGCCGAGTTCACTTATTCCTACCACTACGGGGACGCCTATGTGCCGTACATCAAGCAGGATGAGCCGTTGAAGCTGGAGTGCCAGCACTTTCTCGACTGTATCCGCGGCGAGGCCAAACCCATCACCAGTGGGCAGTCCGGGCTGGAAGTGGTGCGCATCCTCGAAGCGTCGAGCACTTCATTACGGCAGCAAGGGCAGGCCATCAGTATCGCGTCGACGGCCCCGGATCGGCCGCGCAATGGGTTTTCGGCCAGGTCAAACTCCGACGGTCACAGCAGGAAAGCCCGGGGGGAGGCCGCCGCCGGGTTGCACCATCCGCAAGGGGCGTGAGCAGCTCGGATCAGTTGTACCAACGAATCGCTGCCGACGTCAAACTCGGTCAGCGCGTCAAAATTTTCGCGTTCACCAACCTGTACGGGTGTGTCGTGGGGGACGACACCAAAATCGGCACGTTTGTCGAGATTCAAAAGGGGGTTCGCGTGGGGGCGCGCTGTAAAATCTCCAGCCACAGCTTCCTTTGTGAAGGCGTGACCCTCGAAGATGAGGTGTTCATTGGCCACGGCGTGACCTTCATCAACGATCGTTTTCCCCGGGCCACCAATGCCCATGGCCAGCTGCAGACCGAGGCGGATTGGAAGTGCGATTCCACCTTGGTGAAGCGTGGCGCTTCGATCGGCTCGGGCGCCACGATTTTGTG
Source organism: Verrucomicrobiota bacterium (assembly GCA_029573725.1). GTDB lineage: Bacteria > Verrucomicrobiota > Verrucomicrobiia > Limisphaerales > JADLHS01 > JADLHS01. The sequence continues at coordinate 61,007 of JAKQDQ010000058.1, forward strand.
TGGCGTTTCCATCGGCGAACGCTCTATCATCGGAGCGGGCAGCGTGGTGACAAAAGATGTTCCTGCAGGCGCAGTGGTTGCCGGTAATCCGGCACGGGTGATTCGCATTGAGAAAGTCAATTGAGGGCTCCGGCAGGACGGTTGGTTAATCAGTGGTCGAATTCTTTTGCTGAAGACAGCGAACAACCAAGGAGGCATGGTTTTTCCGGTCGGATGTTCCGAGCCTGGCCCCGGCCAGGACCGAACGGTTGGATTGAGCTGCCGGGGCTGAAGCACAGTCGGGATTGCACATGAATTCGAACCTGCCAGATGGCACGGAGAACACCGAAACGCCCAAAGGCGGCATCGGGCTGAGTGACGTCCTGTACACCCTGTTCCGTTACAAGTTCATGGTGCTGGGCTCCGTGGTTTTGGGGGTGGCGGTGGCCGCCGCCATCTGGATTATGCGTCCGCCCACCTATGAATCCACGGCCAAGATCTACATTCCCTATGTGATCTCCTTGACGCCGATCAACCCCAAGGATCGTGAGACGGACGTAACGCCGACGATTTTTGGGCCGGACACCGTGATCAACACGGAAATCGAGATGCTCCGAAGTTTCGATACGGCCATTGATGTCGCCAGGCATTTTGGACCGGAAAAAATCCTCGCCCGATACGGCGGCGGGTCGAATCTTCTGGATGCGGCGGGGGTGATTGCGAACGGGCTCACCGTGGCGCCCCCCCGGGCCATGTACATGAGTGCAACCCTTTCGCATCGCGATCCGGAATTGGTGCAGCCGTTGTTGCAAGGGGTTGTGGAATCTTACATGCATCTGCATCACGACCTGCGTATCGGCGACACCAGCAACTATGTGGAACAGGTGAATTCGGCCGCAAAGAAGATCTCTTCCATTGATGAACAGTTGAAGAATTTACGCACTCAAGCCGGGGTGCCCGATCTGCGGGAACGGCAGGTGGCGATCAGCCGGGAATACACCGAACTGCAGAGCCAAATGTCCCGCGCCCAGATTGAACTCAATCGCCTGAAGGCCCGGCAAGGAGAGACCACTGAGGAGGCGGCGCCAGCGGCGCCAGCGGCGCCGGTGGTGGAGCTCACCCAGGAGGTGCTTGACGCCTACTCCGGCTTAAACGCTCAAATCCAGGACATGAAACGGCTCCGGCAACGAGCCCTCCTCGTGGACGATCTGACCACGAATCATCCGGCGGTGCTGAAACTGGACGTCAAACTCCAGGGACTCTTGCGACAGAAGCTTGCCTTGGAACAGCAACATGCATCCTTGACCAATTTTCCCACGGGGCAGTTGCTCTCCACGGCCAATTCGGTCAGCAATCTGCCGGTGGTCACCGTGGAAATGGAACAGCAGTCCATCGAGCGGCTGGCGCGGACCGTGCAGGCGGACGAGCTCATGCTCACCAATCTCACGGAGGAGGCGTTCCGCTTAATGGAACTGGAGCCGAAAATCGCGGAGTTGGAGCGGTTGCGCAAAGCGGCCGAGGAGGATTACGAATTTTACCGGGCCACCCTGGAGAAGGCCAAAAAGGAGGAAAGCGGGCAGGGCGGGTTGGCGAATATGCAGAAGATGGAATCGCCCACCCCGCCCAAGGTCAACAATAAAAAATTGTACAAGCTCCTGGGCGCAGGGTTCGGCGGGTGCGTCGGTTTGGGGCTGGGGGCGATTGCCCTGCTTGGACTGGTGCTGGATCGCGCCATCCGCAGGCCATCACAAATTACTCGCCAATTGCGGATGCCGCTGCTGCTCACCATTCCGGACATTCGGCGTGCCGCGGGGGCCTGGCATTGGGACGCGGGGAAAAAGCTCAAGGTGGCGAAACCGGACGAGGAAGCCTCAAGCGGTGCGGCTTTGGCCAGTTGGGCGCCGGACCACGGATTGCAGACCTATATCGAGGGTCTGCGGGAGCGCGTGATAACGCACTTCGAAGCCAGGAAATTTGAGACCTATCCCAAACTGGTTGGGGTGACCGCCTGCACGGTCAGTGCCGGAGTCAGCACACTGGCCAGCGGCCTGGCGGCCTCCCTGTCGCGTACCGGCAGAGGGAGTGCCCTGCTGGTGGACTGGAATTCCGGACAGGGAACAACCTACTCGTTTTACAAAGGCAAGGCCGGCTACGGGCCATCGCAATCTTTTGAGGTGGATGCCGATTCTGATGCAGCTTCCGGCGCGGCATCATCCCTCACGGTGACAAAACATCAGGAGGGTCGCAGAGCAAACGACCGTCTGGCGGACATGCTTCCACCCGATTTTGATGAGTATGTGCCCAATCTTAAGGCGGAGGCGTACGAATATATTGTCTTCGACATGGCGTGCGTGACGCCGGCAAGTGTTTCGGCGCGCATGGCCGGACGCATGGATATTGTGCTTTTCGTGATTGAAGCGGGTAAGACCAAGGACTATGCGGCGCGTTACGCTTGCGGGCTGATGCGTGAGTCCCGCGCCAATACCGTGGCGGTTTTGAACAAGTTTCATAATCCGGTGCCGGATTGGTTGACGCAGGACTAGACGCCGCGCCCGCCCGAACGGCACCTGGGGTGCTGGAATCCCAACCCGCGCAGCGAAGCATTTGGCGCTGCCTCGAATTTGCTTTGTGTCGAGAGTCAATCTATTCCTGGCCAGCAGTTTGCGCAAAACGTGCGAACTGACGGGGACGAAGTCTGCCCAATGCCCTTCGGGCGGGCACACCGGAGGGTTGCTTGAGCAGTCCACCTCGTCACGGACGAAGGCCCGCCGCTGAATTTTAATTTGTGTCAAATTCGCTCCTCCATCGTTGTTACTACGCCGTCAAACCGCTCCTGCCGAAGCGGATACGTTATGTAATGCGCCGGGTGCATGCCAGGAGAAGGCGGGTGCGGTTCACGGAATCCTGGCCCATCCTCCCGGGCAGCGAACGCCCCCCGGCCAACTGGCCTGGCTGGCCGGAAGGACGCCAGTTCGCGGTGGTATTGACTCATGATGTGGAGGGCCAAAAGGGGTTGGATCGTTGTCGGGCATTGATGGAACTCGAGAGCCGCCTCGGTTTCCGGTCTTCGTTCAACTTTGTTCCTGAGGGGGAGTATCGGGTGGGTGCGGCCTTGCGGGAGGAACTGACGCAACGTGGGTTCGAGGTGGGCGTTCATGATTTGCACCACGACGGCTCGCTGTATCGCAGCCGGGAGCAATTTGTGGCGCAGGCCAGGCACATCAACCGCTACCTGAAAGAATGGCAAGCAACCGGCTTCCGGGCGGGGTTCATGTTTCACAACCTGGAGTGGTTGCATGATCTGGAAGTCCAGTACGACGCTTCCACTTACGATGTGGATCCGTTCGAACCCCAGTCCGATGACATGAGGACCATTTTCCCGTTCTGGGTGGAGAAGGCGGATGGCACGGGCGGGTACGTGGAACTGCCCTATACGCTGGTCCAAGACTCGACGCTCTTTTTATTGTTGCGAGAGCAGACCATTGATTTGTGGAAACGCAAGGTGGACTGGGTGGCGCAGCACGGGGGCATGGTGCTGTTAAACACCCACCCGGATTACATCAACTTCATTGGGACCGAATCGACGTGGGAGGAATTTCCCTCCCGCTGCTACGTCGAGCTCTTGGAGTACATCAAGGACCGCTACGCCGGCCGCTATTGGCACGCCCTGCCACGGGAAGTCGCCGCTTTTTGCGCAAACTTCAAACCCCAGGCTCCTGAGCAGCGACGCGTGTGCATGATCACGCATTCATTTTACGAGGGGGATACGCGCGTGGCTCGCTATGCAGAAGCGTTGGCCGAGCGGGGGGATGCAGTGGAGGTGTTCGCACTGCGGGCGAAACCGGAACTGCCGCGCGAAGAGATGATCCGAGGCGTTAAACTATTCCGGGTGCAAGACCGGTTTGGGAAACGCACCAATTCGAAGTTGTCGTACCTGCTGCCGTTGTTGCGGTTCCTTGTGGTGTCAGCAGTGCAGGTAAGGCGGCATCATCGGCGCTGCCCTTACGACCTGGTGCATGCACATAACGTCCCGGATTTTATCGTGTTCGCTGCCTGGAGCCCGCGTCTGAGCGGTTGCCCCGTCATACTCGACATCCATGACATTCTGCCGGAGTTTTTTGGCAATAAATTCCGCGCCTCCAGCAATGGCATGTTGATGCGCGGCTTGAAATGGGTGGAAAAACTTTCGGCGCGTTTTGCCGACCACATCATCTTGGGTAACCATCTGTGGCTGGATCGCTACGTGCGGCGTTCAGCGCCGCCGGCCAAGTGTTCGGTGTTCATCAACAACGTGGACACCACGGTATTCAAGCCGATGCCGCCACGAGAGGTCAGGGGCACAGATCCGGACGGGCGACAGGTCATCATATTTCCCGGAGGGCTGCAATGGCATCAAGGATTGGACATCGCGATCCGGGCCTTCGCGAAATTGAAGGCGCGTCTGCCAAAGGTCGAGTTTCACATTTACGGCAATGGAAACATGCGTGCGGAACTGGAGCAGTTGGCCGTGGAGCTGGGGGTGGGTGACGCCGTGAAGTTTACCGAAGAGATTCCGATGGATCAAGTGGCGAAACTCATGGCGCAGGCGGATTTGGGAGTTGTGCCGAAGCGCGCGGATTCATTCGGCAACGAAGCCTACAGCACGAAGATCATGGAGTTCATGGCTTCCGGGGTGCCCGTGGTGGTTTCTGCGACGAAAATTGATCGTTACTATTTTAACGACCAGGTGGTCCGGTTTTTTGAATCCGGCAATGTTGAAGCACTTGCCGATGCGCTGCATGAAGTCCTCACCAATGAAGCCCTCCGTCGGAACTTGGTGCGTGAGGCTGCGGATTACGCGGCTGTGCATTCGTGGAAAAACCGAAAACCGGACTATCTCGCCCTCGTCAACACCCTGCTCCAGCAGGCGGGGCGCGGCAGGCCGGTGACGGTCGTTTCCACCCCCCACTTGGGCGTCCGTTCGAACGTGGCAAACGATGCCTCCCCGCTTGAAATCGGGAGTTAGTTGCGCGGAGGCGATGTGGAATGTTGGCGCGTTGCCGAATCTTCCGATGAGATGAACAGAATTTCAGTCATTATCGTCAGTTGGAACGCGCGGAAATTTCTGCAGGGCTGCTTGGAATCGCTGCGCCGGGTGAGCCGGGAGCGGTTGGCGGAAATTATTGTGGTGGACAATGCCTCCACTGATGACTCGCCGGAATTGGTGTCTGAGTGCTTTCCCGAAGTGACGCTGATCCGCGCCAAGGAAAACCTGGGCTTCGCGCGCGCCAATAATCTCGGGATCAAGCATGCCACGGGTGCGTACCTGGCCCTGATAAACTCAGATGTAATTGTTCACGCCGACTGTCTGGAACGATTGTCGGATTTTCTCGACAACCATCCGACGATTGGCCTGGTTGGTCCCCGGGTTGTGGGCGGGGATGGACATTTGCAAATCACTTGTCGACGGCTGCCCACGATATGGAATTATTTTTGTTGTGTTCTCGGGTTGGATCGTCTGTTCGCCCGCTGTCCCCTGTTTTCCGGGTTCGAGATGCGTCATTGGAATTATGATCTTCAAGGAGACGTTCAGGTGTTGAGCGGGTGTTTTTGGCTGGCGCGGGCGGCGGCAGTCCGGAAAGTGGGGGGGTTGGATGAACAATTTTTCTTTTACGCCGAAGACATGGACTGGTGCAAGCGGTTTCTCGACGCGGGCTGGAGGGTTTGTTACTTTCCCGAGGCGAAGGCAACGCACTTCGGTGGTGGCAGTTCTTCGAATGCGCCCCTTCGCTACAGCATCGAAATGCTGAGGGCCAATTTGAAATATTGGCAGAAACACCATGGAAGGCTGGGCCAATCCGCCTACTTTGCGCTGGCACTGCTTTATCATAGCTTCCGGTTGGTGGCGCGTGCGATTTTGCGTGTTCTCCGTTTGGGCAGCACCACCCGCCACAAGCTTCAAGAGCACTTGGTCTGCGTGCGTTGGTTGTTGACAGGCAAGGAGGTATAAGCCGGCTTCTTGATCTCTGATTTTTCAGGTCTCTCGAAGCCTCCGCAAGGAATAGGCGGAACAAGAGACTGCCGGGAGGCTTTATCCTGGATTCTTGTTAAAAAATCACGCTGGAAAACATCCGGGCATCCCAATCTCTGAGTAAGAAGGGTTAAGCTGGTATAAGAATCGCTCTGCCGACAATGGAGCGGTGAGCAAGTCATTTCAAATGAACGAGGAGTTCTTCCAGACGCGGGGCGCCATAACCAGGCGCAGCCCGTGGTTCGTTGGGTTCTGTTTGAGCCTGTATTTGTTGGGTAATATCTGTGCTTCCGCCGGGACTTACTACGTCAACTCTGCAACGGGGAATGATGCCAACTCCGGAGATTCCCCAACGACGGCTTGGCGGGGGTTTACGGCCTCGATAGCCAAACTGGCCTCGGGGGATGTGCTTAATTGTACGGGAATCTGGACGAATACGACGGTTTTTCGGACAACGACACCCAATTTAACGATTCGTGGTGGGGGAGACTCGACTTTGGTGATACGTGGCAGTACCGCGACGGGGACGTTGGTGTTTGCTGGGGATGGGCTGGTATTGGACGGTTTTAATCTACGCTCCCCTTATACCCCGACCGGAGAAGGGCACGCTTTGATTGGCGTTACGGGGAATAACTCAAGAATCATCAATTGCACCGCTCGCGATTTTGCTCCGATCACCACTTATGACGCCGTGATATTTTATCTGAGCGCCAATTCCTGCATCGTTTCGAACCTCTCGTTTTCCAACATGGCCGACCGGGATTTATTCCGGGTTTGGGGAGTGGGCAATCTTTTCACCAGTTGCACTTTTTCAAATTGCACGAACCCGAACAGCGGCAACGGACCGCATGCGGATATCTTTCAAACCTGGTGGACGGGCGCGGCGATTTGGAGCAATGTCGTGGAGCGGTGTTATTTCGTCAATTCCAGCCAGGCCACTTTTCAATTGAAGGGCACCCCGGACAATCGCACCTGTCATCCCGGAGAAGAGGGTTATTGGACGATCCGCAACAATGTTTTCAATAACTGCAAAGCGTGGCCGGTCATCAGTACCGATAACTTCCGGTTTTATAATAATCTGTTGTACGACTGCGGTTTGGGGAATGGGCCAACTTTTTTGATTGCCGACCCGTGTTTGGATCATGGCCGCTTTTTTAACAATGTTTTTATCCGATGCACATCCACTCGCGGCAGCAATCCGACCCAGGGGAATAATGCTTTCAGTTCAGCCGGGCTGGCCTTTGGGAGCAGTGGAGAGCATTTCGTAACCACCGAAGCGGCGTGCAAGTTCGTGAACGTCGCTGCAGGCGATTTCCGGTTGCAGGAAGGCAGCAGTTTAATCGGTCGCGGCGCTAATTTAAGCAACGATGGGAACATGGTGCGTTATGATTACGACGGAAATCTCCGGCCGGCAACAGGAGCTTGGGATCTGGGACCGTTTCAGTACGTCGCGCGTGGCGCGGTCAATCGTCCGCCAATGGTAACCGCGGGGAGTGATCTCCAAGTCTATTTGCCGACCAATACCGTCGTCTTGAGCGGGACCGCCACGGATCCGGATGGGGATGCCCTAGTGTTGCTCTGGACGCAGATTGAGGGGCCTGCCCCCGTTACGTTTTCCACGATCGGAGCGGCAAACACGACGGCGACCTTCCCCAATAGCGCCGGAATTTATGTTCTGCGACTCACCGCCAGTGATGGAACCAACTCTGCTTTCGCAGACGTGCGTGTGACGTTAAATGCGCGACTGCCCCCGGTTGTCGCGATACTTGAAGCGGAATCGGGAACCGTTACCGCACCTTTTGTGGTTGTCGGCGGGAGCCTCTCGCAGCCGATGGAAACCGAACTCTCCAGCGGGGGCCGGGCTGTCTACCGTTTTTCGGTGCCCTCAAGCGGGGTCTATGCACTTACCGCGATGGTAAATGCTCCGGGAGAGTCGGCGGATTCGTTCTTTATAAACATTGATGCGGAACCTGCCGATCCCTTTATGATTTGGGATGTGTCGCCCTTGACCGTTGGCCCCGAATCCCGCTGGGTGTCCTGGCGCGGCAATGGGACTTTTTCATCCGCGGAATTTAATCCCAAAACCTTCAACTTGGTGGCTGGAGAGCATTCGCTCATCGTGGTGGGGAGGGAAGCTGGCGTGAGCGTGGATCGGTTTGAGGTCAGGCTCATGAATGACCTTCCCCAGCCCCCAATGAACTTGCGCATCGCGGGGCCGATGGCGTTTCGAGAAGGTGATTCCGACAGCGGTGGGATGATGGCGGGCGGCACCAACTGGGTGCCCTCCGGGTGGAGAGACAACTGATGGGGTTAATTTTTCAGAGGCAAGGAAAATGCCGGCTGGGTGCCGTTCAGATGATGTTATGAAGACTTTTTTTAGCCTGACGGTGTTCTCGCTTTGTTCAATGGCCATGGCGGCCAACGTGTACATCCGGCAGGGGGCAAGCGGAAGCCGGAATGGAAGCGATTGGGCCAATGCTTATACCAACATTCCGCCAACGCTCACGCGCGGTAATACGTACTACATTGCGGACGGCAGTTACGGTGATTACACCGTGAATGCCCCCGCGGACGGGACGAACTTCATCCATTTCAAGAAAGCCACCCTGAGCGACCATGGCACCGATGCCGGCTGGGATAATGCGTACGGTGATGGGCAGGCCTTTTTCCACACTTGGCGCTTCAATATTAACCAGGCCCGCGGGAATGCCGGTTATATGGAGATCAACGGCTACTCGCCGCATGTCACGAATTATTGCGGGTTTAAGTGGAAGGACTTGACGATCCAGCAACAGGCGTTCATATGGGACTGGGCATCGGGAAACTGGCCTGAGATGCGGTTTCGCTATTGCGAAGTTGCCGGACCAATGACCGGGGGCGATATGCGCAGCAGTGACAATCCGCCTTGGTCGTACGCGTTTTTAATGCTGCCGTACAACGGTAATGGGTACGACAATTTGAACAATTTTTTGATCTCACATTGCTATTTGCACGGAGTTTCCACTGTCTGGCAGGATGCGGGCAATACGAACCGCGTGGTGATTGAACATTCGGTGATCTACGACAGCCGCGTCACCGGCGCCGACCACCAGAATATTTACTGGGTGGCATCGCATTACGGGACCTTCCGTTACAATCGCGTGTTCAACTGGAATGTCGAGGGTTTGTTCTTTGGTGGCGGCAGTTACGGCTGGGAAATTTACGGGAATGTCTTTCATGATGGAGTGGATGTGGCCCGGGCGGTCGAATGGCCTGACGGCCGCAACAATCGCGGGCATAAGATTTTCAACAATACGTTTGTCAACCTGCCGCTGGGGGCCGTTTACGTGTACTCCTCCGCACAATTGGCCAACAACGAGATCAGAAACAATCTGCTGGTCAACGCGCCGATCTATGATAACCGCGTCAGCGGCATCACCCTGGCCAATAATGTGACGACCAACACCGCGGTCTTCGTGGACTATGCCAACCATGATTTCCGGCTGAAAGTTCCCATCCCCGGCGCAGTTCTTCCGGGGCCGCAGTTCGCAATGGATGGGGACGGGAAGGCGCGGGGTCAAGACGGTGTGTGGGACGTCGGGGCTTACGAGTATAGCCGTCTCGGAGGAACGAATCCGGCAATTCGGGTGCAACCCATGGTGCTCGATTTTGGGTCGGCAACCCTGGGCACCTATGTGACGAACTCCTTCACCATACAAAATGATGGGAGCGGCCTGCTCGTTGGCACCGCGCGGATTTCCGACGGATCGACCAATAGTTTCCAGTTCATTTCGGACGGGAATTACAGTTTGGGACCCAATCAAAGCCAGATCATCAGGGTAAGGTACACCCCCTCAGGTGCAAGCGAGGACAATGGCACCATTGAGTGCTCAGGAGGGGGGGGGGCGCAGATCAGAATGCGCGGGGCTTTGCAGGCGGTTCTTCCGGGATTGTCGTTTCCCGCCAATGCCGGAATGATTACGTCCCCGTTCGTTGATGACGGAACGTCCATCTCGCAGCCCAACGAGGCGCAAGGAGTTTTCGATGGTGGGCAAGCGACCTACCTGTTCGAGATCTCCCTGGCCGGCGAATATTTGATTTCCGCTTCGGTCAATGCTCCCAGCACTTCGGCAAATTCGTTTTACGTGAATGTGGACGATCAACCGATTGATCCTGAGATGATCTGGGATATCCCACCTACGCAGGGATTTGAGGAACGGCAGGTTTCCTGGCGGGGTGGCGGTACTGATTTGGACAATCAGTATGCTCCAAAGGTCTTTTCGTTGACCGCTGGCACGCATCAACTGGTCATCCGCGGCCGTGAAGCGGGCGCCCGGCTCGCACACCTTACCGTGTTGCCCTACGTCAGTCGGCCGGCCAGTCCGCAGCGGTTGCGTCTGGTGGAAAATTTTCCTTAACGCACGGGCGCGTTTCCTGTCATAGTTGAGCATCATGGCCAGGCGTGCGGCGAGGGAAGTGCGGGCGCGCGCAGCGCAGCCCCGGCCGGGGGAGGTCTTCCGGTAAACGGTGGCGCGGTTGGCTTAAGCATTTGCTATGTCTATTGCACCGGGGGTGATAATTCTAGGCGCTGAGTATCAGGCCTTGGGATTGCTGCGGCGGCTTGCGGGGGAGCAAATTCCTTGTGTTTTGATCGACCAGGACAAGTGGGGCGCCGCCCGTTTTTCGCGTTACCGCAGCCCCTTTCATCAATCTCCACGGTATGATTCGGATGAGTTCTGGCCCTGGCTCGTGAATTTGGCGGAACGGCAAAATTTCCGCGGGTGGGTGTTGGTGCCGACGGACGATGAACAGGTGCGCCAAATCGCGCGGCATTTTGATGCGGCCACAGCGATGTTCCGCTGTGGCGGAATGGCATGGGACGAATATTCCGTGTTGTATGACAAGCGCTTGAATTACCAATGGTGTCTGCGCCATGGGATTACCACCCCCAAATCCTATATTCCCCATTCCCGCGAGGACGTCACGGGCATGGAACTGACTTTTCCCTGGATCATCAAACCGGCGTTTAAACGGAATTTTAGCAAGCACTCCAAGGCCAAGGCGATCCGCATAAACTCGCATGAGGAATTGAAAGCTAATCTTAACGGGGACCTGGCGGCGGTGCCCGTGGAAGATTTGCTTTATCAGGAGATTATCCCTGGAGATGGTCGTAACCAATGGTCCTACGCCGGCCTCTTTGTAGAAGGCGAGGCGATCGCTGCATTCACGGCGTGCCGACGGCGGCAGCACCCGCCGGATTTTGGCCGTGCCAGCACGTATGTGATGGCCGAACCCAACGACAAAATCGAACAGGAAAGCCGCCGGATAATGAAACTGCTGCGTTATACCGGGCTGGCGGAAGTGGAGTGGAAACAGGATCCGCGCGACGGGCAGTACAAGTTTCTTGAAGTTAATGCCCGAAGTTGGGGCTGGCATTCGCTGGCCTCTCATGTGGTGGGCAACCTGCCGAAAATGTTTTACGATCACTTGCTCGGCAAGCAATTGGTCCCGGTGCAGGCGCAATATGGATGGCGTTGGGTCAAGCATGTTACCGACCTTCCCGTGGCGCTGCATTTGTGGCGGAGAAACGAGCTTGGGCTCAAAGCATACCTGCAAAGTTTGCGTGGTCAGGTGACTTGTTGTGAGTGGGAGAGGGGCGACCCTCTGCCGTTTTTCTTACAATTTCTGTTGGTCCCCTATCTAATGATCAAGCGCGGTTACTGAGTTATATGAATGACTGGGTCGTTATCGGCACTGGAATTGGCTTGGGCGTGGTGTTGTTGGGCGCTGCCTCGATAAAATGGTGTATTCAGCCGCGGTTTACCGTGCTGATATTGGCGTTGGGAGCATTGGTTGGCCTGCTCGGCGGGATGCTGGCCGGCCGCAGCGCCTGGCCGCAATTCGTAGTTTTTCTGGTGGTGATGGCATTGCAATTCGCCTTCTACGTGGGATTTATTGCGTGGCGGTTTTATCGTGATCCCGAGCGGATGCCGCCGGCGGATTCATCAGCCATCGTTTCGCCTGCAGATGGGAAGATCATCTATATCCGGAAACTGCCGCCGCACAGCGTGCTGCGGTGCGACAAGAAAGGCGCCCAACTGTTTCTTGATGAGCTCAAAGCGTCACCCCTGGTCGCCCAGGAGCTATGGCAGGTGGGGATTTCGATGGTGTTCACCGATGTTCACATCAACCGGTCGCCCATCGCCGGCAAGGTGATCCTGGCCCAGCATCGGCCCGGCAAGTTCTGGTCGCTGCGGATCCCCGAAGCCATTAACGTCAATGAGCGACAGACCATGCTGTTTGATAATGGCACCTTTCAGATCGCCCTCGTCCAAATTGCCTCCCGCCTTGTCCGGCGCATTGAGGCCTATGTCCGGGAGGGGCAACAAATTGAAATGGCGCAACGCATCGGAATGATCAAATTCGGCTCTCAAGTGGATCTGTTTCTGCCGGTCGGTGCCGTGTCGGACCTCGCCGTCAAGGAGGGGGACGAACTTACGGCCGGGGAAACGATTGTAGCTCGGGCGAAGCGCTAGCGCCGCGCACGGGGCCGCTTGCGGGTTTCGCAAACAAAGCCAGTTCCGTTGCGGAAGCAGGCCGTTTTTTCAGGGCAACCCGGCGATTTGACGCGATGAACGGAAGCCGCCCGACTGGTACAAGGTACAGTAAGGCATTGGGACACGGGGGCACTGGGGCAAAACGAGTGGGGGTTGGGGCAACCCGCAGCGGATGGATTTGAGGCGGGCAGTTCGATTTGGCTGTATGGGCAGATGGAGTAATGCGGCACCGTGAATCCGATGCTTGTTGTCTTAGCGTCTGTTCTGGCGATCGCGCAGTTCCTGGTGCCCCGGCGGTATGCCTTTGTTCCGCTGCTGATCGGGATTTGTCATTTTCAGAACATTCCAGTCGTTCAAATTGGAGCGGCTTTTTCGACTTGCAAAATCGTTATTATTGCCGGCTTGTTGCGCGCGGCCCGGGAGCGGAGACTCTCCGCTCTGACGCGACAACCCATGGATACCGCCTTTTTTGCCTGGGCGGCCTGGATGTTGATCAGCGGCATGTTCCACCGTCCTCCGGATCACAATCCCATTACCATACGCCTGTCGGTAATTTTCGATTTTCTCGGTGGTTACTTGTATGCGCGTTGTTTTGTTGGCAGTCGCGAAGATTTTCTACGGATGCTAAGAGTGCTTGGCCTGATTTTGATTCCGCTGGCCTTGGAAGCGTTGGCCGAGACCCGGGTGCTGAAGAATTATTACGATCTTCTATATGGCGGCAGCGGCGAGATTACCATTCGCGGAGCCAGGGTTCGAGCCAGCGGTCCGTTCGAACACCCGATTTTATTGGGCACGTTTGCGGCGAGCGTCATGGTGATGCTGTTGCCTTTGTGGTGGCGCGATCGGAAAGCCTTCTGGATGGGCGAGCTGGCTGGAGCGGCAACGGTGTTTTCATCCGCATCAAGCGGCCCGATCCTCACCTTCATGTCGGGAGTATTCGGAGTGGCAATCTGGCGCTGGCGCAGGAGCGTGGGACGCATCCGGGCCGCTATTATTGGCCTGGTCGTGTTGCTGCATTTAATGATGCAGGCGCCGGTGTGGTACCTGATGGCGAGGATAGACTTGGCCGGTGGCAGTACGGGCTGGCATCGCGCGGAATTGATCACGGCGGCACTCAATCATCTAAATGAGTGGTGGTTGATCGGCTCGGACTACACCCGCCATTGGATTGCCTACGGGGTCTATTGGAGTCCGTATCACATTGATGTCACCAACGAGTACATTTTAATGGGAATAACAGGCGGCTTGCCGCTGGTGCTGTGTTTTGTCTTCATTCTTGCCAGAGCCTTCCAGGTGTTGGGAAAAGGGTTGCGGCGGTTGCGAAAGCAGCGTCATCCGGACGAATTTGTTTTGTGGTGTGTGGGGGCGGTGCTGTTTGCGCATTGCTTCACTTTTCTGTCCATTACCTACTTCGATCAAAACGGCGTAGCGTTCGCCGTGCTGCTCGGTTGCATTCCCGGGCTGGCATTGGCGACTTCGGCGCGCGCTGCAAGCGCGAAGCCGTTGAGCAGTCCGGAAGCGGGGGCGTAAAATGAATGGACCCGGAGCACGCCCACGTGCTCGGCCATCTGACGACCGGAAAGTTCCGGTCAGCGGTTCCGCTCGGTGCGAGTCAACGGGGACGGGTGGGGCAATGACGATGCTGGAGACGGCCGGTTTCGCGCCGTCGAAAACGCAACAGTGGAACCGGGAGTCTTAACTATGGAGGTGAAATTACAGAACCAGGCCTACGTTCTCATTAGTGCTTCGCGGAATGAGGGCGATTATGTGGAAGCGTTGGTCGATTGTATTGCCGCACAAACCATCAAACCGGTTTGCTGGGTGATTGTTGATGATGGTTCAACTGACGACACCTACGCGAAAAGTCTGGCGCGTGCCCAACATCTCCCGTTCTTGCAGGTGGCCAAAATGCCCGGAGGCCGGCCGCGCAGTTTTGCCTCGCAGGTGTACGCGGCGCAGCATGGAGCGGAGTTGGTGAAGGATCTGGCCTACGACTTTATTGGATTTTTGGACGCGGATATCCGCGTGCAACCGGATTACTACGAGCAGTTGATGAAGCGGTTTGCCGCCAACCCGAAGCTGGGATTAATCGGCGGTTCAGTGATTGATGTGTACGCGGGCCGGAAGGAGGACGTTCGCAAAGGCAGCGAAGATTTTCACGTCGCTGGCGGTGTGCAGTTTTTTCGCCGCCTGGCGTTTGAAAAAATTGGTGGTTATATCCCGGTTCCCGGAGGAGGCCAGGACACGGTGGCGGACATCATGGTCTTGATGCACGGTTGGGAGGTGCGTGCCTTTCGTGATTTGCCCGCGCTGCATCTGCGTCCGGAGGGGGTGAATTCAGGCAACGTGTATCGTCGCGGGCTTAATTGGGGACAGCGGTTTTATCTTCTCGGATACCACCCATTATATTTTCTGGCCCAGAGCGCCCGGCGCATCTTCCACCGCCCACCGATTCTGGGGAGTATTTGCCAGTTATGGGGCTATCTGCTCGCCACCTGGCGCGGGTCGCCTCGCCCGGTGACAGATGAATTTGTGCGGTTTCTGCGCAAACTCCAGATGAAACGCCTGCGTAGTCGGTTGCTCGGTAATTCTTCCTAGCCGCCGGCCGGGGGCGTCGTCGCCGGGTCAGTGCCTTTCGACAGCAAAACGAAACCCGTGGTGTCGGTTGATAACCAGGATCCAGGCGACAGCCGGGCCCGGCGGGACTGGGAGCGGGTCAAAGCCGGGGATCATCTGGCGACGGCTGATCCCGCGCCAGGGACGACCCGCGCAATCGGAAATCCATCATCGTGTCATTGTTCAAAAGCATAAGTTGGTTCCTGGCGGCGGTGCTCCTGGCCAAAATTGTTGGCATGGCGCAATCATTTGTGATTGCCAAGGCGATGTCGCCCGAGAGTTTTGGGGTTTGGGTGACGCTGTTGTTAATTGTCTCCTACAGCCCCATTGTGGCACTGGGGGCCGTGGAGACACTCGTAAAAGAGGTTCCCTATTATTTGGGCCGCAAGGATTTCGTCAGCGTCAAGCGGGTTGAACGCAGTGTCCTCGGATGTATCGTTTTGGCAGCTGCGGTGATTCTTGTTCTGGGAGGAATCGCGGCCTGGTTGCCGGCGGAGGTGTTGAGTTTCGATCCCCGTCTCCTGTGGCCGTTCGTCTGGGCGGTCGTTACGAGTTGTTTTACCGGCTATTTCTACTGGCGGCTGACGGCGTATGAATGCTTCGGCAGTGTCGCCGCGGTGGACACCTGTCGTTCCATTTTTTCGATGCTCTTTGTTGGCGGCATGGCGTGGGTATGGGGTTTGTGGGGGGCCGTACTGGGGTACCTGGTTCAGGAGTTGATTACGTTTTTGATTGCCGCAGGGATAAGCGTGCGGAAACAAGGTGCGGTGGGAGTTTCGTTTGAGCGCGGACTGTTGATACATGCGGTCAAAGTCGGATTTCCCATCACATTGTTGTGGTGGGTGTTGACCCTGCAGGCCGGGGTGGATCGGGTGGTGCTGGGAGGCATGGTCGGCCCCGCGGCGGTGGGACTGTATGGAGTCGGCATCTCCTTGACTGGCGCCCTGGCACTGGTACCGATGGTGGTGGGGCGGGTGTTGTACCCGCGGGTGAATCGGGAACACGGCAAGGGAGGCATCGGTGAATCACTCAAATCGGTAGTCATTGCTCCGACGCTCGCGCTGGGGGCGCTCCTGATCAATTTGCAACTTTTCATCCTTGCCTGCCTGCCGATTCTCTTTGAGTGGATCCTGCCCAAGTATCACGAGGGGCTGGCTGCCGCACAATTGCTCATCATCGGCTCGTATTTTGTCTGTCTTCTCCGCAATGGCGCCAATTATCTGATTGCGACCCACAACGAACGCCGGTTTTTGAAGTTTCTCCTGCTTGCCTTGGCCTTCAACGTGGTTGTGGATGTTGCCTTTGTGCAGTGGGGCTGGGGGATCGAAGGCATTGCGATTGGCACCTCGCTCGCCGGTTTGCTCCTCACCACGCTTGTTTGGCGGGCGGTCTTTGCCGGCTTCGGTTTTTCTGCGACTGCCGGACGAAAGCGACTCATGACGCTCTATGCCCCCATACTCATTTTGATGGGAACCCTGGGCGCGCTGCGGTTGCTATATGCCTCCTTTTTTCACACCTTTGGAGTCGGCTCCATCGTGGCGTATTTTGTTCTGCTGGCGCTAATCAATGCCGGGTTGTGGTGTCTTCCCACTTATCGGTCGGAGATGCAACGCTGGCGGGAAAGAGCGAGATGGGGAATGGCCGCGTTGGGGATCGCACCGCGAGCCGCGGACCCGGCCTCCTGACAGTGCCCGGTTTACCCAAGCGTGGGTTGTCGGAGGCACGATTTGCCCCGATAGGGCATGGTTCGGTACATCCAAAATCCTCAGGGGCAGCTTGTTGTCGCTGCCCAACATTTCCGTGGACATCGCGGTCAGGTTGGAATAAACAATCCGAACAAGGCCACGATTGTCGAATCGCACAGACACTCGAGGTGGTGCGATTAAGCTTGTAAGATGATTATGCCGAATTCGTTCTTCTTGAGCCTCTACCGGATTGAGAGTCGCATCCTAAGGAACTGGATTCGCTACGTGGTCGGCAAACTGGAGGGGGGCGAGTATTTTTCCCTCACGTTGCGGGAAATTTTCAAACGATTTTATGACGTCGAAATCGGCCTCTACACCCACGGCGGTTGTTTCGACATGTACGCAGTAGATCGGGGAACAAAAATTGGCAGGTACTGCTCCTTTGCCCGGCCGACCCGCATATTGAATCTGAATCATCCGATGGATTTCAAATCCACCCACGCATTTTTCTTCAACCCGATCCTGGGACAATGCACCAAGGATCTCACCGCATTCAATCCACTTACGGTTGGCAGCGATGTTTGGATGGGGGCTCAGGCCATGATTTTGCCACACGTTAGTAACATTGGTACCGGGGCGGTGATCGGTGCGGGAGCCGTCGTTCATCATGATGTGCCTCCCTACGCGGTCGTCGTGGGCAGCCCAGCCCGCGTGGTCCGCTATCGTTTTTCGCCGGCAGTCATTGAAGAACTTCTGGCTTCGCGTTGGTGGGAAAACCCCCTTGCGCAACTGGACATCAACGAATTTTCGCGACCTTACATGAACAACACTCCAGCTCAAGGTACGGAGGGAACTCGTCCTTGATGGGTTTTCCTTATGACTGTTTATGACCAGCACTGACAGACGCGAGCCGCCGACGCGCCCCCGGACCGGGTTGCAGACCAAATATTTTCCGGAATGGCTTCGAGGCGGATTGGCTTGGGATTTCCGGGGATCAAAGGCGTGGGTTTCCGGGGCCGGGAAGAAATTTTCCTCGATTTTCTACGCTCGCTTACTACCGAAACTGTGCTATGCATTGCTGGGCAAAGATCAAATTGCCGGGTTTTTGCGGTTTAAAAACATGAACTTTACTTCCAGTTTCAGCTGGGGTTGCGTTTTGTTGGCAGTTGGAAGGCTTGCCACGTCAGCACAGCCGTTGATTGTAGACCATACAGCGGTTGCCCAGTTGGAACGCATCCCGCCGGAATATATTGCCAGGGTCAAAGAAATGTGGGTCAGCATTCCCGGCGAATCACATTCATCCGGATACCGCAAGGGCTGTATTTTGCTCAACGAGCAGTATCCGCAGCTGACGGTCAGCGTGCGGGAGTCTGGCGTGCCGGAGATGCCGACGAACACGCATTTACGCGTCAGTTCGGCGACGTACGGCCCGTACGGGTGGAATTACTATGGCTACGGCGAAGCGGACTGGTACACCAATCCCGAAGGAATAGCGAAAGTGAAGCGCCATCTGGCTTATTGCAATACCAATGCCTTTGGTCTGACGGCCATCGGGTTCGGGTGGTGTTGGGATGCCACCTGGCACAATCCGCCCGGGGGCGGCATTGATCCAGTGCATCAGGTTCGTTGGGCTGGGGCGTCGGAGGGGGGACCGGACGGCGACCTGCGCTGGGGGTTGGATGCGGAGGATACCGTCCTCACCGGTAATCGCGTCTGCATGGATACATACCTGAGTGCGACACAGGCGTACGAGGACTTCTGTCGCACGAACGGTTACGAAACCCGGGTTTTTTTCACCACGGGTCCGGTGGATGGCTACAATGGCGAAAGTGGTTATCAGCGCCAGTTGAAATACGACCACATCCGGACTTATGTCGCGCAATCCACCAACGCCATTTTATTCGACTACGCCGATATCTTGTCGTGGAACGACGCAGGAGAATTGCACTCCGAGACTTGGGTGGACTTCGGAGGAACGCCAAAGACTTACCACTCGCTTCACCCGGACAACTTGGTGGATCTCAATGGCAGTTATGTTGAAGATGGAGATCATATCGGCGAACGCGGGGCCGTCCGGCTGGCGAAAGCGTTGTGGGTCATGCTGGCGCGCATGGCTGGCTGGAATCCCGACAGCACTCCGGAACCGACAGCCGTCGCCATTCGCCCTGCCGAGGGCGGGCATGTCATCCATTTCCTGGCCGCGTCAAATACCTCCTACACCGTGGAGTTTAATCCCGGTTTTTCCACAAATTCCTGGTTTCCTTTGACCAATGTCATCAGCCAGCCATTTGATCGTCAGATTGAAGTGGTGGATCCCGCAACCAACTCGCAACGCTTCTATCGGGTTTCCGCCTGGCGCGCACCATGAATTCCCGGCGTTGCACGCTTTCGCCGGCGCCTCTTGATCGGCATCTCGCCGCGGACCGGCTGGCCGGGACGTCAGGTCGTCCCCACTGGGGCGGTAAATCGCATGGCCTTTGCAGTTCTGGTTTGACAATTGACGGGTTGGCGCAAGTTTTGTAGCAAATTTCAATCATGTTACCATCGCGTCGGAACAAGATCTTGCTGGGAGGAGGGGTGGCGGTTGCTTCGGCCCTTGTGGTGGTTCTTTTGCTTCGTGATGGTCGTTCCACAATGCCCCCTATGTCTGGCTCCTTGCCTTCCCCGGTCCGATTGTCCTTGGCTGATTACGACGCCAGTGCGCCGGCTCATCGGCTGAACTTGCTTTTCATTCACCATTCCTGTGGTGGGCAACTTTTGGCCGGGCAGGGGGATGAGGTTGGAACGAATTGTGTCTATGTTTCACACCCAAACGGCGGCGATTTGCGCGCCCGGCTGGAACAGAATTCCTACGTAGTACATGAAGCCTCTTACGGCAGTCAAATCGGCGAGCACACGGACATCTTTGACTGGCTGCCCAAGTTTCGAACGCAAATGCCGCAAATCCTTACGTGCGCATCGCAGGATGTGCGTCTGGCCGGAGACGAGCGGAACCAAATCGTCGCATTTAAATCCTGTTATCCCAACAGCGATTTCCAATCGGCCGGCACACCTCCTGGCAATCCTGCCGGCCCGACTTTGACGGTTTGGAATGCCAAGGCCGCCTACACCGAATTATTGAATGAGTTCCGCAAGCATCCGCAGGTTTTGTTCGTGTGCATGACCGCGCCACCACTGGCGCCAAAGTCTCCGCCACAACCTTTGTGGAAGACGATGGCTAAAAAATTGCTCGGGCGAGGTTCATCGCTTGCCGCCAGCGCCCGCCTGGCTCGGGAGTTTAACAACTGGCTGACCGACACCAACGGCTGGCTTAAAGGCTATGAACTGAACAATGTGGTGGTATTTGACTACTACGATATCCTTACCGGGCATGGCCAATCGGACCTTTGCGTGTATCCGACTGGCGACGGCTTGGACAGCCATCCCAGCCACCAAGGCAACCAATTGGCCGCCGCCGCTTTCGTTCCCTTCCTCAACCAATCGGCGCGTCGGGCGGGATTGGTGCCCTGAGGCATTTTTCTTCCTCCACGCGAATTCTGAAAAAGCACTGCGAAATCCGGGTTCGGCACAATTCTAGGTCCCGACCAGTGGAACACAATTGGGTGGGCCGGGGCATGTTGAGATACTGGCCGTCCGTGACGGTTTCCGGTGCAGGAAGCGTCCTGAATTTGGATTTTTAGCAACCGTTGACCGACCTATGAATCATGTAAATGAAGTCCGTGAGTTTATCATCACCAACTTTTTATTTGGTGACGCGGCGACTTTGCACAATGACACTTCCTTTCTGGAAAGCAGCATCGTGGATTCCACCGGGATTTTGGAGCTGATCCTCTTCCTGGAGCAGCGTTATGGAATCAAGGTGACGGAACAGGAAACCATTCCCGAAAACCTGGACAGCGTAACCAAAGTCGCCAAATTCATCGACCGGAAGCTGGCGGATGCGAAGGCTGCATGACGCCGCGCTGCATCCGCCCTTCAGCAATGTCCGTTCGGCAGGGGGGAGGGACTTGAGTACAAATTTCGCGATGCACGACACGCCAGCGGAGGAAATCAAATCCGTCGCGCGCCCGAAATGCGCGTTGTGTGGCGATGCCGGTGAGTGGGTTTACAGGGGGCTTTCGGATCGCCTGTTCGACGCTTGGGGGAGATGGGATTTGAAGCGCTGCCCAAATCCGGACTGCGGGCTGATCTGGCCGGACCCGATGCCGTTGCCCGACGAGGTGGGAAAGGCCTACGCAAAGTATTACACTCATGCGGCGCAGCAGGCGCCGCCCGTGGTGGGGCGGGCAAAACGCCTTTACCTGCTGGCCAAACGCTCGTATTGGTCGAGGAAGTACGGCTATCCGCTCATTCCGGATGACTTGGTCACCCGGCAGGTCGGTTGGTTGATGCATTTGCTGCCGCTGCACCGCCGGAAAGCGGATACGAGCGTGCGTTACCTGCCCGCCGTGCCGCAGGGGCGCGTATTGGATGTCGGGTGTGGCGCGGGGGAATGGCTTGTTTTGATGCGGGAACTGGGCTGGCAGGTGGAGGGCGTGGATTTCGACCGGAGCGCAGTTGACGTGGCGGTGCGCAACGGTCTCCAGGTCAGGTGCGGCAGTTTGGAACAGCAAAACTACGCGACCGGCAGTTTCGATGCGGTCACCTTGAATCACGTAATTGAGCACGTGCCCGCGCCGCTCGCAACGGTAAGAGAATGCCTTCGTGTGCTTAAGCCTGGCGGAAAGTTGGTCGTGCTCACTCCCAACAGCTCCAGCCTGAGTCATCGCTGTTTCAAGAACAACTGGCGCGGTTTGGAGCCGCCGCGGCACCTCCACATCTTTTCGATGCGCGCCATGCGGTCCCTGCTTGAAACTGCGGGTTTTCAGCAGGTGGTTCTTCGCCCCGACATAGCGGCTTCGGTCATTTATGAAAGCGTTTTGCTGCAACGCGATCTTTTCAAACAATACCCGCCCGCGCGGCTGAACCGTCCGGCGTGGTTTGTGGCACGGCTCTTCAATGTATTGGAAATGTTTCTAATCCCGTTCAAGCCGTCGGTCGCGGATTGCATGGGGGCAATCGCCACAAAACGCTGACCCGAAACAAGATTGCGCCCGACAACTTGGGCGCGTCCTTGCAAGAATTTCAGTTTGACTCCAGTCTGCATGAGCAAGCCGCTGATCAGTTTCGTTGTGCTGGCCTTTAACCAGGAGCGGATGGTGCGTGAGGCGGTGGAAAGCGTTTTGGCACAAACTTATTCGCCTCTGGAGATCATCATTTCGGACGACGCCTCCCAGGACCGGACTTATGAGGTAATCCAGCAAACCGTGGCGGGCTATCGGGGACCGCATATCGTTCGTTTGAATCGGAATGCCGCCAACCTCGGCATGGGACGACACCTGAGCCGCGTGGTGGAACGGTGTTCGGGAGAACTGGTGATCATCCAGGCGAGCGACGACGTCTCCCTGCCTGAGCGCGCGGAGGTGATCTACCAGGCATGGGAGGCAACCGGACGTCGGGCAACTTCCGTTTTTTCCAGTTATACGACCATCTTCGGCAACGGGGATGTTTATGGCGTTGGCGGTCTGCGCGGCGGGCTTGAGGATAAGCGCCCTCATTGGTGTTTGGCGGGCAGCCTTCTTGAATTTCTGTCCACCGCCAAGCCGGCCGTAAACGGCTGCACCCACGCGTTTTCGCCGCTGTTGTTTCGTTTATTTGGTCCGCTGAAATCCGACCTGGAGGACTTGGTGCTGTCGTTCCGCACCCTGGCGGTTGGTGAAATGTTGTATATCCACCAACCGCTGGTCAAGTACCGTCGTCATGAGGAGAACGTCTCCTTCTTGGCGGAAGGGGATGATACCCGTTCCTTTGAGCACCGCGAACGGCGGTTGCTGTGGGTCAATCAACAGTCCGTGGCAGCCTACGATACCATGCTGGCCGACTTGGAGGTGCTTTACACGCAGAAGCGAATTGCACAGGGGGAGTACCAGCGCCTGTTGCATGAAGCGCGCCGCGTCCGCCTGCATTATGCCGCGGAATTGCAGATGATGGAGGGACGTAACAGTTTCGTTCGAATGACCGTCCTGATCGGGCTGCTCTTGCAAGGCCAACCCCGCTGCGCTTTGCGCTGCAGCACAAGGGTCCTTCCCTATCGGATTTATCGGGCGCTTTACCAGTTGCGAAAGCGATGGCGGGCGTCGCGATCAAGGTCGCCGGACAGCACTATGCCGATCAGGCTTCCGTAATTTTCCGGCAGTAATTCCGTGTTCACTCGGGGCGAAAAAGTGGGTGAGCTGGCGTAGAGTCCCTGAGGAAAACGGGGGTTGTCTCACGCAACACAGAGGCAATGATTGCGCGTCCGGAAATCATCGCCGCGCAGACGTTTCGGTGGCGTCCGATAGACGCGGGGATGTTTAAGTTCATGGAAATTCAGGATGGCGGTTGCAAGATTCCCGCACGAGTGTCATGTTGCAACGGCTTGGGCGGAATGTGGATTTATAGTTCATGTGGAGTGTATTTCAGAAAGCTGCAGTGAGGGACGATTCAATTCTAATCCGATACGGAACCCTGGGACATTCGGGCTTGAAGCAAGCGCCGATCTCGTTTCGAAATAGCCGATTAGGGAGACTGCGTGTGCTGCAGAGTCCGGGATTGCAGCTGGTCGCGGTGGCCGGTCTCCTGATTTTCAATGGGTTGAGGAGTTCCGCCCAGACCACGAACACCTTCAATTTTACGTATGCCACACGTGCGGAGTTGTTGGCTGACGGATGGGATTTTCTGGCCCGGAATCCGAATGGGACCGTTCGCAACACCGAGAAGAGTCTGGGGACATCGCCGCCGGATGTGGCTTATGCGCAAACGAATGCGGACTTGGGGATTGTGTTGCGGATGCCGGTTGGGGCGGGGGACCTCTGGATGGCGGCAAACGACACGCAGAACAGCCTGTTCCGCGATCTGCCTCCCGACTGGCAGAGTGTCAGGTTGCAGGTCTCCTTTGCTCCCGAACAGATCTTTCAGCAACTGCAACTGGCGTTATATCAGGATGACGACAACTATGTGGAAGTAGGTTCAGGCTGGACCTTTGGCGGGAATCCGGCAATCACGTTTGCCAAGGAACTCGGCGGGGTGTTGAAACAATGGAACGCCGCCGAGGTGTCCACCACCAATCTGTTCCTCCGCTTGGATCGCGAGTTGACTTATGGTTTTGTTACCGCGCTTTACTCGTTGGACGGGACAAATTGGGTGACCATAGACCAAACCGAGCAGAAGTTGCTCTACCCACGGCTGGCGGTTTGGGCGGGAGGATCCTTGGACGGTTTTCATCAAGCGGATTTGAGCCAGCTGCAAATCATCCGCAGCTCAACGCCGGTACTGACAACCATGGATTTTCAACGGGACGGCTATGTATTCAGTGCCATCGCCGGTCAGGCCTGCACGAATATCCAACGGACCCGGGTGATTTATCGGGGGCCGGCGGGCCTAAGTTGGACGTTGATCAACACGGCTTCCTGGTTGGCGGTCAGTGTCACGAACGGCACGGCGGATACGGCCTTCGATCTTTCTGTGAGCACCACCGGATTGTCGGCGGGCGTGTACGAAACCGATCTGCAATTTGTTTCGCCGGGCGCAGCGAATTCTCCGGCGGCGTTAAAGGTCAGATTGATTGTTAACCCCGACGCGCGGGCCAAACCCGCAGTCTGGCGCGAGGGCAAGGCGGCCGCATTGACCGTATGGGTAGATGATTCCGACGATGTCATGTTCGATGTTCTCCAGACCAACGGCTACCATGGCACTTATTTATTATGGGGCGTTGATGAGGTTCACGTCATTCCCCCGTTTTTTACCAATTACTACAATGCGGGCATGGAGCTTGGTTCGCACACGGTGCATCATCCCTGCAACGCCTCGTTGGATGAGCCGTCGCAGCGCTACGAAATTGAAACGAACATTGCCGACATCCAGGCCTTCACACCCGCAACACAACAGGAGATCATTTGCTTCGCCTTTCCATGTGGCCTCGCCGGAGAGCGCCAAAGAGCCATCGCGGCCGACTATTTCCTGACTGCCCGGGGATACAATGTCAATCGCTTGGAAGACGCCAGTCCGATTGATTGGATGTTTTTGAAATGCTTCAATTCGCACGAGCACGATCCTGCCGATTATGATGAGTCCGCGCCGCCAAACCCGGCGGATTTAAAAACGGTGGTTGACGCGGCGATCGCGCAGGGCAAATGGGCGAACCTGGTGTTCCATGGTTACGAGAATGATGATGGCGCCGTGGCGTACTCGGTTGGCAAGGATATCTGGGTGGCCCCGGCCGGTGAAGTCGCCAAGTACATCCACCAGCGCGATCGGACCGTGATATCCAACTACGTGGAAACCGTAGGGCAGATTTCTTTCGACTGTTTTCGCTTTCCATTGCCATCGTCGGTTTACCGGAATTTTGAAACGGTGATGACCACCAACGACCTGGTCACGCTGCAGGTGGATCTGGGGGGCATCCAGGCCGTCACCAATGTGACGATCGCCGGTGTCGCAACGACCAACTATTCGGTGCATTCCGTGGGTGATCGGACCATGCTCTCGTTCGACACCCTGGTCACGACGACGCCCCAGCACATTACCCTGGGGCTTTCCAGTGTGACCAATCATCCCCCCATACTGACCACCAACGGGAATGTTACGATTAACGAAGGGCAAACGCTCTGGGTTACCAACTCGGCAACGGACCCGGATACCAATGCGCTTGCATTTTCCCTGGCCGCCGGCGCCCCAATGGGGATGACTATTACGCCGGATGGCCTTCTAAACTGGACCCCGGGAGAGACCGCGGGAGGTTCGAATTTCACGATCACGGTCGTCGTTACGGACAATGGGTTCCCGGCGCTGAGCGTCAGCAACAGCTTTGTCGTGACGGTAAACGAAATCAATGAGGTTCCGGTGCTGCCGCCTCAATCTGATCGGGTATTGATTGGTCAAAGCCTGCTTACGGTTGTCAATACCGCCAGTGATGCCGATCTCCCGGTCAACCCCCTGGGTTACCGTTTGATGGAAAGCCCCACCAACGCATCCATCAGCGTCAATGGTGTCATTTCTTGGACCCCGGCGGCTGAGCAAGTCCCCGGGACGTACACGTTTGTGACGGTCGTGACGGATACGAACAGCCTGGCGGTGAATGATCAGAACCTGAGTGCGACCAACCAGTTTTCGGTGTTCGTATCGGCCAGTCCGTTGGTGCTGCCCTCGCAAACGAATTACACGATCAACGAGTTCAGCACCCTCACGGTGACCAACACGGCGTCAGATCCGGAAATCGAATCTCCCGAAAATGTTGGCTCCGCGACAACCAATCTCTTTTATTTTACCTACGCCAACCGTAACGAACTGCTGGCGGACGGCTGGAGTTTCGTCGCAAGGTCTCCGGATGGTTCCCCGCGTGACACGGAGCAAACGGTCGGGGCCTTGGTTTCGTACGACCAAGCCGCACATCCCGGCTCACTGCGTGTTCCGGTGGGAATCGGCGACTTGTGGTTGGACTCCAACGATACACGCAACAGCCTGTTCCGAGCTTTGCCGACAAATTGGATTTCCCTGAGTTTGCATGCGTCGTTCATGCCATCCCAAAACTACGAGCAAATCCATCTGGCGGCCTACCAGGATGATGATAATTACATCCAGGTCGGATGGGGTTACAACAACACGGAGTCGGCCTCCCTCATCAGCGAGGTGAACGGTATCCCCTGGTCCGGAGCCATTGCCATCGGCTCCGTGAGCAATTTTTACGTGCGCCTGGATCGCGATCCGGTCAGCAATTACTTTACCGGCCGCTGTTCCGCGGACGGCAGCGGTTGGACGACCGTTGATACACGCTTCCAATTGCTGACCAACGCCTCCCTGGCCTTGTGGGCGGGCGGCTCTCCCGGCGGCTTTCCGCTGGCGGATTTTTATTCCGTGGAAGTGGTCCTCACCAATGCGCCCAAGCACCTGACGTACGCCCTGGTGAATCCGCCTGCCGGTGCCGCCATTGACGCGAACGGTGTAATCACTTGGACGCCAAGCGAAGCCCAGGGACCAAGTACGAATGTCATCACCACGGTGGTGACCGACAATGGAAATCCGGCATTGTTTACCACCAACAGCTTCACGGTCACCGTGAACGAATTGAATGCGCCTCCGGTGCTGACCCTGCCTGGCGACACCAATATCGCGCCCGAATTGGCCTGGAGTGTCTTGGCCACGGCAGTCGATACCGATGTTCCCACCAACGCCTGGGGATTTTCCCTGGTGTCCGGCCCCCCCGGCCTTACGGTGAATCCCGACGGTCTTATCTCCTGGACGCCCGACTTGTCGCAGTTCATGACGACGAACACGGTTTCCATCCGGGTCACGGATACCAACCCGCACGCGGTGGATTTCAACTCGCTGTCGGTGACGGGCAGTTTCCAGATCGTGGTTTCACATGTATTGACCGTCACTGCCGCCAGCACCAATCGTTTCTACGGTGACGCCAATCCCACTTTCAGCGGAACTGTCGTTGGTTTGCGTCCGGGCGACAATATCACTGCGACCTATGTCACTTCCGCGAACACAGGCAGTCCTGTCGGAACCTATCCGATTGTTCCGATTTTGAGCGATCCAGATGGCGCACTGACCAACTACGTCCTCATCACCAATACCGGGGTGCTAACCGTTATGGGCCGGCCGCTGACCGTTACTGCGGACGCGAAAAGTAAAGTGTTCGGAAGCCCGGACCCGGCCTTGACCTACCAAATCACCAGCGGCTTGCTGGTTAACGGCGACGCATTGGCTGGTGCACTGGCCCGGTCGCCGGGCGAAAACGTCGGTAATTACCCGATTTCACAGGGTACTCTGGCAGCTACGGCGAATTACGAGCTGAGTTACGTCGGTGCAAACCTGGCAATTGTCCCGAGCAACGCGGTGGTGACGCTGGGGAATCTGAATCAGGTCTATGACGGGACGGCGCGGAGCGTGAGTGTGACGACCGAGCCTGCCGGTCTGAACGTGGTGGTGACCTATGCCGGGAGCGCCAGTGCGCCGACGAATGCGGGCAGCTATGAAGTGATCGGGGTGGTGGACGAATTGAACTACAGCGGGGCGGTGACGAACACGCTGGTGGTGTTCACAGCCGCTCCGGTGGTGTTGTCCGTGGACTTGGTGGAGCCGGCGGACATAATTGTATCATGGAATTCCGTTTCCAACCGGACGTATCGCCTCCAATACAAGAACGATCTCAATGAGACGGAATGGGTGGACTTGCCACCGGATATCATGGCGACCGGTCCGGTGACTACGGTGACCAACTCCGTGGGCAGTGAGCCGCAGCGCTTTTTCCGGCTTCGGACTTTGCCTTGAGTGCATGGCTGCTCGTTTGCCACCGCTGCGGGCATTGTGAAGTTTGCGGAATCCTTTCATCCGTCCGGATATCCGCTGGGGCGCAATATGAACGTTGGCAAGCTTGCGGGTTTGATTGGAGGTTCTGGCCCTGCTCAACTGGTTGTGCTGCTTGACATTGAGCGGCTATCTTCGCGTTCCGCAGACAAATAATTCCTCCATGCTGCCCCAATTCGAGCCAGGCCTTGAGAAACAATGGGTTTGTTTGCTGTCCGCTGCGAAACGATTTGGACGCTGGAACGACGGAAGTTCCGGGGAGAGCTGCGTCGGGGGTGATGGGGGGCAAGAGGCTGGCCTGGTTTCTGCAGAACCGTTATGTTCGTTGCCGACCGGCCTGGGTTGGCGGTGAAGCGCGCATGTGTGCCATCGCGGGAATTTTGAACCTTACTGAAGGCGTTGCTCCGAGCGAGAGCTCGTTGCGCGCCATGCTGGGCATGGTGCGACACCGTGGTCCGGACCAGTTCGGCATTTTTTTGGAGGATCAAGTCGCACTGGGAAATGCGCGTTTAAGCATTGTGGATGTCTCCGGTGGGCAACAACCCATTGGCAGTGAGGATGAGAATCTGTGGATTGTTTTTAATGGTGAAGTTTTCAACCACCTCGAATTACGGTCCGAACTCGAACAGCGCGGTCACCGGTTCACCACCCATTGTGATACGGAAGTCGTTTTGCACCTCTACGAAGAGCATGGGCCGGAATGTCTGCGCCGGTTGAACGGACAATTTGCACTGGCCATCTGGAACCGTCATGAGCGTTCGTTATTCCTGGCGCGCGATCGCGTTGGGGTGCGGCCCTTGTTTTATACCTGCACTCCGGATCGCCTGCTTTTCGCCTCGGAAATCAAAGCCATTTTGGCCGACCCGCGCATTGATGCGCAAATTGATCCAGTGGCGCTGGATCAGATTTTTACATACTGGAGTCCATTATCGCCACGAACCTGTTTTCGCAACATTTTCGAGCTGGCCCCGGGACATTATCTCAAAATTCGGGATGGCCGGATCGAAAAGCGGGCTTTTTGGAAGCTCGAATACGGGGCCAAGACCGCTGGCCGTAATCCGGGAACAGAGCGTCCGGTTGCCGACTATGTCGAAGAATTTCATGCGTTGTTAAGTGACGCCGTGCGGATGCGCCTGCGCGCCGACGTTGCCGTTGGTGCGTATCTGAGTGGCGGCCTGGATTCCTCGACCATTGCCGCCCTGGTGCGCAAATTGGGCATCAGCCAGCTGGATACCTTTTCCATCGCCTTTGACGACGAACAATTTGACGAGAGCGGTTTTCAGCAGGAAATGGCGGCCCATCTCGGCACACGACATCACGTGGTCCGCACCACCCACGCCGGAATCGGCGCCGCCTTCCCCAATGTTATTTGGCACACGGAGACGCCCATTCTCCGCACGGCTCCGGTACCCATGTTTTTGCTTTCCCGGCTCGTTCACGACCGTGGCTTCAAAGTGGTGCTGACCGGTGAGGGGGCGGACGAGTTTCTGGGGGGATACGATATTTTCAAGGAAGCAAAAATCCGGCGGTTTTGGGCGCGTCAGCCGGATTCCCAATGGCGTTCGTCGTTGCTGCAACGGTTGTATCCGGACATCAACCTGTCCGGCGCAGGTGCGGCGTATCTGGCGGCATTTTTCGCGAATGATTTGACGAAAACGGACGCGCCGGATTACTCGCACGGCGTGCGCTGGCGCAACACCCGGCGGGCGGCGCGGTTCTTCTCGAAAGATTTCGTTGCGCTGACTGCGGAAGGCGGCGGTCAAGAGGATCGCCGGATAGATTACCCGCCGGAGTTCGCCGGTTGGAGCGGCTTGGAACAAGCGCAATACCTCGAAGTGACTACGTTTCTTTCACCTTACCTGCTGTCCGCCCAGGGGGATCGTGTGGCGATGGCTCATTCGGTCGAAGGGCGGTATCCGTTTCTTGACGTGCGCGTGATGGAGTTTTGCAACCGGCTGCCGGCCCGGTTGAAGCTGCGGGCTTTGACGGAAAAATATCTGCTCCGCCGGCTCGCGAGCGGCTATTTGCCGGAAACCATCTGGAAACGCCGCAAACGTCCTTATCGCGCGCCCATCCACCGCAGTTTTTTTCACGCAGCGCCCCCGGCCTACGTGCGGGAGCTGCTGTCGGATTCACACCTGACGGCCACCGGGATCTTCAATCCCCTGGCCGTGCGTCAGTTGACCGCCAAATTGGAGCAAGGCCGGGCGGTGGGGGAAACCGACGACATGGCCTTGGTGGGCATTTTGTCCACGTTGTTGGTCCAACAACAGTTTGTCGCGGCCTTTTCGACCCGGCCGGCGCTGTCCGCTCGCGACGATGTCAAAGTGGTTCGGCGGTGCCGGGCGGCGGCCAAGCCGGCGGCGGAAAAAGTATGTTAGTGCAAGCCATGCTGGAGCAGTCCGCGCTGGCCCATCCGGGCCGGCGTGCGGTCTGGCACAACGGGGTGTGGAAAACCTACGGCGAACTGAATCATCAGGCCAACCAGCTCGCCGCGTTCTTGGGCGCGCTGGGCGTGCGCCCGGGTGACCGCGTGGCGATCCTGTTGGAGAATTCCTTCGATTTTATCGTGGCTCACTTCGGCGCGCTGAAGGCAAATGCGGTCGAGGTTTCACTCAACACCAAGCTGCCGGCGGACGATCTCAAGCGGCTCTTGTTCGATTGCGAGGCGCGGGTCCTGATTGCCGCAAATAAGTTTGTCCGGCAATGGGCCGCCATTCTGGACGACCTGCCCGCGCTCCAGCACGTCATTCTGGAGCAGGATTTGCAGCGCGTGGCGCCAAAGAACGTGTCGAAGTCGTTGCATTTCTTGACCGGAATTTATGAGGGGACCAGTGGTGCGGCCCCGACCGTGCAGCGGATGGATTTGGATCTTGCTTCGCTGATTTACACTTCAGGTTCAACCGGGGAGCCGAAAGGCGTGATGTTGTCGCATCTGAATCTCACCAGCAACACCCGCTCCATTGTGGAGTACCTGGGATTGCGGCCGGAGGACCGCATGATGGTGGTGCTGCCGTTTTATTATATCTATGGCCGCTCCTTGCTCTACGGTCATTTTCTGAGTGGCGGCGCCCTGGTGATTGACAACGGTTTTGCCTTTCCCATTACGGTGCTCGACCGGATGCGCGACCTGGAGGCCACGGGTTTTGCCGGGGTGCCATCCACCTTTTCCATTTTGTTGCGGAAAACCGACCTCAAAACCCGGCAGTTCCCCGCGCTGCGCTTCGTCACCCAGGCGGGTGGCGGCATGGCGCCGGCCCTGCAGCAGGAGGTCGTGGCCGCCTTCCCGCAGGCGAAAGTTTTCATCATGTACGGCAGCACCGAGGCGAGCCCGCGGTTGACTTACGTTGAGCCGGAGATGTTGCCGAAGAAGTGGGGTTCGGTTGGCCGGGCCATCCCCAACGTTGAAGTGGTCGTGTTGGATGAACAGGGCGATCGTGTTCCCCGGGGCACCCCGGGGGAGATAGCTGCCCGCGGTCCCAACATCATGATGGGCTATTGGAAATCTCCCACTGCAACCGCCGAAGCCTTGCGGCATGGATATTATCATACCGGCGATCTTGGTTACGAAGACGCGGACGGTTACATTTTCCTGACTGGCCGGCGCCGCGACATCATCAAAGTCGGCGGCAATCGGGTCAGTGCCAAGGAAATCGAGGATGCGGTTTTGGAAATCAACGGGGTGCTGGAAACCGCCGTGATCGGCGTGCCCGATGAACTGCTGGGCGAGGCCATCAAGGCGTATGTTGTCCGCTGTCAACCGGCGTTGACGGCCGCGATGGTGCTGGATCATTTGGGGCGGCGCCTGCCAGCGTATAAACTTCCCAAGTGGGTGGAGTTTTGCAACGATCTGCCGAAAACTCAATCTGGTAAAATTCTCAAATCCGCCCTGCAACAAGCGGCAGCGGCCGGCTCGACCAATTCAGCCTCCTCCGGACCACCGTGTTAGTACCTGGACATTGAAATTACCTGAAGCCATGACCCAACCTTTTTCCAAAGACGTGCTCGATTTCGACTGCGCCGAGCAGGTGCAGCTCATCACACGAGAAATTCAACGACTGCTCGTCAGTTTCAAGCGCAGGGGGGTGGTGCTCGGGCTGTCTGGCGGGATCGACAGCTCCTGCACGGCGGCGCTCGCCGTGCAGGCGGTGGGCAAAGCCAGGGTCTTCGGAGTGCACATGCCAGACCGCCATTCCTCCGAGGACACTTTGAGTTACAGTCAGGCCATCTCCGACCATTTTGGTTTCGATTCCGCCATTGAGGACATCACCAAAATCCTTGAATCGGTGGGGTGCTATTCGCGCCAGGAGACCGCCATTCGGAGGGTGATTCCCGAATATGGGGCGGGTTGGAAGAGCAAGATCGTGCTGGAAAACATCCTGACCAACCAAAGCTTCAACTATTTCAGCGTCGTGGCCCAATCGCCGGATGGAAACACCATCAAAACCCGGTTGCCGTTGGAGGCTTATCTGGGGATCCTGGCCGCCACGAACTTCAAGCAACGGGTGCGCAAGATGATGGAGTATTATTATGCCGACCGGCTAAATTATGCGGTTGCCGGGACCCCGAACCGTCTGGAATACGACCAGGGTTTTTTTGTGAAACTGGGGGACGGGGCCGCGGATTTCAAGCCGATTGCGCACCTTTACAAGACGCAGGTGTACCGGCTCGCGGAATATCTTGGTGTGCCGGAACGGAACTGCCGGCGTTCCCCCACCACCGACACCTACAGTCTCGAGCAAGGGCAGGATGAGTTCTATTTCTCCCTGCCGTACGAAAAAATGGACTTGTGTCTCTACGCCCGGAACCACAACGTCCCGGCCGCTCAGGTGGCGCCGGTGGTCGGTTTGACGCCCGCACAAGTGGAGAAAGTCTTCAAGGACATCGAAGCCAAGCGCGCGGCCACCCGGTACCTCCACTTGAAACCGCAACTGGTATCGCCCGTGCCCGAACTGCAACTTTAGGCGCCATGGACGCAGAGCCCGTCAACAGGTGCCTTGAGGCTGCGCACGACCGGTTCGACAGCCTGTGAAGCTCGGTCGTCTGGCGGTCACTGGAATCCCCGGATCAACTTTTAAAAAATGGAGGCGGCAGTCAGCAGTGGCAAATCCTACGGTCAGATCCTCAAATCCTCGGCGGTTATTGGCGGGTCTTCCGCGGTCACCCTGGTTCTGGGGATGGTACGCGCCAAGGCGATCGCGTTGTTGTTAGGCCCCGGCGGCTACGGACTTTGGGGAATCTGTGTTTCGATTGTCGAATTGGCGCAGGGGATTGCCGGGCTGGGCTTGAACGGCAGCGGGGTGAGGCAGATCGCCGAGGCGGTGGGGACGGGCGACGGACAACACATCGCACGCACGGTGATCACTCTGCGGCGCGTGTCGCGGGCCCTAGGGGTCGTGGGGGCCGTGGCCTTGGCGATTTTATCCGGTCCGGTGGCACAATTTTCCTTCGGAGACGCCAAATATGCGCCCGTGGTGGCCATCCTGTCATTGACGGTGCTGTGCAACATTATTTCCCAGGGCCAGAACGCCTTGCTGCAAGGGCTGCGGCGCATTGTGGATATGGCCAAAGACAAAATGCTGGGCGCCACCTTCAGTACTCTGGCCTGCATTCCCATCATCTATGTTTTTCGGGAACAGGGCATTGCGCCCGCGCTGGTTTTGGTCGCCGCCTTTGGCGTCCTCACCTCCTGGTTTTTTGCCCGCCGGGTGAAGGTGGCGCTGCTGCCCATGCGCGCGCGGGAGGTTTTCCGTGAAGCGGAAGGCCTGTTGAAGCTGGGCGTGGTGTTCATGATGACCAGCCTGATGGCCCTGGGCACCAGCTACATCGTGAACATCATTTTAATGCGCCGGATGGATCAGCATGCGGTCGGCCTGTATCAGGCGGCCTGGCTGATCGGCGGCTATTTTGCCGGGTTCATTTTGCAGGCCATGGGAACGGATTTTTACCCGCGGTTAACCGCAGTGGCGCGGGACCACCGGCAGTGCAATCAGCTGGTGAATGAGCAATTGGAGATCGGAATCCTGCTCGCCGGACCGGGGATGGTGGCCACATTGACCTTTGCCCCTTGGGCGATCCGCATTCTCCAATCCGCCGATTTCCTCCCCGCGGTGGACGTTTTGCGCTGGATCAGTTTGGGGATTTTGTTGCGGGTCATTGCCTGGCCGATGGGGTTCATCATGCTGGCCAAAAATGCGAAGAAAACATTTTTCGTGAGCGAACTGGCCTTCAACGGCCTGTACCTGACGGCGGTCTGGTTTGCCGTTGGCCAGTGGGGTGTCAACGGAGTGGGCGTGGCTTTTGTCGGCATGTATGCCGTGTATGTGGCCGGCGTGTACGTCATCAGCCGGTGCCTGACTGGGTTTAGCTGGAGCCGCGAGGCCGCCTGGATTGGCGGCAGTTATCTTGCCCTCGCCCTCGGCGTGAGCCTCGCCTTCTATTTTTTCACCGAATGGGTTGCCGCAATCCTTGGCGGAGTCGTCATGACGGCGATGGGCGTTTTTTCCCTCCGAAAGATCGCCGCCATGCTGCCACCGGAACGATTCCCGCGGCCTGTGCGGACCCTGCTGACGCGGTGGGGCCTCATGGGAGGCAGCGCCGAAAGTTGAACCTCGCCGGGAGAGGGGACCGCGCGACGTTGCGAGCGAGGAACGGAGGGGGGGGACGAGTTTTTACAACTATGAACAAGGAAAGGAAACGATAAATGAAAATTGGTATTGTGGGTCTGGGTTATGTGGGGTTGCCGCTGTCACTGCAATTTGCGCGTTCGGGAGTGTCGGTGTTGGGATTTGATGTGGATACCAACAAGGTGGACGCCCTGAACCAAAGCAAGAGTTACATCAAACACATTGCGCCCGACGCCATTGCCGAGGCGGTAAAAAACGGAGACTTTTCCGCCACAACCGACTTTGGCCGCATTCGCGAGGTTGAGGCGGTGATTATCTGTGTGCCGACGCCGTTGAACAAGAATCGGGAGCCGGATCTTTCGTATATCTTGAACACGGGGCGGAGCATTGCGCCGCACCTGCGGCGTGGGGTGTTGGTGGTGTTGGAATCGACGACG
>JAKQDQ010000064.1 GCA_029573725.1 Verrucomicrobiota bacterium
CTGAGATTTCAACATCGGCGGCGGCGGAACGATGGCGTTGTGAACCCGGCTTTGGCCTTTCCAGCCGTTCCGGGTCTGAACCACGGCGATAAACACCTTCTGCCCCGGGGCGGGCCGCCCAAACCGGGCGGCGTAGAGGTCTGTGATATCGCTTTGCCCGTTTTGGCTTGGGCCCAACAGGCCCAGGTAATAGACCCGGCGGGGTTTCATCCGGCCCGCACTGCACGGCGGCTGCCCAAAGACCATAATGTCTTCATGGACGGCCCCGACATTCAGCCGCAGCCGAACCCCGTCTTGGGCGTCATTGACGATCTCCAGTCCGGTGACCGGGTTGGGGCCGAAGACCACCGGGGCGGGCGGTTCCTCCACCGGCGCCAGACCCAGCCCTCGCAGGGTGCTGTTGATCTGGACGCAGAACTGCTGCCCGCTCAGGTGGGAGTATTGCCCCATCCAAGGCCGGCTGGGGACGTGCAGTGCTGCGGCGTTCCAGCGCTCGCGCTGCGCTTCGGTGAGCTTGAGGCCCCACTCCCGTGAGGAGATCCCAAAATATGACCGTGCGGCCGCTTTGCGGTCAGAAGGCCGATCCCGGGGAACGGTGCGCCGCCGGGCGCACACGCCGAAGGGGGATTGGTAGTAGGTTTCCGCGCCCAGGCTGCCCGTGCGCGGAGCGGATAGTATTTTCATAATGTCTGTCCTCTCTAATTGTTGTTTTAATTGCCGTTCTATTACGGCCCGGAGGCGATTCGGCTTCCCGCCACTCCTTGGGCTGGAAGTCCGCCCCGAGGTAATACGGGAAGGCTGACGGGCAGGAGGTCTTCGCGCAAGGGCAATTTTTTGGGGTTGGCGGTGGCGGGCGGGTGCAAAGCGCCGCGTGAGGGCACGCGGCCTACAGGGGGCGGGATAATGCGAAGGGACTTGTGGTCTGCCGGAAGTGCGGTGCTGCGAGAGGGCATGGGGACTGTCGCAGCGTTCTATCATTTCCTGTAGGCCGTGTGCCCTCACGCGGCGCTCGGGGGCCGTTCGCCCGACGGCTGGGAAAAGCCTCCACGCACACGCCTGGATTGCCTGCGGGAAAGCCTGCTCGCCTTGGAGGGCGATCTCACCTCCGCTGTTCCCAATGGCCCAAGCCCCGGGCGGCCCGGCCAGACATCCGCTCCGCAGGGCTTAACCGCCGCCCAATCCGCAGCTTCAACCTCCCCGGCTCATGATCTACAATATCAAAGCCCCCGGGACCGAACCGGATTGCGCCGCCACCGCCGGCGGCTCAAAGGGCGCCAATCTCCCCGGGGCTCGGGCCGTTGGCCCGGGCGGGCGTCAGCCGACTTCGCGCACCATGTTGTGGGTGCCGTAGGGATTGCCGGCGCGCAGCGCGCACTCCGGGTCATCCCGCCACTCGCCGTCCACGAGGAAGCGGTAGTTATGCTTTCCGGGCGGCAACGCCACCGAGGTTGTCCAAACTCCGTTCTTGCCCTTGCGCATGCGGATGGCTTGTTGCTGCCACT
>JAKQDQ010000114.1 GCA_029573725.1 Verrucomicrobiota bacterium
GTTCAGACAGTAGGCTTCGACTATGACGCCGTTGCCCGTGAGGTTGACGGGGAGCAAGACGAGCCGGAACAGGGCCACGCTGCCATTGAGCACTTGGAACGAGCCTTTGAAGCTGGCCGCGAGCAAGGCAGGGCCGAAGGCCAACGCGAGGTATTGGCCCGCCTGTTCCACCGCGCCCAGACCAGCACCCAGATTGTTGAGCGAGCCGCAGCAATGGCGTTCGCCGCAACGTGGCCGGATGATACCCCCTGCCCCTTGAACGCGAGCGACTTGGCCAGCTTCACCGGAGTATCACGGCGGACGGCAGAGCGCCGGGTTCAGAAAGCGAAATTGTCGCATAGCTTCCCCGATAAACATTGCTCCGAATGCGCTTCCGTGTCGCCCCCGCCCTATTGGTAGAATGAATGTTTTAGAAAAACTCGACCGCCTCTTGAACGGCCAAGCGACCGCGCCCCAGAACGCGGCCAAGCCCACGCGAACCGTGGTTGAATACCCGCAGCCGAATCCGTCCCCGTCTCCAAGCACGCCCTACCGGGGCGCGACTCGGGCCGGAAGCCTTGACAAGCGCGGCCCGCTTTCGGCGGAAGCCAAGCGGGAATTGACGGCCAAGATTCGCCCCGCCTTGCCCCCGGATGCCCTGAGCGCCGTGCCGTTCCCCTCGCCAACCCAACAAGCTGCTTTCGACGCCTACCTGCTTGAGCGAGGCTACGAACCCCAAAAGACGGTTGCCGCCGAACTCGCCAAGCTCGACGCCCCGTGGATTCGCTTACAAGAGGCGATTGGCGAGGCCGCCAAGTCCCAGGGCGACGCCTATCACCGCCACATGGAGGACATTGCCCGCCGGACTGCCGCAGGCGATGAAACCGTCAAGCGGGAGGATTCGTGGAGCCGCTCAGACTGGGATGCCGACGCCCGCGAGCGGATTGCCGCATTCAAGGTTGAATGCAAACGGATTGAAGCCCAAGCGTGGCAGATTGCGGAACCCGCCTTGCTGGCCAAGGCCGACGCCGCCGATGCAGCCGCCGATGAACTCGAAAATGAAACGCGCCCGCGCTTCGAGCAATTCGCCATCCCTTACAGGCCCCCGGCCTATGTCCTTTTGCTCAGAAAATATGCGCAGACGTTGCGCGACGGCAGCCGCCGCAACGTGGGCCAGCCGAGCGCCCTGATTGAAAACCTTTGACCCCAAAACGAAAAAGCACTTTATGCCTATCTCCATTACCAACGACCCCGCCGCCATAGCGGCCAAACTCACCGAACTTCACTGCGGTTCGCCGCACAACTCCGTTGACCGCGCCCGCTTCATGGCCGCGCTGCCAGAGCATGAGCGCCGCGCATTTGCGAGCCATGTCCTGAACGCAACCACCGTCACGATTGACAGCGCCCTGAAGCGCGTTGCCATTTTGAACGAGACCATCCGGGCCTTTGCGACCCGGATTCTGCCGCTGCGGCTGTTCGCCACGGCATTCAGCAACACGCCGTTGCAAGGCACTGATGAGGTCGTGGTGCCCTACTACCCGTTGCAGACCGCCGTTAGCACCGATTGGGACGGCTCGACGGGCTACGCATTCGCGGACACGGTGACAAGCAGCATGAAGAAGATCACCGTCAACAAGCGGAAGTATCAGAGCATTGATTTCGGGAGCGACACGTTGCGCCGTCAGCCGTATTTCGATGCCGTCCGGCTGGGCAGCATGAATGCCGAGAAGCTGGCCGTGGACGTGATTAACGACGTGCTGAGCGTTGTCACCGCCAGCGCCTTCGGCAGTGCCGCCCTGACCTGCGCGGCTGCCGCTATCACCAGCGATGACATAGCCACGCTCGCGGGCGCGTGCAATGCCGCCCATTGGCCCGATGCCGGGCGCGGTTTGATCGTGGATTCGACCGTCAACACCGCCTTGATGAAGGATGAAGCCTACAAGCTCGCGGTGAACATCGGCGGCACGGAAGTTGTGCGCGGTGGTAGGCTGCCCATGCTCTCCGGCTTCGAGTACGCGTGGATGCCGAACCTGCCGGATAACAGCGAGAAGCTGATCGGGTTTGCCTGCTTCATGAGCGGCATTCTCGCGGCCTTCTGCCCGGTGGAGCCGTCGCCCGAAGTAAGAGACTCGTTGGCCGCTTACGAGATCGTGACTGACCCGGCCAGCGGGATTAGCCTGAACTACCGGGCCTGGGGTGATCCGGACTTGGACCGCTCCAAGCAGGTGATCGAGTGTGCTTACGGATACGTGGCCGGAGAGGCCGCCGCCCTGAAGCGCATCTGCGTTCCCTAGCCTTCCTTCCTTCGGCCTGGGTTGGCCGCCCGCCAGTCAAAACACTGGCGGGCGGCTTTTTGCCCCTCCGAAAGCAGGGCGTGAGCGTTGCTAATCGGTGAAGTTGCCGGGATAAGGCAACAATCGGCAACGCCCGCGCCGGACTTCTCCGAACCCTCGACAATCGCGCTTGCACGTCTCGCAATGGGTGAGACGCGCCGCAATTTATTTCCTCTTGTCGCCCCAACCCGTAGCGCGAGAAACTCTTACGCGCCCCAAATAGGGCGTTGAATGAACCTATGAAAGACACAAAGACACGAATCGAAATCGCACAGT
This sequence comes from Verrucomicrobiota bacterium, assembly GCA_029573725.1. GTDB lineage: Bacteria > Verrucomicrobiota > Verrucomicrobiia > Limisphaerales > JADLHS01 > JADLHS01. The sequence continues at coordinate 2,589 of JAKQDQ010000114.1, forward strand.
ACAGACTCCGAGACGCCGCCGACGCGGTAATGCTGGCCGAGCTATCGCGCCCAACGATGCAGGATTGGCACGCCGGACACATCCGCCAGTTGCTAAGGCGCGCTGCCAAAGCAGTCAAGGAAGCCGGGGCCGTCCTGCCAAGGCCACGGCCTTTGTTCTACAACAGCAGAATCAGAATCACGGTTGACCGTAAGGGAGCGTTGCTGGTTGGCAGGCTTACGTTGTCCACCAGACAAGCCGCCGACCTGCTGGCTCTCTGGCAACAAAAGGGTGTTGCTCGCTTGGCTTAAGACCAGACCAAACCACCTACGCCCGCCAGTGTTCGCCCTCTGGCGGGCTTTCCTTTTCCCCCCATGTCAGGACACCGGGCACGCAATCAAAACGCCTCATATCGAAACCTAGCGCGAAGATTTAGCCTGCCATGAGCGCCCGAGGCCAGAAAAGGGCCATTGAGCACCGGAGGCCACGTCTCGCGGGAGAATCAAAGTGCCTCACAAGCCAAATGGGGAAGCCGCTCAGCCTACCAAACTGAAAACTTCACCTTGAGCATGGTCTGCACCCTGCCAACCGTGTAAGGGGCCGAAGGATGCCGCAGGACGATGCCCTCTCCGCCACGGTCTAACACCGCCCGCAGTTCGCCGTTCAAGTGGCGCTTGCCCTTGCAGACCGTAAAAGCCACCGGCGCAGCGTAGCTTGTGACCGGAGCCGACCGGATGCGGGCTGGCCAGTCGCCGCCAGCTTCCGGGCAGTCAAACGCGATCAAGCGAAGCCCTGCCCAGCGGTTTTTGTCGCGCCAGCGCGGGGCACCGTTGAGGCTGCCGCGTTTGCCGTAGCCGGCGAATAGCTCACAGTCAATCGGCCAAGGGGGCAGGCCGGCGACAAACCAGTCGGGCGGGTTGTAGTTTGCGCCCTCGCGGGTGAGTAGCTGGCAGCCAGTCCAGCGGGCGAAGTGCCCGTCAAACTTCTCGGTGACGATCCAGCCTGTGGGGTCTTGCCCGGCGTAGTCGGTGCCGTGCATCATGGTTTTGTCTGGTGATTTCATGGCGTATCCTTTACCGGGCGCCGACCGCCGCGCCCTTCCCTTTGGCTTCGGTTTTCCGCTGTCGTTTCATGGCCTTCTCCAGGCTGACAACCTTCCGGGAGCGCGAGGACTGCGGCACGATTGAGAACCACAGCTTCGCTTCTTCTGGCGTCACAAGCTCGCGGTAGTTGGAGAAGATCATCTGCGGGCTGTTGCCGCATTCCAGCGCCGTTCGGTTGACGTCGCCGCCGTCTGCCACGCGGTAACTGACATACGAGTGACGCAAGGCGTTGTGCTTCCACTTCACCTTGGCGGACTTGGCATTCTTTTGCAGCGCCTCGTAAAGGTAGGCGTGCCCGTGCGGCCAGACCTTGCCCGTTGCGTCAGCGTAGGGAGCGAGCCAGAGCCTCAGATTCTCAGGCATCGGAACCACCCGACGCGATGCCGTCTTGGCCTTGCCCTTTTCAACCACAATGTAGCCGGTGGAGAATTTCACATCCTGCCATTCAAGCCGATCAATCTCGGCACTGCGGAGCCCGGCGAACGCACCGATGGAAAGGAACGGCACAAGCTCTGTGTTGTCCTTGCTCGCCTGGGTGAGAAGGTTGCTGATTTCCTCTGGCGTGAATATCTCTATCGGCCCGCCGTTGTCTTTGGATTTGCCCACCGCCTCACACTCTGCCCAGTCGCCCGGCAGATACTTCCGAGCCTTGGCGAACTCGAAAAGCGAAACGACTGCACCCCGGAAGTTGTTCCGGCTCCTGGGGGACAGCTTCAGCGCGTCCAGGTAGTCTTGAATCTGCTTGCCGTCAATGTTGCCGATGCTGCCCTTAAAGGCGTCAGCAAACCCGTGCGCGTGCCTCTTGGCTTTCGGCTTGCCTGACTGCCCCTGTGCTGGGTCTGGCTGTTGCGGCTGGCCGAGGCGATACCGCAAGTCCTCCAGGTAGCGCCGACTACGCCCCTCTCCCTCTTTGGCTTTGATGAACTCCGCAACGACTTCGACAACCGCCTTGTCAGGAATATTGGCCGGGTGACGCTTCGCGTGTTTCCTACAGGCTTCCGCTGGCGAGATAGAGCAGCCCTTCAGAGCTTCGAGGCAATCCACGACCATCTGCGCCGCCACGTCCAGCCGGAGCCCGGCAGGCCGGAGGATGGTCTGCGCTGTCGTGTAGATCAACTTGTCCATGTTCTTGATCGTCAGGGCGTCCACGTCGCCACGCTCCAGTTGTTCAAGCATCTCGTTGCCCTTGGCGCGGGCGCTGGCGTAGTCCTTGAAGCGATGGAATTTCCTCACCCCGGCATCCTGATAGGGCAGTTTGAATGTCTCACTGCCCTTGCAGTCGGTGAAGTTGTACATCGTCGCGCTGGCGTTGCCCCGGATCACCTTGAAGGGAAACGCTGTCGGCTTCTGCTTCGGAAACTCAGTCGGTGTTTTCATGGTGTCATTGTGTCGAATTTGTGTCGAATGGTCAACAACAAAGTGGAAAACCTCTGTAAGTGTCTGAAATTACGGAAGATATAGTTGGCGACCCTAACGGGACTCGAACCCGTGCCGCCGCCGTGAAAGGGCGGTGTCCTAACCGCTAGACGATAGGGTCAGCCAGGGACCTACCATACCGCCGCCCCCCAGCGGCTGTCACGCGAATAAACCATAAAAATGCACCTTGCCAAAACCTCACCCGGCTCTTGAAACCGGCATCCCCCACAGGAATAGCGCAGCTTCAGACACCCCAACACTCGCAAATCCAAGGTGCTGCGGGCTTCCGGCTCGAAACTCGGTTCCCCGCCCACGTCAGCCTGGCCCCGCCGTCTCCGCCCGTCCTGAGCCGCGCAACTGCCTGCCTCGTGGTTCTTCCACACCTTTTCCAAGCTCCGCCCATCCTTTGCCGAATTGCCCCCGAACCGATACGCCGAGCCGGATAATCGCACACTCCAGCAGGGGCCGATGATTGATAAATCCGGCACTCCCCTGGCGGCGCGGAATTTCCCCGCCTCGCGGGGTTAACCGAAGCTGGGATGCGTCTGCTCGGTGAGGGAACGGGCTTCCAGCAAGGTGTTGAGTTGGCGGCCAGCATTGGTGATTTCCAACCGGCCCTGGTTCAAGGCGACCAGATCGGCCCCCATAAGGATCATTACGACCCGGCGCACCACCGCAGGGGGCAGCGCGCGTTTGCCGGTTTGGACGAGATGCTGATTTACCTCGGCAAGGAGCCCGGCCTCAACGGCGCCTCCTTGCTGGAGCGCCAAGATGCGCAACACCAGGCGGGAGACCGCGGATTGCTGGAAGTGACGGAGGAGGTTTTCGGCAAGAGATTCCGGGGTGGGCAGGTTGGCGGGTTTGGGAACGGGTGATTTTGTGGAAGATTGCGGAAGGAGAGCGGGTTGCAGGAGCGTGTCGAAGAGGCTCTCGATGAATCTGTCTTTGCGATGGCGATGCGTGCGCAGCCGCACGAGGAGATCGCAGGCAATCAGGCCGACAGCCAAAAGGCAAACGAAGAGTTCAGTCTTGTTCATAATGCGTTACGTCTCAGTCTTTAGCGATGCGAGTCCGGGCGCCGCCTCAGGCAGCTTCTCTAAGCGAAAGCTATGCCACAAATGCCGAATCCGCCATAGCAAA
>JAKQDQ010000134.1 GCA_029573725.1 Verrucomicrobiota bacterium
TCCGCGGATTGATGTGGCCAATTTTTACGGGGGCAGCAACCCGCAGCCCAATGCCAACTACTACGGCAACAACACGACGGTGACGGCGAATGGGACGGCGTCCGTGACGGGGCCGGTGCCGTTCTGGAAGGTGATGCATTATGAGTGGGGTTATGGCATTAGCGAGGGCAATTATGCGGACGTCAGTTCGAGCGGAACGAGTTGGTCGCATACGCAGTCGGGGGTTACGGGGCATCGGCGGTTTCATTTCTTTTCAGTCAGCAAGTCCAAGCGGTGCTCCTTTCAGAACAATGGGGCGAGTGGGGGGTGGAACTGGGGTGATGGCGGGCCGGGGAACTACATGGATGTGTATGTGGACAACGTCGCTCCTCAGAATCCGAGTTTCAGCAGTGTGACGACGGTCAGCACCAGCCAGATTAACCTGGCCTGGGCGATTCCGCTGGACCAGGGGGTGGGGATTGTGGCCGGCGCGACCGAGGCGGCGGACGAAACGTCGGCCGCCTCCAGCAATCATTACCGGCGGGGGGATGTGGGGGTGCAGGTATATCGGGATGCCTCGCCGATCTACACCTGGGGGACGGACACGTCGAAGAATGACTTGGGGTTGACGGCCAACACGGCCTACACCTACACGATTGAAGCGCGAGATAACACGAGCCAGAGCCGGGGCGCCTGGGCCAACACGACGGGTCAGAAGGATTCCCGGGTCGTCTGGACCTTGTCCGTGCCCCCGACAACCAACAACGTGACGCGGGATGTTTCATTCTTTTGCGCTCCGGGCACGATTGTGAATTGGACGGCGGTGGGAGGCTTTGGCACCGGCAAAGTCCAGTATTACCGTTATGTTTGGAATCAGTCGCCCACACATAATTGGGCGGACAACGAGGCGTTATGGTCATCCGGGACGCTCAACACGACCCCGACAGCCGGGGGAAATTGGTATCTGCATGTCAAGGGTTACAACGGTGCGAACGTAGGCAATGGCACGCTGGATCACCAGGTAATCGTCTCCAACGGCACGGAGAAATGGATCGGTGGCGACGGGCCATGGGATACCGTTACGATGGGGCTTTGGCAGGACGCCACGCCAAACGCGGTGACGTATTGCGACGGGCATGATGTGCTTTTCGATGATAGCGCTTGTGGTGAGCAGCTTAACCAGGAACTTCAGAAGAGCA
>JAKQDQ010000146.1 GCA_029573725.1 Verrucomicrobiota bacterium
CCTCCCCTGGTATAAGGGGAAGCATAGCAAAAGAATGGAGCGATATATAGAGGTAAAGAGCCGAGTTGGACTCGGCCAACCGGAGTGAGTTGAAGGCGGGTGAGAGGCGACCTCCCCTGCGGCTAAGACCGCCCTCGTAAGATTGCCTCCCCCGCCGATCCGCCTGCGACGGACCAGAGAATCGAGAGGCTTGGACCTCCCATGGCAACCAGGGTTCCGAGGAGGATCAAAGGGCGGGGGCACGCCGAAGACCGCCCGGTGGATCGGAGAAGCGAATGGAAGAGAAGCGCGTGTTGTATTGTGGGATCGACGTCAGTAAAGGAAGAGCGGACGCGGCGGTGATGAGCGCCGGGGGCCGTCGGTTGGAGAACCCGCGTTTGTTTATGGACACGCCGGAGGGCCGCGGGGCGATGGCCGAATGGCTGAAGGGATGGCTGAAGCGGACGGCGGCGGAGCGGCTGGAGATCGGGCTGGAACCCACGGGAGGCTACGAAGTGCATTGGGTGCGCACGCTGCGCGGGGAACGCTGGCCGGCGGAGGTGGAAGTGCGCCTGTTGCCCACGACGGCCGTGGGAGCGCATCGCAAGGCCACCGGGCAGCGGACCGGCACGGACGCCACCAGCGCCTGGAGCCTGGCGGAGTTTCTGCGGGCGTTTCCCGGATTGCAGGTGCCCGGCCTGACGCCCGAGGAGCGGTCCCTGCGATGCTGGGTGCGGCGCACGGAAGGCTTGCGCAAACAGGAACTGGCGCTGTCCAACGAGCTCCAGCAGCTCCTGTACGAAACGATGCCCTTCGTGCTGCCCTACTTTCGCGACTGCCCTCAATGGCTGTTGCGCTTGCTGGCGGAGTATCCCACGGCGGCGAAGTTGGCCCGCGCCCGCGGCGCCGGGGCCATCCCCCGGGCGCCCCGGGAGAAAGTGGAGGCGTTGCAGCAATGCGCCCGCGTTCAGCAGGCCGCGCTGCCCGCCGACGGAATCTCCGCGCGCAACGTGCAGGAACTGGCCGAGGATCTCCTGCGCCTGCACCGCCGGATAGACCAGCAGTGCCGCGCCATCGGAGAATTCGTCCAGCAACAGCAAATCGGCGCCGAGGTCGTGCGGTGGCTGCTCAGCGTGCCTCGCCTGGGGGCGTATACCGCTGCCGTGCTGTATGCCGAGTTGTTCACCGGAGGCCGCCGGTACGGCTCTCCCGACGCGCTGATGAAGGCCGCCGGACTGGATCTCATTCAGTACGACAGCGGCGACTGCCAGGGCGCGTTGCACCTGTCCAAGCGCGGACCGGCCGCCGTGCGCCGCGTGCTCTACCTGGCCGCCTGGCGGCTCAGCCGCCAGGAACCGGTGTTCCGCGATTATTACCAGCGCCAATTGGCCCGCAACGGCGGCCGCGGCAACGCCGCGATGGTCGCGGTGATGAAAAAACTGCTGCGCGTCTTGTGGAAACTGGTCACCGACGGAGTCGCTTTCGACTCCGAGCACGAAGCGCGCTGGAAGGCCCGGCACGCCGAAGTTCAACCGCAGCCGCCCCAGTTGCAGCCCGCGGTGCGCCAGGCTTTGCAAATGAACGAGTCCCAGATCGCCGCCGCTCCCCTGTCTCAAAGATTTCGAAAGAAAGTGAAGGCGGCCACGGGCCGGAAAAGGGCGTTGGCCCCCAGGTCGCCAGTCACCGCGCCGCCCTCACCTGCTTCCGATACTGCATTAGGGCAAAAACTATCATATTCGAAAGGCGTCCCGAATGCTACTCCAACGACCGAAATTTAATGCCGTTATGCATAAAAAACGGCTTGACTTCCCCCTAGAGAATCTTA
>JAKQDQ010000175.1 GCA_029573725.1 Verrucomicrobiota bacterium
GAACAGCGCCCCCAGCCGCGCCACCGCGTCCACCGTGGCCGCCACCTGCTCGAACCGACCCTGGGCCAGCGTGTACTGAACCGACCGGGCGTAGGTCGCCGCGTCCATGACGTGCCGGAACTCCTCCGGCGCCGCATCCGCATGGGCCAGCGCATGGCGCCGGTTCAACTGCTCCAACCCCACCCGGGCCGCCCACCACGCCGCCAGCAACAGCCCCACGCCCAACGCAAATACCGTGCCCGAACTCATGCCCGCAGTCTAACCAATCCCCGCCGCCGCCGCCACGACGAAGTGGCCTCCTTCCGCCGGGACGGCGGCGCGCCCGGACCGCCGGAGACGGAGGGCCCCGGCGGTGAGTCCGCCGCGGAGAGAAGGCGGGGGCTGCGAGCGGCGAGGGAGACGAAGGGGGCGGGGGTACAAAAAGAGAAGCCGCCCCGAGGGGCGGCTTCTGTGAGGTTAAAGCGGTATTCGCTTACTTGCGACGGCGGAAGATCAACATCGCCGCGGCACCCAGGCCCAACAGCGCGAAGCTGCCCGGCTCAGGAATGAAGTAGATGTTGAAGCTCGACCAAGTAACTTGCGGCGGAGTGTTGTATTCTCCACCGATTGCCAGCACGTTGACAGGCAAGGATTTACCTGCCGCTACTAGACCACCTTGCCAAGCATCAAGAAGAGCTTGGTTCCAAGTCGGATACAGACCGCTCGAGTTATCCCAAGCAACCAACTGCATCGTCGCAACCGGCGCATCCAAAGGAATAGCGAAGAGCGTGGTCGTTAGCTGTGAAATAAAGCCAGCCCCAGTCCCTGTCCGCATCCCGGTGGTTATTGTTTGAGGAATGAGACTTGCCTCAGGTGCGTTTGCACCGACTGCACCGAGCAGCATTACCCTATAATTTGCTCCTTGCAGCAAGGACATACCTGCACTCACATAGTCGATCGTTCCAGCGGGAGTATCACCAGTGAGCGCCTGTCCTTGCAGGCTCAAGCTGGGCGTTATGGATGACGGCCCCCAGATGTGTGAGGTTCCTGCTGTTGAGCGATTGTTGATCCATATAGTCCCTTGAGCAAAAACGCTCGCGGCAGTGGTCAGCGCAAAGGCTGCTAGTATTAGTTTTTTCATAGGTGTTGTGTTATGTGTTTGTTGTGGGATTTAGATTTATTATTTGGTTTATACTGAATGTTATTGGACGGTGAAGTTGCGAGTCCAAGTGCTGCTAGCGTTACCGGCAGCCTTGACATAGAAAAATGCCTGGCCAACAGCAACGCTCGGCTCGTTGGGCACCCATTCCATATCCAAGTCATCAAACTGATATCCGATATATCCGTTCGACCAGAGGTACAGTTCGTCGGCAGCTTCAGCGGGCAGTCCAAGATCTGTCGTAACGAGGCCCGCTTGCGGCACCATCGAGGAACGTACAACCTTGGTGCCAAGCGGAAGTGTGTTCTGCAAGTTGCCTTGGAGTACTTCCCCGACGAAGGTCAATGTCGTAGCCGTCGGGCTCAAATAGAATGCACCTTCACCCGGGCTCAGCGTGGCATTGCCATTAGGCACCCATTCCATATCCAGATCATCGAATTGATAACCCGTGAAACCACCGGCGTACTTATAGAATTCAGCACCCGCAGGGCCGTCAGGGATCAACGCGGCCAACGTATTGTTGGTGGTGTTGAGCTGATTCGCAATCAGCACCTTTTGCCCCGCTGGCACGGGGACGTTGTAATAACCGACAACGTTTAGGGAGTAAACGTTTTGGGCCGCCGCAGTAGCGAGGCCCGCAGCCAATGCGGCTGCGCATATCAATGCTTTCATTGTTCTCATTTTTTTCTTTCTATGTAGTTATGTGTTAACCGTGTGTGATGCCACTATCGCCAAAAGACAAAACGGTGTCAACAGTTTTCTATACTTTTTTTGAACTATTTTTTGGCACATATTTTGTCTTTTCTTGCTGGCGTCGAGGCCAAGTTCGGTGTGGATGTGGAGCCACACTGAACCGGCTTTTTGTTAGCTATTCCCGTGCCAGTGCGGGGGGGCGTCCCGGGGCGGAGGCCGGCCGCCGGGGTTGAGGGCAGCGGGTGGGGCGAGGATTGGGGAGGAGGGCGGGGTTGTTCCCCGGCTCGAGCCGGCGTCGGCTCGGCTCCCGCCGTCCCGCCCCTCCGGCAACCCGCCCGCCCCCGCGCCGCCCCCCCACCCCCCCTCGCCCCCTCGACCAACCAACATTCCCTGTAGGCCGCGTGCCCCCACGCGGCGTCCCCACCCCCCTCCGCCCCCTCGATCAACCACCCCCTCCTGTAGGCCGCGTGCCCCCACGCGGCGGTGGGGCGGGCGTTCCTCCCCGG
>JAKQDQ010000176.1 GCA_029573725.1 Verrucomicrobiota bacterium
GTGCCAGCCAATTTAACGCAGCGCACTGTGAAGCTGCTCCAAACTGCCTGAAGCACAATCCGGTCAATGCGTTCCGTGCCCGCCGTGGGTGAAGAAATGGTGTGGTCAATCGCGGCGGAATTGGTGTACCACTTGCCGTCCACCAAGCCGCCCCCGGTTCCCACGGTCACCTTGCCGCTGCCAGCCGTCACTGCCAGCCCGTTCAGATAGCTGGTCGCCACCCCGTCCAGTCCTCTCGCGCCAGCGGCAAGCATCAGCGCCGTGCTGTGATGCGCCTGTGTGTAACTCGCCACCTGGTCGCCAGTGCCAGCGCCGGAAGTTGTCCAAAATCCTGATGTTTCTGCCATAAATTGCTCCTATATCCCGCTGTACGCGTTCTTCCAGGTCAGCTGCACTGACGTGGTCGTGGTGATGCCGGACCCGACCGCTGAAACGGTGTTTGTCCGTCCAGCCAGCAGCCGCCATGTTGCCAGGTTGCTGTCCGCGCTCAATTTGTCAATCTTGTTAGCGCCGGTGCTGTCTTTCAGGGTCTTTACGCCGTAGCGCAAATCAAATTCGTACCAATCCCCGGCGCCAATCGTGGTACCGGTCAAATCCAGTTTCATGCCCTTGATGGCATGCGTGATGACGAAGTTCGTAATCGGACCGTACACCTTGATGACCGGGTACGCGTCCGCGTCTCCTTGATAATCCACCACCTGCGAAATGGACATGGTGCTCGCGCCTACCTTGAAAGGCACCGCCGCTGGCACCGTGTACGTGTCCGAACCGCCCCCACCGGAATACGTCACGCTCGATGGGGTGATATCCTGCCAGAACGGGTTGGCGCAGTGCAAAACGATAGGGACGATTTGGTTCAAGCCTTCCCGGTCGCTGCCCGGGTATTCCAGCCCTTCCACCGCGTAACCGCTGATTTCCAATCCGTCCGTTCCGCTCATGATGCCCACGCCGGCTTCTGTCACCTGCAGCGTGCCTGCCTCGCCAAAAGGACTGAACCAGCGTGCCAGCTCTGCCCGCTTTTCGTAGTAGTCCGCCCAATCATCGGCGAATAACTTCACGTAAAGCACCACATCCCGCGCCGGCAGCTTCATGCCCCGGTCGCTGGTCCCATGCTGCAGCGGTCCGCTGTCTTCCAGCCGCGTTGCCTTTGGAATGCCAAATCCGTCGTGGTCGA
>JAKQDQ010000178.1 GCA_029573725.1 Verrucomicrobiota bacterium
GTCCTTCGCGGACGGGCACGTGGAAACGTGGAAGCTCCTCGATCACCGCACCCGAAATTGGAAGTCGCTGCCAATCCCGAATACACCGCTGAATCCCGACTGGCAAAAATTGCGTGACGCGACGACGAGTTTGCTGTCGGAATAACGTCTTACTATCTCGTCGGCACGCCGCGCTGGCGACAGACCTCGAACAACTTGCGCGTCTGCGGCTCGATGCCTTTCGCGGAGTCAATCACCATGACCACCGCATCCACGGCGGTGAGCACGCGATAGGTGTCCTCGGAGAAATCTTTGTGACCGGGCGTGTCGCGCAGGTTGATGCGGTAACCGGCGTAATCGAATTGCAGCACGGTGGAGCCGATCGAGATGCCGCGCTGCTTCTCCAGTTCCATTCCACCGGCCGTGACGGCCCCGGTTTATTGACGGTGCTTGAAATTCACGGCGGTTTGGATGAGGAGAGCCCCAGCCAGCCCCAGCTTCAGCGCGTGGATTACCCACAACCCGCGCCAGCCGGAGCGCAGGAACTGATCCACGGCGTGGAGGGAAATCAGGTCCATCAGGATCAGCGCCAGATAAAGTTCCAAGCCAAAGGGCACGAAATTCAAATGCCGCCGCCGCTGTCGCCACCAGTTCACGCCGCGCGCCAGAATCGCCACCAGCACCAGGCTGAGGACGCCCTTTTGCCACCCGCCGCGCAAGTAATACCAGTCGCCGGCCCGCGCCAGCGCGCGGCCGCGGCTGCCCACGGCGATTTCCCAACCAGCCAGTTCCCCAAGCCCGAGGATCGCCAGCGCCAGCGCCCAGCCGCCCCACCGGCAAGCCTCCCGCCGTGTCTGGGGCGAATTCGCGCAGCGCCGCCACAGGCGTCCGGCCATTGCGGCGGCGGCCAGCAGCAAACACCCCATCACCACCCGCGGCCATGCCCACGGCGCATCATCAGTCTGCGCCGTCCGTTCGGGAGATGAATACAACCGCACCGGTCGCAACCGTTGCGGCGGCGCCTCATTGACGACGGGGATCGGTCCCGTGTTGGCGACGCGCGAATGGTCGCTCCACCGGCCGGTCGGGCTGAGAAAGATGATGCCGTTGACGAAGCGCAGCCCGGGCCGCGCTGGCACCGGCAATTTGAAGTCCAGAGTGTGGACGTTCGTGGAAACCCGCCGGGGCGGGCTGGCAACCAGAAAGCCCTGGGACGTGTGGTGATTGGTGGCCCAATGCAAATCCACGCACAGGTAGGCGGGCGCGGCCAGATGTGGCACGCTCACGCGCAAAATGAGGGATTGCCCGACCTCCACCGCCGCGGGCGCACTGACCCGCACCCAATCCACCCGGCTGTCCAATTGGCCGAGCCCCAACCAAACCGCCCCCACCGCCAGCAGCAGTGCGAGTGCGACCACGGTTGTTCGCTTGGCGATGAATGGCCGGCGACGCGTGTTCAAGCGGAGGCAGCATCGCTCACCCGCCCGCGCAGACAAGGACGAATTGTCACCCGTCCCGGACGCTGCACGCGCGAAATCCCCGCGCGCGCATCCGGCGGTGCGGGCGGCAGTCAGGACGTCAATCCGCCCGTTGCTTGATGCGGCCCGCCCGGTCAGCGGACAAAGACACGGTAGGGGCCACAAAATTGGTTGTCGAAAATCAATCGGGCGCGAGTGGCGGCAGGCGCCATCCGTGCGCCCGGGGCGGCGGCCTCGCTCCAACCCACCTGCAACCGGTAGAAATTTTTGACCGAGTTGGTGGCGGCCAGCACAAACCGCCCGGTCCCATCCGCCTGATTGACTGGCGGGACCATGACTTCCGTCCACGGGGTCAAGCTGAGTTCCGGGCGGTGGAAGAGCTGGTAGACACGCCCGGCGTGCTGCGGCCAGAAGGAGAGGCTGGCCACGGCATTGGTCACGGTGACGGTAAATTTCAGGTGTGAGACCGCATTGGTGGGGTTGGTGCCCATGATGTATTCACGCGCGGTGTGATACCCGTCATTGTCCGGATCGGCGAGTGGATCGGTCGGCCCCCCGAAGAAAGCATCCCGCCACCAGACCGGCACGGTGAGGTCGGTCGGCGCATCCTGCGCGGTGACGTATTCAAATTTGACCGCGTCAGCCAGCACCACGGAAGGGCCGGCTTGATTGGCGAGCCGCACGAAACCGCTGGTGCCCTTGACGAACTCCAGCCCCGCCGCCAGCAGCCGCCAACCTCCGCCGCCAGTTTTCTGGTTCACCTCCAGATGGGTCGTGCCGTTGGCGTGGACGATTTCAAAGGGCGCATTGTCGGCGCGATTGTTCCCCTGCGGGTACCAGATGTAAACGTCGTAGCGGCCGGGCGTGGTCAAATTGGGTCGCCAGGTGGCCGTGGCCGTCGGCGCGCCGGCAACGGAAGCGGCGAAGCGATAATCCGTCCCGTATTTGTCGGTGGAACTCGTGCCCGGAGTCCAATCCCCCGTGAAGGTGGCGGCGGCGTTATCCAGGATCAGCGCGCCGGCGGTGGTGAACTGGTAAACGCCGGACAGATAGGTGTTCGTGCCGTCATGGGACAGCGCCTGATAACTGTACGTCGTGCCCGGCGTCAAACCGGTCAGCAGCAGCACATGGTTGGTGGTGCGCTCCGGGTCCAAATAGGAATCCGAGGCAAAGCTGCCCTGGGCCGCGGCGACGGCCTGATTTTGTTCCAGATCGGAGTCGGCGCTGAATTGCACCCGGCTGTCGGCCGGCACGGTGGTGGCCCAGGTGACGAGCGCACTGCAGGCGCCGGGCGCGGCCTGGACGGAGTTGAGGTAGGGCGAATCCAACAGCGTCAGGACGGCGGGCGGACTGGTGGTCTGTCCCGCCGGATTGAGGACGACCACGGTGTAGGCCCCAACGTCCTCGGGCTGCACATTCCAGCGGGTGTAACTGTTGTTGGTGGCTCCGGGAATCGGCGTGCCGTTGAATTGCCACTGGTAAAACAGCGGGGCGCCGCCGGTGGCGGCGACCGAGAAGGTGGCGGCGGCCTCCGGGAAAACGGCCACGGAAACCGGCGGGATGGAAATCACCGGCGGCGCCGGCAGCACGAGGGTTTCCACACGCACGTTGTCGAAAAGGACGAACGCCGCTTCCGCCGGCGTCGCGATGGAGTTGAACAAATCCATGTAGCCGAGCATCACGTTGCCGTTGGTGAAGGCGGAGGCGTTGACCCGCTGGGCGATGAGCTTTCCGTCGAGGCGCCAGGTGAGGACCTGGTTGAGGTCCTGGCTGAGTTCCACGGTGACCCAGCGTTTGCCGGGCGCGCCGGGGCTTTCAAATGGCGGGGCGGGAAAGAGGTCCAGCCAGACGGGATCGCCATGGTCCGCGCTGGTCGCGCCGCTGGCGCTGAAGCCACTGCTGGCAAAGGACAACGCGGTGGGGCGGCCGGCGGGGTTGCCCACATAGGCGCGATAATCCGGATTGGTGCCGCCTTCGCCATCCAGGGCAAAGAAAATTCCATCGCTCGGATCGGACGTGGCGGAGTCCCAATTGACCCGGGTGCCGGTGTGGTTGAGGCCGCAGGTGAAATGTTCGGTGCTGCCCGTGCCGCCTCCCGGTCCGCCCGGGTAATTCATCCAGAGATCGAACGTCAACCGGTAGGCGCCCTGGAAGAATTGATTCTTCGGATACAAACTGACGCCGGCGGGCGCGCCCAGCGCATCGTTGTTGTTCACCGTCAATCGCAGTCCGCGGGTGGTGCCGCCGGAGGCGTGCGGGGCCGCGGGAATGGGCGCGCCATGGAAGTCGCTGTAATACGTGCTGTAATCAAACGCCCACGTGGCGGTGTAATCGGAAATCCCATTGCCGCTGCCGGCGAAGAGATCCCAGTCATCCGCCGAGGCGGGAGTGTCAAAATCATCCGCGAACACCGTCTGCCAGGTCTGCGGATAGGTGACGCTCAAGCTGGCGACGACGCTGGTGACGACGGCGGTGGCATTGGAGACCACCAGCGCGTAAGTGCCCGCTTGCGCGGCCTGCACGTTGGCCAGAACCAGATTGCTGCTGGTACCGCCGGGCAGATTCACGCCGTTGAAGCGCCATTGATAATGCAGGTCCGAACCGGTCACCACCGGGGTAAAGGCGGCTTCCGCTCCGGCCGCAACGGTCTGGCTGCGGGGCGGCTGCACGATCAGCGGCGGGAAATCACCGGTGGGCGTCAGCAACCCGCTCCCATCCAGGATCAGCAGGCCGCGTTGAATGTCGCTGACGAGCAACTTATCGAAACCCAGGTGCGGAAACACCCCCCAGTTGCCCTGATACGAACTGGTGGCCGTGCCGGGAAACGTGTCGTAATACCCGATGCGCACCGGCCGGTGGACGTCGGCGATGTCGAAGACCTGCAGACCGTTTTGATACCAGCTGAGAAACAGGTGATTGCCGATGACCACCGGGTTGTGGGGAATGTTGGCGCCGAGGCCCATGCTGGCCGGCGTCAAGATGAGAAACGGCGCGGTGTTGGAACTCAACGCCGCCGGATCGGAGACGTCAAAAAAACGCACGTCGCCGCCGGGAATCTCGCGGCAAACGATCAGTGTGTCGCCATCCTCGGTCGGCCAGCTGCTATGCGAATTGTAGCCGGAGTAAACGCGCCCGAGCCATTGCGCCGGCTGACTCCCCAGCGCCGTGACGTCCCACAAATCCGTCTGCCCCGGCGACGCGGGATTGCCGTTGTCGTGGCCGCCCCAGCCCGAGGTGTAGAGGATGACCCGGTCACCCTTGGGACGCACGGTGATTTGGTGAACCTTGGTGGTGTTGGTGGTAACGATGTCCTGGAGATACACCGGCGCCGCGGGATCGCGGACGTCGAAAACCTTCACCGTCACAATGCCCGGCACGTGCGCCGCTTCATACAAAAAATCACGTTCCAGAAAGACCGTATGCACATAATCAAATCCGTTTGTGACGTCGCCGGTGGTGCCGCCGATGCGACACAGCAATTGCGGCGCGGCGGGATTGGTCAGCGAAACGATGTGCAGGCCGCCGCCGCTCCAGCTGCCAAAGTACCCGATGCGCTGGCGCAGCGCTCCCAGCTCGAACTGGTTCTGACTTTTGGGGCTGGGACAGTACACGCTCAACAGAACCGGCGCGGCGGGGTTGCTGATGGAGTATATCCCCACGCCATAGTTGTAGGTGTCATACCGCAGCCAAACCCCCAGGCAGGCCAGATCGCCTTCGGCCCAAACATCCCCGTAGGAAATCGGGCTGGCCGACGGCCGGGTCTGGCTGACGAGCTGGAGGTTGAAATTGGTGGGGTTTTGAGCGGCGAGGACCGCGGGCCACAGACCCAGGCCGCAGGCCGCCAGGCGCGACAACCCGAAGCGGACGATACGAAACCCAATACACGCCATGATCTGTGGGCTCATCTATACGACACCAGTGCGGTTTGGACAAATGCAAATCACGGCACAAGGATGTCGTGACGCGCCGCGGCCAGCCGGGCCGCGGGAACGGTGAGACTGGCCGCCTCCGCTGCCGGGGGCCCTGCAGATTCGGCAAGGACATATTCGAGGACGGCTTTGAGGTCGTGAAGATCACGTTTGAAAATGTAGCCGGCCGCCCCGGCGGCGAACATGCGTTCCACCAGGCGCTGGTCGTTGCTGGCGCTGACAAAAATGAACGGAAGGGACGGAGCAAGATCCAGGGTGATCGCCAAGGCCCGGAATCCGTCGAAAATCTGCCGGTCGCCATCCGCCAGAATCAAATCGGGCGGATGGAGCATCAGTTCCCGTCGAAAATCGGTTTCCGACTGCACCCGTGTCAGCACACAGGCAAAATCCGTCCGCTCCAATTCGCGCGCGATCGCTGCAGCGTCCGCCGGATTGTCTTCCACCAAAAGGATGCCCAATCGAATTGGCATGGTAACGGTGACTTGCTGACCGGCCATAACCTGACGCACGGAGATGCCCGCGCAAGCCCGATTTTACAAAACTTATTCACCAATCGCTGCCCGCCGCCAACCGGGAATCACTAAAATGCGCTGGTCACCAGGATGACCCGGATCCTCGCATCGCGGGCGGCCACCACCACGCGCCACTGGGCAGAGGTCTGTGTGCCACAGGGCGGGGCGCCGGGCGCGGGTTTCCCCGCCACCATGATCAATTCCGGCGCGGATTGGGAGGCCCCTCTCCCCAGGTTGAGACTGACATTGCACAGCGAAAAGCGTTGTCCGGTCAAACAGGCCCCGGTGCGGGTCTTCGTATGCAACATCATTGGCCGGAACGGATGATTCGCCATCAGCCCGGCAACGATTTGTTCGTCGCAACCGGCGGCGGTTGGTTGACGACCAACGATGCGGCATTCAACGCCAGCGGTCGCGCCGCCGCCGGCCGGTCGGCAGCGAGCGACGACATCTGGAGCGACTCCATCGGGTCGCCCTGGAAAAACTCCGTGTAACCGGTGGAAGTGCGGTTGATCAGCCCCGCCAGGCGGACGTGATAATCAGCCAGATGCGCCTGCAGTTGCGGCCAGAGCAGGGCCAGGCTGGCGTGGTCGCCGCGATCGCACCAGGCCTGCACCGCCACCTGACCCTCGCGCCAGTGGAGCCGCAACGCAATCTGCGTCTTCAGGTTGGGGGTCAGAATGACCTCTACAAAATCGTCACCGCCACGTTTGAACATGCGGATTTCGCGGGCGATGACTTCGCCCAGGCGAAGCATGGTCTGCTGGGGGGAGACCTCGAGTTCGGCGGCGGCCCCGGCATGTGCAGACCGGGACAGTGGAGGTCGGGAGGGACCAGCAGCGATCAGACTACGAGCCGTACCAGGCAAAAATTGCTGGGAGGCCCCGGCAACATCTTCCTTCTTGTCCATAGTTTTCATCGTGCCCCCACTTCAAGCACCGCCTGTGCCAGTCGTGCCCCAGTGGAGTCAGCGTGCCGGACATTGCGCCGGGAACGGTGGAAACAGATGGACAGACGAGGGCGGGAGGCCGCGTCAGACGCGGCGCCCCGGGCCCGAAAAGAGCCAGCCGGATACGGTCCTCACGAAACGACGCCGGCGGTGGCGGCATCCCCCGCGCCGGCGGAGGCCTGGTCGCCCAGCTCGTACTCGTTCAGTTTATTGCGCAGGGTGCGAATGCTGATGCCGAGCTTGCGTGCCGCATGCGTGCGATTGGCGCCGCACTGGTCCAAGGTTTCGAGGATGTGTCGCTTCTCCACCTCGCTTAACGTCAGGGGGGCGGCGGCGCCGAGCGCGGTGCCCGTGGTGGAAGAGAGCGGCAGTTGCGTGGCGGAGATCCCGGGCGGGGGACGGTGAAATCCCAGCGCCGCCGGCTGGATCGGCTCCCCATCCGTGCACAGGATCACGGCGCGCTCAAGGACGTTTTGGAGTTCGCGCACGTTGCCCGGCCAGGCGTGGTTTTCCAGCGCCACGCGACTGGCCGCGGAGAGGCCGGCGGTACGCACGCCGTGTTTCCGTTCGAAACGCTGCCGGAATTGTTCGGCCAGGAACAAAATATCCTCGCGCCGCTCGCGCAACGGCGGCATGGCCACGGGCACCACGTTCAGGCGGAAATATAGATCCTGACGGAACTCCTGCTTCTCGATGCTTTGCTCCAGATCGCGGTTCGTGGTGGCGAGCACCCGGACGTCCACCTTGATGGTGCGCGAACCGCCGACGCGTTCGAGTTCGCGCTCCTGCAGCACGCGCAGGAGTTTCGCCTGGAGCGGCAGGGGAATCTCGCTGATTTCATCCAGCAACAGGGTGCCGCCGTGGGCCAGTTCAAACCGGCCCTCGCGCCGGGTCAACGCGCCGGTGAACGCGCCCTTTTCATGACCGAAAAATTCGCTTTCAATGAGGCTTTCGGGAATGGCCGCGCAGTTCACCCGGATGAAAGGCCCCTGGGCGCGCGGGCTGGCCTGGTGAATGGCCCGCGCCACGAGCTCCTTGCCCGTGCCGCTTTCTCCGTGGATCAAGACCGTTGCCTGGGTGCGGGCCACTTTCCGGATGAGTTCCCGCACCTGCGCCAACGCCGGGCTTTGCCCCAAGAGCTCCGGCTCGTCGGCCACATCGGCCCGGGAGAAAAACCGGTTCACTTTGAGCAGGCGGGTGAACTCCTGCGCTTTTTGCAGTGTCACCTCCAACTGCTCACCAGAGAAGGGTTTGAGCAGATAATCAAACGCCCCGGCTTTCATGCAGGCCACTGCGGATTCAACCGAGCCGAAACCGGTCATCATCACCACCAGCGGCTTGCCCGGACGACTTTGGAGCTGCCGCAAAAATTCCGTGCCGTCGCCATCCGGCAACCGCACGTCGCATAACACCAGATCGAAATTGTCCTGGGCCAGGCACTCCTGGGCGGCGCTGATCGTCGCGACGCCGGCCACGTCATAACGGCGATGCCGCAGCAATTGCTCCAGGCTTTTTCGCACCAGCGCATCGTCCTCGAGTACCAGAATTTTTTCCATCGGCATGGTCGCAGCACTTTGGCGCCCCCGCCTGTGCAAGGCCGCGAACACCAAGTTGATGGCTGATTTAGCGATGGACCGCCGCGGCCTGGCAAGTTTTTTCTCGCCGCAGCCACCATTGGGCGGGACGGTGAAACCAACCGGCGGCGGAAGTTTCGGCACCAGGCAAAGGTGCGCCCGGCTTTCCTGCGACGTCGGTAACGCCGCAACGCCCGCCGGTCCGGCGTGGCTGCTTTGCAACGGTTCTGGCAATGTGGACCGATCCGTTGGATGCCGCTGGCCTTGCGGTCGCTGATGGCGTCAGGCGCATTGTCGCGACAATCTCCATCTCCGGCCGGGACTCCACTTGCCGCTTGGACGCAGAGTATCCAACGACTGGGCACGGAATTATTGACGGTCGTCGCGACTTGGCGGGTTTCTTTCCAGTGTACTTGGACATCAAACAACTGCGGACTCTATTCCCGCCCGGGGCGCAGTTCGCCTACAAACTCAAGCACGCAAATCAAGGGGTGAACGTGGTGTTCACACCGTTCCCACGGCCCGACGCCACCGGGTACCAGACGGACTACAACAAGGCTGGCCAGATTTTGAGCGGCCTGACATTTCGTGTTGACGCTGCCGGATTGTCGGGGCCATCCGCATCTCTGAATTCTATCGCGACAGAAGACAAAGGCGTGTTTCTTCTCGAAGGCTGGGCACACTGGGCATTCCGCGCGAGGAGGCGGGCGGGAGGCGGCACTTTGCCGGCCCGCTGGCGGAGCCCGAATTCACGTTCCGTTGCGCCGGCAGACGCGGGTTCTCCCAGAGCATCGGGTTTCGGAGCCGACCGGAAGCAAAAGCTGTATTTGACAAAAAGGAGCCACCCATTGGTGTGAGCGGTCAAGAGCGACAATAGTTTTCCGTCAGCCAGCTTTTCGTTTCTTAAAAGCTGTCTTGGTCTGTTCCGGCCGTTAGGGCGGGCGGCGTTCCAAGCGCGATTCCTTCCTGTCCTTTCGGTCGTTGTTGGCGGATGCCTCCTGCCCGTCAGGGAAGGGGATCCGTTCAGTCACCCATCGGGTTCCAGCGTGGCACGTCCGGCCTGGGTGTCAGTCCGGTCTGCCGTCGTTCCGCTGGCGCGGTTCGGCGGCGCACGCCCTCCGCCCGCGTTCGCGGAAGCCAGAAACCATTCAGTGCCAAACCGGGTTCATTCAGTGTGGGTTATCGAATTTCCGCTGCTCGGTTTTGATCGGGAACAGAACCGCTGGTATTCCAGCCATCATCCGTTCACCGCGCCGGTGACCGAAGACATTCCCCTGCTCAAGTCCGACCCCAAGCAAGTCCGCGACCAGCATTACGACATCGTGGTGAATGGCGTCGAGCTCGGCGGCGGCTCGATCCGTATTCACCAGCCCGACGTGCAAAAGACCATCTACGAGGAACTGCTGCAGATTCCGCCGGACATGGTGAAGGCGCGTTTCGGTTGCATGTTGGAAGCCTTCAAATACGGCGCGCCGTCGCACGGCGGCATCGCGCTCGGCTTCGACCGCCTCATCGCCATCCCCTGCAACACACCGAGCATCCGCGACGTCAGCGCGTTCCCGAAAACGGCGAAGGGCGGTGACCTGATGACCGAGGCCCCAGGCTTTACCGAACCGAAACAACCCCGCGACTTGCACATTGGGGTGAAGGGGAAGCCGCCGATGTTCCCGCCTCCGCCGAAAGTTTAACCCGGATCTGCGGAAAGCCGTTTGAGCCGGGCGAGAGCCACGTCAAGGCGTTCGCCGTTTAAGTTGGTCAGCCGCAAGCGTGATTCAACTTGAGCCGGGTCAACCAGCTTGTGGCGCAATAATTCTGCGACGTAGGCGGTGTCTTTTTCCCGCCCCGCCGCGAGTTTTGCCACGGCAAGATCGTGCGCTTCGAGGCATAATCCACAGCCGTTGCCGGTGTTGGAGTTTTGCAATCGGACCAGGCGTTCTTTCCAGCCAGGCGGAAGAATTGCCGTTTCCTCGGCGACGCCATGTGCGTAATAGCCAAATGTCTGGTGAAAGGGCGAACCTTCGCCGATTGAACCGTCAATCAAGTCCGCGTCCGCCGGGTCGCGAAACGTGAACACGTCGGCCTCGATTGAAACCAGAAGTGCGGTGGGCGCGTGGGGAAATTGTCCAAGGAGGGCCTGGCTGCCGATCACGACAATCTCCGTCGCCCCGGTGATGCCGATGGCGGCACGGATGATATGTTCAAGCTGCGGGCGTTGCATGGCGGAAGTGTTGCTTTACCTCCCAGACTTCACGCGCGTTCAAGACTCCGGCAAATGGTGAATTTTGACGAAGCCGGCGGGCATTCTCGCTATTTGAAGTCAAGAGGCTGCAGATTTCTTCCAGTGGTCGGGCCAGAATGTCCTGCCATTCTGCGTAGCAACGGAGCAGCAAGGGGGCGTTGGCGTTCTGCTTCGACCAGCGTGCCAGATTATCGTGAGCGAGTTGGAGCAGCCCGGGTTGCTGCCGCAGCCGCGCGGCGGTGCGGCGTCCCAGTTCCAGACTGATTTCATCCATCAACTCGTGACTCACGCAAGCAACTTAACCGGGCCGAAACTGATGGTCAATCTTGCCAAATCCGCGAAGGGCGCGAACCACGCGAAAAGTGTCATGGAGTGCGCTGGCAGAGCGCAGCGGCGACAGCGCTTTCGGGCGCGTGAGGTTCTGTTGGAATTGGAGGTTCTCGTGGGTCCGAAAGCGGCGCTTCGCTTCCCGCCGCACTCCAAGATGCCGTTGGTGATACGAGAGGTCGCAACAGACCTGGTGGAGCTTCTCAACGCCGGAGGCGTGACATCGTTGTAGTTTCGGAATCTGAAATGGGACCAAGCTCCGTGGGAGCGCCATCGGCCGGATATTTCGCTCCTACGGAGCTGGCTATCTTGGGCGGTGTATTCTACAAATATGCCGCACCTACGGCGCTACATCATTTGCGATGCCATTCCATCCCGAAGACCGCGAAAGGCGCGTGCTTGATGACCGATTCGCCCGGCGCGGTTTCGTCGAAGCAACGGCGCGAGCCTTACATTGTTGTGAAGGTAGAGAAGCCGGAAGCGCCAACGGCAACAACTAACCGCGAACGGCGCGAACCACGCGAAAAGTGTCATGGAGTGCGCTGGCAGAGCGCAGCGGCGACAGCGCTTTTGGGCGCGTGAAGTTCTGTTGGAATTGGAGGTTCTCGTGGGTCCGAAAGCGGCGTGGCGCTTCGCTTCCCGCCGCACTCCAAGATGTCGTTGGTGATACGAGAAGTCGCAACAGGCTTGGTGGAGCTTCTCAACGCCGGAGGCGTGACATCGTTGTAGTTCCGGAATCTCAAATGGGACCAAGCTCCGTAGGAGCGCCATCGGTCGGATATTTCGCTCCTACGGAGCTGACTATTTTGGGCGGTGGATGCTACAAATATGCCGCGCCTACGGCGCTACTTCATTTGCGATGTCATTCCATCCCGAAGACCGCGCAAGGCGCGTGCTTGGTGGCTGATTTGCCCGGCACGGTTTCGTTGAAGCAACTGTGCGGCCTGCCAGATGAGGGAAGGGAGAGTCTTCAACGCCTCCCTTCCGTCGACGTCGTGACTCATGGGTTTGTAGTAGTCAAGCCAACTCACGGGGATGGAATGGGAATCCGATAGTTCAACTGGGCGGTCATTAAGAGCAGGACGGATTGTCCATCGGCCGCCACTGTTGGGTAAAAATCGAGTATCGGACCGGTCGAGTATTTTTCCCCTGAAGGAATCTGCCGCATTTCCGTCGTTTGCACTTGGGCTTGCCGACCATTCACGGTGGTGACCGTCAGTGCGCTCGCCAGCGAGCCTCTTTCCGGGTCTTGTGTGCGCTGGAGGAGGTCGGCAGTTTGCTTTGGGTCCAGCATGATAAAACCTTCCGGTGTCTGCCTATCCTCATCGTAGAACCCTGAGAGGCGGAGGTCTTTGGCGGTCGATTCTGTGAATTCAACGACTTTAGAACTAACCCTGACTTGCTCATCGGTGTCTCCACGCTGAACTGTCGCCAAGACGAATGCACGCTTCCCATCCGGGGTTCTCCATCCGCCGGTGATCACGGTCTGATTCCATGAAACTTTCGCAATGGTTGTCGCCACGAAAGTTCGCACCGGCGGCGTGTTGGAAAACACGTCGAGAACTCTCGCTTGGAAGCTCATGGCATCCTTGGCCGCCGCCGATATCTCTTCTACTTCCCGGCGCTGTCTTGCGACCTCACCGCGCAGGCGTAACATTTCGCTAAAATCCGGATTTGGAGTCTGGCTGGCGCTTGTCACAGATTCTTGGTTCTTTGCTTGTTGATTTGCCGTGGCAATTTGCTCCGTCAGAGATGTTACCGTTTGCTGCAACGCTTCATTCCGTTGACGCAATTGAAGGGCTTGGCGGGCCTCATAGATTCCAAATCCAGCGAGAGCGGCGAGCGTGGCGGTGATGACAGTTTTCTGAAGTGCAGTCATGGCGATGGCTTTGGTGGCGGTGGCTGTTGCAGTCGTGGCGAGGGTGGTTCCGGTCAGTGCGGCGGTGGTCGAGATGGTCAGGGCAAGCCCGGCCGGCGCGGCTTGCACGGCGTGGGCTGAGATGACGACGGCCAATCCACTCCCGCCAACGGTAACGCCACGTTTGGCAAAGAGTTCGCGCAATCGTTCCACTGCGCGGCTCACGCGTTTTTGCGCGGCATCATCGCTGATGCCCAGCGTCGTACCCACGGTGCGCAGGTCGTGATTTTTGAAATAGCGCAGGAGCAGCGCGTCGCGATCAGGTTCGTCCAGTTCAGCCATCGCATCGTCGAGGGCCGGGCGGAGTTGTTCCCAATCGGGAGCGGAGTCGGGTGCGGGGTGAATCTGTTCCATGGCCTGCCTTTCGCGTTGGGTGCGGCGGATTTCACCGCGATTCAGGTCGCGCGCGGCGAACCGCGTGCCGCGATACAACCAGCCGACGAGGGAGGCTTCGGGAGGCAAGCTTCCACTCAAAGCGCCGGCCTTGCGGGCGAGATCGGTGAAGACGCTTTGGGTGACATCGCGGGCGAGTTCGGGGGAATTGACCTGTCGCAGCGCGGCGGAATGGACGAGGTCGGTATGCCGCGCGACGATTTCGGCAAAGGCGGCTTCCGTGCCGCGTTGGGCGTAGGCGCGGAGCAGTTGAGCATCGGACTGGTCGTGCATCTCACCCATTAAACAGCCACCGCCGGGAAAATCCGACAAAGTATTTTTGGGCGTCGGGGCCTGGACGGGCAACGATTCCTTGCCGTCACACCGGGCCGCAACTAGCAGCCTGCCGGACTTAGGAAACGCAATTTGAGCAAAGTGGATTGAACAGTTGCTGGGCGTGCGCGTCTGAAACGCATGGCCACCCGTTTCGTTTCCGTTGACCGTGACACCCCGCTGCTCCTCCCGCCCCATCTGCGCGAGTGGGTGCCCGCCAATCACCTGGTCCACTTCATTCGCGATGCCGTGGACGCCCCGGACCTGCGCCAGGTCAAGGTCAACACCCGCGGCACCGGCAGCGAACAATATCCTCCGCACATGCTCTTGGGCTTGCTCCTCTACAGTTACGCCACCGGCACCTTCAGCCGCCGCCGCATCGAGCAGAGCACTTACGACAGCGTGCCGGTGCGCCTGCTCACCGCCGATACCCATCCCGACCACGACACCCTCTGCACCTTCCGCCGCGAGAATCAGACCCTCCTCACCGAGAGTTTTGTCAAAGTCCTGCAACTGGCCCAACAACTCAACGTGCTGAAGCTCGGCTCAGCGCGTACTCCTGAGCCGCCTCAAATCCCTGAAGGCCGAGAAGGCCCGGTCCCGCTTCTGCATGGCTCGTGTTTTGTGGTTCTCTGCTCTGCGCACAGAATCATTTTGGAAAAGCGAAGGCGACGCCACGCGCCGGCCTCCTCTCTCCCGTTTTGTTTAGGCCTCGTCATCTTACCGCCGCAGGCGGTCTGATTTCAACTCCCACTTCGCGGGCGTGGCCCCATGCGATTCGGGGAACCGATACACCTCCCGCGGGGTGGCGTAGCCCAGTGCCTGATGCGGACGGCCCTCGTTGTAGTGGGCGAACCATTTGAACAGTCCGTCTTCCAACTCCAGCCCGTCTTCGTAGTCGCGCAGGTAAAGGTCCTCGTGCTTCACACTGCGCCACAGTCGTTCGATGAACACATTGTCCAGGCAGCGACCGCGTCCATCCATGCTCACCAGCGTCCCGGCCTCTTCCACCGCTTCCACATCGGCCAGCGAGGTGAACTGCGAACCCTGATCGGTGTTGGAGATCAACGGCGCCCGGGTGCCGTTCTTGAGCGCCGTGCGCCAAGCCCACACGCAGAAGGCGGCTTCCAGTGTGTTGCTCAAGCGCCAGGCCAGCACGTAGCGACTCCACCAGTCCATCACCGCCACCAGATACATGAATCCGTAGCGCATCGGGATGTAGGTCACGTCGGCGCACCACACCTGGTCCGGCCCGGTGACTTCCTTTCCACGCAATAAATACGGGTAGATCTCGTGCCCTTCGCCGGGCTGACGGGTCGCTTTCCGGGGATAGATCGCACGGATGTCCATCAAGGCCATCAAGCGTCTGACCCGCTTGCGATTGATCTCCCAACCTTCGCGTCGCAAGGTAGCCGCCAAGCGCAAGCTCCCGTAAACCGGCCGCTCCAGATGCCACTGGTCCAACCGGCGCATGAGGGCCAGGTTCTCGGCGCTCTCGGGGCGCGGCTCGTAGTCATACGCGTCGCGCGAGATGCCCAGCAACTCGCACTGCGCCCGCAACGACAGGCCTGCGGGAAGGCTTTCCACCAAGCTCACTCGCTCGGTCACAAGCCCAGTTGCTTGGACTTTTTTTTGAGCCAGTCCAACTCCATCGTCAACTGGCCCACCTTGCGTTCCAGCCGTTCAATTTCCACCTCCCGCTCGGCTACCTGAGCGCTGGGACCGCTCGCGAAGACTTCGGGCAAGCGTTCCGCCACCTCGCTCTTCCACTGGCTGACCTGGTTGGGATGCACCTGATGCTCCCGTGCGATCTCGGCCACCGTTTTGACCCCTTTGAGGGCTTCCAAACCGATCCGGGCTTTGAGCGCCGGATCGAACCGTCGTCGTTTTGCTTTCATTTTGTTGTCTGTCCTTTCTTTCGTTTTGACTCGCTCGTCCATCGAGCGAGCCAGGAGCAGACACCAAAAATCACACCTTAACCAGTGGTCTAAAAAATGGGGTCCATTTCACTCTTTGACACACCAATCCACCGACAGACTGTGCCATTTGATCTCGTTTAGTTACAATCCGCCACTTTTGCATTGGCGGCAATCGTCAGGCTGGCCCTTAAAACAAGGATGGCAATAACGTAACGCTGGATTTTGATGCGGACTAATCCGAGACTTTGCCAGATTGGCGTTAATCGAACATGCAGCCCCAATGATCGCCCGTGTCAGTCTGGAAATCGCCCTCCGCAAGGAGTTTGATTATTTCATCCCGCCGGAACTGGCGGGCAAAGTGGACGCGGGCAGCCGCGTGCAGGTGCCGTTCGGCCCACGCAAGGTCATGGGCGTGGTCACCGCCATCGCGGAGGAATCGGCGCACGCGAAACTCAAGCCGATCATCAAAGTCATCGGCGCGCAAACGCTCGTCACACCCAAGGTGCTCAAGCTCGCGCGCTGGATTGCGGAGTACTATTGTTGCGCGCCGGAGATTGCGCTCAAGAGTGTGCTGCCCGAAGTGGTGCGCCGCGAGGAATCCGGCTGGCGCGAACGGTTATTCGTGCGCGCCTTGCCGTTGAACGGGGAATTTCCCAAGCTCCCGAAACGCCAGCAGGAAGTTTGGAACATCGTCGAGGAACGGCGCGAATTGCCGCTCGCCGAATTGCTCGAACTGGCCGAAACCACCGCATCCACCGTGCGGCGGCTGGAGGATCGCGGGTTGGTGGAAATTTCCCCGCAGATTTCCGAACGTGATCCGTACGCGCGCGAACACATCCTGCCGACGCAGCCATTGACGTTGAATCCAAGGCAGGCGGAGGCATTGAAGCAAATCGAGACGGCGATGCAGCCCGTTGAAGGTGGCGCTTCGAAAATGGCGGTGGAAGCGCCCCGCGTCCCGGCCTCCGCCTCCTTGCGCGCCACCGCGCAGCGCGGAGAGGGGGACAAGCCCGCCGCCCGCCGCCCGCCGCCCGCCGCCACGTTGTTGCTGCACGGCGTCACCGGCAGCGGCAAGACGGAGATTTACCTGCAAGCCATCGCCCACGCGCTCGCCCAGGGCAAGGGCGCGATTGTGCTCGTGCCGGAAATCTCGCTCACGCCCCAGACCGTCGAGCGGTTCAAAGCGCGTTTCAGTTCCGGGCCGCAGCAAACCCTCGTCGCGGTTCTGCACAGTCATTTGTCGGCGGGCGAACGCCATGACGAGTGGCACAAAATCCGGCAGGGCCGGGCGCGGATTGTGATCGGGGCGCGGTCGGCGATTTTCGCGCCGGTCGCAGCGCTGGGACTGATCATTGTGGACGAGGAACACGAGCACACCTACAAGCAGGAGGAGTCGCCGCGCTATCACGCGCGCGACGTCGCCATCATGCGCGGGCAGATGGAAGGGGCTGTGGTGGTGCTCGGGTCCGCCACGCCGTCGCTGGAAAGTTATTACAATTGCCAGCGAGGCAAGTTCACCCTGTTGACCCTGCCCGAGCGGGTGGACGATCAAAAAATGCCGTTGGTGCGGGTGGTGGACATGCGCCAGGCCGCGCGCAAGGAGAAGGGCAACTTGATCTTTTCACCGCAACTCAAGGAGGCCATCACCCAACGGCTGGAGCGGGGTGAGCAAACCATCCTGTTCCTCAACCGGCGCGGCTATTCGGCGGCGCTGCAGTGCGCGCAGTGCGGTTACGTTTGCGAATGCCCGAATTGCTCGCTCGCCCTGACGTATCACCGCGCCGAAGCCTTGTTGCGCTGCCATCTCTGCGGTTACCACGCGCCCGTGCCCAAGCGCTGCCCGAACGAAAAATGCCGCAACCCGGCATTCCGCTACTCGGGCCTGGGCACACAGAAGGTGGAGGAGGTCCTGGGCAAACTGTTTCCCCGCGCCCGGGTCAAACGCATGGACGCCGACGTCATGAAGCGCAAGGAGGATTACCGGCGCGTGCTGGGCGATTTTCGCGCCGGCAAAATTGATATCCTGCTCGGCACCCAGATGATTGCCAAGGGGCTGCATTTTCCCAACGTCACCCTGGTGGGGATCATCCACGCCGACCTGGCTTTGAACCGGCCGGATTTTCGCGCAGGCGAGCGCACCTTCCAGTTGCTCACCCAGGTGGCGGGGCGCGCCGGGCGCGGGGACGTGGAGGGCGAGGTGTTCGTGCAGGCCTTTGCGCCGTATCATCCGGCGATTCAATACGCCCGCCGGCACGATTTCACCGGGTTTTACGCGCAGGAGTTGGAATTCCGCCAACAGCTCCAATATCCGCCACTCCGCCGTGTGGCCCTGCTGACGCTCAAGGGGCGCAATGAACAAAAGGTCCAACTTGCCGCCGAACATGTGTACCAGCACCTGGCCGCGCTGCGCGAACCGCGCGCCCCGCGCGAAGCCCCGGGTCAACCCGCCGCGGAAACTGCATCGTTGTTTGCCGCCCCTCCGTCCGGGTGGGATCCTCCACCGCCCGCGCCCGCGCCCGCCGCTCCGCTCCGTGATTTGATCATCGCCGGGCCCGCACCGGCCCCGCTGTTGCGCGCGGCGACGTTTTATCGCCACCAAATCATGTTGCGCACGCGGGAGATGACGCGGTTGAGCCGTGAATTGGCGCGCCTGGTTCGGGATTTGGCGCTGCCGGATGAGGTGACGTTGACGGTGGATGTTGACGCGGTGGATTTTTCGTGACCGCCGCCGGGTGCAGGGTTTCCTGCCGGGGCTCCGGCGCGGCGGCTCACTCCGGCGCCGATGAGCGTTGAATCAGCCAGACCACATCGCGGTTGTCGCTCACGATTTTTCCGGTAAAATCAACGCGACGCACCGGCGTCACCGTGCTGTCCCGGCCGCCCGTCACCAACCACCGCCGGATCTCGCTGTGGCCGTCCACGAAATTGAACCCGCAACGGCCCGCGTGCTGGCTGCCGGGCAAATCCCGCCAGTAGTTTGGATTGGTAACCTCACTCACCATCCACCCGTCATTGATGCTGTCGGGATGCTCGTCCACCATCATCCAGAGTTCGGTGGGTTTGGGCAACACCACCGCCGAAAGCCGATGATACACCCGCCAGCCCGGGTACGGCGTCGGTGCCGGGTGGCCGCCGGCGCTCGCGTTGCCGACGAACGCATTCATCGCCACGCTCCGGCAACGCGGCTGATAACCCGCCCCCGCGCGGCCCGGCATCAAATCCGCCGGACATTTGTACACGCCCGGATTTCGCGCATAAGGTCCGAGCACCCCGCTGAGCATCAAACGTGTATTGGTGTTTTCCAGGCCGCCCGTCCAATCCATCCTGCCCTGAACCCAACCGCCCGGCTGACTGCCCGAAATGTTCGGCGGCAGAAAGTCACTGGCATCGCCGGCATACAGGTGTGCCGCCATGCCGAGCTGCCGCAGATTGTTGAGGCAGGAAATGGCGCGCGCCTTTTCCTTGGCCTGGCCCAGGGCCGGAAGCAGCATGGCCGCCAGGATGGCAATGATGGCAATCACCACCAGCAGTTCAATCAGGGTAAAAGCACGTCGCCGGGCCGGCCGGACCGCCCCGGAGGTGTGACTCATTTCATTCGTCCCGCGTTTCATGCCCGCCTTTCACCAGCCAATGTGGCATCGCGAAATTGCGCCCACCCAACCTCCCGAGGCGGCGCCGCCCGGCGTGGATCGGTGGTTGGCGCAGTTGTATCAGGTTCTGCGGCTGGTTGACCAACATATTTTCCCCGGTTTTGCCGCCCGGCAGCCGCGCCCTCCGGGCTCCACCAGAAAGGCGGGGGGCTGGCAGCCCGCACCTCCCCGTGGGGGAGAACTCATCGCCGCGGGCCCACCGTCTGCATGCGCAGCGGTTGAAAGCCAAGTCGGAAGGCCGGGGATCCGGGCTGGAGCCGGAAATCATCCTGCGCCGGAGCCACAAAGAGCGGATCGGCGATGAGCGAATGTTGATCGTGGCCGCGGGCGCGCCATCGGTCCCAGGTCGTCCCGGCAAACTTCATCCCGGCGGGATGCTTGGCCAGACGCGTGTCCCAGTAAACGTTGTAGTCGAGGATGAATTGATCGTTCTTCCAGGTGCTTCCCAGCAGCACGCCTTGATCGAAGTACACGATGTTGTTGGTGAAGCTGAAGCTCAGATGATCCTCGTCGCGCGAACGCTGGAGCTGCTGATCGCGCGCCAAGGCGAAGATGTTGTTCCGAATGATGTTCGTCTCGCCGTAGTGCTGGTGGAAGCCGCCGTGCGTGGTGCGATACACCAGGTTGCTCTCGATGAGAATCCCGCTGCTGCCTTCGTCGGTGTAGATGCCCCAACCGCCGTATTTCGTCGCGGCCAGGTCGTGCCACAGATTGTTCACAACGCGCGTGCCGGGTTGTTTGCCCAGCATGTAGATGCCGGCCATGTCGCTGAGCACCGGGCCATCGCCATCCGACTTTACGCCGATGTGATGAATGTGATTGAACTCGACGAGGTTGTTCGACGCGAGCGCCGGCCCGTAACCCCACGTCCATCCAATCGAAATGCCCGTGTAATAGAAGTCGTGGATGAGATTATGCGCGATGCGGTTGTTGGGCGACTGTCCGATCCAGACCCCGATGGCGCTTTGAAAGGTTTTGCCGCCATCGTAGATCCGGCAATCGGAAATCTCGTTGGCTCCCGCCTGCTCGGCTGCGTCCTGGCGGAGGGTGGTTTCCCCGATCTTGATGCCGCCCGCGCCGAGATCGGTGAACGCGCAACGCGAAATCCGGTTGGACTGGCAGCCGCGCGCCAGTTCCAGGGCATACGTTCCGAGGTGGACGAAATGGCAGTTCTGGAACAGACCGTTGCGCACGCCTTCCCCCCACACCGCGCCGGGCACACCCACGGCCGCTTGATTGAACCCGCCGACCTCACTGGTGCGTGCCGGCCAGCTTGCAGGCGCATTCGTGTCGTCCGGCCGGGCCAGATTCCACTCCGCGTGTGCAAAGGTGATGCCGCGCACCTCCACCCGCTCCACGAACCGGCCCGCTTCCGGCTGGCCTTCCAGCCGCAGCACTTGTGTCAAGACGGGGGCGATGGCTTCAATACGCTCCGGACGTTCACCAGGCATGGGTGCGTAGTAGAGCTTTCCGGCGGCAGCATCCAGATACCATTCGCCCGGCACATCCAGCGCTTCAAACACGTGCTCGATGTAATAGAGATCGCCCTTTTGAAGCTCGAACACCGAACGCTTGGCAAAGTTCACGATGTGCTGCGACTCGTCCACGCCCGTCACTGGCAACCGCGACTCGACCCAGCGCGTCATGGCCACGACTTCGGCGTTCGTGACCGAGGGCCAGGCTTGCAAATCTCCCTTGCGGAATTGGAATCGTTTGTGGCCTTGAGTCCACTCCGCGGCTTTGTCAGGCAGGCTCATAATGCTGAAGTAACCCTGGTTCGGGTGCCGTGCGCGAACGCGCCGTTCGCCGTCGATCCACAACTCGCGGAAAAACCAATTGCCATGGCTGGCCTCGGGGATTTCCGCAACCCACAGGTTCTTGCCGCCGGCGCGGGTTTCTTTCCATCCGGTGATTCGACGTCCGCCACTGATGATCGGCTGCTCGTCGGGATATGCCTGCCAGGACAAGGTGGAATCTTCGGGGCGCAGGACGATGGGGGCCTCCAGGAAATGAACGCCGTGCCGTTGATAGAGTTGAAAGCCGGTGGAGTCGCCCGATTGCCGGCGCTGGGCGCGGATGGCCCGGAGGGCGTGGGAGACGGTGGCAAAAGGGCCGTCGGTGCGCTCACGATTGGGCCCGGCCAGCCTGCCGCTCCAGGCGTCGTTGCCGTTGGTCGCCACGAAGAACGTGTGGCCGCCCGGCTCGGGAATTGCCGCCATTGCGGGCACCACCCCGGCCAGGCCGGCAAGTCCCGCTAGCAACAGTCCAAGCGTTTGGCGACGGCGTTGGCACCATGCGGGGCGCAGGGCGCGGCGTTGCAGGAGTGCGGGGACGGACCTCCAGTCCGGGTTGCGGGAAGGTGACCTCCGGCCGGATTGGTTCATGGTCGCACCTCGTCGTCGGCGGCGTTGTTGGCGATGACCGCCCGTCCCTGGCTGTGGTTGCGGATCCGGCTTTGTCCGCGCAGCAGATTCCCGGTGATCACGGCGCGTTGCACGCCGCGGCTTAATTCGATCTGCGGCTTGTTCTCTTGAAACTCGCAGCCGCGCACGACCACGCTGCCGCTCTCGACCTGCAGCGCGGGCCGGCCTTCCTGGTTGCGATCCCACTGCACGAACGTGCAATCGCTGAAACCGACCGTGCCGGTGCCGGCGATCTTTGCGATTTGATTGCAGGGGCCCCAGAAAGCGGAATTGACGAAGCGCACACTGCCCACATTGTTCGGGCTCACGCGAACCATCGTCGGGTCGGGGCCGTGGAAGGAAACAAACTCGCCATTGGAAATCAACAACCCGATGCGCGAGCATTGTTCAACTTCCAGGGCCGTGTAGCAATCGTCCGCGCCGATGCCGAGGAAGTTCCCGTTGCAATCCCCCGATTTCGTTTTGATGAATTTGTAGCCGACGTTGTAGCCGAAGCAGAACGTGTTGAAGACGTATTGCCAGTCGCTCTTGCCGAAGATGAACGCCTCGCCGTGCTGTTGCTGCCATTCAAACAACCGGGGCTGCATGCTCCACCACGGATTGAAATGGACGTTTTCGATGCGGCCAATGTCGTAGATGTGGTCCACGTAGATGCCGCGCCGCAGCGGCTGGCCGTGAACGTCACGGATCAGGTGACGTTCATTCCGTGACGCATCAATGCCATTGTAGGGATTGAGCAACTCCACCGCGAGCACGGCGGGATTTTTGCCGCGCATGGCGATGGCATAAGGATATGCCTTTGGCGCGGCATCCACATTCTGTTCCGGATAGTAAATCACCACTCCCTTGAGCGTGCAGTTATGGTTCAGCGTGATGAATGGCGGGCCGTCTTCCTTGCCCGCGCTTCCGGTCACGAGAAACGTCGTCCCGTCGTCGGTTGGCTTTGGCAACCCGGCGTCGCGGATGCCGTTGTGGGCCGGCACGGATTCCCAGACGCCTTTCAAGGTGACAGCCGGAGGCACGTTGAGATGTCCCGCAAAGAAATAATTCCCGCGTGGGGCGTAAACCATTCCCCCTCCGGCCTGGCCCGCCGCGTCCAGTGCCTTCTGAAACGCGGCGGTGTCATCGGTGATCCCGTCCGCTTTCGCGCCGAAATCGAGCACGGAAAGCGGGTCCGCCGCGATGGCGGACGCGAGGCAGGTGGCGAGGAAAATTCCGGTCAGGCCGGGCTGCATGAAGCCTTTGCGGGATGGCAGGGGATGCGTGGTCATTTTCCAGCGGCGGCGCGGTTGGCTGAGCTGACGGCGGCGGCGTCCATTTTAAGGATGGCGCGATCGTAAGTCAGCAAGCCGTTGACTTCGACTTCCACGTCGGTGGTCTGGGTGTAGATGCCGGCTGAGAGCCCGTCGGTTTGGGTCAACGGGGTCAACTTTTGCAGCAAATCCACATAGGCGGCGGTCAATTCGGTGGCGTTGGTAAAACTGCGATAGCCCCAATTTTTTTCGTCCTGCCAGGTATGGCCCTTGACCGGCAGCCCCAGACCGCCGAACTCGCCGAGCACCCTGGCGCGATCGGTCACCTGGAGCGGCAGACCGGGGCCGGGATACTGATGATGATCAATCAGGTCGCCGGCGGGGAAGTGGTTGCCGCCACTGGGCCCGTCCACCAGACGGGAGGGATCAAGCTGTCTGGTGAGATTCAAAATGCGCACGGTGTCAAACTGTCCCCAGCCCTCATTGAACGGCACCCACACCACAAGGCTCGGGTGGTTGTAGCGTCCGGCGATGAGCGCCTTGAGTTCGCGCTCATAAATTGCCGCCGACTCGGGGGTGCGCTGCATCTCTTCCCCATCGTAACCGCTTGGGCCTTTCCACCTGGCGCTCTTGTCACCGCTGGGCATGTCCTGCCAGACCAGCAGTCCGAGTTTGTCGCACCAATAATACCAGCGTTCCGGCTCCACCTTCACATGCTTGCGGACCATGTTGAAGCCGAGTTGCTTCGTCATTTCAATGTCGTAACGCAGCGCCGCATCCGTCGGCGCGGTGTATAGCCCATCCGGCCAGAACCCCTGATCCAGCGGTCCCAACTGAAAATAGGGCCGATTGTTCAGGCACATGCGGAGAAAGCCGTTTGCGTCCTTGCCCAGCGAAATTTTGCGCATGCCAAAATAGGAGTTCACCTCGTCCACCTTTTTGCCGTCTGCGAACAACGTGACGCGCAGGTCATACAGGTGTGGCGATTCGGGGGACCAGAGTCTGGCCTCCGGCACGGCGAGCGTGAGGCTGGGCAGGATTTGCGGCGGGAGCGAGCGGGTGGAAATCATTTGTTCCACCTCGCCCTCCCTCACGACGCGCCGGCCGTCCCGCACCTGCACTTTGAGCGTCATCTTCCCGTTGCCGCCGATGCCCCGCGCCTGAACCGTGACCGCCCCCGCATCCACGTCGGGGGTGATCTTCAACTCCTGGAGATGGGCCGGCGCGACGGGTTCGAGCCACACGGTCTGCCAGATGCCGCTCGTGGGCGTGTACCAAATGCCGTTGGGCTCGCGCACCTGCTTGCCGCGCGGCTGCGGACCGGCATCGGTCGGATCCCAAACCGCCACGACAATTTCCTGTTCGCCCCTGGGGCGGAGAGCGCCGGTAAGGTCGCAACTGAAACCGTCGTAGCCGCCGCGGTGCGTGCCCACTTCCTGGCCGTTGACCCAGACCGTCGCCTCCCAATCCACCGCGCCGAAGTGGAGCAGCACTTGTTTGCCCTTCCACAGGCGCGGCAGTTTGAACGTGCGGCGATACCACAGCCGCTGGGTGGCATCCACACGCCGCATCACTCCGGAGAGCGCGGATTCGACCGGGAACGGCACAAGGATTTGCCCCTCCCAGGTGCGGGGTTGGGGCGCCGCTTTGGGGGTGATGGCATAGTCCCACAAGCCATTCAGGTTGTGCCAGGTTTTGCGCACCATCTGCGGACGCGGGTATTCCGGATGCGCATTGTGCGGCGACACCTCCGCCGCCCAGCGTGTCAGCAGGGGGCCGGAGGCCGGATGCCAGGACTCCGCCGCCGCCAGGGCGGAGGCACCGCTCAGAAGGGCGAGACTAATGAGGCCCCATCGTTTTCGTAGTGTGCTTTGCATAAAGTTGGGTGATGTTTCCCCGCGCCGACCGACCGGAATGCAGGCCCGCATCGGCGAACCCGCCAGACGCCGTGCATGACCGGCGGCCGGTGCAAATGGGGGCCGGCGGCCCGGTCGGTGTCAAAAAATAAACCGCGATGATTTGCATGGCCGTCTCAATCGTTTACGTCGCGCGCGGCTTCAGCCTGAACCGGTGCATTAAACCGGAGGGCACAAAGCCAAGTCAAGGAATGCTCGGGGAAGCTTTTTGAGTTGTCAGAAAAAGATTTTGGCGTAGGATGAGAGTGCAGCAAGAGATTGGCACCCGGGGTGCAGGACGCCAGACAAGCGGGAATCGCTCTTTGGAATCAAAATTTCGGACGAGGGAATTTGCCCTGCCTTGTGCGTGATTCGTAACGGAATCCTTGAACCGTAATAAATACGAAATCCTGGTGTGCGTCCGCGTGACCACCGACAGGCCTTGACTGGAAGTCGAACGTCTCCCGGCAAACACCACAAGTTGAACTCAACTTGTTCAAAGGAATTGTTACACACGGCAATGGTGGGGTGACTTTGACGGGTGGCGCATCGCCAGGAGGCGCGCCACCCGTTTTTCATTCCGGCGGTCCCGCCTTGCTGCTACGCTTGCACCGTGACGCGCGACGACCTGTTTGCCACCCACGACCCGGCGCCAGCCGTTCCGGCCGGGGCCCCGGTCACGGCCCCGCCGCGCCGGCCACCCCTCGCCGCCCGCCTGCGCCCGCGCCACCTGGACGAATTCATCGGACAACAACACCTTCTCGCGCCAGGATTATTGCTGCGCCGGGCCATTGAAGCGGACCGGATTCAATCGCTGATTTTTTACGGTCCACCCGGCACGGGCAAAACTTCGCTGGCGCAAATCATCGCGCAGCAGACCACCAGCAAATTTGAACGGCTCAGCGGAGTGGAATCCAACGTGGCCGACATGCGGCGGGTGTTGAGCGGCGCCCATAACCGGCTCGAAAACACCGGGCAGCCGACAATTCTGTTCATTGATGAAATCCACCGGTTCAGCAAACCGCAGCAGGACGTGCTGCTGCCGGATGTGGAGAGCGGCGTGATCCGGCTGATCGGGGCCACGACGCACAATCCCTTTTTCTTCGTCAATTCGCCCCTGGTTTCACGTTCGCAAATTTTTGAACTGCGTCCGCTCGCCGAGGCGGACATATTTCAATTGCTGCAACGCGCGCTGGGCGATGCCGGGCGCGGCCTGGGTTATTTGCCAATCAACGCGGCGCCCGCGGCCTTGCGGCATCTGGCCGCCATGGCCGATGGAGATGCGCGCAAAGGGTTGAACGCGCTGGAAATCGCCGCGCTGACCACCGCCCCCGACGCCGCCGGCGTCATCCAGCTGGATCTGGCGGCGGCGGAACAAAGCATTCAGAAAAAAGCCGTTGTCTATGACGGCGATGGCGACGCGCATTATGACACCATTTCGGCTTTCATCAAATCCATGCGCGGCAGCGATCCGGACGCCGCGCTCTACTGGCTGGCGAAGATGATCCACGCCGGGGAAGATCCGCGCTTCATCGCCCGGCGCATCGTCATTCACGCGGCGGAGGATGTGGGCCTGGCCGACCCGATGGCGCTGGTGCTGGCAAACGCGGCGTTTCAAGCGGCCGAATTCATCGGCTGGCCGGAGGCGCGCATTCCGCTGGCCGAGGCGACGATCTACATCGCCACGGCCCCCAAGAGCAACACCAGCCTCAAGGCCATTGACGCCGCGCTCGCGGATGTACAATCCGGGACAACGCTGCCGGTGCCGGAAGCGTTGCGCGACCCGCACCATCCGGGCGCCAAAACACGGGAGCGCGGCGCGGGCTACAAGTACGTCCACGATTACCCGGGCCATTTCGTCCCGCAGGATTACCTGGGCGCTGTCCGGCGCTATTACGAACCGACAGAGCAAGGCGCGGAGAAAAAAATCAAGGACCGGCTGCAGCACTGGCGTCAGGGGCGCGCCGCCCAACCGGAATGAGCGCCGCCGCGCCGCACGCACTCGACAAAATCCGGCGGCCGCGTCATGCTTCGGGTGAATGGCATTCGAATCTGATTCGCCCCTGGATCAACTCTGGAAAAGCTACAGTCGCACCTTCGCCGCCTTCGACGACCTGACCCTGGCGCGCTGGCTGGCGCAAACCCTGGGGCAGCTTGAAGGGCGGGTCTGGCGGTTGTCACATCCGCTGGTCGGGGCGTATCGGCTGGCGGCATTGATTGCGCACGAGCGGCAGATCTGGTTGAAGCGCCTGGCCACCATCCCCGCGGTTTATCAGGATGCCGCGTGCTGCCGGGCGCCGGTGCTCCCGCTGCTGACCCGCGATGTGCGTGAATCCGGGTTGATCTGCCAGCACTGCAACGAAACGCTGATTGCCTTTTCCGATCTGCCCCATGAGGTGGCGGAACTGATCGCCGCCTGGGCGGACGAGTACGAACCCGTGCATGGCGTGGCGCACTGGGACGACTGCCGCCGCCGCAGTGCGGGGGACTACGAGCGCGCTTATGAAAACGCCGCACAACAGGCGGAGCAGCTGCTGCTGCGCGCCGGGACGCAGCTGGCCCCGCGCCTGCTTGAACACTATCCCGCCATCATTTGGGAGGATCAGGACGAATGTCTCGAAGTGCGACCGGAAGATGTGCGGCCCGGCAGCTGATTCGACATTGAGCCAGGCGGCGGCCCTGCGCATACTGCGGCCATGTGGCGTCTGATCAAATGGCTGTTCCTTGCGCTGGTGGTGCTGGGTGCGCTGGTGGTCGCGCTGTTGTTCTCCAAGGATGCGGTGGCGCGCGCGGCGGTGGAACAGCAATTCCGCGCGCAAACCGGGATGGAAATCCAGATCAAGAAGCTCTCGCTGAACGTGTTTTGGCCGGCCGCCACCCTGGAGCAAGTCACGCTCTATAATCCCGCGGATTTTGGCGGCGTGCCGTTCTTGCGGATCAACCAGATCCAGGTTGAATACGATCCGGAGGCGCTGGCGCACCGCGAGTTGAAGCTCAAGCTCATGAAACTCGACGTTGCCGAGATGGCGGTCGTGCGGAATGACCGCGATCAAACCAATCTTCTCGTGCTGGCGGGCGGCCCGCAACCAGCGCGCCGCTCGGAATGGTTCGATTTCAAGGCCATTGACGTGGCCAACATCTCCATTCAGCGCGTCCATTTTGTGGACCTGCAAAACCAGCGCAACAACCGGCAAACCACCTGGAACGAGCACAATCAGATTTTTCGTGACCTCAAGTCGTCCGACGAATTTTATCGCGCCTTCGTGACGCTCTGGGAGCGCCGCCTGTCCCGCTGACTTGGGCGTTCAAATTTGAAAATCCAAAATCAGGCCGGGATCGAGCGCGCCGGGCCGGTCGGTTTTGCTCAACACCCGCACATCGAGGCCATCGTAAACCACCAGGGAGTTGGCGGGCACACTTTTCATGATGAACACATTGCCGCCGATTGTGCTGCCGGCACCGATGACGGTCTCGCCGCCCAGAATGGTGGCGCCGGGATAAATCGTCACGTCATCCTCAATGGCCGGATGCCGCCGCTGTCCCCGCAGCTGTTGCCCGCCAGAGGTGCTGCGCGCGCCCAGGGTGACGCCGTGATACAGCTTCACGTGATTGCCAATGACCGCCGTCTCGCCAATCACCGTGCCCGTGCCGTGATCAATGAAGAAGTGCGAGCCAATCGTCGCGCCCGGATGCAGATCCATTCCCGTCCGGGAATGGGCCCATTCGGTCATGATCCGCGGAATGAGCGGCACGTTTTTCAGATACAATTCATGCGCCAGCCGCTGCACTGAGATCGCCTCGATGAACGGATAGGCAACAATGATCTCCTCCATGCTGAACGCGGCCGGGTCGCCGTCAAATGCCGCCTCGGTGTCGGTGTGCAGGACCTGGCGCAGACGCGGCAGACTGCCCAGAAATTCCAGGGTGACCTGACGCGCCGTGGCGGCGATGCCCCCGGGCGCCACCTGGTCGGGTGGATTGTATTCCAGGCTCTTGCGGATTTCGGATTCCAATTTGCCGAAGACGGTGTCCAACAACGCGGCGGTCTCGGCCTTGATGGCGGAGGAATGAATCAATTGCTCATCGAAAAACCCCGGAAACAAAAGCCGCAGCAGATCGCAGGTGATCGAAGTGATCGCCTGTTTGGAAGGGAGATTCTGGCCGTCCAGGTGGTTGATTCCGCCGACTTGTGCGTACGAGGCAATCAACTCATTTGTCAATCGGGTAACCGGATCGTTCACGGAAACAGTATTTGCGAGCGGACAGACGGTGGCAAGTTTCGGAACGAAACCCGCCCCGGTCCCACCCGCGCCGGCTGGCTTGAACCCTGCTGGAATTCCGGCATGAACGCACTGGCTTTCAAGGTCACCCGGAAGAATGGCGAATATGTCAAGCCCACCCTGCTGCCCTCTCCGCGAAACCCGGCGCCCGCTTTTGGGCTGCTGGATGGCATCATGGCGGGAGTGTGTCTCGGCGGCCTGGTCGTGTTGATTTCGCTGCTGCTCCGGGGTTGATCCGCGCCGGGGATCAAAGTCCGCCGTTGTGTGGCGAAGTGACGCGCGGCTTGGGCGGGGCCGGCAGGTCCGACGCGGGCTTCCGGGAGAACGTCGAACGAAAGAGCCAGTGGCGTTTCAAACCTTGCACGAATTCGTCCGCGTGCGCCACCGCATCGGAAACCGAGCTGAGGAGGTTGGGGTTGGCGGCCACTTGCGCGCGGAGATCGCTGGTGATTCCCGCCAGATGGTCCAGCGACGCCGCCAGATTTTCCAGGACCGCGGTCAGGTTGGTGTCGGCATGGGTGAGCAACCGATCCGCATTCAGCAACACCGCGTCCAGATTCTGCTGTCCGGTTGTACCCAAAGCCCATGTCCCCAGCGCCCCGGGGCCGCGGATTTCGGCGGTGAGCAGCGCCAGATTGGAGAGTGCCGGCTGTGCCCGCCCGACGGCCTGATTCAAGTTGGAGACCAGCAGTGCGCCACTGTCCAGCGTTGCGTTGAGCTTGTTGGTCAGGCTTAAGAATCCAGGCAGGGCGGCTTCGACTTGACTGATAACCTGCTCCAGGCGCTCGCTCACCGCCGGGGTCTCCAGGGGCATGATCCAGTAGCTCTCCTCGAGGTTCGTATAATATTGTTGCGGCTGCGCCTGCACCAGCCGTTCCAGTTCATCTTTCACACGCCGGTTGAACGCCATCTGGTTGGTGTGTTCCAGCCCGGGAAATTCCCGCCGGGTCCGTTCCGTCAGCTCCCGACGCGCCGCTTCCATGGCCTGCCAGGACAACATTTGCCGGGCCACGCGGTTGGTGTCCTCCAGCACCGTCGGGACGCCAAACGCCCCTTTCGTGACCTCCAAAAAGCGGTTGCCGAGCAGATCCGAGGAAACCTTCACGCGCGAATCGTCCCAGATGTAACCATAGTTGGGCCGGCGAATGGTGAAGTTGACCGTCACGCCGAACCAGGCGTTGGGTTCATTTGGGATGATGTCGGTGATCGCGCCCACCGGAAAGCCCATCAACTTCACGGGATCCCCCACTTTGAGGCCGGCGGCGTTGTTCAGCGACGTTTGGTAATTCAATTTGGGCGTGAACCAGCCCTTGCGTTTCGCCGCGTGGTTCAGGTAATAGCCGAAGCCTGCCGCCAGCAGGGCGGCGGCCACGAATACAAACCACCCGACCGCCCGCTCCATGCGGTTGAGGCGGGTGCGGAGCTGCGGCGTTAAATCCTGCTGCGCCATGCGGGTTCTTTCCGTTTTCCCCGGCTCACGGTTCCAAATTCCGGTTCACGGGACAATCTCATTCCCGCAACAGTTCCCGGACTCCGGCCGCCGGCTGCGCGACGACGGCGGCCCAGTCGCCCAGCACCCGGAATCGGCGTTGATGCAGGCAGGCGAAGTGACTGGCGGAATGCCGCCAGGGCTGCAGATTGTGCGCCGTGACGCAGAGGGTCAACGGTTTCCCGCCCATGATTTCATGGCCGCGCGAAAGTGCGGTCAGCATATCCAGCCACCACCAGGTGTGGCGGATGTCCAACCCGGCCAGCGGGCTGTCCACCAGCAACAATTCAGGCGCCAACGCCAGAACGCGCGCCAGCCCCGCCCGCTGCGACCAGCTCCGCGCCACCTGCGCAGGCATCCAATGCGCCCACGGGGTCAGTTCCATCGCCTCAAGCAATTGCGTCACCCGGCTCTGGATGTCGGCTTCCGCCCAGTGCGCGTGGTAGCGCAGGGGCAAGGCGATGTTTTCCGCCACGCTCAGTGAATGGAGCAGCTGTCCGCCCGCGAAGACCAATCCCAGTTTCAAGCGCCACGGCAGCTGTTCCTCCTCAAAAATGGGCAGCCGCTCCCCCCGAAACCACACCGCGCCGTCGCGCGGCGGCATCAGGCCGGAGGCCGTCATCAGGAAGTCGCTCTTGCCCGCGCGCTGGGGCGCCCCCACCACCCAGAACTCGCCGGGGTGAACCACCCAGTTGACGTGCGCGGCCACCACCCACTCCGGATTGCGCATTGCCGTGACCGTGGCATGCCGCATTTCCAGCACGGGCACGGCGGGCGAAGGCACTGGGGGCGTGGTGCTCACAAAGTCAAATACGCAATGATGAACAGCGCATCCAGTAACACACAAGCCACCACACTCCACCCCACCGCCCGTACGGTGGCCCGCGAGATCTGTTCCAGTTGCAACGGCTGGGCGAGGCCGAAAAAACAGGTCACGATGGCGATGATAAAGCCGAAGCTGGCTGTTTTGAGCGCCAGCAGCACAAAATCGAGCGCCGTCAACGCACCCGCCAGCTGGCTGAAATAATCGGCGGGCTGGACCGGCAGTTCCTGCACAAACGCCCAGAGATAGCCACTCCCCAGAGCGCCCAATATCAGATAAACCGTCAGCGAAACCGTCCCGATCATCATCCCCACGACGCGCGGCACAACAAAATAATGCACGGGATCCACGCCCACGGCCTCCAGCGATTCCACTTCGCCCAGCGCCCGCGCCATCCCCAGCTCAACCACATTGGCCGTGCCCACACGTCCCAGCACGAGAAATGCCGTGAAGAGCGGCCCCAGTTCCCGCACGACCACAATGACCATGATGCTCCCCAACAGTTCGCTGGCCGCGCCCACGCGGCTCAACACCGCCACCGTCTGGCCAATCACCAGAAATCCCAACGCCAGCGCCGCAAACAAGAACATCGGCAGCAGGCGGATCCCCACGCGGAAAATCTCCTGCTCCACCAAGGGTCGAATCACCCCGGTGGCGACGCCGAATTTGCGCAGCCCGACGGCCAGCGTAATCAATGCGAACGCGCCCAGCCCCCGCACGACCGCGCAAAAGCCGATGACGCGCCGGCCGGCCCAGCCGGCAGGGGCGGACCCGGGAAGCGCCCAACCCGGTGCGCCGGCGGATGCGGGGATCTCAACTTCCGGCATAACGATGGCAGGAAATCCAGGTTCCGCCCGCGGCCGTCCGCACATTCATGGTTGCGGGCTGGCGGCCAGGCCGTTCAACAACAGACGCGCCACCGCCGGAATGATCGCTTTGTCCTTGGAGTGGTTCCGGGTGAAAATGGCGAAGACATATTTTCCACCGGCAGGCAGTTCCACATACGCCAGATCATGGCGCACCTCGCTGGTCCAACCGGCCTTGGACCACAATTTCGATCCGGGTGGCAGTGCCGCACCCACATACTCCCGCGACTGCGTGTTGGCGTCGGCGGCAAACGGCTGGCGTTCGAGCAGGGACAACATCTGCCGGCAGCGGTCGGGAGTGACGGACCGGCCAGTGACAATTTCCGTCAGCAGACGCGCCGCGGCATCCGTGGTCAACCAGTTGCGATTGTTGGGCGGCGGTTCGTCGGCAAGCTGTTTCTCCCGGCCATAGGGACCTTCGCACCAGGTTTTCCGGCTCACATTGATCCGGGGGTAGCCCAGGGAGGCAAAGTATTCATTGACCACGTTGCGCCGCGCCGCCCAGGCGGCAAACGCTGCGGGGGGCAGTTCCGGTCCGCTCGTCGTCCCGCTTAACAGATCAAGAACGTAACCGGTGGGTTCGTTGTAGGAGTCCACAATCATGTCGTGCAGGGCGCGGCGCAATTCGGGAGTGTCAGCCATTCGCCCATCCTCCAGCCAGCGGTGGGCCGCCACGAGATAAAACGCCTTCACCACACTGGCCGGATAAAATGGCGTGTCCCCGCCCTGATTGCCCCAGGCGGGCTTCCCGGTATCCTGCAAATCCACCAGCGTGACCGCCAGCTCGTCGGTCCGCAGCGGCAGCTCGGCGAACTGTTCCGTTGCCGCTGCAACCGCTTGCGCGACGACGGCCTGCAATCGGGGGGAGACTTGAAAAATCAACGGCGTCCTTGCAGCGTTTGCCACGGGGCGGAAAGGTAGTGCTGCCCGGCTGGAAAGAGAAGGCGAACTTTTTCGGGAACACCCGGTGAGGGCCAGCATTGCGGCCAGGGCGAGCCCCGCACACGCGCGGAGGATGGTAGCAGATCGCAGCATGCCTGAATGCGTTTTCATGGTAATGGTTGCAGCAGACCCGGGTCAGAAAATGCGCGATTTTCCGCTCCGTCGCAATCCTCACGTGCAGAATCCGTCTTTCCCCCGCGCAAAGTCCAACTGCACTCGAACTCCGCGACGACCGTCAAAAGGATGATTTACCGGCTCACCGGACATGGGAATGGTCCGCAAGTTCATCGTGGGCGGGGCGCCGGCGGGAGGCGGGGAGCTTCCGGAGTACGCGCTGCCGGTTTGGTTCCCGCTCCGATTTTCACGCCCGGCCGCCGCGGCGGCCGCGCGGGCTGCATTTGCCCCGCTGGGAAAACCCGCCTACACTGCGGGCCGACAACATGAATGCGGTTTACATTCCAGCCGGAAATTTCCTAGGTTGTTGACGATTATCGTTACGCAGCATCGCCATGCGACAGTTTGCCACCATTGCTTCCAACGCGTTCATGGAATTGATCCGGCAGCCGGTTTTTCTCCTGCTGACCACGGCGACGGCGGCATTTGAGATATTTCTGGCGACGCCGTATTACTTCGCGTTCGGGGACGAACCCAAGCTGGTCAAGAATTCGGTCCTGGCCGTGATGCTGCTTTCCGGGCTGTTGAGCGCCGTCTTGAGCGCCTCCGCCTCGGTGGCGCGCGAAATCCGCACCGGCACGGCACTGGCCGTGCTGGCCAAACCCATCAGCCGGACCCAGTTCATCCTCGCCAAATATCTCGGTTTGATCGCGGCGTTGAGCGTGGTGATCTACGTGAATCTGGTGGCCGCGCTGGTGGCGGGGCGAATGACCTTCGATGCTTATGGCGGCACGGACAT
The DNA here is from genome assembly GCA_029573725.1 of Verrucomicrobiota bacterium. Taxonomy (GTDB): domain Bacteria; phylum Verrucomicrobiota; class Verrucomicrobiia; order Limisphaerales; family JADLHS01; genus JADLHS01. The sequence continues at coordinate 34,064 of JAKQDQ010000178.1, forward strand.
CCCTGCGGTCCTGATTTTCGGGGCGGCCATTTTGGTGGCCTTTGCGCTGGGGGGGTTCAGCAATTTTTTTCTGAATCGCCCCTTCGTCAGCGACGCCGTGCTGGCACTGGTGGTTACCGTCACCCTGGGGGCCGCCGTCATTTTTGCCTTCACCCAGCAAACCCAGAGCCTGGGCGAGATGGCGCAGGTGGACTGGCGCATGGTGCCGGCCGGCGTATTGATCCTGTTCGCCGTGTGGATCATCGCCGCCGTGGCGCTGGCCTGCTCGACGCGGCTGGACACCCTGGCTTCGCTGGCCATTTGCACGGGAGTGTTTCTGATTGGGCTGATGTCTGATTACCTGTTCGGCTTGCCCGCCGATCGGGGCGAATGGTGGGCAAGGATTCTTTACACCGTGGTGCCAAACTGGCAAAACTTCTGGCTGGCTGACGCGCTGGATGCCGGGCGGAGCACCTTTCACTGGGGCTACGTGACCAAGGCGTTCATTTACGCGGCAAGCTACATTGGCGCCATGCTGGCGGTCGCCGTGGCCCTGTTTGAAGAACGGGAACTGAATTGAGGGCGGTTCACCGGCCGCGAAAACCGGCCCGCCGCCAGAGGCGCACAGGATCGACAGATCAACCGACAACAAAATTGTGGATCGGCAGACTATACAACGGAATGGCCTGGTCAATTTTCTGACCTTGTTGCTGCTGGGCGGCGCCGTCTTCGCGGCCGGCCGCTATGCCAACGCGCTGACCGGACAGGTGGCGGCGATTTTCTTCGGCATTGGCGCCTTGATCGCCTTCGTCAGCTGGTTCCAAATGCGGCTCGAAGCGCGGGAAGCCGCGGAGCAGCTGGAATTGGAGGAACTGGCCCGGACCAGGAGCCGTTCCGCCCTGTTCGAAAGCAAGGAAACCGCCTTTCTGCCGGCGCAACGCGCGCGTCAGACTTTCGAAAAATACTTCGTCACCGGCTTCATGGTGGTCCTGTTGCTGGTCGAGCTGACCGGCACCATCCTGCTGTGGCGCGGGTTGAACCGGGCGGATTACACCGGCGTGGACGCCGGGCGCGTGTTGGTGGCTTTGGGGCTGTTCGGGGGATTGGCCCTGATTTTGTTCATGCGCGGCCGATTTGCCGTCACGTTGGCGCGCCTGGAGAGCAACCGCCTGCTGCGACCCGCCGCCAACTTTGTGCTGCTCGGTGCGTACCTCTGCGCGGTCACCCTCCTGGCATTGCTGGGCGATAAAATTGATTTCCCGCGGGCGGATTTCGTCGGGGCGAAACTCTTCACCCTTCTCCTTGGCCTGCTCGCGCTGGAGCACCTGGTCACGCTGGTCCTGGAGCTCTATCGTCCCCGCCTGAAAAACCGGATCGCGCGTCCACTCTACGATTCGCGCCTGGTCGGGTTGCTGGCTCAACCGGAGGGTTTGGTAGCCACCGCCGCGCAAACCCTGGATTACCAGTTCGGCTTCAAGGTTTCGGACACCTGGTTCTTTCGGGTCCTGAAGGAAAAACTGCCGGCCATTGTGCTGATTCAACTGGCCGCCCTCCTGCTGTCCTCCTGCTTCATTTTCATCGAAGCCGGCGAGGAGGCCGTGGTGGAGCGGTTCGGGAAACCGACGGCCAACGGTCGTGTGCTTGGACCGGGGGCGCATCTGAAGTGGCCGTGGCCGATTGATGTGGTTTACCGGTACAACACCCAGCAAATTCAGACCCTGCGGATCGGCTCCACTCCCAAGGAGGAGGATGCGGAACACAAGGTCGTGCTCTGGAATGTTTCGCACGTCAAGGAGGAGGTGAATTACCTCGTCGCCAATCGCAGCGTCCGCGACACTCCGGCCGCCCCGGCCGGTCCGGATCACAAGAAAGTTCCGCCCGTCAGCCTGCTGACCACCAGCATTCCGATCCAGTACCAGATCACCAACATCACCGAGTGGATCTACGGTCACGAAAGCAGTTCCAACGCGTTGCTCAACGTGGCCACCCGCGAAGTGGTGCGTTTCCTCGTCAGCGTGGACACCACCGAACTGATGTCCACCAAACGCGAGGCCTCGGCGCACACCCTGGCGCGACGCATCCAGGCCGCGGCCACCCAGCGCGCGCTCGGAGTCAAAATCCTGCATGTCGGCCTGCAGGATGTCCATCCCCCGGTCAAGGTGGCGCCGGAATATCAAAAAGTGGTCGCCGCCATCCAGCAGAAGCAGGCGAAGATTGTGGCCGCTGAAGGTGACGCGATCATGACCAATGCCTGGGCCGGCGCCCAGGCCACCGTCATCACGAACACTGCCGAAGCCGACCGGCTGAACCAGGAGCTGATCACCACCGCGCGCGCGGCGGCCTTCACCAACCAGATTCCCGCGTTCCGGGCCGCGCCCTCGGTGTATAAACAACGCCTCTACGCCCAGGCATTTCCGCGCGCCACGGCGGAAGCCCGCAAATACCTTCTGGTCACAACCAACACCGACAACGTCATCATCTTTGACCTGCAACACAGCGCCGTGGACAACATGATCCAGCAACAGGCGGAAGCCATTTTGAACTCCAAATAAACCGTCGTCCCATTCCTGCATGAAAAAAAATCCCCTCACCATCATCGTCAGCCTCGTGCTGGCCCTGATTTTTGTGATGGTCCTGTTTGTGTTCCAGGTGCGCCAGTCCGAGGTCGCGGTCGTGACCCGCTTCGGCAAACCGGTCAAGACCTACACCCAGCCCGGATTCAAATTCAAACTGCCGCCCGGCATTGAAACCGTTTACAAGCTGGACCAGCGCATTCAAAATTTCGAGGACACCTTCAGCGAAGGCTACACCGCCGACGGCAACAACCTGATGAGCAGTGTGTACGTCGGCTGGCGCATTGCCGACGCGCAGGCCTTTTTCCCGAAATTCAAGAACGGGTCGGTGAAGGAGGCCGAACGCAACCTACGCGACATCGTCATCTCGGCCAAAACGGCCGTCGTGGGCAGCCACCCGCTCAGCGACTTCGTCAACGCCCATGACCAGAACTTGAAATTTGATGCCATCGAACAGGAGATCCGCGCGCTTGTTCAGGAAAAGGCGGCGGCCAACAATTCCGGCATCCAGATCGAATACCTCGGCATCAAACGGCTCGGACTGCCCGAAAGCGTGACCGAGTCGGTCTTTGCCCTGATGACGGCGGATCGCCAAAAGCTCGCCGGCCAATACAACGAGGAGGGCGCGGCGGAAGCCCGTAAAATCCGCTCGGCCGCCGATCGTGAGGCCGCCCAGCAAATCTCAATTGCCGAAGGCGAGGCCCGCCGCATCCGGGGTGAGGGCGACGCCGCCGCCGCCAGGGTTTATCCGGTGTTTGAGCAGGCGCCCGAGCTGGCCAAGTTTCTCCTGGACCTTGAAGCGCTCGAAGCCGCGTTGAAGGAGCGTTCGATTCTGATTTTTGACTCCCGCACGGCCCCCTTTAACCTGCTGACCGAAAGCCTCACCAACTCGGTTTCCCGTTGAGTTATGGCCGCGAAAGCACCTGTCCCCCCTCCGCCCCCCGCGCAGCCGATTGACGCCGGCGCGCAGGCGCTGGCCGATGCGTTGCACAGCAGCTTCGGCATCGTGAAGTTCGTGATGCTGCTGTTGTTCCTCGCCTTTCTCTTCTCGGGTTTCTTCACCGTGGGCCCCCGCGAGCAGGCCATTCTGCTGCGCTTCGGCAAACCGCAGGGCGAAGGGGACAAGGTTCTGTTGGGGCCGGGCATCCATTTCGGCCTGCCCTATCCGATTGACGAAGTGGTGCGGATTCCGATCACTGAGGTGCAGGAGGTCCGCTCGCGCACCCACTGGTTTTTCCAGACGCCAGTGCAGGAAGCGCAGGGGGAAATTCCGTTCGCGGGCCCGACCTTGAATCCGGAGGTGGACGGTTATGTTCTGACCGGCGACGGCAACATTCTGCACACCAAGGCGGTCCTGCGCTACCGCATCGAGGACCCGGTGCGCTGCGTCTTTGAGTTTTCCTCCGGCGGCGACCAGGCCTATGGTCTGAATGGGTTGTCCAATGCCGTGTTGAATGTCCTGGACAACGCCCTGGTTTACGCCGCCGCGCAGAGCCGCGTGGATCAGGCCCTGTTTGAACGCACCGCCTTCCAGGATGCCGTGCAACGGCGGGTCAACCAGTTGGTGCAGGCCGAGCAATTGGGCATCGCCGTGGAGCAATGTGTGGTGGAAACGCGCCAGCCGCGCCAGTTGGACACCGCCTTTGCCAATGTCACCACCGCCGGCCAGAAAGCCCGCCAGGCGCTCACCGAAGCGTTGACGTATCGCGACAAGAAGCTCAACGAGGCCGCCGGAGAAGCGGCGGCGCGCCGTAACACTGCCCAGGCCGAACGTAACGACATGCTGGCCAAACTCAACGGGGATGCCAAAACCTTCCAGGAAGTGCTGCCACGCTACCGGGCCAATCCGGCGCTGTTTCGACAGCAACGCCTGGCCGAAACCCTCGGCCGCGCCCTCGCCGGAGTGGATTACAAGATGTATCTGCCCTCCCATCCCGACGGCCGGCCGCTGGAACTGCGCTTGAACCTGAACCGCGCCCCCGTCAAATCCAAGCCCGAATCCCCCCAGCCTTGAACCGGAAACTCCGCTAACTTATCTGGCGTATGCAAGTCACCTCCCTGCTCAGTCGCGAAGAAACCGGTCCGCACCATCACTCCGGGGACGGCTGCGGGTGCGGTCACGACCACGAACACAGCAACGTCGGGCTGACGTGGATGCTGTTTGGCTTGGTCTTTGTCATCAACGCATTCATTGTGGACTGGGTGTTCACCGGGGCGCATGTCGTCGCCGGGGCCAGCGCCATGGTGGGCGCGATCATTCTCGGTTACCCGATCATGGTGACCGCCATCCAGGATTTGCGCAAAGGCCGGTTGAGCATCAACGAGCTGGTCGCCATTGCGGTCCTGGCCGCATTTGCCTCCGGAGACTACAAAACTGCGGGTGTCGTTGCCTTCTTCATGCTGCTGGGCGAGGTGATTGAAACCCACACCGCGGAAGGCGCGCGCGCCTCCATTGAATCGCTCATCAAGCTCACGCCCACCAAGGCGCGCCGCCTCCGGGCGGACCAGTCCGAGGAGGAAGTGGCGGCCAGCGAACTGGCCGTGGGCGACGTCATTCGTGTCCGGCCCGGAGACAACGTGGCGGCCGACGGCGTCATTCTCAGCGGACAGGGTTCGTTCAACCAGGCCACGATCACCGGCGAATCGCTGCCCGTGGACAAAAAAGCCGGCGACGAAGTCTTTGCCGGCACCATGAATCTCACCGGGGTGCTGGAAATCAAAGTAAACCGCGCCGGGCAGGACACCACGCTGGGGCGGGTGCGCGAGCTGATTCTGGCGGCCGAAAAGACCAAGCTGCCCATCATGAAAATCGTGGATCAATACATGGCGTTTTACACGCCGCTGGTATTGGTCATTGGCGCGCTGGTCTGGGCATTCACCCGGGATCTGGACCGCGTGATCGCCGTGCTGGTGGTTTCCTGCCCCTGCGCGTTCATTCTGGCCACCCCCACGGCCATGGTCGCGGCGCTCTCCGCCGCCGCACGACTGGGCATCCTGATCAAGAACGTCGCCGACATCGAGGCCGCCGCCAAAATCAACGCCTTCGTTTTCGACAAGACCGGCACGCTCACGACGGGCGAACTGGCCGTCAGCCGGCTCAATCCGTTGGCCGACGTGAAACCGGCGGAACTGCTGCGCATCGCGACGAGCGCGGAAAAGTACAGCAACCACCCGACGGCCAAGGCACTGGCGAAGCTCGCCACCGAGGCCGGCGTGCCGCTCGTGGAACCGCAAAATTTCGCAGAAACCGCCGGCCGCGGCGTCAAAGCCGACATCGGTGGTGCCCGGGTGCTGGTCGGACGCGCTCAATGGCTCACGGATAACGGCATCAACGGGGAGTTTGAAAAATCGGTGGACCTGAACATCACGGAAGGTTGGAGCCTGATTTTCGTCGCCCGGGAGGGCAGGTGCATTGGCTGGATCGGCCTGCAGGATCAAACCCGGGCCGAGGCCCGCGAGGTGTTGAGTGATTTACGCGAATTCGGGGTGCGCCGCATCGCCATGGTTTCCGGTGATCGTCAGCCCGTGGCGGCGCGGGTGGCGGCGGAAATCGGCTGCGAGGAAGCGCAGGGCGACTGTCTCCCGCAGAACAAGGTGGATTTCGTCCGCAGCGTCAAATCGAAAGGCTACAAGGTGGCGGTGGTCGGCGATGGCGTGAATGACGCGCCCGCGCTGGCGGCCGGCGACATGGGCATCGCGATGGGCGCCGCGGGCAGCGAAGTGGCGATCCACAGTGCCACCATTGCGCTGATGAACAACGACCTGCGCCGCCTGCCGTTCCTGGTCAAGTTGTCCCAGAGCACCCGCGCCGTCATCAACCAGAACTTTCTCTTTGGCGTGCTGTTCATCATCAGCGGCTTGAGCGCCGCCGCCTTTGGCTGGCTGACGCCCATCGTGGCCGCCATCCTGCATAACGTTGGCTCGTTGATCGTGATTTTTAACAGCGCACGACTGGTCCGCAAAGGCGAAGAACTGGAACATTATCACCCGGCCCCCGGACCGGCCGGCCGCGGCCGGCCGGATGCGCCCGCGGCGACGCCGGAGCAACTTACGCCCGCGGCGGCTTGATTGGACCGCCGCACCGCGGTGCGAACCCGGTTGATTCGCCCCGGCCCGATGCCGCCAGAAACAAAATCATTTACGACGCAAACAACTTGACGAGTGTCGAAAACCGTGGCGGCACGCGGCTTCGGCCAGCGCCGGACCGCCGGCTTGGAGCGGTTAACGAACCGGCGCCGCAATCAAGGCCGCGGGCAGGCCGGATTAAAGATTGCGGCCGGATTCGAAGCCGCGGAGGAAATTTAAAATGATGAACCGTATGACTGGTCCGCAACGACTGAAACCGGAATGATGCCATGGCTGCGCCTGCCTCCTCCCCCTCCTCTGCCCCCGCGCCCGTACCCGCCTCACCGGAGGTGGTGGTGTCGGTTCGCGGTCTGACCAAGGTCTTCAAGGATTTTTGGGGCCGGCCCCGGGCGCGCGCCGTGGATAACGTGGACTTCGACGTAAGGCGCGGGGAGGTGTTTGGATTGCTCGGGCCGAACGGCTCGGGAAAATCCACCACGGTCAAGATGCTGCTTGGGCTGCTGTATCCCACCAGGGGGCAGATCGCCGTTTTCGGTGAATCGCCGCGGCATGTCCAGACCAAGGCGCGCATCGGTTATCTGCCCGAGGAATCCTACCTCTACCGCTATCTTGATTCCCGTGAAACCCTGAATTTTTTCGGCAACCTGTTTCATCTGGAGCGCAATGACCGCGACCAGCGCGCGGAGCAGCTGCTCGCCATGGTCGGCCTGGACCAGACCCGCACGCGCACGGTGGGTGAATTTTCCAAGGGCATGCAGCGGCGCATTGGTCTGGCGCAGGCGCTGATCAATGACCCCGACCTCGTGATTCTGGACGAGCCCACGGCCGGCCTGGACCCCATTGGCTGTCGCGAGATCAAGGATTTGATCATCGCCCTCGCCAAACGCGGCAAAACGGTCATCCTCAGCAGCCACCTGTTGTCCGACGTCGAGGATGTTTGCGATCGCGTGGTGATTTACTACGGCGGCAAAATTCAGGCGCTCGGCACGCTGCGGGAACTGCTGGCCAAACCCGACACCCTGCGCATCACCACCCCGGTGCTGCCGCGCCCCACCCTGGAACGTGTGCTCGAGTTGATCCGCAAAGACGCCGGCGGGGGCGAAGTGCGGGTGGACAATCCCACGCAAAATCTCGAAAGCTATTTTCTTGAAGTCGTGGAGCAGGCAAAACGGGCGGCCCAACCGACCAGCGGCGCCCAGTCCGGCGCGCAGGTGGCGGAATATCTGCGGGCCGGGGTCGAAACCACCCCGACTCCGGACAAGCTGCTGGAGAAACTCACCCTGCCCGCCGCTCCCGCGACCGCGGCCGCCCCCCCGCCCTCCGCCCCGGCGGTTGTGGATGAACAGAAGCTGGAATCATTGACGCGGGCGGAGCCGCCCCGTGCAGAACAACCCGCCACCACGGCGGCCGCCGCGGCGGCGGCTGATCTGGCGCAGGCGGACGCAAAACTTTCCTCCCTGCTGGGGCCAAAGGAAAACGATCCCGGCCAACCCTGAGCACCGGCGTGAAACCGATTTTGACCATCGCAGTGTTGACGTGGAAGGCGGCCTTCCGATTCCGGCTGTTCCTCGTTTTGGCGCTCCTGTTGCTGGCGGCGGTGGTGGGGCTCCCGCTGCTGATCAAGGACGACGGTACGGCCCGCGGCTTCACCCAGATCCTCCTCACTTATACGCTGAGCAGCATCACCGGATTGCTGGGGCTCTCGACCCTCTGGCTGGCCTGCGGCACGCTGGCGCGCGACATTGAGGAAGGGCCGATGCAAATGGTGGTGGTGAAACCCATTGCCCGCTGGCAAATCTGGATTGGCAAATGGATGGGCTTGATGTCCTTGAACGCCGCCCTGGTGCTCCTCTCCGGGCTGGGGGTGTTTGCCACCCTGCAATGGCGCGCCGCACGTCTGCCGGCGGCGGAACAGCAAAAACTCCGCAACGAAGTGCTGGTGGCCCGCGCCTCGGCCCGCCCCCCCTCGCTGGCCGCGGAAATCACCCAGGAAACAGACGCCCAATTGCAGGCGGCCCGGGAGAAAAATCCGCACCTGACCAGGCCGGAGGTGGCGCAATTACGCGAGCAAATCCGCCAGAACCTGCTGGCCTACATCCAGAATGTCCCGCCCGGGTACCAACAGAGCTGGAAAATTGACCTTGGCTACGCCAGAAACTTTTTGCACGGGCAACCGTTGTATCTGCGGATCAAATTCAACACGTCCGAACAAAATGTGTCGCAAACCTTCCCGGTACTCTGGCAGGTGGGCGTGCCCCAGGAAACTCCGCTGTGGCAAACCGCAGAACCCATGAGCCTGGCGCCGGACACCTTCCACGAATTCGAAATTCCGTCGGACCTCTTCGATTCACACGGCATCCTGACCGTGACGGTGATCAATCCCAACAACATCGCGTTGCTGTTCACCACCACGGAGGGCATCGAGGTCCTGTATCGCGACGGGAATTTCGCCCTGAATTTCGCGCGCGGACTGGGCATCATTTTTTGCTGGCTGGCGTTGCTGGCGGCGCTGGGGCTGACGATGGCCAGCTTTCTCTCCTTTCCGGTCGCCGCCTTTGCCGCCTGCGCCGCGTTGGTGGTGGTCTTTTCCTCGGGTATTTTGAAGAACGCTGTTGCCGAAGGCACTTTCATGACCTACAACCAGGAAACCGGCGAGCGCGGTTCGCCGTTGGATCCGGTGGTCATCCCCATCTTTCAAGGCATCCTGACGGTCATCAATCTTGCCAGGGATTTTTCGCCCATTGACCAGTTGAGCGCCGGACGGAGCATCACCTGGCTGGAACTCTGCCGGGCCGTGTTGCAGATCATTTTCGTGCTGGGTGGAATCCTGGCCGCCTGCGGCATCTGGGCCTTTACCCGGCGCGAATTGGCCGCCGCCCAGCCGCAATCCTGACGCCGTCCCGCTCATGACTGCCCGCCCCAAAAAAATTCTGCTCCTGCTGCTGGCGCTCCTCATGTTGCTCGGGACGACCTTCATGCAGCGCCGGTTGAATCACGATCGGGAAACGCTCGGGTTGACCCGCGTGACCCCGCTGCAAAACGCGCCGCCCTTGCTGGCCTTCACCACGGTGGCGCTGGGCGGGTTTCGGGGCCTGATCGCCAACTTCCTGTGGATTCGCGCCACGGAATTGCAGGATGAGGACAAATTTTTCGAGATGGCGCAGCTCTCCGACTGGATCACCAAGCTCGAACCGCACTTCAGCGCCGTCTGGGTGTTCCAAGCCTGGAACATGTCCTACAACATTTCGGTCAAATTCAAGGATTATCCGGATCGCTGGCGCTGGGTGCAGCGGGGCATCGAACTGCTCCGGGACGAAGGGCTGAAGTATAATCCCAACGACGTCCAGCTCTACCGCGAACTGGCCTGGCACTTTCAGCACAAACTGGGGGCCAACCTGGACGATGCGAACGTTTATTACAAAAACGAGTGGCTCAAGGAAATGTCCGAGGTGTTCGGCAAAGGCGAACCGCAGCTCGATCTTTTGCTGCACCCCCAAACCCCGGAGGAATTTCAACGCCTCGAGATCCTGACCAACCGGTTCAAGATGGACCCGGCGTTCATGGTCCGGGTGAACGAAACCTACGGACCCCTGGAATGGCGGTTGCCGGAAGCGCACGCAATTTATTGGGCCGCGCTGGGACTCGAGAAGGCCCGGCAGCACCCCACCAAGGTCAAGAAGGAGGATTTGATTCAACTGCGCCGCGTCATCTATCAATCCATGCAGTTGAGTTTCCAACGCGGCCGTCTGCTGGCCGATCCATTCACCAAGACGTTCGACACCCTGCCGAACCTCGACATCGTCCAGAAGGTCAGCGACGCCTACGAGCAGGCCATGATTGACGAACCGAACATGCGCAGCAACATCGAGACCGCGCACCGCAACCTGCTCATCAACGCCGCCTATTTCCTTTACGAAAACGACCGCATTCCGGAAGCGCTCAAATGGTATCGCTACCTTGGCCAGAAATACCCGGATAAACCGCTCATCACCGGCCAGCCCGATTCCCTGCCCGGCAAAATCACCCTGGAGGAGTTCGCCTTGAACCGCATCACCGAAGACGTCAGCGAGACTTCCCGCGACCGGGTCCGGGCCGCCATCCTGGGTCAGACCATCACGAGCTACCGGGAATTGATTTTGGGCAACAAACAACGCTACGAAGGCTTGCGCCACCTGGCGCGCATCCTCCGCGCCACGTACATGAAAAAAATCGGCGGCAGTCAGGGGCGCATTGACGCCATCGGACTGCCTTCGGACCAGGAAATGGAGAAGGAAGCCCTGCAAGCGGTCTTGGACCCCGAAAAGGCGCTCTGGCCCTATGAAATGCGCGCCGCGCTTCGCGCCGCCCTGAACCTGCCGCCCGAACCGCCGCCCGCCGATCACCCGGAAACGCCCCCGGCCGCCACCACCAATGCGCCCGCCGCCTCACAGAAATAATTTCCCACGCCCACCCGGGTGGGATAGACATTCCGCGCTGCGGCATCGGCCCGCCGGGTGCATGGACGGCAGTTTCCACGGCTTTGCGCTTGCCAGGCTTCCGGTTGTGGATTGAAGCTGGGGATGATGAAAATCGTGGCCCATCTCCATGTGATCGTGTTCTTGCTTTGCGGGGTTCGTATCGCCGCCGGCGCGGAAGAATTATTTCGCGACGAGTTCAAACATCAGCTGGGAAAGGACTGGGTGTGGATTCGGGAGGACGCGACGAATTGGCGGGTCGGCACCAACGGCCTGGAAATCCGTCCGCGCCCCGGCAATTTGTGGGGCCCGCCCAATGACGCGCGCAATGTGCTTACCCGCCCGGTGGCCGCCCCCACAAATGCCACGCTGGAAATTTCCGTGATGGTGGAAAACCATCCTTCCCATCAGTACGAGCAGGCCAATCTGGCCTGGTATTATGATGACCGCCACATGGTCAAATTGGGATTGGAGTTGGTGGACGAGAAGTTGTGCATCGTGATGGGCCGTGAAGAACAGGATCGAACGCGAACGGTGGCGTTGCTGCCGGTTGCCACGAATCGCGTGTCCCTGCGCCTGACCGTCCGGGACCACTCCCTCCGCGGCGACTATCAGCTCGGCGACGAGCCCGCCTGGCGCACCGCCGGGCAATGCACGCTGCCGGTTCACGGCGCGCCCAAAATCAGCCTGCAGGTTTATCAAGGCACCGAAACCACCGCGCATTGGGCGCGCTTCCGTGATTTCGTAATCCGCCGCCGCTGATTTGTTCCCCGGCTTGACGGCCGCCGGTGGAAACCCAACTCAACGCGCAGACTTCAGGGCGCGCTGCAGGTCGGGCTGCAGCCCTTCCGCCATCCGCGCAAAACCCAGATCCGTGGGGTGTACGCCGTCCACCGTGCCCAAGCCATCCAGACCGATCAATTGACCGCCGGAAACATAGGTCAGGTGTTTGATCCCCGCTTCCTGCAGACGCTGATAAACCTGTTGCAACGCGGCGTTCTTGGCGGCGATGTTCTCACGCGTGGCCGTCACCAGTTCTCCGGCAGGGTAATCAATGCTTTCCACCAACAGAATGGGCGTGTCCGGATGCGCCTGCCGCAGAGTCTTCACCAACGGCTCCAAACGTTCGGTGACCATTTCCGCCGTCATATTGGGCAGCGGATCCAGGACGTAAACGGCCGGGGCCAGCTCGGCCAGCAAAGCGGCCATTTCGGGCTCACTGTGGGCATTGCCGGAAAACCCCAGATTGATCGTCGGCCAGTCCAGGCTCCGGCCGAGCAGCGCGGGATAGGCCATGCCTGAACGTGACGCACATCCCCCCTGTGTGATGGAGGTCCCGTAAAACACGACGGGTTTGGCGGTCGCCGGGGGCGCGGCGCGCAATTTCGCTTCCGGTGGAACGCCAAGCTGCAATTCTTTGACGCCGTTGTACAGCGGCAGGTACAGCGCAAATTCCCGTTCCTTTGCCGCCAGTCCGCTCACGAGCGACTTCTCATTCGTCGGGAAGTGTTCCGGACGCCCGGTCCCGATCCAATGCCACCGGCCGTTTTCCTTGACATACAAATCCAGCCCACTGACGCCGGTGGCCGCCATGTGCGACATCGCGAGCGACTCCTTCCGCACGGTCCAGCGGGCCGACAACGCCGTGGCATCGGTCACAAAGCGCACGCGCAATCCGGCGGAATCGTGGCTCAGACCCCAGACCGAAGCGCGCACCCGCCCTTCCGCTTTCGCCGGCAGCCGGTCGTAAAAGTCCTTGGTGTCCGACCAGCCCCGGCCTTCAAGGGTCAATTCGCGCGCGTCAACCCACCGCGGTCCCGTTGCCGGCGGCGTCACCGGCGTCCCGGCACACCACGAGTTGCGCATGCCGCCAGCCATCAGCAGGCCAAGCAGCACGCCGATGCGCCCCATCCGGCAAGGGGCGTTCCGCAGTGAAAGGCTTCCAGTCATCACCGGCTATTCAACGAAACCCGGCCAGCCACGGCAATCTTGAACATGATTGCCGTCGCCATGGGGACAGCGGCAGGCCATCCCGACAAAAAAGGCGTCCGTACGGACGCCCTGACTGAATCCACGTGCTCCGTCAAGGATTGGCCTGCTCCACAATCTGCAAGGTATAGGTCTTGGAGGAGGCGCTGCCTTTTTTGGGGCCGCCAAAATCGTTGTACAGATAATCGAACTTGTAGTGGTAGCGCACGGAACTCACCCCGGCCGGCACGGGGATCAACGCCTCCCAACGATCACTCATCAGATGCGTCCGCTTCATTGGATAGGTTTCCTTCCCGACAATCACTGCGGCTTGGATGCTGTCCCAGCGCAGGGATTGCTGTTCGGAAGAAAACTTGACCTCGACGAGATAGAGATCGGTGGGATTACGCGGTTGACGTTGCGCGGAAATATTGGTGCTGACCGCGGCGCAACCCGCCACCAGAGCGAGCGCGGCCAGAAGGAGCAAGGATTTCTTCCACATAACGCTGCGTAGCCTGACATGACCCCGGCGCGTTTGTAAAGGTGGATTTCCACGCGCAACCATCGCCAGCCGGAGCTCTCCAACCCGGCGGTTTTCCAGCCAGCCGTTACCGGCGAACCGGCGCGGGCGCCCCCGGTGCGCGCGGCGGCGCCGGCGGCCGTCGCGGTCCCTTCTCGTCCTGATTGGCGGCCAGTTGAGCCGGGGTGGGATGACTGTCCACTCCGCCTGCCGGAACTTCCACGTGCGCTGTCCAGAGAATCGCATTTAACACCAGTTTACGCATGTGGTCATTGGCCCAGTTCTTGTGAAAATGTCCGCCGGTGAAACCAAACCCCCGTCCGCCGCCCGCCCGCTCCGCGGCCCAGGCCACGTGTTGCAAATCACCGCGCGCCACCATCGCGCGCATGGCCGGATTGCCCTCGTGCGGACCGTCGTGGCGATTGGTCGTGCTGCCGTCCGGCACGGCGCTCAACAGGGGCGTAACGCCGGTCATGCCGTCCCGAAAGCGCATGTTGAAGTACCATTCGTCCAGGATGTGAAACGGTTTCACTCCCCGCGCAACCGGATGCTCCGGCAGGGATTGGAAGTGGGCGTCCCAGTGGGGATTGACCGACCAGTTGATCTCAAACGCGCCGCCGATCCATTTCAAAAATTCCCGCTCGCCCTTCTCCATGGTTGGTTCGGTGGCATAGTGCAGACAAACCAATCCCACCCCCTGATCCATCAACGCCCCGATGGTTTTCAGATGATCCCCCTGGAGCAGCGGATGGCCGCCGCCGCCGTCGGCATAGACCACAATGGTGGCGGCGTTTGCAAATGCCTGCGGATCGGCCGGCCAGCCGTTGGAATAAACCACGGTTGTGAGGCCCGGGGTGTTTTGCAGGCAGGTTTGGAACAGCAGGCAGCCCGCCCGGTGCTCATGTTCCCCCGGGCCGTGGCTCGGAGTACCGGCAATGAACACGATTTTCTTGTCGGCCGCCTGTAAAGCCAGTGCGGCCAGCCAGCCCAGCACGCCCAAACCCACGATCAGTTTTTTCATGTGCTCCTCGTGTCAACAGCGCCGGTTTATTTGCGCCGACAGGTGATGATGGCCTCCCCAAAATCGGGTGCCCCGTCAAAATGAGTCGGCCGTCCTGCGCCGTCCTGCGTTGAAAAACGAATGCGCAAAACGTCGTCGTTAAATTCGTAGATCGCCGGAATCAGCCGCCCGGCCCCAGGTCCGGTGTCGGGAAAAATATCCAGCCGTCCGGGCGTCTGGCTGGCGTCCAGGGCAATCGTGCCCGCGTCCCCTTCGCCATGTTTCTCCGTGCGGTATTGCTTCCCGTTGATCGTGATGGACATACGATCGAAATCCTCCTGGAGCGTGCCGGTGTTGTCCGCCTGGACGTGGGTGACAAGCCACGCGCCCTGCAGGGCGGCGAGATCGCCGGCCGTGCGGTTGGTCAATGACTTGAGGCGCAGGTCCTTGAACTCAACCGTCATGGGGCTGCCCGCGTGCAGCTGCAGGGCCACCACGCCGGAACGCAGCGCTTTGTCCGCACACGCATCAATCACGTCCACCGTCTGGCGGCCGTTGATGAAATGCTGCAAATGATTGCCCCGGGCAATGATTGTGTAGTCGTTCCAGGCACCGGACTTGATGGCGGCTTGAATTTCCGCCGAGTCACCCAGCGAGCCGGTGACTTGTTTTTTACCGTCAGCATCCCAAATCACCTTTTCCCCGCGCAACGCCATGATGCCTCGATTTCCCGCGCCGCCCTGTTCATCATAAAGAATGCCGGTGTAATTCGGCCCCGCTTCCATGTCCGCCTGGTACCCGCCCACGGCCCAGCCCGGGCGCTTGAGGACCTTGCTGCGATACTGGATGCCCGAATTGGCAAAACCTTCGTTGTTATTCGGAGTAATCCGAAACGAACAGCGCAACTCGAAATCCGCAACTTCGCCATTGGTCCAAATCAGGAAGGTGTTCGCCTTGAGCGGATAATCCACCGTCGTTCGGCCCACGATGACGCCCTCGCGCGCCGACCACAGTTTCGGATCGCCCTCCCAGCCGTCCAGATTTTTGCCGTTGAAGAGGGGCGTAAAATCATCCGCCGCCAAGGCGGCCCCCGTCGCCACGACGCCCAGGGCCAGCGTGAAAATCCAATGTAGTTTCATGATGAGATTGCTGACGGTCTATTTGAGGGTTCGCTGCAAAAACGCGAGGCCCTTGACGGCGATTTCATTCCGGGTCGGTTCAATCCGCCGCCAGATGGCGGCGGCGCGGGCAATCACCTTCACGTCCGTGGTGAAGGATTCAATGGTGACGTTGCCTTGATAGCGAATGTCCTTGAGCGCCTTGGCGATGGCGGGCCAGTCCAAATGATCGTTGCCCGGGGTGCCGCGATCGCTGCCGCAGGCGTGGAAGTGTCCCAGATGCCGGCCGGCTTTGCGAATGGCGTCCGCCTGAAACTTCTCTTCGATGTTCATGTGAAAGGTATCGAGATGCAGCTTGAGCGCCGGACTGCCGACGGCTTGAATCAGTTTCAAGCCTTGATCGCAGGTGTTGATGAAGTCGGTTTCAAATCGGTTCAACGGCTCGAAGCAAATTTGTCGCCCGCGTTTTTCCGCGTAAGCGCATAGTCCCTTCAAATGCCGCACCACCGTCGCCCATTGCTTGCGATATTCCCCCGGCGGCACCGCCTCGGCGCGGCCCACCGCCGAATAGACCGGGCCGATCAGCGAGGGGCAATCCAGCACCACCATCTGATCCAGCAACCGCTTCAGGTAGGTCAGGCCGGTCTTTTGTTGTCTGGCGTTGCCGCGCAAATCCCGGTCCGGACTCATCGCCACGCACACCGAACCACAAATCAACCCGTGCCGGTCCAGTTCACGCTTGACGCGCACCGGATCAATGTGCGCGGGGTCCTCGATGGGGATTTCCACCGAATCAAACCCCCAGTGCTTGAACTGTTTGAACCAGCGCGTGCTCGCCGTGGTGAACGGCGAGGTGAACAGGAAGGTGTTGATGCCGAACTTCATGACAATTTCCGGCACAAGCTACCCCAGCGGTGGCACGGGCAAAAGCTATTTTTCAGCGGAACGCTGGCCAGAGGGTGGTCTGAATGCGAAACATGCTCGCCACGCCATCACCTGTTTGTAGTACGCGGATTCCGCTGCTTTTCGCGAAGGAATCTGTAATTTATGTCAATTCGTGGAATCCGTCTCAAAGCACAAGCTGAAATTGACGCCAATAGGAAGCAGGGTTTCACGTTGATTGAACTGCTGGTGGTTATTGCGATCATCAGTCCGCAGGGCGAAGATCACAGCCCGGGCGAGGACCTCCCAACGGCAGCCGGAAAGCGGCCCGAGCCGGGGGCGCTTGGTTTTCGGCCTGGGCGCGTTCGGATTTCCGATTCTTGTGTTTCGGTTCCTTACCCGCGAGCACCAAACCGTCACACCACCATGACCTCAAGCAAACTCCAAATTCTCCCGGCCGGGGCCCGGCATTCCGCAGGCGACAGCTGTAAACAGCATCCCAAAAAACTGAAAAAAGGTCTTGCCTTTTTTTTTTTTGGCGGCGCCATGTTCACGACTCACGAAGTATCAGCAGAAGGGACACAAAATGGCATACGCCCATTCACCGAAATCCAGCTTGCGTTCCTGGCGATGGCGGGAGACAAATACCCAGTTACTTTCCCACGTACAGGCGCGGCAGCCAAGATGCGAAGGTCATGAACCACTTAGGAGACAGTCCTGTGCTTGTGATTCCACCAAAGCTGGATGGCGCATTTCCCCGTGTGCGCGAATGCCGCCCTAGCAACTCCTCGCACAACGTGAACGGATTGAGAGAGTTTTTGCGAGCTGTGCGATCAGACTGGCAGGGAAGCCCAGCGACTGAAGTCGGGTCATCGCTGGAGAAGTTCAGAACAAGGACGTTCCTGGCTTGTGTAAGTTTGAAGGTGCTGTGTTGGTCACTGGTCTTTTTCTCCCAGGGGCAAATTGCTGGCGCTTCTGAGCCTTATGAAGTGACAGGCCATGTTAGGTTCCGGCACTTTGAGGATGACCGCCCCAAAAACTACAACTTTTCCGTGTTGGTTGATGGCTGTCGGTGGCGCATTCGTGATACGAACGCTGTGGTTGACGTTTTTGATTTCCAAGAGGTCAGTTGGGATGGGGACCAACTCTACCATTTAGTTTCACAGCGGTCTCAGATCGAAAGAGCGAATAAATCCGTTAACCACGACTCGCAAAAAGTAACCAATGTTGGGCTGGCCCTGGTGTCACAGACCGAAATTCTTCATGATTTGACTTCCCATGAAATTGGCCCGATCTGGCTGATGCTGGCCTCTTCTTGCTATTTCGGCAAGCGAGATACTGGCGACTTGATTGAGCCGGTGGTGTGTTTCGGCCTCGGCCCAGGCGGACCTTACAGCTTTTGGAAGCATCCGTTCAGGCAGGTTGCGCACTGGCGATTATCACCGTCGTTGCCATTCCTCCCGGAAGAGGTCTGTTTCTTAGATGATGGCGTGCTCAGGCACCCTGGGAGGGCAGTTGATTTGGGGAGGAGGGCGACTCCATTTGCCAACGGCTTTACCAATGCCATCTATTCAGTAGTTGAAAAGACGAACGTGGGCTCGATTATCCTGCCCTCCAGATCCTGCTTGAAAATCAACTCCGTAAACGAAAGCGGTCAGTTGTGGGTCCTCGCGGAATATATCATCACTGTTGACTCGGTAAGCATTGCTCCAGTGCTGGAAACGTTTATTCCGACCATGGAGGGGAGGACACTTGTTACGGACAGCCGCTTCCCCGAGTTGGGACTCTGGACTTATGAAGTGACAAATCGCGAATGGCCTTCCAAGGCAGTGGTGCAGCAATCCAAAGTCTATCGCGAACAATTGCAGTATGTGGACTCTCAACGTGGCGAAACCCCCACTCAAAGCCGCTCGCGTAAGAGAGTAACGATTTTGGCGATGTTTTGTGCGCTGGGAGCATTGCCAATTGTGTGCTTGGCATTGTTGCGCAGCCACAGCAAAAAGAACCGCCCAGCGTATAACGAAGGAAAACCATGAAGCTAAAAACCATACAAAATGAAAGTATCGTGATGATTGTAACTCTCGGCCTGATCGTGGTTGCACTAAATGTTTACGCAAAATGTGAGGATTATAAACCTAGCAATGACAACACTTATGGCGCGTGTGGTTGTAGCTACGATGATTTTAAGCCGAAGGGATCGGCATGTACCATTAAGACATTTAGTACGGGGAAAAATGGAACGTGTGACTGCGGTAGCGGTGGGTGTCAAGATGGGAGTCATTCCGAACTTCTAACTTGGACAGAAACCTCAGGAACTTGTGGCTTGATTGGTTGCAAGACTCGGGGGAGCGGCACAACAACCTCAGGAACCGTGAAGATCAAAGTTGCAGGCTGCCCAGGTTCTTGAATTGTTGGCGCTTGCCACTCGCTAGAATCGCAAGCGGCTCCAGCGATAGCGTGCCATCAAAGCCTTGGAATTTCTGACGTGACGCAACCCCAACTTAATGGGCTAGAGCCAAGACCCTGTGATCGTGGGTCTGAAGCCTCCGTGGGGGAAGGCAGAGTGGCGGTCATGGTTGAGTCCAACTCAAGCCGTGAGAGTTTTGGTGGATAAACCGGATGAGCAAGTCTGATCATGTCTGAGATCTTTCCAGCGCCCCGGCCTGAGGGCAGGTCGTGTCCCATCGCTTCAGCTGGGTCCAAGTTCAGCAATTCTGCCGGTGCAATGCTGCTATTGACTGGTGCGGCTAAAGTTTGGAGTGCATCCGGCAACTCCAAATTCTTGTCCTTGGTGAACCCCATCATCGGCATCAAGTTTGGGCACTTGATCCTGATGGTGGGGATGGTCGAGATCGCGATTGCATTGATTTGCTTTTTCGGCAAACGGCAATCTCTGGCGCTCGGGTTGGTGGCCTGGTTGAGCACCAACTTTGTGGTCTATCGCCTCGGCCCGTGGTGGCTGCATTGGAACAACCATGCAGTTGTCTTGGCAACCTCACGGACGCTCTCCATATCTCTCCGCAAACCGCCGACAACCTCATGAAGGTGGCGCTGGCCTATCTGCTCATCGGCAGTTATGGGCTGTTGATCTGGCAGTGGCGGAAATCCAAATCGAGGGTAGCGAATGGAGGATTGAAACCGTCGGAGGCCCTTTGAATACAGAATACGCCCATTGTACGAAGACGGGTCAATTTGCTCCGACCGTTCTGTTCGCTCCAGCAGTATTGTTGTCGAGCGCCGTATTGAAATCAGGCATGGCGGCGGGCAGCCTGAATTGGAGAATCGCGCCGGTCCTGGTCTTTTGGGTTTTTGTGTGTGGTTTGGCAAACTGCTGGGGACAGGCTTACGAGGTGGTGGGAACAATTACCTACAGGACTTTCCTGGCCGGCCAGGAGCAGTTTGGCAGCCGGAAAGAATTCAAGGTGAGCGTGAAAGGATGCGACTGGCTAATCCGTGCGAAGGATTCAGATACCGGCGATTCCGTGGAGATCGGGTTTGAGAACGGGGTTGCGTACAGGCTCAATAGCTTTGCCAAAGCAAATACCAACGTGCTCTCCGCATTGATCGAGTGGGAAGAAGTGCCCAATGGTGACGGCTCACTGACGGCTTACCTGTGGCTGGCTTTCGCTTCAGCCTGCCATTTCGCACAGATCACAAATAAACTTCTAACTCCTGTGTGGATCCTGGATGATCCCAACCTGCGGCATGAGAATTTCAAAATGAGTGCCGAATGGGCCACTGCGGACCAGCCGCCCCACCTTCCAACAAGAGTCACTTATTTCAACGATGGGATTTTTCGTGTTTATCACCCCGTGAAAAAGGAGCGCGTTTCGTTCCGGGCGCAGAAGCCGTTCGATCAAGGATACGTCAATGCGACCTACGAGGTCTTGCAGCGCACGAATTGTGGAGGGCTGGCCGTGCCCACAGAGTTCGTTTTTACAAGGTATGCGATTCCCATCAGCGCGCGAACCAACAGGCAGGATTCCAACCTCAATGTTGCGACCAACCGGAGTAATCTCATGGTTAGAAGTGTGGTCAGGGTGGCGGGTGCCACGGTGAGCCCGGGAAGCCCGGCTACATCGTTTCGCCCAAGCTTTGCTGCGACATTGACATATATGGATCAGCGATTCGTGCGTTCGAATCCTGGGGCATTGAACGTCTTGAACACGATCACGAATGGGAATTGGCCAGAAATTACTCCCGAGTTGGTCCGTAGAGCGGAGATCACAGCCCGGGCGGCGACCTCCCAACGGCAGCCGGAAAGCGGCCAGAGCAGCAGGGTTCGTTTGGTTTTCGGCCTGGTCGCGCTCGGATTTCCGATCCTGGTATTTTTCTTCCTCAAAAAAAACAAAACCGCAACACCACCATGACCTCAAGCAAACTCCAAATTCTCCCGGCCGGGGCCGGGCATTCCGCAGGCGACAGCTTTCGATCAGGCCGTGGGAGTCTTTCTGAAAAGTCGTATTGTCGCGCCAGCCATTCAGGACGGGGTGCGCCCGTCCTCGGGCGCAGCAACGCGGGCAGGTCGGACGGCGTGGAGAAATCGAGAGCGTTCGTCGGTTGAGCAATACTGTGGTCGGGGACGGCCACACTCCGCAGGCGACAGCTTCAAACGACCGGGCTCAACTTTCTGGACCACTGATGTGTTAGTCCAAGCATTGGTTTGAGTTTATGTTTTCCTGCTTTCCTTGTCCATGCCCCGCTCCGGTCGGGGAGCCGCCGCAGTAAAGCCGCGCCGCGCCATGCGTCGGGATTGTCATCGGGTCCGGATTCGGAGACGATAGAGCCATGGCCCGGCGACTCTTCACAGCTTTCGTGCCCGCGGCTTTGGTCGGGCTGGTCTCGGCGGCGCTCTTTGGCGGATTCCTGACTCATTGCCGGATTGAGTGGCTGCAAATGGTCGCTCGTGAAATTCAGGCGACCTGTCGGGACGCGGGCACGCAGTGGATGGTGGTTGTTTGCCTGCTGAGTTATCTCGTCACGTTTCTGATTCTGCAGAGGCGATTGCCGGAAAGAGGCCCAGACGGCGCAAACGTAAAACATTCGACACCTCACCCTGGCCCGCTCCATGAACCGGAGTGCCGATCACCTGATCGGCTCGATTCCAATCCTGATCCGCAACAGCCCGATCCGGAGATCGGCGCTCCGCGTGGTTCCGGGGGTCAAGGCGCGGACCTGAGCTCGGGGAAATTTCTCCCCGGTCGAGGCGGAGAAGGTGCGCTTTTTTGCCGGCTCATGGTAAATCCTGATTTCTGGCTGGTCGGGTTGGTGGCGTGGGTGCTGTTGCGGTATGCGGTGGATTACACGAACGCGGCAAAGTCGTTGCAGGTGGTGGTGCTGTTGACGGGGCTCGTGATGGGCAAGGGCGTGGCGTTGTGGGTGAGATGGCCGAAACGTCCCCTCACCCTGACCCTCTTCCCATCCGATGGGGAGAGGGTCAGGGTGAGGGGAACATTGAGCCTGTTGCTTTTCTTGCTTGCCGCGTCCGCACTCTGGCAGCCGGAGTGGGGGATGGAATTTCACTATCGCGGCGTCCGCCGCTGGGAAGGTGTCTGGAACAATCCCAACATTTACGGGCTGTTGATGGGCGTGGGTCTGACGTTGGCGACAGGATTGTTGGTTTCAAGTTCCAGGTTCCAAGTTTCAGGTTGTGGCGATGCTGCGCGTGGTTTCCTGTCACGCGCGTTGTTGTTCGCCGCAGCGGGTCTATGTTCGTTTGGTCTGCTCAAAAGTTACAGCCGGGGCGCGTGGCTGGGAACAGCGGTGGGCATCGGCGTCCTGCTGTGGCACTGGATTCACCGCAGCCCCTCGGAAATGCGCGAAGGAGATGCTTCGACGGTGGCGGTAAACCTCACCGGGCAACCTTCAAGTCCGCGTGTCGGTTGGGTGTCGCGGTTGAAAGCGCAGTTGCGCTTAAACTGGCTTCCCGGCTCCATCCTCCTGCTCTCCCTTTTCGTCCTTGGTTTCTGGCAGTTTCGCGACACGGAGTCGCGGTTGGTGCGCCGGGTGTTCTCAGTTGGCAACGTCAACGATTTTTCCTGGCGCAACCGCGTCGCCGCCTGGGAGGGCGCGGGCCGCATGTTGCGGGCCCGGCCGGTGGTTGGATTTGGTTGGGGACAGGCCGAGGAAGCTTACCGGGAGAAGTATCACGCCGCGCGCCTGGAGGAAACCGCCGCCATTCAATTGAACGATTATCTAATGCTCGGCATCTCCGCGGGCGTGCCGGCGCTCGGCGGGCTGATCATCTATCTTGCGCTGGCGCTGAAAGCGGCGGCTCGCGGATTCCAACACCGCGCCCCGGCGCCAGCGGATCATTCGGCGCGCGGCGGTTCCGATCCGCAGCCAACTTTTCCCCAAAGCGGAAACGGCGGCTCCCCGGTTGAGGCGGAGCGGGGGACGATCCTCGCAGCCATCGCCGTGGCCAGCGCGTCCGTTCTGTTGGTCGGGTTCTGGTTCGATGGCGGCCTGTTCAAACTGCCGACGTGCGCGGTGTTCTGGGTTTTGTTGGAACTGGCGCGCGCCTCGCTTCCGAGCCGTTGTCCACCCGCTCCCCGAGCGCTCGCGAGGAAGCTGGGTGAGGAGCCGCAGCGCCCTCCGCTGTCACCAGCGCCAATCGCCCTGCGCTGGCTGGCCGGAATCGCGGCGCTGCTCGCCATCGGTCAGACGACGCTGCACCTCGGTCTGCCACGATTCACAGTCGGTCCGCGCACGTTGGCCCTGGCGCGTTCCTGGCTCGTGCCGGCGCGCGAGAAGGCGGACTTCGATTTTCTGGCGGCAAAACAAATCTGGTCCGGTCGGCCCCTCCAGGGGTTGCTCGAACACAGCCATCTGGCCAACTACAACCGGCAACTTGTGAACTGGCAGGTGGAGGCGACGCTGTATCAGTCGTTCGTGCTGTCGCCGGAAATTGATCCAGCATTCGACGGCGACCTGGATTGGCGGCGGCCATTGTGGGAGTTTTTCTACCCGCGCATTCGCAAGGAAACGAGCCTGACCGCGGCCGCGGAGACGATCGCCCGGCAGTTGCGTGAACGGGTGAAACCCGGCACGACGGACGGCCCGCCGGGAACCATCACGGAAATGTGGCGGCACGGGCGCGCGAATGATCGCGGAGCGGAAGCGCTGGCAGTGGCGGCTTCGCGGGCAGTGGGAATCCCCGCGCGTCTTGCCACCGAGGGGAGGGCCGAGTTTTGGAACGGCGGGGAATGGGAACCAGTGGCCGCGCCACCGCCACCTTGAGTCGCCCGACTCTTGTTTCGCGTTCTCAACCAGCGCTGCAGTGGGATTGGGGAGCGCGCTCTTATGGCCCGCTCGTGCGGACGAAACCAACCGCCCCTTCCGGCCAAGATGGCGTACGCAACGACATTCGCGAGCCGGGCCGCCGGGTTCAGACTGCGGAGCCACGTTGTTTCGGCAAGCGTGCCCATGGCAAGGCCGCCCGGGGTGACGATGGCGCCGGTTTGCGCTTCCACCAACGCCCAACCCGGCCCTTGGGCTCAGTGGGAAATCAGGTACTTCAGCAACTCAATCTGTTCGCGGTCATTCAAGCTGTCGAGCAGACCCTCCGGCATCAGCGACTTCTCGCTCCGGGTGCGTTGCGCGATCCCGGCTTTCGGAACCACGGTGACCCCGGTGATCGTTTGCAACGTGACGGCGCTGGAGGTTTCCGCCCGGACCAGTCCGGTGATCAGGTCGTCGTTCGTGGTGACGATCAACGTTGCCTGGAAATCCGCGCCGATCACCGCATCCGGATCAATGATGTTTTCCAGGAAATACCGGATGCCCAGTTTGCCGGCCCCGGTTAATTCGGGCCCGAGTGGTGTGCCGGTGTTGCCCAGCTTGTGGCAACTGCCGCAAAGGGCCTGAAAATGTGCGCGCCCCGCACGCCCGTCATACGCCCATAACGGCGCCTCCGTGAACGTCTTTTCCAACTGCTCGATTCTGGCCCGCTTCTCCACTGGCGTCGTCTGGATGCGCCCCCAGGTCGCCGCCACCCGGCGGTCCACCCCGGCATCCTTCAGATCGGTCAGTTGGCGGATGTGAAATGCGCTCAGTTGATCCCGCGCAATGGTTCCCGTCGCCACCGCTTCCAGCAGCGGCACGGCGAAATTCACGCGACGGGTCAGGGTGTTCAACGCGGCGGCGCGGTCCGCGGGCGGGAAGCCGCCAAAACGCTGGAGGAGCGCAGCGGGAATTTGCGGAGCATCGAAGCGCGCCAGCACGGATATCGCCGAAGCGCGAAAATCCGGATCATCCAGCAACTGCAAAAACACCGGCAGCGCGTCCGGATCGCCGGCGCGGCTCAGCAGGGCAAAGGCGTGTTGCCGCGCCGCCTGCCCGGCTTTGGCATCCGCCAGGGTGCGGCGCAATCCGGGAAACGCGGTGCGATCCCCAAACGCGGCTGCCAGGCGTTCCGCGTCCCGGCGGATGCCCACATCGGGGCTCGCGTACAGATCCGGGGCCCGTGCCGACCAGGCGGCGGGCCGGGGCACATTCGCCCGCGGTTCGAGCGCCAGCCACAAGCCGGCCAGGCGGCGGCGCAATGCCGTGCCGTGCAGATTTTCCAGCGAGGCCACGGCCTGATTCAACGCGTCACCCTCTAGTGTCGCCGCGTACCAATAAATCCAGTCCGCCAGCTGAGGCAGCGGCGTGCGGCGCGCCAGGTCGAACCCGCGGGCGAAATCCCGCGCACAGAGCGGCGCCAAGTTATGCCAGAGCAGAAACGGCAGGTTGCGATCCGCCCGATCTTCGCCGTGCTGGGCGAGCGCTTCCGCCAGCTCCCACGCGGCGGCCTCCGGCAGCCGGCCCACCGCCGAAGCGAGGAAGCGACGCACGACGGGCGAGGGATCCTGCCGGGCCAGGCGCACACACGCGGCAGGGAAGGCCGGGTCCAATCCGGTCGCCTCGGCGGCGAGTTGAATGGTCCAGCCGCGCAGGTACGGCTCCGGCGCCTGGAGCAATTGGCGCCGGTCGGCTTCGGTCAACCCGCCGGTGAGATGCAGCGCCCACAGCGCGCTCAGTCGGGCGTGGAGGGATTGGCCCGCGGCGATCTGCCGCCGCAATTCCGCCCGGGTGTCCGCCGCCAGCGCCCCCGCCCCGGCGCGCTCGTGCAACAAGCGGCGCGCCATCCGGCCGTACCACGCGTTCGGATGGTTCAACAGGGCGGCCAGCTCGGCATCCGTCCGGGCGGCCAGATTTACCTGGACGGGCCGGTAGGTGGCCTGCCATTGCATGCGATAAACGCGGCCGTTGCTGCGGTCCCATTGTTCCGTGTTGGGATTGTGGCAATGCTGCGGGTCATACCAATCAATGGAATACACCGCGCCATCCGGGCCGGTTTGCAAATCCACCGCCACGTACTTCGGATCAGTGCAGAAGAAAACATCCTGCCCGGCATGCACCGTATCGAAACCGGAACCCAGCGGCTGATTGATCTGCTGATTGATCTGGTGGCCGCCGAGATTGTGCGTGAACAAATGCCCGCGGTAGGCTTCCGGCCAGTTGTCCCCCTGGTAAATCAATGTTCCAACGTGCGCGTGGCCACCGTAAATCGCGTCGCTGCCCGGTTTGCCCGCCCCGCCCGCACCATGCCCATACCGGGCGGAAGCCAGCAGGTAATTGCGAAATTCGGGAAAGTCTCCGGGGGGATCGGCGACGATGAACGGCGCGTAATTGCCGTTGACCTGATTCCAAAACTGGCCGCCCTGCAGCACGTGCGTCGTCGGTCCCCGGCCCCAATAGCTGCGGCAGTGCGTCATAAACAACTGCCCGAACTCGTCGTAATCCAACCCCCAGGGGTTGCTGCCGCCGTGCGCGAAGATTTCGAACGTGTGCCGCGTGGGATGGTAACGCCACACCCCCGCGCGCAATTCCGTCCGGCGCGCGTGCGGCGCGCCGGGTTTGCCGATGTACGCGGTGTTGAACACCCCCTGGTTGCCGTACAACCAGCCGTCCGGTCCCCAGAGAAAGCTGTTCAATGTTTCGTGGGTGTCTTGAAAACCAAAGCCGTCCAGCAACACCTCCGGCGGTCCATCCGGTTGATCGTCCCGGTCACGATCCGGCAGAAAGAGCAGTTCCGGAGCGGCGCCAACCCACACCCCGCCATAACCGACTTCAATCGCGCTGGCGAGATTCAAGCCCTCGGCAAAAACCTTGCGGGTTTCAAACCGGCCATCGCCATCCGCATCAGAGAAAATGACGACTTTATCCAACCCCTCGCCGGGCGGACGTTTGGTGGGATAGCTGCAGGCTTCAATCACCCAGAGACGCCCGCGCTCGTCCCAGGTGAACGCCACGGGCTGATGCAGGTCCGGTTCCGCGACGACCAGCTCGACTTTGAACCCCTCCGGCACATGCATCTGGGCGAGGGTTCGTTCCGGCCCGGTCACGGGCGGGTGGGCGATCGGATTGGGCCGGAGCTGACGCAACACCGGACTGGTTTGCAACCGCTCCACTTGCGGCAATGGCTCTTCCGCATGCGCCGGCCAGAACCGGTCGGCCAAAATTATCAATCCCCAACAGAGCATTAGCTTGAACGCTGGGTTTCGGGAAACAATTCGCATGGTGGGGAATTAGCGGATTCGGCGGACAAAGTCAAAATCCCGGCGCTTCAGACGAGCCGGGCAACGGCAACCTCAAACCACCAGCAAACGCGCTCCGATGTTCCGGCGGACTGATTCTTCTGGCTTGCGCTGACTGGACAGTTCCTGAACCCTGCCATTATGGAGAAGCTCTTATCGTTGGCTGGCAGCGGGCTGGCCTGTCTGGCCGTGCTCGCGTCGGTCCAAGCCGCGCAACCGGATTTGCCGCCAGGCGCTCATCTTGCGGTGGTCGGCAATGCGCTCGCGGACCGGATGCAGTTCGATGGTTGGTTGGAGACGCTGCTCTACGCCAAATACCCACAGCACGATCTCGTTTGCCGCAATCTCGCCGCCTCGGGCGATGAGGTCGCCACCTGGCATCGCTCGGAAAATTTTGGCTCCCGCGATGAATGGTTGCGGCGCGTCCAGGCGGACGTGGTGCTGGCTTTTTACGGCTTTAATGAATCATTCAAGGGTGATTCGGGATTGGCCAAATTTCGCGACGATCTGACCCGGTTCATCAAACACACTCGCGCCACCAATTACAGCGGCAAAGGCGCGCCGCAGCTCATCCTCTTTTCGCCCATCGCCTGCGAAAAACTGGCGGACCCCGATCAGCCGGACCCCACGGCAAACAACGAACGCCTGCGCGCTTACACCGCCGCGATGGCCGAGGTGGCTCAGGCGCAGCAAGTGCGCTTCGTCAATCTGTTTGAAATGTCGCAACGGCTCTACGCGGAAGCCGCCGAACGCGGCCAATCGCTGACCTTCAACACGTTCATGCTGACTGAAGCAGGAAACCAGCGTCTGGCCACCGCGATTTTTCAGGCGGTATTTGATGAACAGCCGCCCCCACAATCACTTGAAAAGCTCCGCAGCGCCGTGCTCGACAAGAACGCGGAATGGCACGCGCGCTACCGCACGGTGGATGGTTACAATGTTTACGGCGGCCGCTCACAACTGAGCTTTCCCCGCGCCGGCAAGGATTCGGAGAAGATCACCAATTACGAAGTCATGCAGGAAGAGATGCGGCAGCGCGACGTGAAAACGGCCAACCGCGATCGCCGCATCTGGGCGGTGGCGCGCGGCGGGGATCTGGCCGTGGACGATTCCAACCTGCCACCCGTCGCCACCTTTCAATCCAACAAACCCGACATCGCTCCGTTTTTGAGTGGCGAAGCCGCCATCAAACACATGACGGTGGCAAAAGGTTGCCGCGTCAATCTCTTCGCCAGCGAGGAAATGTTTCCCGAACTGGCGAGTCCGGTGCAGATGGCGTTCGACACCAAGGGCCGGCTCTGGGTGGCGGCCTGGCCGAGCTATCCGGAGCGCCGCCCGACCGATGTCGTCGCCGATAAATTGCTCATCTTTGAAGACACCAACGCCGACGGCCGGGCGGACAAGGTGAAGGTTTTTTTGGACGGACTGAACTGCCCGACCGGCTTTCAATTTTACCGCGACGGCGTGCTGGTCATGCAGGCGCCGGATTTGTGGTTCGTGCGTGACACGGACGGGGATGATCGGGCGGACTGGAAGGAGCGGGTGTTGATGGGCATGGATTCGGCGGACTCGCATCACACCGCCAATTCCATGGTGTTGGAGCCGGGGGGGGCCACCTATCTCAGCGACGGCGTGTTTCACCGGACGCAGGTGGAAACGGCCTGGGGGCCCGTGCGCAACGTGGACGGCTGCATTTACCGCTTCGAACCCCGCACCGGGCGGTTTGAGCGTTATGCGCCCTACGCCTTCCTTAATCCGCACGGGCGCGTGTTTGACTACTGGGGCAACGACATCATCACGGACGCCACCGGCAACAACAGTTACTTCGGGCCGGCGATCAGCGGCCACCTCGCATTCCCAGCCAAACACGCCGACATCAAGGAATTTTGGGCGCGTCCCTCCCGGCCGTGCGCCGGCACCGGCCTGCTTTCCAGCCGGCATTTCCCCGCCGAATTCCAAGGAAATTTTCTCAACTGCAACGTCATCGGTTTCCAGGGCATCTTCCGCGTCAAAGTCACCGAGGACGGCGCGGGTCTGAAGGGCGAAACCATCGAAGACCTGGTGAAATCCGACGACCCCAATTTCCGTCCCTCGGGCGTCGGCGTGGCGCCGGATGGTTCGATTTATTTCCTGGATTGGGCCAAACCGCTGATCGGCCACATGCAACATCACATTCGCGACCCGCATCGTGACAAGACCCACGGACGGATTTACCGCATCACTTACACAGGTCGCCCATTGTTGCAACCGCCTCCCGTGGATGGACAGCCTGTTGACAAACTTCTGGACCTGCTGAAGTCACCGGAGGATGGATTGCGTCTGCGCGCCAAGATCGAATTGGGCAAGCACGACCGCGCCCAAGTGATTGCCGCGCTGCAGCTCTGGATCGCAGGGTTGGACCCGCAAGACCAGGATTACCCGCACCATCTGACCGAAGCGCTCTGGGTGCATCAGTGGCACAATGTCGTGAACCAGGATTTGCTCCGCCAACTGTTGCGTTCGCCAGATTATCATGCGCGCGCCGCCGCCACGCGAGTGCTTTGCTACTGGCGGGATCGCGTCGAAAATCCGCTCGATTTGCTCGCGGCTCAAGCCCAGGATGAAAACCCGCGAGTGCGTCTGGAAGCCGTGCGGGCGTGCAGTTTCTTTCCGACGGCGAAAGCGGCGGAAGTGGCGTTGCTCGCTTTGGATAAGGAAGCGGACCCCAGCCAGCCGGATTACTACATCAAGTATTGCCTCGATGAAACCATGAAGGCGCTCGATCCCTATCTGAAGTGAGCGGGCAGCCGCGGATCACGGTGGAGCAGTGGCGGATTTGAAACGAATGCGTTACCTCTGGATGGGCATGTTGTCCGCGTTCCTCGGCGGTGCCGCGGGATTCGTCCACGGTGAGGCGGCGGGGACGAACAAGGCGTTTTTCCTGCCGAAAAGTCCGGTGGCCGCCGCTTATGTTTTGGGACGACTTTCCAACCCGGAACTGATCGCCGCGCCTCGTGGTGAGTTTGTGTATGCAGCCTTATTGCAACGCGCCGGTCTGGCCCGGAAATACCGTGTGGAAGCACTCAACGGCCTGGCAAAGCTGCGCCAAACGGATGTACTCACCGAGTTGCTCGCCGGTCTGACCGAGTTGGATACAAAAGGCGCGACCGCCGAACCGGTGTTGCACGATCTCGCGCCCTTGTTGCTGCAATCGGATGGCGAAGCGCTTAAAGCCAAATCCGCAACTCTGGCTCAGTTGGCCCGGGCCGCAAAGGTGCCTTTCACCCGGCAACTGGCCTATGCCGCCCTGCTCACCGTCGAAGGCGCTGACGGCCCCACCTGGCAGCAGACGTCGGCTCACCCAGGACAATTCGCCGACCTCGTGTCGGGCATCGCGTTGCTGCGTGATCCCCATCAGCGCGCGGCGTTCCACCCGCAACTGGCGGCGCTCTTGCAAACGGCGGCCTCCCCCGAAGTCCGTCGCGCCGCCATCCGCAGCAGCGTCACCCTGCCCGGCTCGGAAGTCGAAGTTTTCAACACGCTGGCGGGCTTGATTCGCTCGGGCACCGAGCGCGCCCCGGCCATCGCGGCGTTGCAAAAAATTCCGCGCTCATTCTGGTCGCGCGACCAATTGGAGCCGTTGGCAACCAGTCTCGTGGCGTATCTCCAAACCGTGCCCGTCGAACAACGCACCGCCCCGGAGGCGTTGAGCGCGTTCCAACTTGCCACCGATCTGACGGCGTTACTGCCGACCGAAACGGCGGTGACTTTTGGCCGGACTCTGCGCTCACTGGGCGTGAGCGTTTTCGTCATTCGCACGATTCCGGAACAGATGCTCTACGATCAGTCGCTCATCGTCGTGCCGGTCGGCAAACCCGTCGAGCTGGTGTTGATCAATGACGACGCCATGCCACACAACCTGGTCATCACCGCCCCCGGGGCACTGGAGGAAATCGGCAGTGCGGCCGAGCGGCTGCCGCCGACGCCTGATGCACAAGGACGCCTTTACGTGCCCCATTCGCCGCTGGTGCTGCACGCCACCAGGCTGGTTGAATTCGGGCAACAGGCGCGGTTAAGTTTCACCACTCCGGACGCACCGGGTGATTACCCCTTTGTCTGCACGTTCCCCGGACATTGGCGGCGCATGAACGGCACGCTGGCGGTGGTTGACGATGTGGACGCTTATCTGGCCAGTCACGCTGCCCAAAAGACGCCTCAGATCACCGAGTGGAAAATCGAGGAACTGACGCCCGCGCTGACGAAACTGGACTCGGGACGCGATTGGCGGCGCGGCCAGGAATTGTTCACGCAACTCTCGTGTGCTTCCTGTCATCGCATTGGCAACGAGGGCGTGGCGTTCGGCCCGGACTTGACTGCAGTGTTTGCGCAGTTCCAAAACGATCCCCGGGCGGTGTTGCGGCAAATCCTTGAACCCTCGCTGGTCATCAGCAACGCGTATCGCGCGTTTGATTTTGAACTCGCGGATGGCGAGGAGATTTCGGGCTTGATCGTCAAGGATGATGGGCAATCGCTGACCGTGCAATCGGGCGCATCCGCCGCGCTGACCCATACCTTTGCCAAGGCCCAAATCAGAACGCAGCAACCGCAGCGCTCCTCCCTGATGCCCGTCGGCCTGCTCAACCAGAGTTCCGCCGAGGATATTCTGGACCTGCTGGCCTTCATCAGGACGGGCGGCACGCCCGCCGAACATTCACATCCGCGCTGACGCCTTTGCGCTTGCCCGCGGCGCCATGACCCTCAACACTTTGGACCGCGCATGAATTTCACGACCTTGTTGACCATTACCCTATGCTTTGGACTGATTGGCGGCATCGCCAGGGCGCAGCCGGGAGTAACGTACACGGGCACAGAAGGGCCGGGGCTGGGCAAACGCATTGTTTTTTTGAGCGGCGACGAGGAGTACCGTTCGGAGGAGGGATTGCCCATGCTGGCCAAAGTTCTGGCGTTGCGTCATGGCTTTACTTGCACGGTTTTGTTCGCCATCAATCCGGCGGACGGCACGATTGATCCGAACAATCAAACGAACATCCCCGGCATGGCCGCGCTCGATAACGCGGACCTGTGCGTATTGCAATGGCGCTTTCGCGAATTACCCGACGCGGATATGAAACATTTCGTGGATTACCTGCAGCGTGGCAACCCCATCATCGGACTGCGCACGGCCACCCATGCCTTCGCCTACGCGCGTAATCCGCGCAGTCCGTACGCGAAATACGACTGGCAGAACCAGGACTGGCCGGGCGGCTTTGGCCGGCAGGTGCTGGGCGAAACCTGGGTGAATCATCACGGCGACCATGGCAAACAAAGCACGCGCGGCATCATCAACACGGCGTTACAGACGCATCCGATTCTGCGCGGCGTGACGGAGATTTGGGGGCCGACCGACGTTTATGGCGTTGCGCATTTGCCGCGGGACGCCGCGGTGCTGGTCTGGGGACAGGTGCTTCAGGGCATGCGCCCCACCGATCCGCCACTGGCGGGCCCCAAGAACGATCCCATGATGCCGTTGGTGTGGGTGCGCGATTACGCCTGGGAAAACGGCCGCACCTCAAAAATTGTCACCACCACCATGGGCGCGGCCACCGATTTGGAGAGCGCGGGGCTGCGCCGATTGCTCGTGAACGCCTGTTATTGGGCGGTGGGACTGGGTGACGCCATCCCGGCCGCCGCCAACGTGGACTATGTGGGCCAATATCAGCCCACCCCGTTTGGTTTCGGCAAATTCAAGCACGGCGTGAAGCCGGCGGATTGGCAGTGACGCGCGCGCGGCTACCGGCCCTGGGGGCCGTAGCCGGCGGCCGGAGTACCATCTGCGTTCAGATGGCCGGTGGCCCAAAGCACGCCGCGCGTCACCAGCTCCAGATAGCGGGCATCCGCCACCGTTGCCGTGTTGTGCCCGAGGGTGGTGCTGAACACGCGCGTCCGCTTCGGACCATATTCATTCGTCCAGACCACCACGGTATCGTTGGTTTTCGAACTGCCATCCTTCTGCCTGACGACCTGTTCGCCGCGCGCCCGGGGCTGCGCCGTCGCGAAGATATGGAGATTGTTGTACAGTTCCTCGCCGATCGTGGTCCAGTCACCCAGTCCCACCGTCAGCGGACTGCTCTTGTCGGTGAAGCGGATGGCGATGGGCAACTGCGGACCGTGCCCACTGGATTGCAGGCCCAGATACTCAAACCACAGGCCATGCGGCGTGCCGGGGGTGACCGGATCGTTGGGATTGCCGATGCGATACGAGTGCATGGCACAATGCAGATTGACGCCAGGCAGACCGTCCCGATGCGGTTGCAGCACCCCCTCGACGAGTTTCGGGTCGGCAATGTCGGCGCCACACTCATCGTGAATCACCACGTCGTAGCCGTCGGCGTAATCCGGGTTGCCCAGGATGGGCAGGGGCGGTTTCGTGCTGGCATCGCTGGTGTGGACCTGGTCAACCACCACGTTGGCCCGTGCTTCGAGGCCTTGCTTGAGCACGTCCTTTTGCTGCGCGTAATCGTGGCAGCAGCCGCCGGTGATGAGCAGCGCCCGCAACGGTTTGGGCGGCTCCGCCGCAGAGACGCCGGCGCCGCCCCAGCTCCAGAGCGCCAGACCGATGGCCAGTTGGGCCCGCGCGCAACGGGTGAATTTCATCTGGCGACCTTTTCCCAACGGTGAGTCCGGGCCGACTTGAGGACGGCGTCGCAAACATTTTGCGTGGCCAGGGCGTCACGAAACGTGGGGCTGACCGGCTTGCCGTCAGCCAGGCCGGCCAGGAAATCAGCCACCTGATGCACGAAACTGTGTTCGTAGCCGATCTGCAATCCCGGCACCCACCACTTGTCCATGTAGGGATGTTCGCCGCCATGGTCGGTCACATGGATGGAACGCCAGCCGCGCAGCCGGCCTTCGTCACCGTGATCGAAATAGGCGAGCCGGTGCAGGTCGTGCAGGTCCCAGGCGATGGAGGCCTTCTCGCCGTTGATTTCAAAAGTGTAAAGCGCCTTGTGTCCGCGGGCGTAGCGGGTGCTTTCAAAGGTGGCCAGCGAGCCGTTGCGAAACCGCGCCAGAAATGCGCAGGCATCGTCAATGCCCACCTTTTCCACCTTGCCGGACAGGGTGTGCTTGCGCCGCTTGATGAACGTCTCGGTCATGGCGGTGACGGAATCCATCGAGCCGTTCAACCATAGCGCCGTATCAATGCAATGCGCGAGCAGGTCGCCGGTCACGCCGCTGCCGGCCGCTTTCACGTCCAGCCGCCACAAACCCGCGCCCCCCTGCGGCAGGTCCGGGCTGATCGTCCAGTCTTGCAGGAATTTCGCCCGGTAATGGAAAATCTTTCCCAGCCGCCCCTCCTCGATCAACCGCTTGGCCAGGGTGACGGCGGGCACGCGGCGATAATTGTACCAAACCATGTTGGGCACCCGTGCCCGTTCCACGGCCTGCACCATGGTCCGTCCCTGCGCGGCGTTCATGGCGAGCGGTTTTTCGCACAGAATGATCTTCCCCGCCCGGGCGGCGGCGATGGCGATGGGTGCGTGGCTCTGGTTCGGAGTGCAAATGTCCACCGCGTCAATGTCCGGACGCCGGAGCAGTTGTTTCCAATCGGTCTCCACCGATTCATAGCCCCACCGGGCGGCGAAGGCGGCGGCGTGATCGTGGTTGCGCGCACACACGGCGGCGAGCACCGGCCGGTATTTCAGGTCAAAAAACTGGTTGACCTTGCGATACGCGTTCGAGTGCGCGCGCCCCATGAAACCGCAGCCAATCAGTCCAATGCGTAGTTCTTTCATAATGCCTTTCAGATTTCGCCTCCCCATGGTTCAGGCGCGCCAGCCGTGCTGCTCCCGCACCTGAATCATTGCAGCGAGAATGTCGTTCCACGTCTGTTGCTGCTGCAGGACCCGGTTCGGAAACATGCAACCATCCCAGCAAATGTGCCTGGTTTTCCTCGTGACCCTCCCGCGTTCGTCCCGCAACCAATAGCCGGAATCGCGGACGATGTTGAGCTTCCCGCGCGGATCGGTTGCCAGACAATGACGTCCGGTCTTCGCATGCGATCCCGAACCGAACACGCTGCCGTCATTTTGCGCGACGTGGAAATCAATCATCCAGGGACGCAACGCATTGGTGAGCCGGGTCATCGCGGCGTGAAACGCTCCCGGCTCATAATGGTAATTGCGGGGCACGAGCCGGTGCGCCTCGGCATTGTAACCGAGGGTGTAAAGGTGCGTGTGCGACATGTCCGCCTGGAAGCCCACCAGGTCGGGCAATCCCACGGCCTCAAGCAGTTGCACCATGTATTTCCACGAGTGCATCCCCCCCCAGCAAATTTCCCCCTCTGCGGCCAGCCGTTCCCCATGATCCTGGGCGACCTGGGCGGCCTCCTTGAAAGTTTTGGCAATCAACTTCGTGTTGCCCTTCGGGTCCTTGTCCCAGTCCGTCACGCTCGCGGCCGAATCAATGCGCACGCTGCCATACGGCCGCAGGCCCAGTTCCCGCAGGCGCTGGGCGATGCGGCACGCCTTCCGCACGGCGGTGATCCAGTTGGCGCGCTGGGTTGCGTCGCCCATCGCTGAACCGCCAAACCACACCGGCGCCACCACCGAGCCGGCCACCAGACCCCGCCTGCGGAGTTTGGCCGCCAGCTTTTTGAGGCCGTCATCGGTGATGTCAATACTGATGTGCGGATCGTACAGAAACAGGTCCACGCCGTCGAACTTGACGCCGTCCACGCGCGCTTTGGCGGTGAGCTCCAGCATGGTATCCAGATCCAGACATGGCTCGGCCCCGGGACTGCCCTTGCCGACCAGGCCGGGCCACATCGCGTTATGCAGTTTGGGGAAATTGTTGGTCAACGGCGTCTTGCTCATAGTTTGGATTTGAATCAGTGCGGTAAACCTAAACCAGGAACATTTGCCCAAGCAACGTGAAAGTGCCGCCTCCGGGCCGCCGGTGCCGGTTTCCGGCTTGAGCCCTGCGCGGTCCCGCCTTACAAAGGGCGGTGACCATTACGCCAACCTCCGATGTCCACACCGCAATTGACCCGGCTCATGACTGCCGCCGATCCCGCCACTGCCTCCGTCCGACTCGACGCGTCTGCACCGCCCTTCTGGCAGCCCGTATTGCTCGCGGCGCTGGCGGGCGGACTGGGCTGGGGCATTCGCGGCCAGTATGGTCACGAAACCGGCGCGATGATTGCCGGCGTGCTGGTGAGCCTGGTGTTGGTGCTGGTGATGTGCCCGCGCGCCTCGTGGCTGGCCGCCGCGCGGGCGGTGGCGTTCGGCACGCTTGCCATGGGCATTGGCGGGTCCATGACCTACGGGCAGACGCTCGGCCTGACCCAGGCTCCGGAGCTGGTTGGTCACGCGGCAGCGTGGCGTTGGGGGATGCTCGGAGCAGGCCTCAAGGGCGCCATCTGGATCGGCTTTGCCGGATTGTTCCTGGGGCTGGGGCTCGGCGGACGCCATTATTCGTGGCGTGAAATTCTGCTGCTCTGGCTGGGGCTGGGAGTGTTCTACGGGCTGGGCTGGTGGTGGTTGAATCAGCCGTTTGATCCCGCGAACCAAATCCTCCCGCGCCTTTACTTTTCCAGTTCCTGGCACTGGCAGCCCACCGCCGGTCCGGAACTCAAGCCCCGCCCGGAAGTCTGGGGCGGATTGTTGTTCGCCTTGCTGGCGGCGTGGGGGTGGATCGGTTGGGTGCGCCGCGACCGGCTGGCGCGCAACCTCGCCTTGTGGGGAATGTTGGGCGGCCTCGGATTTCCCCTCGGGCAATGCCTGCAATCATTCCATGCGTGGCATCGGGAGATGTTCCAGTCGGGCCTCTGGACGCAACTGGATCCGCTGATGAACTGGTGGAACTGGATGGAAACGACGTTCGGTCTGGTCCTGGGGACGTGCCTGGGTTGCGGATTGTGGCTGAACCGGCGGCTGATCCGCATGGATACCGAGCCGCCGGTGACGATCAAAGCGCCGGTGGAATGGGTGCTGGTGATCGTGCATGTCACCCTGTTGATCATCGGCGAATTCACCGGCCTCGCCTGGGCCAACGCGCTGTACGATCCCGGTCTCATCATCGCGTTCCTTCCGCTTGTTGCGGTGGCCGGGGGGCGTTGGTGGCCGTTGCTGGTGGCGCTGCCTGTCACGGTCATTCCCATTGCCGGAAAAACCATTCTCCGTCTTGTTTACGAGGAGCGCGTCATCGGCTGGGCTGCCGGCTGGCTGTGGTATGGAGTCCTGCCGGTGGCCGTCACCCTGGCGGCGGCGCTTTGGTGGGGCCGCCACGCCCGCAACGCCGGCACGGGCCGCACGTTCGCGCGCCACGCTTTGCTGTTGAACACGTGGTGTTACTTTGGCTTGAACTTCGCCTTCTTCCACTATCCCTGGGTTTGGACGAAATGGACGGCCCGCACGCCGAACGCAATCGTTTACACTCTCTGCGCCGTGGGGCTGACGGTCGCCTGCTTGACGATTGGCAAAAGGCGACAGCCTGATTCCGGCGCCGCGACCATGTGACATGAAACAGGCCACGAACTGCGTGCGCTTCGCGGCCTGAGACGAAGCTCGATTTATTTCCCGAGCAGGTGTTCGATCACCAATTGGTCGAGATCGGCGTAATTACGATCCCGGATCAATGCCCGGGCCTGTTTCTCGTCAAACGTGCGCGCCTTCTGCACCAGTTTCAGGAACGTGCGCCGGCTGTTCTCCAGATGGGCGAGCCAGTGTTCCGGTTTGGTGGGCCGGAACGGATGCACGTCGAACGCCACGTACTCGCCCCGGGTGCCGTAGCCGTTGCGTTCCAGCGCGCGCACCTGGTTGAACGCCACCCGCAGGTTGGCGCTGCCGAACGGTTTGTCCTGGTCGAACTTCAGTCCGTTCTGATCGTTCAGGTGAATGGACCAGAGCTTGCCGAAGGACATGGCAAAATCAATTTCGTCGGCCGGGTCCAACCCCGCGAGAATCGCGTGGGCGGTCTCGATCAAACACCCCACGCGTTCGGGATCGCTGGTGAGCTGGGCCAGCGCCAGCGCGTGGCCGATGGTGGGAATGTAGGCGTGATCCATCGGCTCATTGGGTTTGGGTTCGATGGAGATGCGGATTTTTTTGTCGTAGGCCAGCATCCGGTTGATCGCTTCAACCAGATAATCCACGCACTGACGGGCGTTCTTGGATTCCCGAATGTAGCTGCCCTCGCGCGCCAGCCACAGGACGATCAGTTTGGTGCCCAGCTGGTTGGCAATATCAATGGTGCGCAGGGAACGCTCGATGGCGTACCGGCGGCACTGGGGATCGTTGCTCGTATACGCACCGTCAATCGTGCGCGGATCAAACCAGAGCCGCGGCGCGACCAGTTCGGCCGCCACGCCCGCGTCGTGCAACTTCTTCCGGAGCTCCCGCGTTTCCTTGCGCACCTGCGCGTCCGACTTGCTGCTGACGTCCGGCACCGCGTCGTCGTCATGAAACATCATCGCGTCGTAGCCGAGCTTTTTGAGGGCGGCCAGTTTCCAGTCGAAGGTCTGCGGCGTGCGCACCGGCGGCCCGTAAGGGTCCTGACCTTCGCTGATGTTCCACGGTCCGAAACAAAATTTGTAAGTGTGCTTTGCCATAGATGGTGGTGGCACCTTAACGATCCCGGCGGTGAAAGGAAGTCTAAAATCCGCAGCGGCCGGGTGCATTGCCAGCGTGACAGGAGCGGAGGAACCCGCTACCACTGGCGGCATGCAGCACCGGTTTCCTGGGATGTGGCGCGCGCGCGCGGCGATCCACCTCGCCGCGCTGATGGGCCTGGCCTCCCCGGCGGACGCCGCCGCGGCCCCGGCCCCGGACGGCGCGGCGATGCAGCCGACCCGGCTGCGTTGCGAGTACGCGGTCAACCCCGTCGGGGTGGAGGCTGGGCAACCCCTGCTCAGCTGGGAATTGGCCTCAGCGTTGCCCGCGCAACGGCAGTCAGCTTATCAGGTTCTCGTGGCGTCCAGTCCGGCGCGACTGGGCGCGGATCAAGGT
Organism: Verrucomicrobiota bacterium; assembly: GCA_029573725.1. Taxonomy (GTDB): domain Bacteria; phylum Verrucomicrobiota; class Verrucomicrobiia; order Limisphaerales; family JADLHS01; genus JADLHS01. Next base: position 73,208 of record JAKQDQ010000178.1, read on the forward strand.
GACGTGTGGGATTCGGGGCGCGTCAATTCCGCGGCGTCAACGCACGTGAAATTCCTGGGTCGCTCCCTCCGGCCGCGCCAGCGCTGCTGGTGGAAGGTGCGGGTTTGGGACGACGCGGGCCGGGTGTCGCACTGGAGTCCACCCGCCCACTGGGAAATGGCGTTGTTGCAACCCGCCGACTGGCGGGCGCAATGGATCGGCAGTGGTCCCGCGCAGGAGCCGCGGCCGCCCGAGGGCTTTTTCATGAGTGTCAACACGCACACGAACCTGGTGCGCCAGGTGCGAGTGGACGGGCGTTCCACGTTGCTGCGGCGGACGTTCGTTGTCCGCAAACCGCTTGCGCGCGCGGAAGTTTATGTGACCGGCCTGGGCTATTACGAATTGCATTGCAACGGCCGCCGGGTGGGCGACCAGGTGTTGACGCCGGCCAAGAGCAATTACCGCCGGTGGGTGTATTACGACATCTACGATGTGACGACCCAATTGCGGAGCGGCACGAACGCGCTCGGCATCCAGCTTGGCAACGGCTGGTTCAACCCGGAAAAGAAATGGTGGGAACCGTATCGCATGCAATGGTTCGGTGCAAAACGCGCCTGGTTGCAACTGCACCTGGACTATGCCGACGGCACGTCCGAGTTGATCGTGACGGATGGCTCCTGGAAAACTGCGCCCGGCCCGATCCTGTCCAGTTGCGTCTTTGACGGGGAAGTGTACGACGCCACCCAGGAGCGTCCGGGCTGGGATCAACCGGCGTTCGACGATTCCGGCTGGCCGGCGGCCCGGGTGGTCGAACCGCCGGGCGGCCGGTTGGTGGCGCAACTCATGCCGCCCATCCGGGTGGTCGAACACCTCAAACCGCTGACCGTGAAGCAGCCGCAGCCGGGGGTGTTCGTGTTCGATCTGGGACAAAATTTTTCCGGTTGGGCGCGCTTGCTGGCCGCCGGACCGCGCGGGACACGCGTCACGCTGCGCTACGCGGAAGATTTGCGCCGCGACGGCATGATTGACACGACCAGCAACGAACGCGCACTGGCCACGGATGTTTACGTGATGAAGGGAAAGGGACGCGAAACCTACGAGCCACGCTTTACGTTCCACGGATTCCGTTACGTGGAAGTCACCGGTTTTCCGGGGGTGCCGCAACTTGAAAATCTGCTGGGCTGTGTGGTGCATACGGATGCCGAAAGCGTGGGGGAATTCGCGTGCGGCAACGAACTGATCAACCGGATCCACCGCGCCACCCGCTGGTCGCAACGCAGCAATCTCATGGGCTACCCGATGGATTGCCCCCAACGCGACGAACGCCTGGGCTGGTTCGGCGACGCGATGGTTTCCATGGAGGAGGCCCAGTTCAATTTCGACCTGCCGCTGTTCTACCGGCAATGGTTGAACGGCGTACAGTTGAATCAAAATCCGGTGAACGGCGACATCTCCATCGTCTCGCCGCGACCGTACCTCCCCGACGAGCCCGATCCGAACTGGAGCAGCGGTTATCTCGTGATGTTGTGGCAGTATTACCGGCACTACGGCGACACGAATTTCCTGGCACAGCATTTTGATTCGATGCGGCGCTACGTGGATTACCTCGGCACGCAGGCGACCGATCACATTCTGCCGCAATACTGGATCGGAGATTGGGGCACGACTCTCGCCGGCTGGCAGGAAGGGGAGCCGGTTTCGGCCGTGACCGCCTTCTATTACCTGGACGCCGTGATCGTGGCCCGGACGGCACAGGTGCTGGGCCGGCGGGCAGACGCCGCACAGTATCAGGCGCTCGCCGAAGAAATCCGCCGCGCCTTCAATCGTCGGTACTTTGACCGCGCCCGGCGGCAGTACGAGCGGGGCACACAGTTCAGCAACGCCTTCCCCCTCGCCATCGGCCTGGTGGACGCCGCCGATCAAACGGCCGTCTTGAACCACATTGTGCAGGACCTCAAGAACCACCACGACCACTTCAACGTGGGCGTGCTCGGGGCCAAATATTTGCTGGACGCCCTGACCGACGGCGGGCGGGCGGACGTCGCCTTCCAACTGGCCACGCAGACGGGATTTCCCAGTTGGGCGCATCTGTTGGAAGGTGGCCGGACGACGTTGTCCGAGTTCTGGGATTTGAAAGGTTCGCACAATCACGTGATGCTGGGCAGCGTGGACGGGTGGTTTTACCGGGTGCTGGGGGGCATTCAATCCGATCCCGCGCACCCCGGCTTCGAGCGGATCATCATCAAACCGTACCTCCCGAAAACCCTGTCGTTCGCGCGCGCCAGCACCCGGACGGTGCGGGGTCGCGTGGCGGTGGACTGGGAACAACGGCCTGACGCGCTCCAGCTCAGGGTCAGCATTCCCGTGAACAGCCACGCGACGGTTTATGTGCCGGTCAGCGCGGCCGGGTCCGTGACCAGCATTCCGCCGCTGCCACCATCGCGCACCGAGGACCAGGCGGTCGTCTATGAGGTGGGTTCCGGGCTTTATGAATTCCGGGCAGTCGCGGCGCAGTAACCCTCGCCCCCCCACATGAATTGGCAGATTGACGGGAGGCCCAGACCTCATATTTTAGCCGGATGATTTTGCTCAGAAGTCGCCTGGCGCGGCCCGGTTGGCTCGTTTTATTGAGTTGGGGTCTCGCCATTTTCTCCCTGCCCGCCCGGGGGCAAACGCCGGAATTCCGCGCCGCATGGGCGGACGTCTTCCACGCCGGCATGGGCAGCGCCACGGAGGTGAACAACATGGTCAACGCCCTGGCCAGCGGTCACTACAACGCGGTCATCGTCCAGGTGCTGGCCTACATGGACAACACGCCGGCCTCCCACGGCGCGCATTGGAAGTCCGCCATCCTGCCCTGGTCCTCGCGGGTCAAGGCCAATTTCGATCCCCTGGCCTATCTCTGTCAGCAGGCGCACGCCCAGGGCATTGAAGTCCACGCCTGGCTCGGCGGCAGCGGCGGCAGCATGTACCGCGTGTCGAACGTCTGGCCGCCCGCCGGCAACGCCGTGCTGACGGCGCATCCGGAGTGGTTTGGCGTCCCCCGCGCCAACAGTGAAGGTGGCACGGTCGTGGGCTACCAGGTCAACAGCACCACCTACTACACCCTCGACATGGGTTCCCCCGACGTCCAGGAATATCTGGTCAGCATTGTGCGGGAACTGGTCACCAACTACCCCATCGACGGCATCAATTGGGACGATGAGATTGACGGTCCGGTGTACACCGCGGGCGTCGCCTTCCCGGCGGTAAGCACCGCGGTGTACCCAAATTCCGGTCTGGCGCGCTACCGCCGCAACACTGGTTACGTCGGCACGCCCAGCGCCACGGATGCCGGTTACAACGAGTACCGGCGCCGGTTTAAAAACGAATTGATGGCGCGCATGCAGGCGGAAATTCAGTCCATCAAATCCAACCCCCGGCAGCCCTTGCGGCACACCTCGGCGGCGCTGGCCTACAGCCCGGTGCCGGCAGGCTGCGATTTTACCACTTCCACGCCCTACCTGTATTACTGCGACTGGGCGGGAATGTTGCAGCATGGCTGGGTGGATGCGGTGGTGCCGCAGCTCTACGCCATGAGCACCTACTACACGTGGAACGACCGCATCGCCGCCTGCTGGCAGTACAACCGCCACGTCTTTCCCGGCATCGGCGCCTATCTGAACACCGATGCCACCATCGCCAGCGCCATCAACTATTCCCGCAGCAAGGGGCTTAAAGGAAACTCCATCTACTCCTACGCCGTGCCGACCTCCGCCAGCGGCAGCGGCAGTGGTTGGTGGAGTTACGTCGCCGCCAATGTGTACACCAACGTCGTCGGCACGCCGCCGATGCCGTGGCGCAATCCCGCCACCGCCACCGAAGGCATCGTCTGGGGCCGCGTCAAAGATCACCTCACCGGCCAGTATGTGGACGATGCCATTGTCACCGTGGCCGGAGGGCCCACGGTGCGCACCGACGGCAACGGCTACTACGTTGCGACCCTGGTCCCGGCCACCGCCAGCGGCACGCCGCATCTGACCACCGCCGGCAAAACCGGCATGGCTTCGCAATCCACCAATGCCATGGCCATGGCCGGTGACATCGTCCGCTATGATTTTCTTCTGAACGCGCCCGGCACCACGCCGGCCGCCCCCAGCAGCCTGACGGCCGCGCCGGTGAGCAGCTCGCAAATCCACCTGACCTGGACTGATAATGCGACCAATGAAACCGGCTTTGTGGTGGCCCGGGCCACCACCGCCGGCGGGCCGTACAACGAGGTTGCCGGTCTGACCACCAATTCGGTCAATTATACGGATGACGGCTTGTTGGCGGAGACCACCTATTTCTACGTCGTGCGCGCCACCAACGCCAGCGGGGCTTCCCCCAATTCCACCGCCGCCAGCGCTACCACGTTTGCAGCTCCGCCCGCTCCGCCGCTGATTGTCACCCAGCCGCGCGATCGCACGATTTTTGCCGGGGAAAGCGCGCATTTCACGGTGGTGGCCCAGGGCAACCCAGCGCCCGCCGCGCAATGGCGCTTGAACGGGACCAATTTGCCCGGGGCCAACCGCTCCGCGCTGACGTTGAGCGGGGTCAATCCGGGTCAAGCGGGCGAGTACTCGGTCGTCCTGACCAACTCCAGCGGCGCCGTGACCAGTGCCCCGGCCCTCCTCACCGTGCATTCTCCCATCCAGGTGGGCCGCTGGCAGACCAACTGGATGCTCGCTCCGTATGCGCGCCCGTACCTGACCACCAATTCGCTGCCGGGGCAGCGTGGCCTCGCGCTCAATCCCGCCACCCAGCACCTGCTTCTGGTCAACCGCGACCCGTTGCAGGTGCCGGTGCTGGACGCCGCCACGGGCGCGGATTTGCACCTGTTGAACGTCAGCGGAATCTCCGGCGGCACGTACCCGCTATTGATGATCGGGGTGGCAGATGACGGCGCGGTATATGCCGGCAACCTGACCGTTGGCGGGGCCACCACGGATTTCAAACTCTATCGCTGGGCCGATGACGAATCAGGCACATTGCCCACACTCGCTTTCTCCGGCGATCCGGGCGCGGGCGACAATCAACGCTGGGGCGACACCCTGGCCGTGCGCGGCGCCGGAACGAACACGCAGATTCTCCTTGGGACGCGCGCCGCCAATCTCGCCGCCGTCTTGACGACCACCGACGGGCTCAATTTCACCGCCAGCAAGATCACCGTCCCGGACGCCGATTCCGGCGGGCCGTTTGGGTTGGGGATTGCGTTTGGCGCCGGCAGCACGTTCTGGGGCAAGGCGACTTCACAGAATTTGCGCCAGGTGGCCTTCAATCTCACGGCCGGCACCGGCACGACGCTCCGCAGTCACGGTCCGCCGGAAATTTCAACCACTCTCGCGCCCCTCGGAGTGCATCCGGCGCTGAACGTGCTGGGCCTGATTAACGTGGGGACGACGGGAAACCAGTTTCGGCTGTATGATTTGGCGTCGCCCACGCCGGCCCTGATTGCCACCGCCGGTTTTGCCTCGGACAACAGCAACACCGGCGCCGGCACCGGCGCGGTGGCCTTTGATTACGATCGGGCCTACGCCCTGGGCGGCAACAACGGCATCATCGCCCTGCAACTGTTGCCGGCAGTCATTCCACCCACGATCACCGCCAATCCCCTCAGCCGCTCTGTCAAGGTCGGCACGAATGTCACCTTCACGGCCAGCGCCAGCGGCACCGCTCCGCTCGCGTATCAGTGGCGATTCAACGCGGCAAACATTGCCGGGGCAACGAATAATGTCCTCGCGCTCACCGGCCTAGATTGGCCCAACGGCGGCCAGTACGCCCTGGTGGTCACCAACCTCGCGGGCAGCGTGACCAGCGCGCCCGCCTGGTTGACCATTCTGCCGCCGGATCCCGCCCACATTGATTCGGCGTTGTGGTTGCCGGATGGCCGGTTGGAATTTACCGCCAGCGGCGACATGGGACATTACTCCGTGGAAACCTCCACCAACTTGTTTGACTGGACGGAACTGGCGGTCGTGCCCAATACAAACGGCTCGTTCTTCTGGTTCGATTACGTCACAAACGCTCCACAACAGTTCTTCCGCGTGCGGCATAACGGTCCGTAACCACCGCACACGAACATTGCCTTGATCCTTGCGACATAGAGATCAGGTTTCCGGATTATTGATTTCAAGCCCCTCCCCGGTCGTTCAGATTCCAAAATCGCCGGGCGGCTTATTGGCCAAGATTTCGTCTTTCACCACCAAAGATTTTCCGTGAAACTCTTAAACACAATGAATCGTCGCCATTTTATCAAAACCACCGCCATTGCCGCACTGGCCACTGGCCCGGTGCATCTCCCTGGCCGGCTGGGCGCGGCCGAACCCGGGAAATGGCCCGTCGGGGTGCGCGATGTTTACCTGAAATCCGCCGACCCGACGGACGGTTGGAACGCACTGAAACTGTTGAACGCGGATTGCTTTGAAGCCGAAGTGGACGACAATCTCGCGCTCAACTCCTTCACCGCACCCGGCAAAAAATATACCGTCGGTAATGCGGAAGGCATCGCCGTCCTCAAGGCGGACCTTAAGGCGAACGGACGGCACATCGGCGCGTTCTGCATGCACAACAAGTTTGATCAGCGTCTCGAGAAGGAAATCGAACTTTGCACGCGCCTGGCGGAGGCGGCCGACGAACTGGGCGTCCCGGCCATTCGTATTGACGTCGTGCCGCGCGCCTTGAAAATTGAGGAGTTTCCGGCGTTCGCGACGAAGGCGTGTCGGCAGCTCTGCGACGCCACCCAAGGGGCGAAGGTGCGCTACGGCATTGAAAACCACGGGCGCGCCACCAACGACCCGGCCATCATGGAACAGATCCTCAACGGCGTCGGTTCACGCCAGCTCGGCATCACCCTGGACACTGCGAATCTTTACTGGTGGGGCCATCCATTGGATGAAGTTTACCAAATTTACCAGCGCTTTGCGCCCCACGCGGTGCATACGCATTGCAAGAACATCAATTACCCCGCCGACCGGCGCAATGTGAAGCGCCAGATGGGCTGGGAGTACGCCAAATACTGCTGTCCGCTGTATGAAGGCGATTTGGATTTCAACCGCATTGTGGCGGACCTGCGTCAGACCGGCTACACCGGTGATCTCTGTGTGGAAAATGAGTCGCTCGGACGCTTTACCAAAAACGAGGCGGCTGAGATTCTGCGGAAAGAAATCGCCTTTCTGCGTCGGTTAAGCTGACCGAATTTGCCGCTGACACGAAAAGATCCCGCCGCTCGTGGGCAGCGTCGCCTTCCCCTGCTCTCCAGTGTGTGAAGTGATCCCACTCCCGATTTGACGCGTTGCGCGCCGGAAGGATTATTGCCTTCCAAACGTCCGATCATCCGCAGACGCACAACGTCGGGATTCCACCGGCCGCCGCAGCCGGGACAATCGCTTGGCGGTTTCCACTTAACACGCTACAAATAGAGGCATGAGTGCAATCAAACTGGTCATCATTGGCGGTGTTGCCGCCGGAGCCTCGTGTGCGGCGCGGGCCCGACGTCTGAGCGAGTCGGCGCACATCACGCTGATCGAGCGGGGCCCGGACGTTTCCTTTGCCAACTGCGGTTTGCCGTATTTCATCGGGGGCGAAATCAAGCAGCGCGATGCGCTCGCAGTGCAAACGCCCGCCCTGCTGAAAGCCACACTCAATCTTGAGGTACGCACCAGCACGGAAGCAGTTGCCATTGACCGTTCCGGAAAGCGGGTGCAACTGAGCAATCTTACAACGGGTCACACCGAGTGGATTGACTACGACAAACTGGTGCTGGCGCCCGGCGCCCTGCCGGTGCGCCCGGCGCTCCCGGGAATGGACGATCCCCGCATTTTCACCCTGCGCTCGTTGTCGGACATGGACCGCATCAAAGCGGCGGCCGCCACGGCGGCGCGCGTGGTCGTCATCGGCGCGGGTTTTATTGGTTTGGAAATGACCGAACAACTGGCTCGTTTGGGCAAACAGGTGAGTCTGGTTGAATTGACAAAGCAAGTGTTGCCACAGCTCGATGCGGTCCTGACGGGATTGCTGGAGGACGAATTACGCCGGCAGGGCGTGGCCTTGATTTTGGGGGACGGGATTGACGGATTTTCGCACGCCGGCGGGTTGACCTGCCGCCTCAAATCCGGGCGCACGCTGGAAGCGGATTTGGTGGTGCTCAGCATGGGGGTTCGCCCCGACACGGCGCTGGCGCGTGACGCCGATCTGGCGCTGCACCCGAGCGGACACATCCGCGTGAACGGCTTCATGCAAACCAGCAATCCGGACATATACGCCGCCGGCGATGCCGTGGCCGTGGAGGATTTTGTGAGCCATGAAGCCTGCGCCGTGCCGTTGGGCGGCCCGGCCAACCGCCAGGGACGGCTGGTGGCGGATCATATTTTCCGACCCACGCAGACCCGCCCTTATCCCGGCGCGCTGGGCACGGCCATTGTGCGCGTGTTCGGGGTCGCGGCCGGCATCACCGGCTGGTCCGAGAAACGGTTGCAGGCGGCGGGCCGGGTGTATCGTTCCGTGCTCGTCAACGCGCATCATCACGCCAGTTATTATCCGGAAGCGAAATTGCTGTTGCTCAAACTCCTTTGGGCGCCGGATACGGGGCGCATTCTGGGCGCACAGGTCAGCGGCGCGGCGGGGGTGGATAAACGCCTGGATGTGCTGGCCACGGCACTGGCCGGTGAATTGACGATTGAAGACCTGGCGCAGTTGGAGCTCGCGTATGCCCCGCCGTTCGGGGCCGCCAAGGACATCGTGAATCTGGCCGGCTTTGCGGCCTGCAATACCCGCGACGGCCTGGTCTCGCCCGTGGAGGCCCTGCCCGACGATCCGCACGTGCAAATTCTGGATGTGCGGCCGCCGGCGCTGGTCAAGAGCCACCCGGTGCCCCGCCGTGAAGTCATCAACATTCCGTTGGGGGCGTTGCGGGAGCGATGCCACGAACTGGATCGCCAGCGCCCGGTGGTCACGGTTTGCGCGCTGGGCAAGACGTCCTATTTCGCCGCGCGCATTCTCGCGCAGAACGGGTTCCAGGTCCGCAGCCTCACCGGCGGGATTCGCGCCCACTACGATCCGCACACGCCAATCAAACCCCCGACGCCTTGATCGGAATCAGACGCCGCGCGCCGCACGAAATTTCCGCCACCCCCGGGAAACGCCGAGCAGGATCAGCAACCCGGTGGTTGTCGGTTCGGGGATGGGCATCATGGCGACCCGGGCATCGGTAAATGCATTGTCGGTGTCTTGCACGGTCATGATGGCGAAATCCCCAAAATCGGGAAGCAGGCCGCTGTAGCCTGGATTGAGTTCCCTGACCAGGGAAACGTTTAACAACAACTCCCAACTCGCCACTTCCCCGCTGAAGGGGTCGAAGTTCCAAATCATCCGTGCCACGCGCGCGTCCAACGACCCGCCCGACCATAATAGGTTGCCCGATTTCGGCACCAGGAGCTGGCCCGAATTAACCTCCCAGGTATAGGGATCGTTATCCAAGGGCATGTACGTCGGCGTCCAAACCTGAATGCGGCCGCCGCCGGAACCGCTGCTGCTGTTGCCATTGCCGCCGCCGGGCGCCGTGGTGCTGGTGGACCAGGTGGCCGCGCTGGTGCCGAATTTCACCTGCAACTTCGGACCATTGGCGTGGGCCAGGAGGGAATTGATGGGGGTACCCGTGACCGTCCAGCCCAGTGCGCCGGGCGACTGCAAAATGCCGCCCACGGCCAGAATGTGATCCCCTGCGTCCCAGGGAAACAGTCCGTCGCTGATCTGCAGATTGGATCCAGCCTCCACCAGCAAGCCCATGCCAAAAGTCGCATAGCTGTAATTGGCCGTGCCGGTGACATACGTGCCACGGGCCAGGGAGTTACCGTAAGCCGTCCAGCCGTCCAACAACGGATTTCCCGTAACGTCCGCCCGCGCCGGCAGGGCGTTTGCCATGCCGACCATCGCGGCCAGGATGAAGATTCGGTTTCGTGTCATCATGGTGCGCCTTGAGTTATCGCTCCAATTGGGGTCGCCTTCAGGGCCATTCAAATCCTCCCCAGACGCGCAACGCCGTCTCCGCGTGCCGGGGCCGGGAGACGCAAGCTCATGCCTGGTGGGGCAATGGCTCTCCGGCAATCACCGCAGCCTCTGAAACCGGGCGCTTGGAGACCGCCAGATACATGAAAGCGAACAAGTTGAACAGCGGCAGCAGGAGCAGGATGGCGGTCCCGACCCCCTTGCCACAAGCCTTGGCGATGGCAAAGGACCACCAAATCAGCAGGACCAGATTGACGCCGGGAATGAACAACAAGATGAAACTCCACAACGGCATCCGCGCCGCCCGCAACAGCGGCAACCATTGCAAGACCGGCACAAAAATCAACACTCCGGCAGGGCTGCCCGCGTTACGACAAATCGCCCGCAACCCCAGGCAAACCAGCAAATACACCAGCCCCGTTGCCGCCAGGAGGTTCCATTCCCAACCGGCCGGAATAAGCCGGCGGGGGTCTTCGCGCAGTTGGGTCAGCCAGACGGAGACATTTGTGGAATTGGCCCTCCCGAGTGAATCTTTCAGATGCGTCACCGCAGTGGAGACGTCCTTCGCTTTGACCATTAAAATGGCGACGGCCGATTCTTTCGGTTCGGTTCTGAGCCCCAACGCCCGTAACGACTCCTCGTCCAGGGAGCTGATGCTGATGTTTTCCAGGCCGCCGTCATGATGAACGTAAACATCCCGCTCGGTCTGCCCGTAAACTGTCACATTGCTGTAAATCGTTGTCTCACTTTTTAGATAGGGAAACTGCCGGTCCGCAGCACGACCGGCCAGCGCACTGATCAGACAGAGAATTCCCATCCCGAGACCGGGGTGCAGCCGATTGGCAGTCATGTTGTATTTCACGTTTCCCGATTGCAGAACCGGACAACAGTGCTGCGAATCACGGCAGGAAAGGCACGAACTGTGCCATGCCCAGCCACCCAGCCGTAAAAGGCGGGCAGCCGGGTTTCATCCCTCCGTCTCCACTCCAACGCAGCAAGGAATGCCGGCCCGGAAGCGGGGAACAAGGAACTTACGGCTCAAGGGGACCGTAAAGCGATCGGCGGAATTTTGACCGGCCGGGTGTGGGGAGCTTCTCCGCGTTGCCCTCGTGGAATGCGGGCCCCCTGCGGCACCCGACAGGTTAAGGTCGCTCCAACCTTCATGGCTGGTTCAAAGTCCGCCCACAAAGGTGGACGCGCGCGCCTTGCCAAACGGTTTGAGCAGTTGCGTCGCGCCGACCGTCAGCAGATCAATGTCCGCCGCACTCTGGAAAAACTGGAAGCCTTGTTTCTGGCAGCGTTGAATTTGTTCCGCCGTGACCGCAGGACGACCCAGGAATTTCCCGTGCTTCTTTCCCGCGGCGACAATTCGGGCGATGGCCGCTTCGAGCCGCGGGTGACTTTGATTGCCTCCCAAGCCGAGCGCGAATGACAAATCGCTCGTGCCGATGAACAAGACATCAATGCCGGGCGTCGCGGCGATCGCTTCCACGTGTTCGAGTCCCTGTTGCTCCTCCACGATGGCCACGACGAGCACGTTTTCATCCGCAAAATCATAATACCCTTGCGGCGCGGGCCAGCGGAATTGCGCGAGGTTCGCCCCCGAGCCGCGCAACCCGCGCGGCGGATAGCGACAGGCGGCGACGGCCTGCCGGGCGAGTTCCGGCGTGCGCGTGAACGGAAACACCACGCCCAGCACGCCGGTGTCCAACAGGCGCTTGGCGGTCCAGAGTTCGTTCGTCGGCGGACGCGCGAACGGCACGGCGGGCAGTCCGCGTGTGGCCAGCACCGTGTGGCGCACCATCTCCAGGCTCAACGGCGCGTGCTCCATCTCGAGCCAGATGAAGTCAAAGCCCATCGCCGCGCATTGGGCGGCCACCTCGACGTTGTTGACGGTGATGGTCGCGCCGATCACCGACTCGCCGCGCTTCAGCTTTTCTTTAACCGGATTCTTGAACTCGAGCTTGGATGACTTGGTTTTTCTTACGGGCATAAAATCGAATCCGCTAATCCGAGTGTGACAGGCATACGCTCAGGCGCATCGCATCGCCCGCACCCAACCAGGTTGGTCTTAATCGGAATGATGTTCATGGAGACGAGGTGGGCGAAGTTTTGATCAGCCACACTTCCGAAACCTGACAAGCGCGGCCATTGCCGCCCAGACCAGGCTCGGCCCGCCACGTCAGCTTGAGTCGTCCGGATGCGGTGGCGGCGGCAGGCAGGTCAAATTCCAACGGCTGAATCGTCGCGGGCTTGGTGCGCAACGGGTGAATTTCAATCGTGTCATTGGCATCCAGGCGAATGCGTTTCTGGGTGTTGTCGCCGGCGTAGATGATGCGCAGCCGATACCGGGCATTGCGATCCAATCCGTCGTATAGCATTTCCAGCGGCGCATCGTAAAGTGCCTCCGCGTGATCCTTCCACGAAATCCGGCGCACGGGCGCGACGGCATCGTCCGGCGCATCCAGAAACAGGTCTTCGGTAAAATCCACACGCGGCGACGCGAACCGGTCGGGGTCCTGGGCGAAACTCAGGCCGGGCAGCAGATGCGGCTGCATGGCCACGTTGCCGAGATCGTCGTAGAATCCGCCGGGGCCGGGATTGGTCCAATTGACGATCTCATCCAATGCCTTGAGCCGCTCCGGCTCCGCAGGAAGTTTGCGAATGGCGGCAAATTGTTGCTCCAGCCACGGCCGGTTGTTCAGCGGGTAATCCATGGAGTCGAGCATCGCACCGCGGTCCACGTCAATGGCCCGGTAGCGCGTCACACTGAGCTGCATGGCGATGCTTTGAAACAACGCTTCGCCCAGTTGAAAGATGCGGAGGCGCAACGCGGCCGTGGCGGGGTCATCCGCGGGTTGCCGCAGAATGGACTGGGCTTCGGTCATCGCCTTTTCACTGCCGAGCGCGGGAGCGGAGCGCAGCACCTCCAGGGCATGCTTTTCCAGGTCTGTTTCGCGCAACCAACGCCGACGAACGTACGCGTCAAAGTACGCGCGAAACAACCCCTGCTGAAACCGCCAGTTGCGAAGCGTGGCGGGACGAACCGTTCGTTCGAGAGTCTGGAAGCGGGCCAGGGTTTGCTCCACGTCCACGTTCGAGGCCAGCGGCCCGCGCCAGTTTCGTTCCAGCGCGAACAGCCCTTCGGCAAACGATTCCTCCACTTCCGCGCCAATGAAGTAGCGGCTGTATTCGCGCAGCACCTGGCTTACGTCCGCCTCTGGATCCCACCCAAGGCAACTCCACAGGCACTTGTTGAGATCGTCATTGCAGCCTTCCGAGTAGGTGCCAAAACCAATCGAGTCCGGCAACGTGTGACGCGCGATGATCGCGTGGTCCACGGGCCGAGGATTGATGCCTTCACGACCGGCGGTGATCGAGAAGGCCACGTCCCATTGCGACACGGGATACTGGCACTGCTGCGAATGGGTGATGTCCGGATACAGCCGGATGGGATACTTCGCCGGGATGAGGGCGCGCAGTTGTTTGGGGCTGACGCGCACCTGCGGACCATGCACGATGCCGCCCAACCAGGCCGGCTGGTCGCGGCGCAACATTTCCAGAAACTCGTCGAGCCATTTTTGCGTGAACCCTTGGGGCGAAACCCACATCTGGGCGTGGGGATGAAACCGGTGAAGGTTCGCGGTCTGCTTTTCGAGCAGCGCCATCAGGTCTTTCGGCTGGGTGTGCCCGGGGTCGCCACCCGGAACGAACACGGCGTCCACGCGCGGTAACTTCGCGAAAACGTCTCCCCATTCGCGCAACGCGGCCTCCACCGTTTTCGGGTCGGAATAATTCTTGTCCAGGGCCGGATACCAGATCCAAACCCCCAGACCGTACTCCGCAGCCAGACGCGACATACCGATCATCATTTCCATCGGCGGACGCGGAAAGTGCGGGCTGTCCGCGTCATCGTCGGAACGGGGCGGGATCAGTTCCACCATGTTGCAGCCGAAAACCGCCAGATCACGGAAGTATTGTTCCCACACCGGCAGGTCCCAAGCATCGTAGGAATGGGTCTTGGGCCGGTAACCGACTTGATGCCCGCGCAGCGGATACTTGGGCGCGGAGGAAATCGCCAACGCGCCCGACAGGCTGACGTTGCCCCGCTGCATCCGGAGCTCCCGCAGCAGCCGGCCCACGCCGAACAACACACCGCGCGCGTCGTTCCCGATGACCAGCACGGTGGACTGGTCCGCGGTGCGCGACAGGACGAGTTGATAGCCTTCCGGCGCGCTTGAGGGAGCGACGACGTTCAGCCCGGCGGCGTGCGATCCGAGGAAGGCCTCGAGCGCGGGCCGGTTGCCGACGACGATGGTGGTGACATTCGAGGCCGGCCAGGAATTCAGCACCGGCCAGCGAATCAGCGTGCGCTTCTCCACTTCCTCCACGAGCATCGTGATGGCCTTGTGCTCAGGGCCGGAAAGACTGGGCGGGGCAACCACCTGCGCCAATTTCAACTCCAGCGCAGGGCTCGCGATCGTTCCCATGCCGAGTGCGGAAAGGAACACCACGCGTCCGAAGCCGTCAAAATAATTCACCCAACACCGCCGCCGTCCGGTTTGGTTCAAAATGCCCAAGCGCACGACCGGAACTATCCGATTTACCCGGCCGCCTCACCAGAAAAAATTCGGGCGACCTGTCCGGCGCGGCGTCCGCGTCCGATGGCTTTCGGCTTTACCCGTGGCGGACGGCTGAACATGCTGTGCGCAATGAGTCCTATTCCAGTGGTTGGACAAACCATAAATCGCTTTGTGACCCGCAGTACGCGCGTGTTGGAACGTGCCCGTCAAATTGGTCGCAGGTTTTTCCTGGCGTCGTCCGGGATTGCATTGGGGCTGACCCTCGGGGCGCTGACCCATCCACTCGCCAGCCCGGCGCAAAGTGGAGCGGCCAGCCCGGCGCATTTGTGGACGCCGGTGGAGGATGAAGTTTATCTGCAAGAGATCGGGCAAAAAATTTCCACAGAGAAACCGGCCACGAGCATTGCGGTGCATGACAACACGGTTTTCGTGGTGGTCGGCGGGGTGATGAAATCGCTGCGGGACGGCGCGTTGCAGGAGAGCGTCGGGGCGCCGGCCGACGTGAAGCGGATGCGGTCACTCGACGGGGCGCTTTGGACTACGGGCGGGCAGGGGACGCATCGCTTCGCCCGCGGGCAATGGTCGCGCGTGGGTGAGCAGTCATTCAACGATTTTTGTCTGCACCTCGGCCGGGTTCACGCCGCCACGCGCAGCGACGTCTATCGGTTTGAAGGCGGCACATTCGTCAATCTTCGTCCGACCAACGGTTACTTGCAGACGGACACCACGATGATCATGGAAGATGGCACCCAGATCCTCAGTCACCCCGTGGACATTGGCCCGGTGGAGCGCATCGCCTCGTACAGTGGCACGCTGTATCTGCTGCGGCAGGGCCGCCTGGCGTTGTTTCAAGGTCGAACCTTCGTCGAAGACCCGGTGGATTGGGGAATGATGCCGTCGCGGGTGACGCGCGATCTGCTGGCGCTGGGCAGCCGGCTCTGCATCGCGACCGACCGGGGCGTGGCGGTGTTGCGCGGCATGGCGTTGACCACCCTGCGCGGCGCGGACGGATTGCCCTTCGAGGACACCACCTGTCTGGCGCGTGGATTTGGCGATGACCTGTGGATTGGGACGAGCCGGGGTGTCATTCGGCAGACTGGTGGCGAGTTTCACTACTTTGGGGTGCAACGCTGGTTGCCGGGTGATTACGTTTACGACATCGCGGTGAATGATCACACCGTTTACATCGCTACGGATGGCGGTCTGGGAATCATTCAGTACGAGCCATACACCCTGGCCAAAAAGGCGGCCTACTTCGAACGTGAGATGGCTGCGGGCGGCTATCAGCGACTGGGCTTCGTCCACAAGCTCCATTGGTCCGGCGAAGCCAACGGCTGGTTGCGCGAAATCAGCGACAACGACGGCGGCAACAGCGCGCAATATCTTGCCGCGATGACGTTCAAGTTTGCCGCCACCGGTGATGCGCAAGCACGCGCCGAGGCGCTGGAAACTTTCAAGGCGCTGATCTGGCTGGGGGAAATCACCGCCCACCCCGGGTTCTTCGCCCGCGCGGTCTGGTCGGTCCAGGGGGACGCGGGCCCGCGCGCCACACAAGGTTCGGGGGGTCTGCCCGCGAAATGGTACCCCACTCCGGACGGTCGGTGGCTTTGGAAGGGGGACACCTCCAGTGACGAAGTCAACGCGCACTATTACGCCATTTCCCTCTTCCACGATCTGGCCGCCAAGGGTCCGGAGAAGGCGCGCGCCGCGCAGCATCTGGCCGACATCACTTCGCACATCATGGACAACGGCTGGGTGTTGCGCGATCTGGACGGCCAGCCGACCCGCTGGGGGCGTTGGGATCCCGGGTATCTGCTGCGCCCTTACGGTTACGAGTCACGCGGGTTGAACGGCATGGAAGCGCAGACCTATGTGCAAACCGCATTCGCGTTGACCGGGGACCCCAAATACGAGGCCGGACTCGAACAACTGTTGAAATGGGGTTATCAGAATTACACCGTCCGGCAGAAATTGACCTTCCCGCCAGACGCCATCGTGCCGTGGGACGATGAGCTGGCGTTCCATTGCTATCATCCGTTGATCCGTTATGCGCGTGATCCGGACTTGCGCTCGCTTTACCTGCGCAGCCTCGAACGTCATTGGGAGGTCATGCGCATGCAACAGGTGCCGTTCTTCAACTTCATCTATGGCAGTTTGACAGGAAATGACTGTGAAGTGCCGCAGGCCGTACAACATTTGCGCGAATGGTCGCTGGACCCGGTAAATTACACCTACCACAACTCGCATCGCAGTGATCTGGCGCCGCGTCCGGGTTACGTGCCGTACATGGGCGGCACCCGCGCCATTTCTCCGCGTGAAATTGGTCCGGATTTCGGCAGCCGCTCGGCGATTCAATACGACGGCGGCGATAACGGCCACGCAATGACGCCACCGATTGGCTGGCTGGAGGACTATTGGATGGGCCGCTATTACGGTTTCATTGCGGCACCCAAAACCACAGACCCAAAATTGATCAACGTCAGTCCGCGTGCCACCAAGTCGTCGGGCGCGTTGCCCTACAACGGACCGGCACGACCGATTCTGGCTTGGGAGAAATGATTTCGCCAATGAACCATACCGCGTTTCTCGTATATTTCATGAAACGCACTCTCATCCCCGCTCTCAGCATTGGCCTGGTTACCACGACCGGGTTCGGCGCGGAGAATCGTTCGCTGGCAGAGCGACTCGGTTACAAGGCCACGGACAGAATTCTCATCGTCAACGGCGACGATACCGGCATGTGCCACGCCGCGAACCGGGCAACGATTGACTGCCTGGAGCGGGGCGCGATGCGTTCCGCGACCATCATGGTGCCCTGCCCGTGGTTTCCCGAGATCGCGGCCTACGCGCGCCAACATCCGGACAAGGGATTTGGCGTTCATCTGTGTCACACGTCCGAATGGGTGACGTATCGCTGGGGGCCGGTGGCGGATCGCAGTCTGGTGCCGGGCCTGCTCGATCCGGACGGTTATTTGTGGCGCGAGGTGGAGGACGTTTACAAACACGCCAAACCGGAAGAGGCCCTGATCGAGGGTCGCGCACAAATCAAGAAGGCGCTCGCCGCGGGCATTGACGTCACTCATCTCGATTCGCACATGGGCACGCTCCAGCTCAACCCCGATTACATCAAGGTCTATGTGCAGTTGGCGCGGGAGTTCAATCTGCCGTTGCGGATGGCGTCCCAGGAAACGCTGGCACGCTTCGGCCAGCCGGACTTGCGCCAGCGGGTCGCGGCGCAGGGGATTCTCTTCCCGGACTACTTCGTGTATGACGAATTGAAGGACGAGAAGAACGGGGTGAAGGAGTTCTGGTTGCGCATTGTGAAAAATCTGAAGCGCGGCGTGACCGAACTTTACATCCATGCCGGGCTGCCGACGGACGAACTCAAGGCCGCCACAGGATCCTGGTCCACGCGGGCGCAGGAATACGAAGTCTTCACGAACGACGAGGACATGAAACGCCTCCTCAAGGAAGAGAACATCATTTTGATGGGTTACCGGCCGATTCGCGATTTGCAACGCGCCGAGCAAAAGGCGGGTGCGGGGAAATAGTCGTCATCGCCACCGGGCCTCATTTCAATCCCTTTGCCGCCCGCAGCACGCCGGCCATGATCGTGTCTCCCAGGGTTTCGCCGTAAAAGCTGACGCTCGCTTCGTAGCCGCCTTTGCGCCATTCCGCAGCCGGCAGGATATAACTCACCCATTCATCGGCCAGACCGCCGATGGTCACACACTTGGCTCCGGTGAGTTCACGCGCCTGCTGCTTGAGGGTCATGCCCAACTCCGCCGCCATCTCGCCCGGCACACCGAGAATGACCAGATCACCTAAACGAAAAGCCGTGCTGTGGGTCTGAGTCGGTTGCAGCGCCCCGAGCAAGCCGCCAATCATGGATTCGTTCAAGCCGTACTCGGCACCGCCGGTTTTCATGAAATCCGGATGCCAGGCAATCTTGGGCAGCGCAATGGTTTCGGTATGCCAGGAAAATTCCTCCACCGGATGCGGTTTGATCTTTTCCCAAACCCGCCACGCCCGGATTCCCATGTCCCGCCCGTAACGCTCGGCGCGCTCCCAATGGCTGTCCGTCCCGACCGGCGGCGTCGGTGATTGATCGCCCTCGGCCCCGTTGTAAAACATCGTCACCACGCCCGGCCCGACCAACGCCTCGACGGTGCGTTGCAGATGTCCGGGCCAATCGCCGGAAAACAGCATGTCCTGCGCATCCATGAACGTGGGATGCGCCGTCCAATTGACCAGCACCGCCAGCGGCTGACCGGCGCGGGTGTCCACGCGAGTCACCGTTAGATCGGTGTCGTGCGCGGTCAGCCCCGCTCGCCGATTTCGGTTTCGATCCGTCACGCTTACGGTGGTGGAGCCGGCCACCACCGGGGTCAGTTTCTGATTCGCCTCCCGAATCACCCCGGCCAGCGCGTCTGCCACCCGCTCGAACAATTCCTTCTGAAAAATGCCAATCTGCGGAATGTTGAACTTGTTGCCCGGATGCAGCGCCATCAGGTCAAAACTGGTGTGCGTGTGGCTCGCGAGCAGCATGACTTGATCGGCGCGCCAACCCTCGCCGGCGAGACGTGCCATCACGGCGTCCTTGAATCGCGGCGGGAACCCCAGCACGTCGGCGGTGACCAGCGCAAATTTCCGGTCGCCCTTCGCGAGGACCAGCGCCTTGGCCCAGACCCGGTCATGCACGCCGACCGCGGGTTTGCTCATGCGCTCGCCGTAACCGCCCAGCGCGACTTTCATTTCCGGCGGCGGAGTCAAATCCACTTTGGCCACTCCACCCTGAAGCGCTGAACTGTCGGCGGCCACAACTGCAACCACGTGGAGGAGGATTCCGCAGCCCACGCAAACACTCCGGGCGAAACGCCGGGGACCTTGTCCGCAGAACCTGAATTTCATGGCTCAGTTTGCATCAATGCCCGCCCGCTTCAGCGCGGAATGATTGGCAGCACCAACTGCGACGGGTGTTCCGCATCGTGAAAAACCGTTTGCTTCGCCGAAAGCAGTTCCGTGTCCGTGCCAAAGGGTTTTCCGCTGTTGGGATTGCGGTCGAACCTCGGGAAATTGCTGCTGGCCACTTCCAGGCGGATGCGATGACCGCGCTTGAACAGATTGCTCGTCACCCAGAGATCAATCTCGAAGCGCTCCGCCTTGCCCGGTGTCAGCAACTCCGGTTGCTCCATCCCGTTGCGATACCGCGCGCGGATGATGCCGTCGCACAGGTTGTAAGCCTTGCCGTCGGGATGCACGTCCACGAGCTTCGCAGTGAAGTCCGTGTCAGACGCGCTCGACGCGGCGTGCAGGATCAGTTTCACCGGCCCGGTGACTTCCACGTCCTGCTCCAGCGGCGCGGTGGAATAGACCAGCACATCGTCACGCTGCTCTACTTGAGTTTGGTCAAACGGCCCGGCCGGCGCGCCGACGAGATTGTTACCGCCGGTCGTGGGTACGGGATTATCCCCGTCGTAGGTGAACGCATCCGCTTTCTCGGCCTGGGGCGCGGTGGTATCCAGCGAACCATCGCCGTTCAGTGAATTGGCCTTGCCGCCACTGTGCAAATAGTAGGAGGTGTATCGCGTGCGCTTGAGAGGCCATTCGTTTTCGGCGCGCCAGCGGTTTTCGCCCATCACGAACAGATAGCACGCCGGCCAGTCCTGGACGCCCGTCTCCTTGCCCTTGAGCCAATACTCGAACCATTTGAATTGCCACTCGGAAACGCTGAACTTCGCGTTCTCGCCAAAATCCAGTTCGCCCGTCTTGCGCCCGCCGACACCGTGTGCCCACGGTCCCATGACCACAACCTGATTTCGCCGCACCTCCCGATGGCGCGAGCTGGCATGCACCCGGGCGGACATTTCGAGGGTGGCCTTGGAAAAGATGTCATACCAGCCGCCGATGTTCAGGATGGGCACGGTTACGTCGGCGTAACGGTGTTGAATACTGCGCGGCCGCCAGTAATTGTCGTAAGTCGGATGCGCCACCCAGTCGTTGAGATACGCGACCGGCTTGTCGAACTGGTTGCCGAATGTGTTGAGCGGAAGATGGCGGAAGACCTCGGGCAATTTCTCGGGGCTGACCGCCACGCCGCTGACGGCCGTCCCCCACCCCATCAGCAAGGCCAGTTGAAACGCGCCGCCCGTGTAAGCGATGTCGTAGGCGTTGTCGAACGGCACCACCGGCACCATGGCCTTGAGGTATTTGCTGGCGTTGGCGGCGGGCGCCCATTGCGTCCAACCCACATAGGAGCCTCCCGCGGTGCCAATCGTCCCATTGCACCAGGGCTGTTGGCCCACCCATTCCTGCGTGTCGAAACCGTCCTCCACATCATAAGCAAATGGATCCCAGACGCCTTCCGATTGCCCGCGACCCCGGCAATCCTGTGTCACCATGACGTACCCCGCCTCGGCGTATCGCCGGGCCTCGTCCCAGTTCTCACCCATCTTGCCGTAGGGCGAACGCAGCAACACCACCGGATAGCGGCCGGCGGCCGGCGGCCGCCACACGTTGGCCGCCAGCTTGGTCCCGTCGCGCATTGTCACCATGACGTTGGATTCAAAGATCACGGACGATTCCGCAGCCGGCGTCGGCAGTGACCCGATCAGCAGCAGTGCGCCAAGCGCCACCACACGCGGGAAAGTAAAGTGCTGGCTTCTCATGCGGTCATTCAACCAAGATTGGCGGCGGCAAGTCCAGCCGCGTGATTCAGTCTTTTCATTCCGTGCGCGAACGATAGAGTGGTTCGTGACAAATCTGATCACATGAAAAATTTTATCTTCCTCGGGGTGGCGCTATTGGTGGCCGGTTGTTGTACCCAGCAACGAAACCAATCCGGCTGGATCTCCCTGTTCAACGGCAAGAACCTCACCGGTTGGACGGTTCGCGGCAAAGCCACCTGGTCCGTGCAGAACGGCGTGCTCGTCGGTGCTGGCGGAATGGGCCACATCTATACCGACGCCACCGCCACCGACTTCGAGTTCAAGGGCAAGTTCCGTATCACGGAAGATGGCGCCAAGGCCAACAGCGGACTTTATTTCCGCGCCCATCCGCCGGCGGACAATCCCGACGGCTTCCCACGCGGCTACGAGGCGCAAATTTGCAACAGTCAGGACGCCTACACCGGCTGGCTGTGGAAACCGGGCAAGCCCACCGGCAAAGCCGCCGCGCTCCTTACCAAGGACGGCGAATGGTTCGACTACCGCATTCGCGCCGTCGGCAGCTACATTCAATTCTGGATCAACGATCAACTGGTGATGACCTACGATGATTCCGAATACAAGACCGGCCACTTCGCGATTCAAGGCCACAATCCCGGCATGAAGATCGAGGCGAAGGATCTATACTACCGGAATTTGAATTAACCGCACCTACCGGATCCCATTCCCAACCCTCATGCCTCCGGAAATCCCGCGGCCGCCGTGCCTCCGTCCCGGGCGGTGGACGCGGCCGGGGCCCCCCGCGGCAACACGGAAGCCAGGGGATGGCCAACCTGGAAGAAGTCCGTTCACTCACGGGAGAACGTGATGCAGCAACGCAAACGCATACTTGGCACAATCACCGTCTGGGTTCTGACCCTGCACGCCAGCTTCGCCCTTGGCACTTTGCAACCGGGCGAATTGTCTTGCGAGCACCAGGTCAACCCGCAGGGTCTGGACACGGTCCATCCACGGTTCAGTTGGACGCTCCAGAACTTGCAGCCCGGTGCGCGCGCCACGCGCCAGACCGCTTATCAGGTGCGGGCGGCTTCCCACGAAACGCTGTTGCGATCCGGCCAGGCTGATCTGTGGGATAGCGGCAAGGTGCCATCGGAGCAAAGCGTCCTCGTGGAGTATGCGGGCAAACCGCTCCTCGCGCGCCAGACGGGCTATTGGCAGGTGCGGGTCTGGGATGAACGGGATCGAGAATCCACCTGGAGTGCGCCGGCCACATGGAGCATGGGATTGTTGCGCCCGGCCGACTGGTGGCCGGCGCGCTGGATCGGCGCGGCGGACGAAGCCCCGCCGTTGCGGGATTGTGCCTGGATTTGGACCCGCGAACCTTCCTCCGCCGGCCGTTATCCGCCGGGCCGGCGTTATTTTCGCAAACGCTTTCAACTGGCCACGACGACAAACCTGGTCCAGGCACGCGTGCTGATGACGGCGGACAACGGCTTCACCCTGTGGGTCAATGGACGGGAGGCACTGCGCGGCGACCAGTGGGAGTTGACCCACGCCGCAAGGATTGATTCGCTCCTGGTCGCGGGTGAAAATGTGCTGGCCGTCGAGGTGGTCAACGCCGGCTCCCTGCCCAACGAAGCGGGATTGATCGGGAAGCTCGAGCTGCAGTCGTATGCGGGCGACGGCGTCATCGTGCCGGTGGATGAATCGTGGCAGTCAAGCGAGCAGGTGCAACCGGGCTGGCAGACCGCGGGGGAGGGTGGCGCGGAGTGGTCTGGGGTGCGCAAACTGGGCAAGCATGGCATGCAGCCATGGGGCGACATTCGCGCGCCGCTTGCGCCGCCGCCGGTGCTGCGCCGCGAATTTGAACTCACCCAACCCGTCCGTCGCGCGACCGCTTTCATTTGCGGTCTGGGCCATTACGAGCTGCGACTGAACGGCGCCCGGGTTGGCGACCGGGTTCTGGACCCCGGCTGGACGGATTACCGCGACACCTGCCTCTACAGCACCTACGACGTGACTCAACAATTGCAGTCCGGCCGCAACGCTGTAGGAGTCATGCTCGGCCATGGCATGTACCACGTTCCCGGCGGGCGTTACGTGAAATTCACGGGATCCTTCGGCCCACCCAAGTTGATCCTGCAACTGCACATCGAGCACCCTGACGGCAGCACCACGGTCATCGGCACGGATGAGCAATGGAGGAGCGCCACCGGGCCCATCACGTTTTCCTGCGTTTATGGCGGGGAAGATTATGATGCGCGCCGCGAACTCCCCGGTTGGGACCGGCCCCATTTTGAGGACGCCCACTGGCGCACGGCCGAGGTCGTCAGCGGACCGGGCGGCACGTTGCGCGCGCAAACGGCGCCGCCCGTCAAAATCATGCAGGAACTGCCCACGGTCAAAATCACCATGCCCCAACCTGGCGTTTATGTTTATGACCTGGGTCAGAACTTTTCCGGCTGGCCGAAACTGCAGGTCCGAGGCGCGGCGGGAACGACGGTGAAGCTGATCCCAGGCGAACTGTTGGACGCGACGGGGTGCGTGTCGCAGCGCAGCTCTGGAGGGCCGGTTTGGTGGGCATACACTCTGCGCGGTGAGGGAGTGGAAACCTGGGCGCCGCGGTTTTCCTATTACGGATTTCGTTACCTGCAGGTGACCGGTGCGGCACCCGCCCTCGTCGCCGGCCATCTGGGCCCGGCGCCCGGGCTCGAGCTGAGCGGACAATGGTTGCACCAGTCGGCGCGAAAGGTGGGTGAATTTGAATGTTCCAACCCGCTCCTCAACCGGATTCACCAGCTGATCCTCGCCGCGATCCGCTGCAATTTGCAAAGCGTGCTGACCGATTGTCCGCACCGGGAAAAGCTCGGGTGGCTGGAGGTCTCGCATCTGCTCGGCCGGGGGTTGATGTTCAATTTCGCCCTGCCGAACTTTTACGCCAAGGTTTCGCGGGACATGAACGAGTCGCAGCTCGCGAACGGCCTGGTGCCGGACATTGCTCCGGAATATACCGTGTTTGCCGGGGGCTTCCGGGATTCGCCGGAGTGGGGCAGTGCCGTGGCGTTCAATCCATGGCAGGTGCAGGAATTTTACGGCGACGCCAGTCTGCTGCAACGCCACTTTGTGAGCATCCAACGTTACGCGGATTACCTCGCCAGCCGGGCGACCCGGCACCTCGTTACACACGGCCTGGGGGACTGGTACGACATCGGTCCGGGGGATCCCGGACCGGCGCAACTGACCTCGCCCGGGCTGACGGCGACGGCGATCTATTATGGTGATTTACGCATCGTGGCCGACGCCGCGCGCCAGCGGGGCGACGCCGAAACCGCCGCGCATTATGCCCGGCAGGCGGAGGAAGTCCGCCAGGCGTTCAATGCGCGCTTCTTTCATCCCGAGACGGGCAGCTATGATCGCGGCAGTCAAACGGCACAGGCCATGCCACTGGTGTTGGGATTGGTTGAACCTGCGCACCGCGCCAGCGTGCTGACCGCCCTTGTCCATGCCATCCGCGCCCCCGGCCACCGTGTCACCGCGGGCGATGTTGGTTTTGCGTATGTGGTGCGCGCCTTGACGGAAGCAGGGTGCAGCGGCGTGCTTTACGACCTGGTCACGCAAACGAACGGTCCGGGCTACGCGGACCAGCTCCGCAAAGGAGCGACCACGTTGACGGAAGCGTGGAATGCGGACCCGCGGTCCTCGCAGAATCACTGCATGCTGGGTCACGCCGAGGAATGGTTTTATGCCGGCCTGGCCGGCATCCGGCCCGAGCCGGCGGCGCCGGGCTTCCGGCGCTTCATTCTGCGACCGGAAATCGTGGGGGACCTGACCTGGGTGCGAGCGCATCATGACTCGCCCTACGGCCGGATCGCCAGCGCGTGGCGACGCACCGGCCCGCAGCTGCAATGGGACGTAATCATTCCGCCGAACACCCGGGCCACGGTGTTCGTGCCTGCCAGGGACGCTCACGCCGTGCAGGAAAGCGGCAAGCCTGCAAACTCCGTGCAGGGACTTGCCTTCCTGCGCGCGGAAAACGGCGTCGCAGTTTTCGAAGCGGGTTCCGGGAATTACCGCTTTACCAGCGAACTGCCGCCTCCCTAGCAGGCTGCCGGACTTGAGCGGCGCAAGGTCAGCAAAGTGGATTGAACCGCTGCGGGACATAGCCACCGGCGGCAATCATCGTCGTGATCTGGCAAGGTCCATGCGGGATGGAAGAAACCAGCCGCTGACCGATGGAGCTGCAGCCCTCACGCCGGAGTAGTGGCGTAATGGCCCACCTGCATCCACGCACTCCGGTTGATTGGGGGACACGCCCGCCAGACGCTGCGACCACAGCTTTTTGCTTCGCGACGTCGGGTTGCGCCCGCTCGCTGACATGCCACGTTTTTACAGCCCCACGCCGGCCGGGAGTGCCACAAGTCCACGGTGGATATGGGCTGTTTGAATGACCCACCCGGTTCCGTCAGCACGGCACCCCGCCCCCACTCCAGCAGTCGGAGCAGACGTGCTTCGCGGGAGTCGGTCAGGAACGTCCGGCCTTCGCACCGATAGGTCTGGCGATTCAGGGTGCGGCGTATCCGTCGCACGGCCGCGAAGCAGCAGCCGGAGCCGGCCGCAATCCCGGCTGAGTTCCTTGTCCTGGTCGTAGGGTTAAATGACGCGCTTGCGAATGGCAACGGGGAGGTCGTTCATGTCCCGGGGCTTATCCCACCTTGTCGCAAACACGCTGCGTCATTTATGAACATGTTCCGACGGTGTGGCTGCAGTCATCGCCGCCCGGAGACTCAGCCTGCGGATTTGCAGTTCCACATCAAAAACACCGGGGACTTCCCAGCCGATGACGATGGCCGTAATCCGGTAATCGGCTTCATGGTGCGAGCCCGCCATGTAACCACGCTGCCAGCCGGCCGCCAGACCCGCACGCAGCAACGGCAACAAGTCGCGGTCATACGTCACCCACTGACCGTCGTGGGTGCTTTCCTGCGTGAACACTGCCGAACTGACGGTGTTGATGAACATTTTCGTGTCGCCAAAGTCCTGCGCCTGGTACATGGGGACGATGCGCTCCCGGTTGTCGTAAAGCGGAATGCCAAACCAGTAATACTGGCCAAAACCGGGCGACGCGGCGTTCCGGTTGGCCACGGTCAGGTAAATGACGTACTGCGCCGCGTGAAGCCCTGGATCGTAATCCTGCCGGCGAACGAGCCGGGAATGCGCCAGCCGCGCTTCCACATGAAAGGTGCAGGCGGACAAGTCCGTCAGCGCCGGAGGCGACTCAAGGTCCTGTTGCACGAGCAGATGAACCCAGGGATCATTCACGGATGCGCGTGCGTGATCGCCGTATTCCACTCCGGCATCCACCCCGAGCGCCAGTTCCGCACCGCCGCCCCCGGCTGCTCCCCGGCAGACCCGCTTGGCTGAATTGGTGAAACAAAACCGGCCCTCAGATGCGGAGCCGGCTGTGCCCGGCGACAGCGGAAACTTGCTCGACCATTGGCACAGGTCCCAAACGGGTGGCGCCGCAGCGCCCGCAACGGTGAGCTCCCCGTAAACCACCCGCCGACCGGGCTGTGGCTTCAGCAGAATAAATCCGTTCTGAAAATGAGGATCGCGGATCAGCTCCCGCGCCGGTTCGGCGGCCGGTAGCGCCAGCGCCAGCAAAAGGCCGGTGAGGACGCAGTACGCCACGCCACTCTTCCGCAGCCCGGGAGGATTCGCAGGCCCTGCTCGCAACGACATGCGGCGAGGTTAGGTGTTGAGCCGGCACGAAGGCAATTCGGAAAGCCGGCCGCGCCACTCCGCCGCCGCGACCGGGCCGCGTCTCCGTCCCGGTGACGCCCGCTCCGCGATGGCTAATTGGTCACCGGATGCCCCTGAGCCTCCCAGCCCAAGATGCCGCCATCAAGATGAACCACCCGCTTGAAACCGAGCTGCTCAAATGTGGGGAGCGCGCGACGCGACCGATTGCCGCTGGCGCAATGCAACAGGTAGGTTTGGTGGCGATCGAGCTGATCCAGCCGCGCGGCAAAGTCGCGGGCGGAAAAATCAATATTGATCGCGCCGGCGATGTGCTTGGCGGCAAACTCCTTCGGGGTGCGGATGTCCAGCACGGTGACCTGCTGTGTGGCGATCAACCGCGCCGCCGCATCCGCCTTGACATGTTGGATGGCGGGCGTTGACGCATCCGTCTTTCTCGCCGCACACCCGCCGGCCAAGCAGGCGATGCCCACGCACACAGCAGTAAACAGTCTTCGCAGCATAAACCCGGGTGCGCTCAGATCGCGCCGCACCGCCGCCAAAGGCGGGCAACCCCGGCCCGGCGTTGGGACGCCGAACGGCATTGGCCCCGGCCGCGGGGGGCGGTGACATTCACAGCCATGAGGAACTCAACCCAAGCCTTTGACGCGCCAGCCGCGACGATACGAGCGGCGCACGTAACGATTCGCCTTGCGGGAATCAAACCGCAACTTCGCTGTGTTCCATTTCAGGGTGGTGTGCGGAAAGCGCGAAGCCACGCCGCCGAGCAACACGGCTTCGGTCAGGGGGCCCGCGTAACCAAAGTGCGCCGAGGTCTGGCCCCTGCCCAGACAGGCATCAATGAAGGATCCCCAGTGATCCACTTCACTGAGGTTGGGGTATTCGTAGTTCTGGAATTTGGCGTCCGGGTACAGGACGGGCTTGGAGACGTGTGGCAGCAGCAGCGTGCCCGCCGTGCCGACAAAGATTGAGCCGGTCATTGGCGGCTTGTCGCCCTCCAACAAAGCAATGATCTCCGCGGGCGGTTTGGCTTCACCGTCATACCAGGTGACGGGCAGGACCCGCTCCGCGGTGTATTTCGTGCCGGGGAATTGATAGTGGATCGTCGAGTTGAGTGCCCAGTTCCACTCGTTCGGCGCCACGCCCTCCGAGCGCACGGAAGTGGGGGCGGTCAACTCCAGCGCCTTGAACACGGGATCGAAAATGTGGCAACCCATGTCGCCAAACGTCCCGGTGCCGAAATCCAGGCGTTTGCGCCAGTTTTCCGGATGATAGTAACCCTCGCCAATGAACGGGCGTCGGGCGCAGACCCCGAGCCAGAGATCCCAATTGAGCGTGGCGGGCACCGGGTCCTGCCGCTGGGGAAGCGGCGCGGTATCGCCCCAGGACTTGAAGCACCAGGAATGTACTTCCTTGATTTGGCCAATGGCGCCGTCCTGCAACATGCGCACCGCCACGCGATAAGCCGCGGCGGAATGAATTTGGATGCCCATCTGGGTGATGAGGCGCTTCTCCCGGGCGATCTCCGTCATGCGCCGGACTTCATGCAGGTCGTGCGCCAGGGGTTTCTGCCCATAAACATGCTTGCCCAGCTGCATGGCGCTGACCGCAATCGGCGCGTGCATGTGATCGGGCGTCGCAACATTGACTGAGTCAATGTTGCCGGCTTCCCGGTCCAGCAGCTCACGCCAGTCCTGGTAGAACCGCGCTTGCGGAAACTTCTTGCGGGCGGCCTCGCTGCGGTGCGTGTCCACGTCGCACATGGCGACCAGCTGAAACTGCGGGTGGGAACTGAATTGGGTGAGGTCGCTCCAGCCCATGCCGCCGACGCCGAAACTGGCGTGGCGCAGCACCGGCGGCGCCGACTGCGCGAACAACCGGGAGGTGATGAAGGGAGCGGCGGCGGTCGTGAGCCCGACCGCTTTCAGGAATTGACGACGGGAAAAGTGATTCGACGAGGGCATAAGCGCGGGCACTAGTTGAGCGGTTTGATGGCGATGTTGCGGAACATGACGGGGTCGTTGTGTCCGGCAAAACCAAAATGTCCGGAGACACGATTAACCCCCGGATGCGGGTGGCCGGCCATGAATTCCGTCACCTTGGACAGGTCCGCGTTGAGAATCACCGTTCCGTTCAATTCCACTTTGATGGTGTGCCCAATGACGGTCACTTCCTGGTAATTCCATTCGCCGGCTGGATGTTGATATCCGCGCTGCGCGGCCACCATGCCGTAAGCCGAGCCGTGCGCCTGCCGCGGGTCAATGCTGCTGCCGGTGGCCTGCTCGTAATGATCATCCAGCACCTGCGATTCGCACATCCCGACGTAAGCGGCGTCGCCCGCGCCCGGGTAGCGAATGGCCAGACCGTTGTTGCCGCCGGGCGGCAGCTTGAATTCCAGTCGCACCGCAAAGTCGCCGTAGCTGGCGTCGGTGTAGATCGTGCCGCCCCGTTTGGGCTTGCAACTGATCGCTCCGTCAATGATTTCGTAATTGTCAATCGGGCCGGCCCAACCGGCAAAGTTACGGCCGTTGAACACGGATTTGAACCCGCCGGCCTCCTTGCCGCGCAACCGTTGATTGGCCTCCGTACTGCCGATCTCGCGAATGAAAACATTGCGCCAGCGGATCTCGCCGCCGTGGGTTTGCAGTTGAATGGGCCCGACCGGCGGCAGGGGCAGCTGGCGATCGTAATAATTCTCCATGCGCGCCCCGGCCACGGTCTGCTTGCCATTGAGCCAGACCCAGACGCGTTCCCCGCACATGATTACGCGCAACGAGTTCCATTCACCAAACGGCTTGTCCGCCTTGACCAGCGGATCCTTGCCCGGGGCCCCGGGGCTGTTGTTCCAAAGCGCCCCCGAACCTTTGTCGGCTCCAAGCTTGAATTTGTCCTGCTCGGTGGTGTCCCAAATCTGCACTTGCGGACAACCGCGCAGATACACCCCGCTGTCGGCGCGTGGCACCGTGCGGTACTCGAGGCGCAGCTCAAAATCCCGGTAGTTCTTGTCCGTGGTTAGATACAAACCTTGTCCGTCATTAACCAGTTCGCCGGATTGCACCGACCAATGTTTCTGAATGTCGGCCAGGCTATCGCGCTTCTTCTGGTTCAAATCCGCTTCGGACAGCGCCAGATATTTGCGGGGGTCTTCCGTGGCCGCACCCCACCAGCCGGACAGATCATGACCATTGAACAGCGCCGTGAAACCCGCCGGTGGGACGTTATTGGTCCCATGCGAGCCGGTCGCACTGCACCCCGTCAAAACCACTGCGCCCATCAACGGCGCCGCCAGAAGCATGATGTTCTTCATTGCGAGCAATCATTTTCCAAGACGCGGGCTTCCGACAAGCTTAAATCCCAATTTTTCTTTCTCAAACACGGGATGTCATGAACGAACGCTCTCCGCCCGGTCGCACCGCCAACCGGCCGCAGTCGTTCTCCCAGGAGCGCTTTTCATGCGGACCTCCGCATCGTTGGCGGTCACTCTCCGGGGCGCCGCCGCTTCCCCGGCCACCCCGTCCCCACGATGATGTCGCACCATTTGCGATTCACAGACGGTTGGAACATGCCGTCCCGGGCACCGATGCAGGTGGCGGCGGCGGCGACGGCACCTGCCTTGCTTTGTTCGATTACGTATGTCAGTCATCGCTGCTGAAGCCATCCGGGTTGAACCGGTCGTCGCAAGCCAGAAGCTCAGTTTTCCCTGGAAAAAAGTGCTGCTTCTGACAACCGTCAGCGTGGTACTCGGTGTACTTCTGGCCCTGCTCCTGCCGCTGCACGTCTCGTAGCATCCCAACTTCAAGACACACTGTCCCATTCCGGGACGGAGTATTGTTGCCCGACAACCTCAACCTGGCGGGGCAAACTCATTGGTGGCGCTGGTCCATTTGGACGGCGGTGGGATAAAGGGATCAGCATGCGGCGGCCATGGCAGCGGCTCAAATCACCCCCGGCAGTTGCCTGGCATTGGCCAGGGGAATGACCCCTTGCTTGACCGCCAGCGCCACGTTTCCCCGATTCATCCGCTGGTGACTGACGGCGTCCAACCCGGCCAACGATCACCTGCCACGGCCCGGAATCCTTCACTGTTCGATGACCAAACCGCCAGCCACGATGCAGGGTGACGCCATCGTCAGGAGGATTCTCCGCAACGCGGATCATTTCGACGCCGGCTGCAATGAAAATGGCGCAATGACCTGGATCCAAGCCATTGCGCCATGCGAACAGGCGGCGGCGCTGCGGGCGCCGCCACGCGCCCGGGGGAAACGGTCAAACCACCGGCACCTGGGGCGGATTGCTGAAGATGTCGTGTTCGCTCGGCATGGGGGGTTTAAGCGTCCGGAACGGCCCAAACTCCATCTTGCTGGCGTCTTTGTAAAGAATCTCCGGTCCGTACGCGAAGGTCGAGGCTTTCATGTCTGCCCACTCCACCACGGCACCGCTGTACGCCGCCTCCCGGCCCATGATGGCGGTCAGGGTGCTGTCGGTGACGCGTTCGGTTTCGTTGAGTTCGGTATCGGAAATGATCGCCTGGATCAAATCGGCGTGCTCCTGCATGTATTCCGGGGTGCGTTTGCCTTCATAGCGCCACGCCTTGCCGGTATTGGGGCGGATGCTGCCCGCCGGATCCGCCCAACCGGAGCAGCCGACCACGGCCTCCCGAACCGCGGAAAATTCGCGTTTGATCTGACCGCAGTAGCTGTGCATGCGCACACCATTTTCATATTCAAATTCCACTGCGAAATTGTCCCAGATCTCGCCCGGCTTGTCGCCGAGCTGCTGGCGGGCGCCCATGCCCCAGGCCCGGATCGGGTGCTGGTTGCCCATCACCCAGTTGCCCACGTCAATGTTATGCACGTGTTGTTCGACAATATGATCGGCGCACAACCAGATGTAGTGATACCAGTTGTGAATCTGGCGTTCCAAGTCAGTGTCGCCCTGGACTCCGCGATGCCAGATCGGATTTCCGTTCACCCAGTAAACCCGCAAGGCGGTGACATCACCAATCGCGCCATCCTGGATTTTTTTGATGGTTTCCTGGTACGCGTAATGGTGGCGGCGCTGCGTTCCGGCGACGACTTTGAGTCCTTTCTTTTTGGCTTCCTCGCCGGCGGCATACATGATCCGCGCTCCGGGCCCGTCCACGGCGACCGGTTTTTCAGTAAAGACGTGCTTGCCGGCGGCGATGGCGGCGGTGAAGTGCGCCGGCCGGAAGCCTGGCGGGGTGGCGAGGATGACGTAGTTGACGCCCGGCAGGTGGATCGCTTTGAGGTAGGCGTCGAAACCTGAGAAACAATTGGCGGTGGGCACCTCGACGCCCAGCTTGCTCAGGGTTTGGCGGCACCCGCCAATCTGTCCGGGAAACAAATCGGCCAGACCGACGATGGTGGCGTTGACACCGAGGGTTTTGGCGGCTTCGAGAAAGTTTCCACCCGCACCTGTTCCACGACCGCCCAGGCCCACGATGACCGCCTTGAATTCCGGTTTGGTCTGCGCGTGCAGAATGTTCGGAAAACTCATGGCGGCCACGGCGGAAGCCGTCGCCAGACCGGAGTTTTTCAGGAATCGCCGACGAGATACCGGCGTAATGTTGGTTTCGTTTGTGTTCATGTGGATTGTTGATGTTTTGGTTTGAACTTGCAGCAGTATCTTGGGCTAAAGCATTAATCCTTCTCAACGCCACTGATCCAGTATTTGGCCATTTGCTCCGGAGGCGGAATCTGCAGCGGTCGCACGATGCGGAAGCCCACAAAAGAGACATCGGTAAACCACCACATGCCCTTGGGCAGCTGCGGATCGGTCATCTTCCACGCGCGCTCCGAACCACGCCGGGCCGCGCTCCGCAATGCCGGCGCATCATCATCCCACGATCCTCCGCGAACGGAGTGCGGATAAGGCTTGGTGGCCTTGTTCCAAGGCTCGGTGACCACCGCCGGGCCCAGGGACTTGTAATAGTCCGGGTTGTACTGATCCAGCACCCATTCCACCACGTTGCCATGCATGTCGTACAATCCCCACGGGTTGGGCTTCTTTTTCCCGACGCGTTGGTACTTGGAATTGCTGTTGTCGAAGAACCAGGCGTATTCCGGCAGGTCGTTGGGATCGTCACCGAACGAGTACGCCGTGGTCGTGCCGGCGCGACAGGCGTATTCCCATTCCGCTTCCGTGGGCAGGCGATAAAACTGGCCGGTCTTGGCAGAAAGCCAGTGGCAAAACTTGTTGGCCGCATGCTGGGTCATGGCAATCGCGGGAAACCCACGCTTGCCCATGCCAAAACTCATGTCCATGTAGGGTTTGGACGGGTGCGAAACCGCATCCGAAATCGCGTTGATCTCGGGATCCGTCGGAAAGGTCTCACGCAGTTTCTTTTCGTCATCGGGATAAACAAAGAGCAGATATTCATCCCAGGTCACCTCGTAGGTGCCCATCCAGAACGGTTCAATTTTGACCTTGTGCTGCGGGCTTTCGTCCGGCTTGTGCCCGGCCTCATTATCCGGACTGCCCATCACAAATTCTCCACCGGGAATCGGCGTCATGGCAAAGGTGACTTGCGTACCGGGAATGACGTTGGTATAGGCTTTCATGTCCGCCTGGGTTTTTTCCTGCTGTGTTGCCACGATCCGCTTGTAAATCTCCGGAATCGTGTTGTCGTCCCGGTCGTCCAGGGTCGGCAGCGCTCCAAACGCCCCCGCCGCCAGCTTCCCCTCCTTCAAGAGGTGCACTTGATAATACGACACGTCGCGCGGGCGGTCATTGGTGGTGACGGAAAACAACACCACGGCGTCCGGAAGCACGATGCCGAGGGAAAGAAATTCGTTCGTTGCGCCGTCGAGCTTCTGCACCGTGACCGGGGCATTGACGCCATCAAACTGCATCAGTTCCGCCGGTTCTTGATCCCCAAAGATGGCGAGCAGACGGCTTTGACCGGCCAGATCACCTCCCGTCAAACTCCGCGCTCCGGCGCGCAACGCCACGGATTTCAGCTCGCCCAACTGCCATTGACCGCCGGTTTCCGCCAGCGCACCCACGGAGAAGCTCGCTTCACCGGCCTCGTGAAACACCACCTCCTTCGGGGATTGCCCCCGGAAATTGCCGAGGAAATAATTCTCTCCATCCGGAATTCCGGCAGCCATTAACAGGGTTTCCGGCTTGCCGCCAGCCAGGCTCTCCACCCGCCAGACCTTGCCCTCTTCCGTGGTCACGAGGCTCGCCACGGCCTCCGGACCGTTGGTCTTCAAGGTCACCCGACGGCTCCGGGTGGCGGTTCCCTTGGCGGGTTCATTGTAAATCTGGGTGAACTTGTTGCCCGCGTTCCGATACAAGGTCAAACGGTTCTCGGGGTCGGTGTTATAAATGCTGCCCACATACAAGTCCAGGAGCGGAGTATTGCCGGCGCCCCCAATGTCCACCGCTGCCACCACGCTGGGGCCCTGAACTTCGCACGGAATCACCACGGGGTCCGTCGGAATATTGGGATTGGCCCCGTCCAACACCGTGATCCGGTTCTCGTCGGCCGAAACCAGCGCCAATGAGTCATGCCGGGCGTCCACCAGCCGGCCCACGCTCACCCCGGCGACTCCCGGGGCGCCGCTCGCGCGCCAGTCGGCCCAGTTGAAAAACTCCGCCGAGACGCGATAACCAAAACGCACCCGCCCCGAGGTCCGCGAGACAATCGCCACGTCCAACAAACCATCGCCGTTGAAATCGCCGCTCACCAAAAACTCCATTTCGCCTTCAACGATCTGATTGGGCAAAGCCGACGCGTCGGCTGATGCAGACGCCGGCGTGGTGGGCGTGGTGGGGGCGGCGGGGGCGGCTTCCGGCGTCGAGGTTGGTGTCGGCGCGGTGCGAACGGGCTGTGCTGCATCGGCATATTCCGAACGCGAACTGCACCCCAAGGGAACCAGGCCGGCCAGAGTCATTCCGGTCAACACCAACGCCAGGCGCCCAACATTCCAGTGCCGGACGGTAAATTTGCCGCCTGTCAACCAACCCACTTTGCAAATCATATTCATTTTCCTGACGGCGAAATTTCGCCTGATGTTCAATGCTGTTTGTTAACGATGCGGGTTGATAGTATCGAATTGTCGCCTCCGCCGCATCACCAAAATTAGGGATTCGCTTGAACTGGCCGTCAGGGTTGCTTATCAACCCACCCGGGACGCGGCACTGTGGCCAACACCGTGACACAATATGACGCCCGCTTTGGCGGGATCCTCCGACTGTACGGCAGTCTGGGACAGGAGCGCCTGCGGCGGGCGCATGTTTGCGTCGTCGGCATCGGCGGGGTTGGCGCGTGGGCGGTCGAGGCCCTGGCGCGCAGCGGTGTCGGCCGGCTGACCCTTGTGGATCTGGACGACGTTTGCATCAGCAACGTCAACCGACAACTTCACGCACTGACCGGCACGTTTGGTCAACCCAAGGTGGTGGCCATGGCCGACCGGGTCCGTCTCGTCAACCCGGACCTGATCGTGCAGGCGGAACAAGTCCTGTTCACCGGCAAAACTGCGGCGCGCTTGCTGGAGCCGGATTATTCCCTCGTGGTGGACGCGATTGATCAAACCACAATGAAGGCGCTGCTGATTGCGTTGTGCCGGCGGAAAAATCTGCCCATCGTCACCACCGGCGGCGCGGGTGGCCGACGCGACCCGACAGCGGTGCGCATCGCGGATCTGGCGCAAACGACGCACGACGGGCTGTTGCAGAACGTCCGTAAAATCCTGCGTGGGGAATACAACTTCCCTCGCGATCCCCGGCAACCATTCGGGGTGGACTGCGTTTATTCCCCCGAACCGCAGGTGTTTCCCACCCGGGATGGCGGCGTTGGCACCAGGCCCGAACCGGGGGAACGCCTGCGTCTGGACTGCCGCAGCGGGTATGGCACGGCCTGCTTTGTCACCGGCGCCTTTGGCTTTGCCGCGGCGGCGCAGGCGGTGAGACGCATCGCCCTGGCCAGTTAACACCCCGCGCTGCATGCCACGGGCGCGCCCCCACGCGCAAACTTTCCATTGACGCTGCAACGGCTTTCGGACTACAAGAAGCCGTTCATGGATTGGAAACTCGCCTGTCTCCCTCTGGGGGCCGCCTTGCTGCTGACTGGCTGTGCCACCTCCACACCTCGCGTAGGATCGTTCGTGCCGCGCACGGGCGATGAAATCGTCGTGGCCGGCCGCTATGTGCATACCGGCACACGCGTCGTGCTCTGGACCGATCCGGGCGGATATGACGCCTACCGGGTCGAACGCCATTTTGCGCCGCTCAACGAGGCCGGATGGGAGGCGACCGCGGCGCTGACCAATGGTCCCTCCTCGCCCAATCGCTATAATTTGCGCACCGGCAATCTGACGCCCGAGGAAATCGAGCGTGTCCGCAATGGCGGCTGGGATTTGCCGACCCTGCAAAAAGTGGTGGATCAGTTTGTTCTGCACTATGACGTCTGCGGTGTAAGCCGGACGTGCTTCAACGTGTTGCACGATCACCGGGGGTTGAGCGTGCATTTCATGTTGGACATTGACGGCACGATCTATCAAACGCTGGACGTGAAGGAGCGCGCCTGGCACGCCACCACCTCGAACACGCGCTCCGTGGGCATTGAAATTGCCAACATGGGGGCCTACGCCAAAGTGGCCGGAACGCCGCTGGAAAAATGGTACGCCCGGGACGCGCACGGGCGCACCTACATCAAGCTGCCGGACCGTCTTGGCGACGGGGGAGTGTGGACGAAAAACTTCATCGGCCATCCGGCGCACAACGAACCCATCACCGGCGTCGTGCAGGGGCGCACCCTGGTGCAATACGATTTTACGCCCGAACAATACCAGGCGCTCGCCCATCTCACGGCGGCGCTGACCACTGTTTTACCCCTGATCAAATGCGATTATCCGCGTGACGCGGAAGGCCGGCTGATCAATCACAAACTGCCGGACGAGCAACTTGAGCACTATCAGGGGGTGTTGGGCCATTTTCACATTCAGACCAACAAAACCGATCCGGGGCCGGCCATGGATTGGGATTACGTGGTCCGGACCGCCCGTCAGCTGGTGGCGCCGCCCGCCCCGCCAAAGCAGGCCACCCGGCTGCGGCGCTGACGTTCACCCGGCTCAGCGGCGCGCCTCCGGCGCCGCCATTGCCCGCCCCGCCAGCCAGCCGGTCGTCCAGGCCGCCTGAAAGTTGAAGCCGCCCGTCAGACCGTCAATGTTCAACAGTTCCCCTGCGAAATGGAGGCGTGGACAGCGCCGGCTTTCCATCGTGGCAAAATCCACCTCGCTCAATTCCACTCCGCCACAAGTTACAAACTCCTCCCGGTTCAGGCTCTGCCCCACAACCGGCAATTCGGTGCGGGCAAGCTGCCCCCGAAGTTGCTCCGCCTGGGTCCGGGTCAACGCCGACCAACGCACCGCCGGCCCGACCCCCGATTTCTGGACGAGCGTCTCCCACAATCGCGCGGGCAGATTCCCCAGTGGGACATTTTTTACGAGCCGGGCGCCGTCGGTCCGGCGACGTGATTGAATTTCAATCGCGAACTGTGCGGCATCGCACGCGGGCCACCAGTTCACCAACAGCGGAAATTGATATTTCCAGTCGTGGAACCGGCGCGCGCCCCGGGCGGACAGCCGCAACACCGCCGGCCCGCTCAAGCCCCAATGCGTCACCAACAGGGGCCCGCGTTCACATAAACCGGCCGCTGCTACGCGAATTTCCACCGCGCCGACACTGGTGCCCGCCAGTTCCGTCAGCCAGGGCGCGGCGAGATGAAACGCGAACAGGGAAGGCACGGGCGGCACGATGGTATGCCCGAAACCCGCGGCCAGTTGCGCCCCGGACGGAACGCGACAGCCGCCCGTCGCCAACAGCAAATCGTCCGCTGCGATGCGCTCCGTTGTTGCCAATTCGAGTGAAAACACCTCTCCGACACGCCGCGCCGTCAGCACTTCGCAGCCCGTGCGCACCTGGACGCCGGCCCGGCGCGCGGCCTGCATCAGGCAATCCACAATGGTGGCGGAGGAGTCGCTGACGGGAAACATTCTCCCGTCGGCTTCGGTTTTAAGGGTCACCCCGCGCGCCGCGAACCAGGCCACCGTATCGCGCGCTTGGAAGCGATGCAAAGGCCCGATCAGCTCTGCGCCGCCCCGCGGATAGTGCGTGACAAATTCACGTGGATCGAAGCAGGCATGAGTCACGTTGCAGCGGCCGCCTCCCGAGATCCGGACTTTGCCCAGCACTTGGAGACTCCGCTCCAGCAGCGTCACCCTGGCGGTCGGGAGGGTTTCCGCCGCGGTAATGGCGGCAAAAAAACCTGCCGCGCCGCCACCGATGATGACGAGGCGCCGGGGAGGCATGCGGACAGGATGCCGGCACAGCCGGTCAAGTCAAATTGAAGAGATTGGACGGCGGACTCCGGCGGTCAGGAGCGCAATCGCCAAGTGATGCGTCCCTTGTTCAAATCGTAAGGGGACATTTCCATCTTCACGCGGTCACCGGTCGTCAACCGGACGAAGCGTTTGCGCATCTTGCCGCAAATGGTGGCCAAAACGAGGTGTTTGTTGTCCAGTTCCACCCGGAACATGGTGCCGGGCAGCACCGTATGGATGTTACCTTCCACTTCTATGTGTTGTTCTTTCATCAAAATCATCTGCCGGCGTCGGGGACCGCCAAAACATCGTCGCGGAGTCCGGGCGCCGGACTCCGCTCCAGATGGCTCACTCCGTTTTCGGTTCCGCCGCGATCGTCCGGCCAGGCACTAGCGGCGTGGACCGCGACCACCACCGGCGGGGCGTTCCTCGCGCGGGCGGGCGATGTTGACCGTCAAGGCGCGGCCGTCGAGTTGCTGTCCGTGCATGGCTTCGATCGCTTTCTGCGCCTCCTCGGGACTGCCCATGGTGATAAAGCCAAATCCGCGCGGGCGACCGGTCATCCGATCCACCATCAGATTGGCCTCGACCACGGTGCCGAAGGCGGCGAAGGCGTCGTGCAGGGCGTTTTCAGTTGTATTGTAGGAAAGATTCCCGACAAACAGTTTTGCGTTCATATTGATGTTGATACCGTCCAAGACTAACTCTGCTCTACCAAGACCGTTCCCGACTGCCGGGTTTCAAATCATCACTGAACGACGTTCACTTGAAGATTCACCATGACGTGGAAGCTAAAAGCATCTACAGACAGGCCAAGCATGGAGATTCCCGGAAGAAATGGCAAGATTTAATCGCGGCCACGACAGCGGGGCGGCCGTGCGTCCCCCCGGGCGGCGCGTCCGTTCATCGTTTTAACCGGAGCAGCATCGCCTTTTTGTCGCTGCCCTCCACTTCCACGCTTTGCGTTTCGATGTCCGGATCGTCTTTCAACGTCTGGTGAACCACGCGCCGGTCAAACGCCGTCATGGGCTCCAGCTCCACCACGTCCCCCCAGCGACGCACCCTTTCCGCGGCCTCCCGGGCTTTTTTCACCAGGGCCTCGCGTGCTTGGGCGCGGTAGCCGCCCACGTCCACGGTCACCTTGGGCGCGCTCTGGTCCTGCTGAAACAACAGCCGGTTCACGATGTATTGCAGATCCGCCAGGGTTTGGCCCTGCCGTCCGATCAACCGTCCGGCCTCCTCGGATTTTACGTCGAGGACCAGGCCGTTGTCCTGCGGGACCTCCTCCACGCTCGCCGGAAAGCCGAGCAGTTCCAGGACCGTTTCCAAAGTGGCTTTGGGATGTGCGCTCATAACTCAAAACGTGGGCTCTATTTCTTCTTTTTCGACGCCGGTGTCAATACCGACACGGTGGCCGGCGCGGCGGCGAGCGGCGCGGCGGCCGGCGCGTGGCGTCGTAATAACCAGGTTTGCAGAATGGTCAACAGGTTGTTGATCGTCATGTAAAGCGCCAGTCCGGAGGAGTAGTTGTAGAGAAACAGGAGGAACATCAACGGCATCCAGCGCATCAGTTTTTGCTGGGCCGGGTCCATGCCGGGCGAGACGGGCGTCAGATGCGTTTGCCAGATGGCCGAAGCAATGTACAGCAGCGGCAGCGGATTGATCGGCAGGCCCTCGTGCGTGCTGATGAACGGCAGAAACGTGATGCCGGGAATGACGAACAGCGTGTCGGTTTGCGAGAGGTCCGCCACCCAAAGAAACGCCGCCCCGCGCAGCTCAATCGCCGTGCGCAACATCACGAACAATCCGAAAAAGACCGGCAACTGCACCAGCATCGGCAGGCAGCCCGCCACCGGATTGATCTTGTGCTCGCGGAAATACTGCATCTGCTTCTGCGAGAACTTGGCCGGATCATCCTTGTATTTCTCCTTGAGCGCCTTCAACTGGGGCGCGTGCGCGGCCATCTTCTGCGCCGAGCGCGTGCTGGCGCCGGTCAACGGCCAGAACACCACCTTGAGGGAAATGGTCAACACGATGATGGCCCAGCCGTAAGGAATCCCGAGCGCCAGATGAAACCAGTTCATGATGAGCAACAGCGCCTTCGAGAAAAATCCGAAGAACCCAAAGGCCATCACCTTGTCCGCATCGTTGTGGTACTGGTTGGCGATGGTGGCCAGGGTGCGGTACTCCTTGGGGCCGATGAACAGGACCAGGTGTTGCTCCTGCGCGCCCTCCGGAGCCAGGGTCACCGGCGCATACACCAGGGAGGTTTCCACCCCCTTGCGCAGCGGCTTGTCCGGATCGCTGAACCGGCCCTCCTCCGGACGCGGCATGGTGAGCACCCGGGCGTGGACCGATTGCGCGGGGGTTTCCGGCATGGCGAGCGCGCCAAAAAATTGATTGTGTGCCACCGCCCAAACCACGTTGCTGTTACCGGCGTGGAATTCGGAACGGGGCGTGCCCGGAAAACAGCCCAGCGTGCGGTTGTCAAAATAGGCGGTCAGGGTTTCGTGCGCCTTGCGCCCGTCAAACCACATCAACCCCACGTTGCTGCCGTCATCATCGCCACCCATGGGGGCGCCCGTGCCGATCACCCACTCCTGCGCCGGCAGCGGGACGCTGTGGCGGGTCGGATTTTCCCAGCGCACCGTGGCGCGCACGAGATAATTGGTGCTGGGCTCGAAAGTCTTGACCAGTCGCAATCCGCCCGGCAGTTCCTTTTCCGCGCGCACGCCGGTTGCCGTGCGCGTGAGCTGGAACTCGCCGTCGCCAATCAAGCCCGGCCCTCCCAGAATCGTCAGCACCGGAAATTCCGCGTGCGCATTCAACGTGGCCACCCGATGAATGTTCGCCTGCTCTTTGCGCCGCCGGGCAATGGTTTCCGGAAACCGGACCAGTTCAATCTCCTTAATGCCGCCGCCGCGCGAGGTGAAGAGGTACCGGGCGTTCTCGTTGGTGAGCACCAGCAGCTCCTCGGGCGCGTTTGTGCTCAAAAGCGCGCGCGCCGGCAGGGCGGCCGGACCGGAGGTCGTGCCGCCCGTGGCGGTGGCCACCGCCGTGGTGCCGGCCACGGAGGTCGTGGCGGCATTTGTATCCACGGCGGGCACCGGTCGCTGCTCGCTGAAATACTTCGGCACCAGCACCCCCTGCCAGAGAAACATCAGGATGACACAGGTGACAATTACGGCGATTGACTTTTTATCCATGAAAACAGTTCACCGGCGGGCGGGAGGATGCGGGAGGTGGAGAGGCGGAGGCTTCGGCTGCCTCAGGCACCGGGTCGCAGCCGCAGCCACCCCACGGATGACAACGGGCAAGCCGGCGGATGGCCAGCCAGCCGCCACGAACGGCCCCGTGACGACGAATGGCTTCCTGCGCATAAACCGAGCACGTCGGCGAATAACGACAACCGGCAAGCGGACCAAAGAACGCGCCCAACGCCGGGGAAAACACGGCGCGATACCCGCGGACGCCAAGCAGCAAAATGTGTTGGGCCAGGTTCATTTCAACAGTCCGGTCTGTCGCAGGAGGAGCAATAGATCGCATTCCACACCGGCAAAATCCTTCTGCGCGATGGAAGGGCGGGCCACCAAAATCAGATCCAGCGG
Organism: Verrucomicrobiota bacterium; assembly: GCA_029573725.1. Lineage (GTDB taxonomy): Bacteria > Verrucomicrobiota > Verrucomicrobiia > Limisphaerales > JADLHS01 > JADLHS01. The sequence continues at coordinate 115,171 of JAKQDQ010000178.1, forward strand.
TTGTTTGAATTGATCCTGATGCTGCCGAAAGGATTCGCGCAGCAGCCGCTTGGCCCGATTGCGCACCACGGCGTTGCCCACCCTTTTGCTGACCACCACCCCCAGACGGGAAGGCTGCCCGGCGGTTCGTCTGGTCCAGTTGGCAATCAAGCACCCTTTCACCGCCCGCTCTCCGTCCCGGCGCACCCGTTGGAAATCGCGTCCCAATTTGATGCGACAGCGACGCCCCAAACCCCGTTGGATTGGGAGAGCAGCGTCCATCAAGCCATCAAACCGGAGTCAGCCGCTTGCGGCCCACGCGCCGGCGATTGCGCAGGGTGGCCCGGCCACTTTTGGAGGCATTGCGTTTCAAGAAACCGTGCTGCCGTTTGCGACGGATTTTGGACGGTTGATACTGGCGTTTCATAAAATCAAGTCTCCGGCTTCCGAATCGCCGCACCTGTCAATCCGCAGCTTCGCCGGCGGGCCAAGAGCGGGACAGGGTAACAATCAAGTCCGCCCTGTCAAGCCGGCCCGGAAGCCGTTTTGGGTTATCGGGCGGGCCAATCTTGCCGGCCCGGGCGACTGCCGCCCGGATCGCCGGGTGGCCACCCCAACTGGCTTGGCGTGCTTTTCCGGAACCCCGCGAACCGAACGATTGTGCCCCGCTCCCGGCGATCCGCCCCACCCGCAGCCAATGATCGGGCGCCGACGGTTCAGCGCAAATTTTCGGTCAGCAGGCGATAGGCTTGTTCGCGTGCGACGAGAGGAAAGTCATGCCCGCCAGGAGGATGAACAACCCGCAAATTGCCGGCGGCGCGATACAATCGAAAAATGGGCCGCGCCGCGTTGGCGCAAGCATCGACACTGCTCGCGCGAAAATTCGAATCGTCCAGCGGAGCGCTGATGAAGACCGTGCGGGGGGCAAGCGCGCCGAGGAGTTCGGGAAAGTCAAACGGGATCTCGGTGAGACGGTCACGGTAGCCGGCCAGCCGCGGCATGTAACGGGTCTGGCTCCAACCCTGACCGGGCGCCCAGTGTTGCGTCTCACCGCCATAGTAATCGGGGAACGCATCGAATCCGCAACTGGAGACCACCACCCGGAGGCGCGGATCATGGGCGGCGGTGAAGATGGCGTTGTGTCCGCCCAGCGAATGGCCAATGACGCCATATCCTTTGTGCCGCACAAACGGCAGGGCGTCCAGCAGGTCCAGCGCGCGCTGGTTGTCCCAAACGGCCTTCAAGGTGCCGCTGCTCCAACCGAGCCGTTCCAGATCCGGCTGATAATTCGCCATCAACGGATAAGCCGGAGCCAGGGTGACAAAACCGCGCGCGGCCAGATCATGGGCATAAGCCCGGTAATCCTTGCGCACCGGCTCCACCACCGTGCGATGCCCGTATTTCATGTCCGTCGGATGCAGACACAACACCGCGGGAAAATTTTTGCCGCCGGCCAGGGCGCGTTTGGGCAGGCACAAATAAGCGGGCACCCGCGAACCGGGCTCGGATTGGTAGCTGATCAACCGCCGCTCATAGCGGCCGCAATCCTTGACCTCGGTGGTTTGCACATCCAGCTCGCAATCCCGCGCCTGCCGATCCGGAAGTTCCCCGGCCACCAGCGCAAAGCCGCGCAAGATTTCCGCCCGGCGCTGCTCCCAATCGCGCTTCGACTCGACGGGGAGCACCACGCCGTTCTGGTTGTGATAGACCAGCAAATTCGTGCGGGGCAGGCGTCCGGCGGCCACCAGCGGGCTCATTCCGAAAAGCATCCCTAAAACAACGAGGCAGCGAAAACTGAAGCGCGGTTTCATTTCACGTCATACGATGACAAATCAGCCGCCAACTGCAAGTGCAACCGCCGGCCTCAGGCCTCCGCCACTCTGGCGGATGGGCCGACCCGCAACGCCGCCACGCGCGGGCTTCCACCCGGCCCGCGGACTCCTCAAATGCGCCCGCCCCTTCCCGCCGGGCGCCTGCTGCGCATGCCGGAGTCGAGCGCCCGGCCCGCGTGCGTTCATGGGGGACGACGGCCTTCTGGGACTCCGGCCCCGGGTGGGCCGGCGGCCGGTCTGGATCGTTCCGGCGCGCCGGGTCAGGGGCTGGCGACCGCGGTTGACATGGTGGCCGCTGCCCCGGTGAGAGGCGTCAACAACCCTTCGCGCCAGGGATATTTATCCCGGGCGACCGCGCTCCAGTACAAGACGCCGCTGTGGCGCCACGGGTCCAGCAAAATCCCGGTCGTGAAGGCTTGTTGCGCGGCGGTGAGCACCACGACGTTGTGTTCCCGGAACGTTCCGGCATTCGCCACGCCCCAGTGCAGTTCCAGGGTTTGTAATTCCATCCTTTGCAGCTTCGCCTCCAGGTCTTCCGCCCACTGATAACATAACCCGCGCTGTTTCAGACCGAGATTGATCAACAAGTTGTGCCACAACGGTGGCCGCACCAGCCGGTACTGCATTGCCAGTTCACGCGGATAATCGTACGCCACGCGGGCCACCTGTGTCGCTTCCCCGGCAGCCACCTCCGGCCCCAGTCGAATCAAGGCAGTCTGCAAGGCGTTCACCTGGGCGCGCGAGGCTGGCGGTGGAACGTAGGCACAGCCCGCCCCCAGCAAGATCGCCCCCCACAAAAACAACCGCGGCGAGCACACGCATCGCCTGAACAAAACGGACATGCACGGTAACTTTGCAAGACGCGGATCGGGCGTCAAAATCATTTCCGCCGGTGAGCAGCAAAACCGGGTCATTCTTTGGCCGGCACTCCCCAAAACCTGCAGGCGTTCCGAAAATCCACGTTCCCCAAATCCGCTTTTGCCGCGTTTCCCGGCGCAGTCTAATGGCCGGCATGTTTCCGCGCGTGGGCATTTTTCCCGCGGGTGACAAGTCCCTGCTTCCCCGTTGTCTCCGGGGGTTCCCGGCCGTTTGAGATGATGCTCCACCCGCGCGATATGACAACCGCAGCCAGCCTCTCCAGCGCAAATTTCGCCATCTCACCGCACGACACATCAGAAGCGCGGACGCCGGCCAATACCTTCTCCGTTCGCGTGTTTCGCGTATTTCGCGGTGGCAACTGGCGAATTCAGGGTGAACTTCCCGGTTGGCGCATCCCAACGGAGCGGTGGCCGCGCGCCCGGCACCCGGGTCGGGGCCGGGTTCGGATTGACCTTTGGTCCGGGCTGGCGTTGAATTGCGCCGGTAGAGAATCGATTTGTTCACCATCATGGAATCCCCGACATCACCCACGACCTCCCGTTTCAGTCACGTGGTCATTTTCTGGACCGACCCGGCGCAACCCAACGCGACGGCGGAGCTCATCGCCGGGATCAATCATTATCTCAAGGACATTCCCGGCGTGCTGCACTTTCATGTCGGCAAAATGGTGGGCAGTCCCCGGCCCGTGGTGGAGCAAAGCTATCAGGTGGCGCTGAATCTGGTTTTCCCGGACAAGAAAACGCAGGACGAGTATCAGGTGCATCCACAGCATGTGGAGTTCGTAGAGAAAGTGTTCAAACGGCTCTGTCAACGAGTGCTCGTTTACGATTTCGCCTGATCTCCGGCGCGCCGCTATTTCATCGTATGCGCGTCCTTCGTTCCATTGCCGCCATGCAACGCCTCGCCCAGGATTGGCGGCGTGACAGCGCACGGATTGGTTTCGTGCCGACGATGGGTTATCTGCACGCGGGGCATCTCAGTCTCGTGCGCGAGGCGCGGCGGCGCGTGGGCCGGGCCGGCAAGGTGGTGGTCAGCATCTACGTCAATCCCACCCAGTTTGCCCCCACGGAGGACTTGTCCCGCTACCCGCGCGATCTGAAGCGTGATCTCGCCCTCTGCCGCAAGGAGGGCGTGGATGTGGTGTTTGTCCCGAACGATGCGACAATGTATCCCGGCAAAGCGGAGGGGAAATACAGCACCTACGTCGTCGAGGAAACGCTGGCCGTGCGCATGGAAGGGGCGTCGCGCCCAACGCATTTTCGCGGCGTGACCACGATTGTCGCCAAGCTCTTCAACATCGTGCTGCCCGATCTGGCGGTCTTCGGTGCGAAGGATTGGCAGCAGGCCGCCGTCATCAAACGCATGGTGGCGGATCTGAACTTTCCCCTCCGCATCGTGGTCGTTCCGATCGTCCGGGAGGCTGACGGGCTGGCGCTGAGTTCGCGCAACCGGTATCTCACCGGGCGCCGGCGCGCCCAGGCCCTTGTGCTTTCACGGGCCATTGCGCAGGTGCGCCGGGTGGTGCGTCCGGCGCCGGTGTCCGCCGGACGCTTGCGCCGGGTGGTCCAACGCGTCATTGCCGCTGCACCTGACGCCCGCCTGGATTACGTGGCGTTCTTCGATCCGGAGACGCTGCTGCCGCAGACGCGGGTGGGGCGCGGGACGCAGATGGCCCTTGCGGTGTTCATCGGCCGCACACGCTTGATTGACAATGCCCGGCTTTGACGCGGGCCGGCGAGCAGCGGCGGGGCGAGAAAACCCTTGCGGGCGGGACACGGTTCACGCAGGCTGACGTGATCCGACGCGGACCCGCGGAAACGTCAACCCCCCGGCTGCATGAACAACAACATTCGACGCGCCAGCAACGTCCGACCCCGCCAATGAAACCGTTGCACCTGCTCCAGAGTGCGCTGCTTGGTTTTTGGGCCGGTGTTGCCGCGGCCAGTCCGACATCCTTCGTGGACCTCAATGGCAATGGCATGAGTGACGTCTGGGAGGTGGCGTTCGGTTGGACGGGCCTTCCGGATGGTGACGACGACGGGGACGGACAAAGCAATTTTCAAGAGTCCGTGGCCGGGACCGACCCGTGGGATGCCGCTTCGGTATTTCGCCTCAACGGGCTCACGGCGCTGCCCCAGGCCTGTCTCCTCCGCTGGACGTCCGTGATGGGAAAACGCTATCAAGTGGAAGCCTCCCCCCCCCAGGCCTCGCAGCAATTTCAGCCGGTGGGAGAGCCCGTGGAGGGCACGGGCGGGCTGGTCACGGCGGCAATACCGGTGCCGGCATCCGCTTATGCCCTGGTCCGGCTGCGGTTGCTGGCCGACAATCCCGCCATCGCTTTGAGCACTGCGGATTTGAGCGACCTGGACACCGACGGGGATGGGATGGCGGACATTGCGGAATTCGCCGCCGGGACGGACCCGTTTGATCCGCAATCTTTTCTTGCGGCCCCGGACATCCGCATCGGCCGGGCGGTTTTGCTCCGCTGGCCGAGCGTAGCGGGGAAACAGTATCAGATTTCGAGCCGCGCGATTGCCGCCGGAGAGCCCTGGCGCAGTGAAGGCGAAAGGATCAGCGGGACCGGGACCAACGTGACGGTGGCGCTGGAAACGGAGGCCGCGCCGCGGTTCTACCGGGTTGAAGTGCTGGATGAGGATGCCGATCACGATGGCGTTTCGGATTGGGAGGAGAAAATGGCCGGCATGGATTTCGGACCGCTGCTCTACCGGACCAACCACCCCACGGCACTCTCCAACGTCCTGGCCCGGCTTGCAGCCACCAACTTCATCCAGATCGAGTCCGTGCGCCCCGTGGCCAATCTCACCACCGGGCAACGGGGCGGTTTTCGTCTGACCCGCACCGGCAATTTGAATCAACTCACCGTCCAGTACAGCGTTGGCGGTGACGCCGTGGCGGGCTCGGACTACGCGCCATTAACCAATGGCGCCGGTTTGGGCGTGATCACGTTCCCTCCTGGCGTCAACGAGTTGGAGCTTTCGGTTACGCCGCTGACCAACAGTTCACTGCCGCTTAGCCGGAGCGTGACGTTATCCTTGCAGCCCTCGCCGGATGCGTACGTCTTGGGGACGAATACCACCGCTGAGGTGCGGATTCTGAAGGAAGTGGCGCTTTCGGTCCGTGACTTTGGCGCGGTGGGCGACGGGGTGAGCGATGACACGGCGGCGATTCAAGCCGCGATTGACGCCCTGGAGGGAGACACCAATTACAACACCCTTCATTTTCCGGCCGGGATCTACCGGCTGAACACCCCGACCTTCCGGCAACGCGACTGGTGGATCTGGAATGAGGCCTTGCGGCTGGGCAGCAATGATCTGGCGGGTCGGGACCTGGTCTTTCGGGGCGAGCCGGGAGCGGTTTTATTTTCCACGATCAGCCAGCGCCGCACCCATATGCTGGCCGTCAACGCCACCTTTCGTTCGCTGGGTTTCCGGGACCTGGCCTGGACCAAGAACAGTGTGGCCCTGCCGCAAACGGTGGCTGAACCCAATTTCGCCGCCGGCATCTTTGTGTACGCGGTGGATGCGCGCCGCGTGGAAGACGTGACGGTTCAGGATTGTCGGTTTGAAAACTGCCATCCCTCGGTGGAGTGCTTCTCCACGCTGTTTGGGGCTCGCGGGAGCTTGGCGCATTTCACCCTGCGCAACTGTCAGATCCTCAATCCCTACGGCTCGAACACCACCAATTCGGACACCATTTACTATAGCGGAGGGCAACAAGTGCGCCTCGGCACCTGGGTGGCTTCGGCGCTTTACGAGGGCAACTACTTCGACGGCGGCGCGTCGGGAGAGGTGGATCCCGTAAAGAATCCTGGCGGCGTTCGCAAGGATGGCAGTCACTTCGGAAATCCGCTCCATCTGTTGTTCACCAACAACGTGGTCCGGCGCATGGCGGTGGAGGCGGTGTTTCAAACCGACGGCTCCCGCGTGGGGACAACCGCCGCGGCGTTCGTAATCCCTCCGGCTGATGGGATGACTGCGGTCAACGTCGCCCTGCAGCGCGATTTGTATTCCTACACGCCGGGGGAAATCCTCAATTTTCGTGTCGCCTATACGATCACCACTCCAGGCTGGAACGCGTTGTTTGGCGTGCAGGCCTTTGATCCCACCAACTCCATATTGACGGTGACGAACACCGGCCTCATCGCCAATCTCGAGGGGAACACCCTTCCCGCCCAGGCTTACGTCTGTCCGCAAACCTATGTCCCCGGCCTGGCCACCGTGGTCGGCAACCGGATTGAGCTGGGAGAACCGCGCGGCGGGATCGGGATCGCGGCCAATGCCCAGATGGTCATTCACGGCAATTACATCGCCGGATACGATTCCGGCATTTACATCTACGAGAACGTCAACAATCCGCTCAACCCGCCGACCCAGGGCCTGGTGGTGGACGGCAACGTGATTCGGTGCCGAAACTCCATTGAGCGCGGAATGACCACCTACGGGATCATCAGCCGCGGCCCCGGAGAAAGGGTGGCCAACAATCTGGTGGTCACCCCCATCGGCTACCGGTTCACCGGCGTGGTTTCCCGGGGGAATGACAGCTGGATAGAGAACAACACCATCATTCCACGATCCATTTTTCATCAATCGTACGCCTCAGCCGTACGCTCCGTGGGCATCGGCTTCGGCAACAATACGACTGGTGGCACGGCAGCAATGAACCGCACCTGTGGAATGGATGTAGGCGTTGGTCCAGAACAGGCCTTCCAACTTCCGTCACATCGGGTCATCGGCCACTTCAGCACCAACGACGTATTGTCGGTTGACCTTAATGGATTGACCCCGGATTCCATTTACTGACCAAGGCTCGTGCCCTTTTTTACGAACTTAACGGATTCATTCCGAGCCGCGCTGCGGCGGCAAAGAGGCACATTCCGCGCTTTATCAACGGTGCAGAAATCCAGATAATCGCCGCATGAAAACCGTCGCTATTCTCGGCGCTTCCAGCGACCGAAAGAAATTCGGCAATAAAGCCGTGCGCGCCTTTCAACGCCAAGGTTACACCGTTTTTCCGGTCAATCCCAAGGGCGGCACCATCGAGGGTCTTCCGGTTTTTACCTCCATCGCCACAGTTCCCCGGCGACCGCACAAGATCAGCGTTTATCTGCCGCCCGCAGTGCTGTTGTCCGAGCTGCCCGCAATCGCGGCCAAAGGCTGCGATGAGCTTTGGCTGAATCCCGGCACCGAATCGCCGGAAGCACTGGCGACAGCAGAGCGGCTGGGACTGCGTGTTGTACAGGCGTGCAGCATCCTCGGGATCAACGAGCACCCGGAGACGCTTTAGAGCGTTTCAGCAAAGGCCATGGCCGCAGGAGGCAAACCAACCCATCGTGCAGTCCGTCCAGTGCCGACGACTTCCCCAGGAGTCAAACCGTGCAAGGGCGGAATTCCCCGGCGGCTCGGGCGGCGGAAATTCGCTCCTTGAGTTATGCGGAAAAAATTCGGGAGCACGCGGCGGCAGATTGCGTCTTACGTTGTGTGACTCCCGGAATGTCCGGGGAATTTGAAGTTAGAACAAACCGCCATGCATAGACGCCACTTTGTGAAATTGATCGCCGCCATGGGATCCCTCCCTCTGTTCGATCTGCCGGTCGCCCAGGCCGCTGACGCGAGGAACCCGGTTTCCGCCGCCCGAGCCGTAAATGCCCTGGGCCTGGAACTCTTGAGCAAAGCCCACAGTGGTCGGGCGAACTCCCTCCTGTCGCCTTATTCGATCCAGGCCGCGCTGGCGATGACGTTTGCCGGTGCCGCCGGCGACACGCGAAGCGAGATGGCCCGGGTGCTTCATTATCCCGGGGAGGAAGCAGAACTGCACCAGTCTTTTGCCGCCCTGCAACAGGCACTGGCGGCGGTGGCGAAGAAAACCGCCGAGCGTGCTGAGGACGCCAGGAAATACGGCGGTCCCAGTGAGCCGCTCACGCTGACCGTTGCAAACCGGCTGTTCGGACAGAAGGGCTATGCATTTCGTCAGCCGTTCCTCGCTTTGACGCGCGACACTTATGGCGCGCCGTTGCAGCCACTGGATTTCGTCGGTAACGCTCCGGCCGCCCGCCTCGCCATCAATGCGTGGGTGGATGCTCAGACGCGTCAGCGAATCCATGATCTGATCCCGCCCGAAGGCATTGACTGCGATACGCGGCTCGTGCTGGTGAACGCGATCTATCTGAAAGCACCCTGGGAGCAGGAATTCTCCGAACACGCGACCAGGCCGCGTCCATTTCACGTGAACGGCGGGGCGTTGCAGGACGTGCCGACGATGGAACGGCAGGCGCGTTTCGGTTACGCCGAACGCGACGGCTACCGCGTCGTCACGATTCCTTACAGCGGTGGGGATGTTCAGTTCCTGATTCTGCTCCCCGATCAGGTGAATGGGCTCGCGGCGCTGGAAAAGCGATTAACGCCAAAGGATTTGACCGCTGCGGCCACTCCGGCCGTGACCGACGTGAAGCTGCAACTGCCCAAGTTCAAGCTGGAGCCGCCGTTGTTGCGTTTGAGCGAAGCATTGGTCGGGCTGGGGATGAAGTCCGCCTTCGATAAACCCGTGGGCAGCGCGAATTTCGACCGCATGGCTCCGCGCCAGCGGGGGGATTACCTCAAGATCTCGGAAGTCTTTCACAAAACATTCCTGGCGTTGGACGAGAAAGGCACCGAGTCCGCGGCGGCCACAGCGGTTGTTATGATGCCGGCTGCTTCCATGGTTGGCGGAAAATCCGAGCCCATCGAAGTGCGCGTGGATCGCCCCTTCCTCTTCGCCATCCAACACCGGCCCAGCGGGACATGCCTTTTCCTGGGCCGCGTGACGAATCCGCTTTAGCCGAATCGGTGTTGGCGCATCGTTCGAAAGCGTCGGCATCCTTGCCGGCGCGTGGCTGTTCACAACGTCCACACGCCAGCGTGGTGACCCCGGATAGTGCGCCGGCTCACCGTGCCGCCGGCGCTGTGGGCTTGGAATCGCTTGCGCCCTTGCTTACGTTGCGGTCATGCGCTCGCATTTCTTCCAGGATTCAGCGATGGCGTCGGTTGGGGGTTCGCGATTCGGCCCCGGCTGTGGCTGGCGACGGCTGACGTGGCGCTGCAGATTGTGGGTGGGTGGAGTGGCTGTGGTGTTCATGTTTCTTGCAGCGGCGCCAGCGGCAACTCCGACCACCCAATGGCAACGGTGGGAGCATCAACTCACCAGTGCCACGGAATATGCAAACCCCTGCACCGACGTGAAAGTCACTGTGCGTTTCGACGGGCCAAACGGCCAAACGTGGACCGCATTGGGATGCTGGGATGGCGAGCGACGATTCTTGATCCGGGGTGTTTTCCCCACTGCGGGAGCGTGGCGCTGGCAAACCACCTGTTCCGACACCAACAATTCCGGACTGCACCACCAATCCGGTGTGGTGCAGGTAAAACGGGCCGACAGCAAGAATGCGCTGATGCGGCATGGCTATCTGCGCGTTTCCGAGGATGGCCGGTTGCTGGTTCATGCCGACGGCACGCCGTTTCTGTGGATCGGTGACACGTGTTGGGCGGCGCCGGTTCACGCTACGGATGAGGAATGGTCGCGCTACGTCGGCAACCGCAAGGCGCGTGGATACTCCGTATTGCAATTGTCCATCGCGCCGCACTGGGCGCTGGACCACGCTCCACACGATCTTCCGCCTCCCTTTCTGTCGAAGCTGCCGGACATCACCCGGCCCAACCCGGCTTATTTTCAACGCCTGGATCGGATGCTGGCCCTGGCGAATGACCGGGGACTGGTGGTGATGATGTGCGGCCTGATGGAAACTCCGGACCGCTATCCACCGCCCGCGCAGATCGCTGTGTTCAGCCGCTATGTGGCGGCGCGATACAGTTCCTTCGAAGTGATTTTTTCACCGGGCTTCGACAGTCCGATCCGCAAGGCCGAGACGCTCGCGGCCGCCGGCGCCGTGCGGGAAGCCGCCCCCGCGAACCTCATGACCCTGCATTCAGGAACGGGGGTTGGCCCGGAGTTTCATACCGCCGACTGGCTGGCGTTCGACATGTACCAGAGCGGCCACAACGGCGGCGATCGCGCCCGGCAATCCGCGCGCGCCATCGGCATGGCGGCGGACATTCTGGCGTTGGCGCCGCGCAAGCCCCTCATCAACGGGGAGGCGATCTACGAGGGCGAACTGGGCGGCGCCTACGATGTGCGCCGTACCGCGTGGTTGAGTTTCTTATCCGGGGCCGTGGGCTACACCGCCGGCATCAATGAAGTCTATCGTTGGACCGATAAGGCCACGACGATGATGGATGTGCCTTCCAGCGACATGGTGGCCTTGCTGGCGCGAGTGCTGCGGGCCACGCCCTGGTGGCAGTTGGAAGCACAGCCCGCCCGGATTCTCAATCAGCCCAGGAATCGCGCCGCCTGGATGGCGTTTGCCCTCACCACCGACCACACGGTGGGACTCGCCTATCTGCCGGAAAATGCCGAGCTGATGTTGAATCTGGACGGTCTCGCGCCCCGCTACGAGGTGCTGTGGATTAATCCAGCCACGGGCGAATCAATTCCAGGCCACGTCGCCACCGCCGCGTCGGAGGTCCAACTGACCGCGCCCGACGCCCGGGACTGGGTCGTTTTGCTGGCTGCTCCCGGCCGACCGGCAGGGCGCCAGGTCAGGCAAACGCTCCAGCAGAATGCCCTTCACGATCCCCCGGCCACCGCCGGCATCCACTTCGGCCTGAACACCGCTCCGGCGGGTTTGGTGCGGAAATCTCCCCGCGACGGGATGTTCTCCAACGCCGTCTATCAAGGTGTGCCGTGCATTCTGAACGAGAACCCACAACGCAACCGTTATCTCTATCTGGACCTGGACGATCGCATCGCCTGCCGCGGTGGAGTGAACCGGATGCGGGTCGAGGTTCGGCTGCAATCCGATGAACCATTGGAAAACCTGCAACTGCAATTCGATGCGCCGGGACCGGATCAGGTGGCGTACACCTACCGTTCGATCTCACCGACGTGGCTGAAGCGGGAGGGCGATTGGGGCACGGTGAGTTTCGAGGCGGAATCGCCTTATCTGGGCAACCGGCAGAATAGCGGCGCGGATTTCCGCGTGGATCTGGGGGGAGGCCAATGTCGGATTGCTTCGCTTCAAGTGTTCTTGGAGAAGGCGATGCCGGCGCGCTGACCTCAAGCGCGACAAAGTGCGCCCGCTCATTGACGCCGCCGTGATACCAGAATAGCGTGAGCCTGTGTCATTCAATCTTGTTTCCGAATACGCGCCCGCCGGGGATCAGCCGCAAGCGATTGCAACGCTGACCGCCGGCGTGCTGGCGGGCGCAAAGCATCAGGTGTTGCTGGGCGTCACCGGTTCGGGCAAGACGTTCACGATTGCCAACGTGATCAAAAACGTCAACAAACCCACGCTGGTCATTTCTCACAACAAAACGCTGGCCGCGCAGCTTTACGCCGAGTTCAAGGGCTTTTTTCCCCACAACGCCGTGGAATACTTTGTCAGCTACTTCGATTATTACCAGCCCGAAGCCTACATTCCGCGCACCGACACGTTCATCGAAAAGGATTCGTCCACCAACGACGACATTGAGCGGTTGCGGCTTTCCGCGATGAGCAGTTTGTTCGCGCGGCGTGACGTGGTGGTGGTGGCCAGTGTCTCGTGCATTTACGGCATTGGCAGCCGCGAGGATTATGAGGCGATGCTGATTCATTTGCACGCCGGGCAACGGTTCACGCGCGAGCAACTGCTCGAAAAACTTGTGGCGCTCCAATACAACCGCAACGACATCACTTTCGAACGCGGTAATTTTCGCGTGCGCGGCGACACGGTCGAGTTGTGTCCAGCCTACACGGAGGAGGGATTACGCATTGAGTTTTTCGGTGACGAGATCGAACGCATCACCCGCTTCGAGCCGCTGACCGGGAAAAAACTGACGCAGCTCGAAAGCGTGACGGTGTTTCCGGGCAAGCAATTCGTCACCACGCCGGACAAAATGAAGCGGGCGGTCGTGACCATCCGCGAAGAACTGGGCGAACGCATCCGCGAATTGGAGAAACAGGGCAAGCTGCTCGAAGCACAACGGATCAAGCAACGAACGGAATTCGATCTGGAGATGATGGAGGAAATGGGCTTCTGCTCGGGCATCGAAAATTATTCGCGGCACATCGCCGGGCGTCCACCCGGTTCGCGCCCCTGCACGCTGCTGGATTTTTTGCCGGAGGATCATCTGCTGGTGATTGACGAATCGCACGCCACCGTGCCGCAGCTCGGCGGCATGTATGAAGGCGATCGTTCGCGCAAGACGGTGCTGGTGGAATACGGCTTCCGGCTGCCCAGCGCGCTGGACAACCGCCCCCTCCGGTTCACGGAGTTTCAAGCGATGCAGAACCAGACGATTTACGTCAGCGCCACGCCGGCGCCGCGGGAAATTGAATGGGCGCGGCAGAGTGCCGGCGGGGGGGCGGCCCCGCGTCCCCACCCGGACGGCCCGTCCCGGACTGCACCCCGCCCTCCACGACCCGGCGTCGTCGAACTGGTCGTGCGTCCGACGGGCCTGGTGGACCCGCGGGTCACCCTCAAGCCGCTCCAGGGACAGATTGATGATCTGATTGAGGAATGCCGCCGCCGCGCCGATGCGCAGGAGCGCGTCCTGGTGACCACGCTCACCAAACGCACCGCCGAGGAACTGACGGATTACCTGCGCGACATCGGGGTGAGCGTGCGTTATCTACACAGTGAAATTGACGCCATCGAGCGCGTGGAAATTTTACGCGCGCTGCGCAAAGGCGAGTTCGACGTGCTGGTGGGCATCAACCTGTTGCGCGAAGGATTGGACCTGCCTGAAGTTTCACTCGTGGCGGTTCTGGATGCGGATAAGGAGGGCTTCCTGCGCAGCGAAACCAGTTTGATCCAAACCGCCGGTCGCGCGGCGCGACATCTGCACGGGGAAGTCATCCTTTATGCCGACGTGATGACCGACAGTATCAAGCGCTTTCTTGCCGTAACCGAGTACCGCCGCCAGAAACAACTGGCCTACAATGCCGAGCATCAGATCACGCCGCGCAGCGTGAAGCGGGCCGTCGAGGAGAGCTTGGTGGAACGCGAAGGAACGCGCCAGGAAGCGGCGGGGATGTTGCGTGACGCGAGGATGGACGTGGACCTCACGGAAACCCTCCATGAACTCGAATCCGAAATGCTTGCGGCGGCGAACAATCTGGAATTCGAGAAAGCCGCCCTGCTGCGCGACCAAATCAAGGAATTGAAACGCGCGACCGCTGGGGTATCATCCGGAGCGACGACGAAAACCGCGTCCGTCAATTACCCCCGAAGGGCACCAGTGAAACACCGGAAAACTACTCGAACCCATCAGGCATGAGGGCCATTGCGCAACTGGCTAATGCGACTCAGGCTCGCACCTTTAGCGATTATCTGCTCACTCAAAAAATCCTCAACGAAGTGGAGGAAGACAGCGGTTCGTGGATCGTCTGGGTTTTGGATGAGGAACAAATCACTGAGGCCCAGACGCGACTCCAAAAATTTCTGGCCCAACCCGGAGCGCCTGAATTTCAGGCGGCTGGCGCCCAGGCCGCCCAAATTCGGGCGGACGAAGCGAAAGCCCACGCCAAGTTTGTCCGGCGGCAGCGCGCGGCGCAGCAAGCGTTCGCCAGGGTTGGCGGAGCCGGCCTCGGTTATCTGACGGGGGCCCTGATCGCCGTATGCGTGTTGGTGGCCATTCTTTCGCGCTTGGGAGCGGATGGGGACTGGGTGCGCCGGCTGGTGCTGGCCGACCCGCTGCGCGCCGATGGAACATTTCTACCCGAGGTTCGCGCCGGTGAACTCTGGCGGCTGGTGACGCCGGTCTTTCTGCACTTCGGTCTGCTGCATCTGCTGTTCAACATGATGTGGTTGTTTCAATTGGGGAATATGATTGAAGCGCGGCGCGGCCCGGCGATGCTGGGCACGTTGGTGTTGGTCACTGGCACTCTGCCCATGCTGGCGCAGTACCTGGTCAGCGGCCCCGGCTTTGTGGGTGGCATGTCGGGAGTAATCTACGGCCTGGCGGGTTACGCTTGGATCTTGGGAAGAAATGATCCGGCTTCGGGCATCGGCCTGAATCCACAGGCCTGGCTGATTCTCCTCATCTGGCTGGGGTTGTGTTTTACAGGGATGCTGGGCCGTGTGGCCAACACCGCCCACGTTGTTGGATTACTGATCGGATTGGGCTGGGGGTGGCTGAGCATCTGGCTGGCGGGGCAGCGGCGCCGTTGACGTTGGGATCAGACAGAACGACCGACCAGAAATTTCCAGACCGTCGTGCCAATGCTCCGTGCGCCGGCGGCGGGCCATTTCCAATAGTTGTACAACCAGCCCACCGCCAGCGGCGCGACTACGAATGCCTCCAGATCAAAGTGCGCCAGGCGGATGAGCAGGACGATGATGGTCAGGGTGGTGGCGTTGCTGATCAAGTACGGCCAGACCATGGGCAGCCGGTTTTCCGTGGCAATCAGGGTGGTCCAGAAAATGCAGCGCAACTCGAAAAATCCGTTCCCGGCCAGCAAGCAGAGCCAGAGCAGCGGCAGCAGCTCCTTGTCGGAGCGATACCAGCGCAACAAGGCTGGGACGATCACGATGACGGCGACGACCAACCCCAAATACGTCAGGTATTGCAACCAGACGCGCGGACGGAGCAATCTTTGCAGCGCCGGATAATCCTGTTTGACCCGCAGCTGTCCGACCAGCGGCCACTTCACAGCGGTCCAGACCTGGGCCATGCCGGAACACACCGCGATCAGTTGGATCGAAAATCCATACCTGGCGCTGGCGCCCAATCCCAGCAACGGCAGACACAGCAAGGTCGCCGCCTGGCTGGTCAGGTAGCCGCCCAGGAAATGGACGCCGATCCGCCAAGTGTTGGGCCAGAGCGTGCGGAACAACTCGCGCACCGCCTGGACGTTGCGCCCCGGATCCAGTTGCACGTCCAGCCGCCGCAGGACCACCCGCCGCGCCAGCAACCGTTGGAGTCCGCTGGCCAAGATTGTGGCCAGTGGCACGCTCAACAAACCCACATTGACCAGCAGCAGACCGCAGGACAAAGCCAGCTTGAGCGCCTGTGCGTAAACTCCCTGGCGCGCGCTGACGAGCACCTGGTTCATGTTTCGCAGGTACGTACTCCACCATCCGCTGTAAACATCCCAGGCCATGGCGGCCACCGTAACACCCCAGGCCATCCACGTCAGCGACGGCGAGGTGGTTTGCGGCACCGAGGAGTGGATGAACCACGTGCCCCCCAGGCCCATCAGGCCAATCACCACGGCCGCTAAAATCCGGTACAGCTGCCGCGTAGTGTGCAACAACTCCCACAACAGTTTCTGGTTGGGTGTGCCGCCCGCCTCCAGTTTCGGCGCGACGCCCCAGGCTTGCAGGCGCGTGGCACCGCCCATGGCATAATTTACCGCCCGCCCCAGACTTACCGAGAAGCCCAGATCCAATACCGGCGCCAACGCACTGAGGCTCAAAAAGACGAAATACATGCCGTAATCCGGCCGGGACAATTTGATCACCAGCAGTGGCAACACCAGCAGGCCGGAGCTGAGACGCAAGCCATTGAAGACCCAAAACCAGAATACCGCCGTGCGGCTGAGGCGTAAGAGAGCTTCCCGTAATTTTCGCATTCGCAAGTTCCGACGACAGTTGAATGAACGCCCAGAATGCGGTCAAGCTTTGGCATGATTGCCCCGGGCACACTGTCGTCCGGGAGTCCGGGCCGCCGTGCCCGTCAAATGCCAGCAAACCCGGGACCGAATCCGGACGCCGGGCGGAACACCGTCTGCTCTCAACATACGTCATGATGTGCCAGGCGGAGCGGATTGCGTTTGACTCGGTGTCTTGAGCTCCATCAACGTATGGACCGACGCTTGAACCTGAATGGGGAGGCGCCGCCACCCGGTCAATGCGCGGGCTGGGTCGGCATGGCAGTTAAATGGCTGAGATCATGAACATTCAACATCTCCCATATGAAATTGACGAAACCGCCAACCGGTTTTTGTTCTACGAAACACTCTGGAAGCGCCGCGCGCTGGAGTTGCTGCTCAAGCATTGCGCGCCCGCAGGGAAAACCCTGCTGGATTACGGTTCGGGGCGTGGGGAGATGCTGCAGTTCGCCGCCGCCGCGGGGTTCCAGGTGCAGGGCACGGATCTGGACCCCAAATGCGTGGAGCTTTCCCAACGTCACGGTCCGACACGGCTCCTGGATGCGGCGAATCCGCTGCAACAATTTGGGGCAAAATCCTTCGATGTCGTCAGCTGTTTTCACGTCCTGGAACATGTGGACAACCCCAAGGCCGTGTTGGGAGCGCTGGCACAGATGGCCCGCGCGTATGTGTTGATCGCCGTGCCCAACCTCCGCTATCTGCATCGCACCTTCCGGCGCAGCTTCCGACGCAGCGAGGTCAATGCGGGCCACTTACAGGCCTGGGATCACTGGCACTTTTTGAATCTGGCAGAGACCCATTGTGGCCTGGAGTGGATCGAGTGGGGCACGGATGCCACACAACTGCCGTTGTTGAGCAATCTCGCCCATAAGATTGCGGGCGACCGCTTCACGATCTGGTTGGAAACCGGCATTTTCCGGAAAGCGTTTCCGTATCACGGAATCTCCGTACTCGGCTTGTTCCGTCCCAAGCGGCAATAGAAAACCGGCTTTATTCGAGCCGCTCAATCCGGCATCGTGGAAACATGAACAACTGCTGGCTGTGGTTCCGAATTGTGTGTAGCGGCGCGCTTTTCGCCGCCCCGCAACTGGGCCGGGCCGTTGGCAAGCATTACGCCGTAACGAACCTCTGGCAGGCCGAAATCGGCCTCTACAACCAGTCCTCGCCCGCCCTGGGCGTGGAGGGGAGTCTCTACATCACCGGTTGGGGCGGACAGTTGCTGGCCCTCAATCCCGATGGTTCGGAAAAGTGGCGGTATTATTTCGGCGTGGACACCGTGTCCTCGCCTGCCGTTGGCGCCGCAGACACCGTGTATTTCGGTGCGCGCGATAAAAATATCTACGCGGTTTCCGCCAGTGGCAAAAAGCTCTGGAGCTTCAAAACCGGCGGCTGGGTTGACGCTTCTCCGGCTCTGGGCGCGGACGGAACCGTTTACTGCGGTTCCGCCGATGGAAAGTTCTATGCCGTGACGCCGGAGGGCCGGTTGCGATGGAGCTTCCCCACCGGACAACCCGTTGTTTCCTCGGCCGCCATAGACGGCGCTGGACACATTTACTTCGGCGCCAATGATGGCAAATTCCGCGCGCTGAATCCGGATGGAACAAAACGTTGGGATTATCCCACCGACGGCGCGATCATTTCCTCTCCAGCCATCGGCCGCCACGGGGAGCTTTATTTCACTTCCACCGACGGCAAACTCTATGCCGTCAATGCAGATGGAACGCCACGTTGGACGCTGCGCACCGGGGGCGTTTCCTCCTCCTCCCCCGTGCTCGGTCCGGACGGGACGATTTATCTTTCGGTGAACACGAATCATTGTGCGATTTCTGCAGAAGGGAAAATGCTCTGGCAACGCGGCTTTTGGAATTTGACCCAGCCCGACATGTTCGGCGAGAGCGCGGCGGCGGTTCTGGACAATAACACCGTCGTGTTCACGGGCCGCGACGGCTACGTGATGACGGTTCCGGACGATGAGGGTGGCAGGGAGTGGATCTGGAACTACTGGTTGTACGGCCCTTCCCACTCCTCTCCCTTGGTGGCGCCGGACGGGGTCATTTACGTCATGGGATTAGCGCGCGAATTGAGCGCCTTGCAACGCAATACCCCTCTGGCTCAGTCGCCCTGGCCCACCGCGCGTGGCAATTCGCAGCGCACGGGACGAATCACCAGCGCTTTTTGATCTGCGCATGAGCTTGAAGTCATCCAGCGATTTGCCGGCGGGGGAACGTCCTTTGACGGTCGCCTGGTTTTCTTTCTTTCCGGTCGAATGGTTGCCGGATGCGCCGGAGGAAATCAAGCGGCTGCCCCGGCTGCACCCCGCTTCCTGGCAGCGTGTTTTGTTTGACCAATTTGCCGCCGATCATCGCCTGAAATTGCACATCATCATTTTACGCAAGCAATTTGCGCGGGATCAGACCTTCGAGGTGCGCGGAGTGACCTTTCATTTGCGCAAAGTGCAAGGGGGCACCAGAGCGCCATCATTCTTCTGGTTGGACACCTGGGTGATCCGACGCGTCTTGCGCGAGATCAAGCCCGACGTGGTTCATGCGTGGGGAACGGAGCAGGGAGCGGCGATCGTGGCCAACCGACTGGGCTACCCGCAGGTAGTGACGATCCAAGGCTTGATCAGCTGGTACGAACAGGTCGTGCCGGTGCCGTGGATGGTCAAATTGGCGGGTCGGATTGAACGGGCTTCATTGCCGAACGCGAAAACACTTACGACCGAGGCGCGATTCACGGTGAACTGGTTGCAACAGCATTATCCGCGCGTTCGCGTTGAACAAATCGAGCACGCGCCCGATCCGGTATTTCACCAGTTGCGGCGGCAGCCATCGCTGCAACCGCTGCGACTCATTTTTGTGGGCGCGCTGGATTATCGCAAAGGTGGCGACGTCTTGTTGCTCGCTTTGGATCAGCTTCGCACGGAATTTCAATTCGAACTTATCGTCGTGGGCGGCCTGAAGCCGGATGTGCGGGAGTTAACCGCTGGATTGTCGCAGGAGCTTTGGTCGCGCGTGCAAATGAAAAGCAATCTGACGCACGTAGAAATCGCGGCCGAACTTAACCAAGCCACGCTGGCGGTGTGTGCTTCGCGGGCGGATGTCAGCCCGAACGCAGTAAAGGAAGCCGTCGTGGCTGGAGTCCCGGTGGTGGCGACGGCGGTGGGTGGAATTCCCGATTACGTCATCCCCGGACGCAACGGCGTGCTGTGTCAACCGGGGCGCGTTGAAGAACTGGTGACGGCCCTACGCACTGCCTTCACTGACCTTGAATTTTCCAAAGGCCGGGTGAATGTGGAAACACTCCAGAAGATGCGGATTTATTTGTCGCCGCAAACCATGGCGCGCCGATTCTACGAGACTTATGTTTCGGTCGTACAAAAAACGGCGCGCGGATAAATTCTGGGTTCAGTGCTCAGTTGAGGCGCGCGGGGCGTTTTTTGGCGACAGCACCTGAGCGGGATTGCCTACCGCAACGTGCCCCGCCGGAACCTCCCGACTGACCACGGCTCCAGCCCCGACAATCGCCCGTTCACCGATCCGAACGCCCTTGAGAATAATCGCCCGGGCGCCAATAAAAACGCCCCGACCAATAATCACCGGTTTGGGATTGTCCGGTGCGGCCTCCCCCCAATGCCATTCGCCGAGAGGAGAATGAAAATCGTTGTCGAAAATCATCGCATCAGCACCCACGAAAGTGCCCGTGCCGATTTCCACCCGCTTCGCCGCACAAATCGCCGCACTGCTCAGCCCCACGCCCGGCCCCAGCACGATCTCCGCACCGGAACGCGTGGTCACCAAGGACACCGGACGACTGCACCCGAGGGGGTTGCTGCGCAAGGTGCTATTGAGACAAACCCGATCCCCCAGGCAGATCCGCGAATTCGTAAACCGCTTGAGATATGGTCGCCCGGTAAATATCACCCCGCTCCCCAGTTCCAAACCGCGCGCCCGGGCCTCTGCCAGCCAGAGGCGGTTTAACATGCCGCGTCTGACCGCGTTGAGGGAGCGCAGCCAGCGGGACAACACACCGGTCGGTTGCATGCCGCAGTCTTGCGGGCCATCCGTCTGGACGCAAGTGTATTACCCAAACCGGTGACGGCCATCCTTTCTCCCGGGTGAATTCGTGACTCCCGGCGCCCCGTTTCTGAACAGAGGTGACGTTGCGCGGGAACACTGGGTGAAAAATAAGCTTGAATTCCACGGTCTCATGCCGACACCGTATGGTATAGGTCGTGCTGAAGGTGTCGCTATGATTACCGCAATCGCCTTGTTAAGCGGCTTGCTCGCCGTCGGCTTCCTGATGGGGCTATGTATCGCCTATCGGGCACCGTTTGGTTATCAGGATGAGAATGGATTTCACTTTGGCGTCCCTTTGCTCCCTCACTGATTCCAGGTAACGGTTTGGGGGCCTTCACGTTGCGCCTTCGCCTCCATGAACCATTTTGGCCCGCCCCCGCAGCGTTGGGGTCGGAAAACCAGAAACCAATCCCTCCGATCAGTTGCCCCGTCCACGGCCCTAGTCCGCTGTGGATGGAGAGTGCGATCGGGGGGATTTGTTTTCTGCTTCAATAGCCGAGTTTGGCCATTTCCTGCTCAAGCGCGAGCTGAAATGACTCAATATCGGTCGGCGTCGGTTTGTAACCGGCCTGTGGCGGCACCAAACCCAGCCGCCCGGTCTGGTCCAGATGCCACTCCGCTTTGACGCCGTCACTAAATGTGACTCCGCCACTGACCAGCGCTCCGGGACGGGCGATGCGGTCCACGGTGACCGCCACCTTGCCGCCGCCCGGCAACGGATGGTCTGCGGCGAAAGCCTTGGCTTCGCCCGGAGTCAACGGAGTGGTCTTCATCGCTGCGGCAGAACCGGTTAATGCGGCGGCGGCGGCGGGAGGTGTGGGATCGGCGTCTTTCAACCGCAGTTTCAAATCGTCCACCAAAAACCGGACCTCCATGTAGGTGAGCCGGATGCCAAACTCCTCCGCCAAACGCGTCTGCACCTCGGACAATTTGGCGCCATTGGCCACCCAGGCAGAAACCGCCTTTTGCTGGTCATCATTCAAATTCATATCAGCACGGGACATTCTGCTGCGTTTATCCGGAATGGAAATGATTTTTTCATCAAGAACCCGCCGGCGCCCGGTGGCGGAATCCCCGGGGATCCTTACGCACAACCGCCGGCTCCGCCACCGCCGTGCGGGCGGCCGTTTACGTCAGTTTGGTGGAGGTCAATGGCCCGGCAGCGACGGGCGTGGGTGCGTCTTCCCTGGCCTCGGGATACTCGAAGATTTTGCCCTCGTAATTGCGAATGACCAGCCGGTCCGTATTCCGGCTCAGAACATAACCGGGACTTATCGGCACCTTGCCCCCGCCGCCTGGTGCATCAATGACATAGGTGGGCACTGCATACCCGCTCGTATGTCCTCGCAACTGTTCGATGATCTGCAGACCCTTCTCCACGCTGGAACGCAGATGCGCCGAGCCCTTGATCAAATCACATTGATACAGGTAATAGGGCTTCACCCGGCACATGAGCAGCTTGTGCACCAGCGCGCGCATCGTGGTGACATCGTCATTCACCTGGCTCAACAACACGGACTGATTTCCCAGCGGAATGCCGGCGTCGGCCAGGCGCTCCAACGCCGTACGGGCTTCCGTGGTCAGTTCGCGCGGATGATTTGAGTGGATGCTGATGAACAACGGATGAAACTGCTTCAGCATGGCACACAGTTCCGGCGTGATGCGTTGCGGCAGAAAAATTGGAATGCGCGTGCCGATGCGCAGAAATTCCACATGGGGAATCGAGCGCAGCCGGTGGAGCAGGTACTCGATCTTCTCGTCGCTGAACAGCAACGGGTCGCCGCCGCTCATCAGCACATCGCGGATTTCCGGATGGCTTTCGATGTAGGCGATTTGCTTGTCAAACTCGGGATGGAAATCGTAACCAGACGCGTTGCTGACCAGTCGCGACCGCGTGCAATACCGGCAGTAGGCCGCGCACCGGTCGGTGACCAGGAACAGCACCCGGTCCGGATAACGATGCACCAGTCCCGGCACCGGCGAATGCGCATCCTCGCCGCACGGATCGCTCATCTCCCAGGGTGCGGTGTGCGTTTCCTCAATGCGAGGAACGATCTGCCGGCGGATTGGACAGTTCTCGTTGCCAGGATCAATCAGGTTGAAAAAGTAGGGCGTGATCGCCAGGGCGAGCTTGTGATTCGCCAGTTGGGTGCCGGCCAATTCCTCCGGCGTCAACGACGGAAGCAACTTCTGCAATTGCGCCAGTGTGGTGATCCGGTTGCGCAACTGCCACTTCCAATCATTCCAGTCCTTGTCCGGAACCTCCTGCCAAAAACCCCGTCCGGCGGAGTGAAATTGTTTCAGCGCTAGAAATTCGGATTCGGTCGCGGGCCGGTCTGAAGTTGCCGACGAAGCCTGATGATCACTATGCATTATACGTAAGGCCACTATAGGTTCCGGGTTGACGGTGTCAAGTTACCCTCGAAACCCGGGAAAAATCATGGCGGGCCGGCGGCGGCGGCGGTGTTTCCTGTGCCAGCGCCCACTCCATTGGTCCCCGCCAGCTCCCGCCGCTGCTGATCGAGGGCGTCGAGCTTTTGAATCGCGACCGTCGCCGCCTTTGCGGCGCTGGACGGCAACAACATCCGGCCGAACGTGCTCGTCGCCCGCGCGCGTTGTTTTGCAAATTCAGCCAGCACCTGCAGGTAATTGTCCACCAGTTCCAAATACGCGGGGGCCACCCGCGGCAGGAGCCGGCGCAAATCTTGCCCTTTCTCCTCCACCACCTGCAGTTGTTTGACCGTGTCCCACTCGCGCAGCACCGTTTGCAACGGCACCTCAGTCCGCACGGGCAGCTCGCCGGGACGCGTGCGCACGGCGAGGGTGACCCGCAACAATTCATCCAATTTTTGCGCGCTTTCCCCGGGCGTCCACAGCTGCCGGTGGTCGTGGCCGACGAAGAACGCCACCTGCAAGGCCCACCATTTTTCCAGCGCCAACTGATTCGGAAAGGTGGCGTGATAAGTTTCCAGAAAAGCCGATTGCCAGTTGAAATAGCGCGGCAGCGCCCGCACAAAGCGGCTCAACCCCTCGTCCCCATGCTGAAGCTGACGCAATTCCGTGACGAACAGTTGCGCACTCGCCTCAAAAAACCCGGCATCGGCCGGGGTGAAGTTTTCCGGCGCCGGCCAGCTTAATTCCGCCAGCGTGGGCGGGTGCCGGTGCTGGAGGATTTGCCGCGCGCGGGCCAGCGGGTCGGGATCCGTCACCTCCAGGTTTCTGGGCGTGACCCGCAGGCTGCCGATGCTCAAGGCGGGCGTGGGCAATACCAGTTCCACCTGTTGTGAACTCAGCAGTTTCTGGGTTAACCCCTCCGACAGCCAGAGCGGGATTTCCGCACTGCGTTCCGCACTGTCCCGATTGGCGAGTTCCAGCAACAAAACCTGAATGATCGTCCGAAAATACACGGCGGATTTCATCTGCCGCGGCAGATCCACCCGGTACAGCCAGTGTCCCCCCAGGCGCTCCACCTTGATCAACGGCACAAAATTTTCCGCAGACGCCGGACGGATGATGACATGCACCAGATCCCGCCAGCCACTCCCCATCGCGATTTCCCGGGCCAACGCCTGCTTGATCCGCTCGCAGGACACCACCAGGAACGGCGCGGTGAGCGTCACCCGCTCCCCGGGCGACGGCCCCGGCGCCTGACTCGCCCCCGGGGTTGCCGCCTGGAAATCCGAAACCAGGAATTGTCCGGACACACTGCGGAGCGGCTGGATTCCGGCGGCGGCCGATCCCTGCGTCGCACCGCCCCCAAGCCCGAGCAGGAGAATGGCCAACCAGGCTTTCATGGGAGCGGCCGCCGGGTTCAGGTTTTCGCGGCAGGCTTGGCCGGAGTGGCCGCGGACTTCGTCGCCGACTTGGTTGCTCCGTTGGTCGAGGCGGATTTGGCTTCGGCATCCTTCTTCGCCGCCTGTTTGTAGCCTTCGCTGCGATAGTCGGTGATGTAAAAACCGCTGCCCTTGAAAATCAGACCGGCCCCCGCGCCGATCAGGCGGTGTACGGGCCCGCCGCACCGCCGTTTCGTGCGCCCTGCGGGCAACTGACATTTCGTCAGCGGCTTGTCTTTCATGGACTGCCGTACTTCAAACTGACGTCCACACTTGCTGCATTGGTATTGATACGTAGGCATAATGAAAGCGTCCCGTCCCTCAGCGGCGGCGGCGGCGGCCGCCGGGAGCAAAGTGATACCCGCCATGCACCCGCACGCCAATGGTCCGGCCGGGAAAACCGCCGGTCTGGCCCGGTTTGCCGGACTCAAACAGCGCGGTGTAGCGGTAATCAAAGCCTTCCAATTTTACCCGCGCAACCTTCTTGGCAATGAAGCGCTCGATGGCCGCCACGGCCTGGGCATCTTCCGCCACCATGATGGTAAACGCCTCACCGCTGGACTCGGCCCGCCCGGTGCGACCAATGCGGTGGATGTAATCTTCGGGATGCTGCGGCACGTCGTAATTGATCACGTGGCTGACCGCCTCAATGTCCAGTCCCCGCGCGGCAATGTCCGTGGCCACCAGCATCTCATATTTGCCGTTCCGAAAACCGTCCAGAGCCTGTTCGCGCTCGCGCTGCGTGCGATTGGAATGCAGCACCGCCACGGCGTAGTTGTTTCGCTTGAGCGTGCGTGCCACCCGGTCCGCGCCGTGTTTGGTGCGGCAAAACACAATCACGGATTCGTATTGCACGTGGCTCAGGAGCGCCAGCAACAGGTCCGTTTTCTGTGTTTCCGCCACCGGATAGATGACGTGCTTGACCGTATCCGCCGGCGAACGGCGCAGGCCGATTTCAACCGTCTGCGGCTGATGCATGGCCCAGCTGATCAACGTTTCGATCGCCGGGGGAATGGTGGCGGAAAACAGCATGGTCTGCCGCTTGCGCGGACATTTTTCGATGATGCGGCGCACGTCGGGCAGAAACCCCATGTCCAGCATGCGATCGGCTTCGTCCAGCACGAGGTGCTGGATCCGATCCAGTTTACAATTGCCGTGCTCCAGGTGATCGAGCAATCGCCCCGGGGTGGCGACAATCACGTCCACACCGGTTTTCAACGCCTCCGTTTGACGTCCATAACCCACCCCGCCGAACACCACCGCCACCTTGAGGTCCGTGAAGCGCGCAAAATCCCGGATGGCGGTTTCCACCTGGGCGGCAAGTTCACGCGTGGGTTCAAGCACCAACACCCGCGACTGCGGCTGATGGTTTCCCAATTTCGACAAAATCGGCAGGGCAAAGGCCGCGGTTTTGCCGGTGCCGGTCTGCGCGCTGCCAATGACATCCCGCCCGGCCAGCACCAACGGAATGGCCCGCAGCTGGATCGGTGTCGGTTCCGCATACCCCATCGCCTTGACTCCTTCAAGCAGTGACGGCGACAACCCTAAATTACTAAACGACATATAGGCATTATGGTGACATTTCGGCTTGAATGTCGAAGCGGAAGTTTTCCTGCACCGGCTGGCGCCCGGCAGAGTCGGACGCCCAGCACAGGCAACCAGGACCGCTTCTCTAAAAATCATCGCGGCGTTAAGGCCCGAATTGGTTTTTATAACCATCTGCTCCGCAGCTAATTATATGCTGACGCATAATCCAAAAGGGGAGATGCGCCCATCTCCGACCACCCATGCTCGACGCTTCATTGCGGGTTTTGTATGCTGCGGTCATGCGAGAAGGCTCATTGAATTTTCTTCGAACCCTGGTCAACACTCCCAGTCCGGTCGGATACGAAACCCGCGGCCAGCGGGTCTGGCTCGATTATGCGAAAAATTACGCGGACGAAACCTTTTCCGACGCCTACGGCAATTGCGTGGCCGTGCTGAACAAGGGCGGCACTCCCCGCATCATGCTGGCGGGTCACGCCGACGAAATTGCCATGTCCGTTAATTACATTGATGAGAAGGGCTTCATCTACGTGCGTCGCATGGGTGGTGTGGATGCCGCCATAACCAAGGCTCAACGTGTCACCATCCACGCCCGGTCCGGCCCGGTGCGTGGCGTGGTCGGAAATGTCGCGCCGCATCTCACCAAACAGGACGGCGAACCCAAACCACCCAAAATTCACGATCTGTTCATTGACATCGGCGCCCAGTCACGCGAAGCAGCGGAGAAACGGGTGCGGATCGGCGACCCCCTCACGCTCGTGGACGAATTCGAATTGCTGACCAATGACCTGGCCATCGCCCGCGCGTTTGACAACCGCATCGGTACATGGGCGGTGATTGAAGCTCTCCGTCTGCTCAAGGGTTCCGGCCGCAAACTGAAGGCGGAAGTATGTGCCGTTTCGAACGTGCAGGAGGAGGTTGGACTGCTGGGCGCGCGGCAAATCGCCTACGCTTTGCATCCCAACGTGGCAATCGTTGTGGACGTCACGCATGCCACGGATTATCCCACGGTCAACAAGGCCCAGCACGGTGACGTTAAAATCGGCGGCGGTCCCACGCTGACTCACGGCGGTTGCAACCATGCTGAGGTGGTTGCGCGGTTGGAAGCCGTGGCGGCCGAGGCCAAAATTCCCCTGCAGCACGAGGCCATGTCGAATACCAGCGGCACCGACACCGACGCCATTTTCTGGACGCGCGGCGGTATTCCGAGCGCGTTGATCAGTCTGCCCAACCGTTACATGCATTCGCCGGTGGAATTGGTCAGCCTGAAGGATTTGGAGCAAATCCCCCGGTTGCTGGCGGCTTTTGCGCTGTCGGTGAAGCCGGGCGAACAGTTCAAGGTGAAAATTTAAGTGGTGCGCTCCCCTTGCGGGCGTCGCTCCAGAATTTTCCATAAATTGTAACTGCGAGCCGCCGTCCATCGGCTAGACTCGAATCGCAATAATGAATCACTCCCTCATGAAGAACCGATGGGTTTGGCTGTGGTTGGTGCTGCTGCTCGGCGTGCACGGGGGGAACGCTGCAGCCCAAGCGCAGCCCGCACCGCCCGCGCCCTCCCAGGCCCCGGGCGCGGCGGTCGCCCAGCAAATTTCCGTGCTGACCGGCATGGCCATCAGTCCGTTGCTTGGAGCGAGTGCCTACGGCGGTTATCGCTGGTATCAATGGCGCAAAGCTCCGGAAGCCGCGCGGAAACCGTTGCCGTGGTTTGCGCACCCGTGGTTTTGGGTGACCGGCCTGGTCATTGTCGGCGCCTGCTTCCTCAAGGACACGCTGGGCAACGCCATGCCGGCAGCGATCAAGAAGCCGTTTGATGTCCTCGAGGCTTTGGAAAACAAATTCAGCGGTTTGCTCGCTACGGGGGCCGTCGTGCCGTTTCTCATCCTGTTGACTGGAGATTCAGAGTCATCCCAGGCGGTGTGGAGCGCCATGGGGGTGGCGATGGTGGATCTGACGTGGCTTTACAAGCTGCTTGTAATTCCCGTGGCCATGCTGGCGTTTTTCTTCGTGTTCCTGGCGGCCAACTCCATCAACGTGCTGATTCTGCTCAGCCCCTTCACTACTGTGGATACGCTATTGAAAGGCATCCGACTGGCCCTGCTCGGCTCCGTGGCCGGCTCGGCTTTTCTGAACCCCTGGATTGGTGCGGCATGGGCGCTGGTTATCATCATCGGCTCCTACCTTATCGCCGGCTGGTCCTTCCGGCTGTCGCACTATGGCGCGGTGTATTTGTGGGACTTTCTCACGCTGCGGAACAAACGGTTCAAGCCCAAACCGGATCGGAACCGGCTGTTTCTGGGGCGCTCCATCAACAAAGTCCCCGCGCGTACTTACGGGGTACTGCGGCGCAACGATGCGGGCCAATTAACCCTCCACTACCGTCCTTGGCTGATTTTCCATCGTCAAACCCTGACCCTGCCTTCGGGCACTTACGCTGTGGGCCGGGGGGCGATCAATTCGGAAATTTTGAAAGTGGACGGGGAAAAAACGCAGACGACGCTGCTGTTGCCGCCGCGTTATCGCGGACACGAAGCGGAATTGTCCAACCTCTATGGTTTGCTGGGAGTGCGCCCCGTCGGTCTGCACGCCGCGCTCAAATGGTTGAAGGAGTTGTTCAGCCGCAAGGCCCCGGCCCTCACGGGATGAGCTTCAGCCCGGCAGCGGCCCGCCCACGTTGATCCCGTGCTTCAAACAATACGCGCTGTTCGCCACGTATTTTGTCGCCCAATGCTTTAATCCAGCCCGCTCCGCGGGCGTCAAGCTGCGGACGACTTTCGCCGGCGCGCCCAACACCAGCGATCCTGGTGGAATTTTCATTCCCTGCTTCACCAGCGCCTTCGCGCCAATCAGCGACTGTCGCCCCACGACCGCGCCATCCAGAATAATTGCGCCCATGCCAATCAACACCTCGCTCCCAATCCGGCAGGCATGCACCACAGCGGCATGTCCCACGGTGACATAATTGCCAATTGAACACGGATAATCATCCGCCAGATGCAGCACCGCGTTGTCCTGGATGTTCGAGTGGTGGCCCACGATGATTTTGTTGATGTCCCCCCGCAACACCGCGCCAAACCATACGCTCGAATGCGCGCCGATTTTGACGTCGCCCAGCACGTGTGCCCCTTTGGCGATATAGACGGCCCGGCCCAGCCGCGGCCGCCGGCGTAGAAATGTGTCCAATTGTCGCTCCAACTTGTTCATGGGAGTGTTTTACCGGTTCGGGATCGAAAGAAAATAAGAAAACCCGCCGCAGTAGCCGCTGCGGCGGGTTACCCAACCCAAATCCCTTTCGGGATTTCAACCACAACCGCCGGAACCTCAAGACCGGCGACTGTAAACGAACCGCTTCCACCCCACTTGGAAACTGGTCCGTCAAACCCAACAATTCGTTGGACCACTTACTTTCCATTTTATTCAAACAATGTTTTTCGCTAGAGTGTCGGCGTCGTTATGGCCAAAGCTCCTGTCCGCCCTGCCGCACCCCGAAAACGGCTGCCGAAATCCTTTAAAGATCTCACCCCGGCCCAGCATTTTAATCCCACCTCGTTCTTTCATGAACTGATCTGGAAAGCCCTCCTGACACGCCGCCATGGCGAGCCGCAAAAGCCCGTGTTTCCCGAGTTGCAGCCCGGCCAGGTCGCGATCACCTGGATTGGCCATGCCTCGTTTTTGATTCAGTTCACGGACTTGAACGTGCTGGTGGACCCCAACTTCGCCAACTGGTTGTTTCTGCTAAAACGCATCAAGCGCTCCGGCTTGCGCCTCAAGGACCTGCCGCCGATTGACCTGGTCCTGCTGTCGCACGCGCACTTCGACCATTTCCACAAACCCACCCTCCGCCGCCTCTCCCGGCCGAAAATTGGCATCATGCCTTGGGGCGTGGGGGAATTGGCGCAGAACCTCGGATTTGAACGGGTGATCGAACTCGATTGGTGGGAGAGCTTCAGTCAGCCAGACGTGAAAGTCACGCTGACCCCGAGCCGGCATTGGGGCGCCCGGGTTTTGCACGATCACCACCGCGGCTATGGCGGCTTTGTATTGGAACATCAGGGACGCCGGATTTATCATGCGGGCGACACCGCCTACTTTGACGGATTCAAGGAGATTGGTGAAAAGCTGCAGCCGGACATCGCGCTCCTGCCGATTGGCGCCTACTACCCGGACAGCTTCCGCAAGGTTCACATGGGGCCGGACGAAGCCGTGAAAGCCTTTATTGACCTGGGCTCGCGCTGGTTGATTCCCATGCACTATGGGGCCTTCAAACTCTCCTTCGAAGACCTGGACGAACCCCCGCGCTGGCTGCGGAAGCTCGCGACCGAACAAGGTATCAGCGCGAAGGTCCAGATTCTGAACGAGGGCATTCCAGCGACGTTTTGAGCAAACAAAACCTTGCCTTGCCCGGCAACTGACGTAGTATTTGGACGCTTTGCTAGGAAGCGAGCGTAGCTCAGTTGGTAGAGCATCACCTTGCCAAGGTGAACGTCGAGGGTTCGAATCCCTTCGCTCGCTCCATCTCCCCACTGGAGTTTGATCCAAAATGACACTCCGGCTCAAGTGCGCTCACCCTGCTTGACGCACTGCGCGACCCGGTTGCTTGCCCGTTCGTCACGCTCGACTCCCCCCCGCCCATTCCGACGGAAACTGAGGCCATGACAGCCGCAATCTGCAACCCGGGTTTCACTCCAGCCGACGCGGTGATTCGCCGCTGACCGACTGAAACACTTCGAGCAGCACACACGGAAGTGGTTGCCACGCAACCGTCAATTCCTTGAATGCAGTGCCGACGCCGGTCCTGCCCCGTCTGCGGAAGTCACAAAAAATTCCGTCGGCGGACGGACGGAGCCGCGAAATTTTGGTTGCCAGCGGGTGGGTGTGGAAATCAAATTCAAGCGCCAGCGTTGCAGAATTCGATTATGAAACCAAAACACCAACCGCGTACGTCCCGGGTCAGCCTTCAATGGTTTCGTGGCCTTTGTGGCACCATGCTGGGCCTTGCTTGTCTTGGACCAGAGGTAACCGCGCGGGCGGAAACACCGCGCGTGCTGCCCCCGGGGCAACTGCCCCAGGACCGGCGGCTGGCGCCGTTGAAGGATCTGGACGGTTATTTCCCCTTCACGCCGCCGGCAAACGCTGCCGAATGGAAAGCTCGCGCCGCCCGCGTGCGCCTGGAGTTGTCCGTGGCCCTGGGGCTGTGGCCGATGCCGGAAAAGACCCCGCTCCAGGCCGTCATCCACGGACGGATCGAACAGCCGGATTACACGGTCGAGAAGGTTTATTTCGAGAGCCTGCCGGGATTTTTCGTGACGGGAAATCTCTATCGCCCCAAGGGACGAACCGGAAAACTCCCCGGCGTGTTGTGTCCGCACGGGCATTGGTCCGATGGACGCTTCACGGACAGCGGCCTCGAGGCAGTCAAAAAGGAGATCGCGGACGGCGGCGAGAAATATGAGGACGGCGGACGCAGCCCGCTGCAATCCCGGTGTGTGCAGCTCGCCCGGATGGGTTGCGTGGTGTTTCACTACGACATGATCGGGTATGCGGACAGCGTGCAGATTCCGTTTGCCCTGGCGCACGGGTTTGCCAAACAGCGTCCGGAGATGAACGCCCCGGGTGGTTGGGGGTTGTTCAGCCCGCGCGCCGAGTCGCATTTGCAAAGCGTGATGGGCCTGCAAACCTGGAATTCCATCCGCGCCCTGGATTTTCTGACGAGCCTCCCCGACGTGGACGCGCGCCGAATCGGCGTGACCGGCGCGAGCGGTGGCGGCACGCAGACCTTCATTCTGGGCGCCGTGGACGACCGGCCGGCGGTCGCGTTTCCGGCCGTGATGGTCGGGACGGCGATGCAGGGAGGTTGCACTTGCGAGAACGCCTGTCTGCTGCGCGTGGACACGGGCAACGTGGAGATCGCCGGATTGTTTGCGCCGAAACCTCTGGGCCTGACCGCTGCCGACGACTGGACGAAGGAGATGGCTACGAAAGGATTTCCAGAGTTGCAGCGGCTTTATGCGTTGCTCGGCGCGCCGGATCGCGTTCAACTCACGCCGTTGCTCCAGTTCCCGCACAACTACAATTACGTCAGCCGCGCGGCAATGTACGAGTGGATGAACCGGTATCTGGGGTTGAAGTTTTCAACTCCGCCGGTGGAGCGGGATTACCACCGGCTGACCGCGAAGGAATTATCGGTCTGGGACGATGCGCATCCCAAACCCCAGGGCGGCGTGGATTTCGAGAAGCATCTGCTCCAATGGATCACGCAGCGCGACCAGCGCGCGCTGACGGCGGACCAGAGTTCTCTCAAGAAATTCCGCGAGGTTTATGGTTCGGCGTTGGAAGTAATCATCGGTCGCACGCTGGCGTCCGCCGGAAATGTCGCGTATCGCTGCACACAAACGAACCAGGCCGCAGGTTTTTCCATCGAGGCCGGATTGCTGCGCAACGAGACGCATCAGGAGGAGATTCCGGTGCTCCGGCTCGTGCCTGCGCGCAGCCGGAACCACGTCGTGCTCTGGGTGGACGGCGATGGGAAGTCCGGACTGTGGGCGGCGGGTGGTGAAGGGGAATTGCGGCCCAGGCCCGCGGTGCAAAAACTACTGGAGACGGGCGTGACGGTGATCGGGGCCGATCTGTTCGAGCAGGGTGAATTCCGGGCGGATGGCAAACCGCTGTTGCGCGCACGTAAAGTCGCCAACCCCCGCGAGGCGGCGGCCTACACGTTCGGCTACAACCCCACGCTGTTCGCCCAGCGAGTGCATGATGTGCTCAGCCTGGTGCGATGGACACAAACGACTGGAGACAATCGTCGCCGGATGGATCTGGTGGGCGTGAACGGCGGGGCCGCTTGGGTGGCCGCCGCGCGCGCATTGGCCCGGGACGTCGTTCACAGCGCGGCGGTGGACACCAGGGGATTTCGATTCGAGGCCGTGCCGGACATTTACGATGTCAATTTTCTACCCGGCGCCGCGAAATACGGCGATCTACCGGGGATGCTGGCTCTGGGCGCGCCGGGCCGGTTGTGGGTGACCGGCGAAGGCCCGACCTCGCCGGCCTTGGTGCAGACGATTTACAAGAAAGCGCGCGGGACCCGGAATCTCACCGCAGTCGCCGAATCGGATGACGCGGAAATGCAGGCGGCGAGATGGGTGTTGGCCAGGTAAATCCACCTTCCAGTTGACCGCTGCCTGGTGCATCGCCTCGTGAGTGGCGGCAGGCCGTCGCGCGGCGCATTGAACTTCCGGTTCTTAAGTTGCCGCGCGACAACTGGCCACCTAATCCACATCGGAGTGGTGTGGTTGCGTTGGGCATCGGGAAATGGGACGGCCAGCCTTGCCAGAGAACTTCATCCTGGCAACAAAGAACTGCCCTGCGACGATCTGGCTGTGGAAGAAACCTGCGCATTCCGGGCATCGCAGCTGCGACCCGGCGGCAACCGCAACGGTTCAAACCGGGACAACACGATCACGGGTCAGGCCCAATGGCCCCCTCGCTGCGCACCACCAAGGCGACCGCCGGATGCAGGTGCGCTCGAACCACCGTCAAGCCGGTTGCCGGCCCAATATCCAGCGCTCCCGGATTGCAAATTTTCATCCCGCACCGTTTTCCGCAACACCTTGCCCGCACGTTTGAGTTCAAGTGCGTTGAGGCGGGATTCCTCCGCGGTCCGTCACTCCGCACTCCGCCGGCACGTTGCGGGTGAACGCATCACCGGAGCGGCGTAATCAAGTTCAGGGTCTCGGCCACGCCGTCTCCCGGCCGCAATTCCACCCATTGCGCGGCAAGGTGCTTGCGAAACCAGGTCAGCTGGCGCTTGGCCAATTGCCGGGTGCGGGTTTTGACCAGTTCGATCGTCTCGGCCAGACCGTGCTCGCCGCGCAGATGCGCGATTACCTGCCGATATCCGATGGCCTGCAGGGCGGTTTTATTCCGGGCCAACCCACGCGCCTGCAACCGGCGTGTTTCCTCCACCAAACCCGCCGCAAACATTCCCTCCACGCGCGCATCAATGCGGGCGCGCAAATCCGCCGCCGGCCGCGTCAAACAAAAGCAGCGCGGCCCGTCCGCCGCCAGGGACGCGGCCGAACGCCACTCCGCGCGCTGGTCGGAAAACGGCCTTCCCGTAAGACGGATCACTTCAACGGCTCGCACCACGCGCCGGAGGTTGTGCCGGTCGATCCGCGCCAAGGTGATGGGA
Source organism: Verrucomicrobiota bacterium (assembly GCA_029573725.1). Taxonomy (GTDB): domain Bacteria; phylum Verrucomicrobiota; class Verrucomicrobiia; order Limisphaerales; family JADLHS01; genus JADLHS01. Next base: position 149,207 of record JAKQDQ010000178.1, read on the forward strand.
TCGCGCTCGGCCAGTTCGTGCAGCAACACCGGGAGCGGCAGCATTTCCAGCTCCCGGCGCAACGCCGTCACTGACGCCGGCGCGGAGCCCAGTCCTTCCAGGTAGGCCTTGAAATACAACCCGGTGCCGCCGCAGAAAATGGGGCGGCGCCCGCGGGCTTGAATATCCGCGACGGCCTGCTGCGCGGCCGCGACGAATCTGGCTGCATCAAAGGTTTCGGTAAGTTCCGCAACATCCAGCAAATGATGGGGCACGCGGGCGCGCTCCGCTGCCGAAGGTTTGGCCGTGCCGATGTCAAGGCCGCGATAGACCTGCATGGAATCCACTGAAATGATTTCGCCGTTGTCCCGTTCGGCGAGCGCCAGGGCGAGGTCGGATTTGCCCACGGCGGTGGGACCGGCAATGTACAGCGGTGCCGGGCCCGCGGCCGGATCTGGGGACGACCGGCTCATCGCGTCATTTGGCCGGCAGTGATTGCGGCCGCGCTTGTCGCAATACCTGGAAAAGGATCACGCCGGTGACGAAAACTCCGATGCTGATCAAATGTGCCGGTGTCAAGCCATTGTGGAGGTGCCCGTCCGGATAATCGCCCCGGAACATTTCCACCACCGAGCGGGTGACCGCGTAACCCAGCAAATAAATTGCAAAAATTTGCCCGTCGAATTTGCGGCGGAAGCGGAAGCACCACGCCAAACCAAGGTAGAGCATCAGATTCAGCAGCGCGTCGTAAATTTGAGTGGGATGCACCGCCACGCCGCGTGTGGCGTGATCGGCGGGAAAATGCACCGCCCACGCCAAATCACAGGCCCGGCCAAAACAGCAGCCGTTCATCAAACAGCCGATGCGCCCGAAGACCGAACCCAGGGCGATGCTCGGGGCCAGAATGTCCGCCAGCTGCCAAAGGGAGATTTTCCTGATGCGGGCAAACGCCATGACCGTGATGGCGGCGCCGATCAGGCCGCCATAAAACACCAGACCGCCCCGTTGAATCATGAAGACCTCCCACCAGGGCCGGCCGGCGAACTCGTCCGACCAATAGGTGGTGACGAACATGATTCGCGCCCCCAGCACGCTGCCGAGCAGCAACCAAGGCACGACGAGATCGGCAATCAGTTCTCCAGCCACGCCAATGCGCGGAGCCCGGCGCACGGCAGTCCACATGCCCGCCAGAAACGCCGCGGCAATGCAGAGTCCGAACCAGTGAACGGGGAACGGCCCCAAATGAAAGGCAATTGGTCGCACAGCCCCATCAGCCTAGCAGCAAAGAATCCGGTTGAAAAATTGATTTCCGCCGCCCTTCCCACCCCTAACGCCCGCACAAGGCCGCCCGCCGCGCCTCCCAGTCCAGCCAGTCTCCCGCCCAGGCCACACCGACAAAATTCGTCCGCGCCGCCGGCCAGATCCGCTCCAGGGCCGCGCACTGGTTCGTGACCAGCGCAGGATCCTTCCACGCCACGCCCGCCTCGGCGAGATTCAACCGGTTTTCCGGATAATCTCCGGCCAGGTCCACTGCGCGTTGCAGGTGCTGGCGCGCGAGCTTTTTGCTCCCGACGCTCAACGGCCAGCCCGGCGCCTCCCGATAGAGCAGGCCCAAATTTCGATCCGGGCCGGCGTGGGAAAACCGTTCGTCCAGACGCCGGGCCTGCTCAAAGCAGCGCTCCACTTCGCGCACCATGCCCAGGGCCGCGAGGTTGCGTTTCAGGTCGGCGATTTTTCCCAAATTCATGCCGAGATAATAAAACGCCGGCGCCGCGTTCGAATGCAGTGCCAAACTGCGGCGGCACGCGGCGACACCCTCGGCAAAAATGGTTTCCCGCTGGATGCGGTTTGTTTGCAAATCGCCCCAGGCAAAACAGGCCCGGCCCAGTTGCCAGGCAGCCACGCTGCTGGTGGGGGCGTGGAAGTAATGACTCCGGGCGGTGATCCAGCTCTGTTCGGCATAATTTGCAATTTCGGCCGGAACCGGGGACGCCGGGCTCCCGCTGCCCGCGCCAACCCCCGACGCCGCCAAGCCGGTCCAAACCAGAGCGCCGAGCCGGCCCCGGACGGAGCGGAGCGGCCGCCACCGGCGGGACCTCATAAAATATTCTTTGTTCATTGGCGCGTGGCGGCCTATACTCAAGGCCGAGTGATGGCGAAGCGGAATCTCGTCCGGTGGGCGGCTGGCCTGGCGCTGTTGGCGGGCACCGCCGGCTGCGGCGGCATCAGCGCCACGAAGAGCATCTCACCCCTGGATTTCTTCCTGCCGGGTTTGATTCAAAATCAACCGGCGCCTGTGCCGCCCAGCGGGACGAACACGAACGCCCCGGCGCACCTCGCCCGTCTCGGTCACTAATACACTATGCGATTCCCCCTGGTCCTGTCGGTAAAAATCGCCGCGCACATCATCAAACACAAAATCAAGCGCACCCCCAAGTTTGCGATGGTGCTGCAGTTGGAACCGCTCCACACCTGCAACCTGTCCTGTACCGGCTGCGGACGCATCCGCGAATATTCCACCTCGCTCAAAAACATGGTGCCGCTGGAGCGTTGTCTGGCGGCCGCGGCGGAATGTGACGCGCCCATGGTCTCCATCTGTGGCGGCGAACCGCTGATTTATCCGCAGATTGAGGAACTGGTCCTCGGTCTGCGCCGGCAGCGCCGCATCGTTTACATTTGCACGAATGGGGTGTTTATGCGGAAGAAATTGCGCGAGTACCTTGCGGCAGTCTATACGCCCGGCCACGAACCCCGGCTCCAGGAACTGTTGCGCGAGCAGCTCGTAACCGCGGCGGAGGCGGAGGCGATTCGCAACGCGGACGCGGCAGCCCGACGCAAAACCGTCATCCGCCCCAGCAAATGGCTCTATTGGAACGTTCACGTGGACGGCCCGGAATACATTCACGACCTGATTGTCGAGCGCGAGGGCGTGTTCAAGGAGTGCATCGCCGCCATAAAGATGGCCAAGCTGCTGGGCTTCCAAGTGGCCACCAATACGACGGTTTACATCGAGACCAACATGCAGGAGGTGGAGGACACGTTCAAATATCTCAGCTCGCTGCATGTGGACGGTCACACCATCTCGCCCGGCTACGATTACGACGCGGCCAAAAAGGACATGGTCAAGCGCCTCGGCAAGGACCCGAAGGATTTCTTTCTGACGCGCGAAATGACGCGCAAGAAATTTGCCAACATTCTCGAATGGGGCCGGCGTTTCACGATTTTCGGTACGCCCGTGTACCAGGAGTTCCTGGCCGGCAAGCGCGACCTGACCTGCACGGCCTGGGCGATTCCCACCTACAATATTCAAGGCTGGAAAGCCCCCTGTTATTTGATGACCGACGGGCATTACAAGGGGTATCAGGAAATGCTGGCCAAGGTGAAATGGGAAAACTACGGCGTCGTGAACGGCGTGGCGCGGGATCCCCGGTGCGAAAACTGCATGGTGCATTGTGGTTACGATCCCAGCGGGGCGCTGGGCACGAACTACCAGCGCGGCGACAACTGGAAAAATTTCAAATACAACTTTGGCGCCAAACCGCGCGCCTTTGCCGGCAGCGCGGAACTGGCCCGGCGCGTGTTCAACGGAGTGAGCATTGGCAAAGGACATCAGGCGGCGAAGAAGGTCCAGGCCAGCCCGGCCACGACCAGCACCGGGGGCACCATTGCCCCCCACCGACACCCCCAGCCCGCGGGGATTCCCGGCGCGCCGGCAGCGGCCACTGCGAAGTCGGCCCACTGAATCCGGCGCCGCGCACAATTAGTTTCTCACGAAGGCCTTCAAGCGCCGCTTATTCCGCGCGAAAATCATTGCCCCGGAGTGCGGCCGCTCCTAGACTGCCCCACCGTCGCGCGCGTTTTCCGACGGCGTAGATTTTTGCGTTCATGAGCTCAATGTCTGGCATCTTCAAATCCTCCCTTGGCAAAAAATATCTCATGGCAGGTACGGGCGTGGTGCTGCTGTCCTTCGTGGTCGGCCATTTGATCGGCAACCTTCAAGTGTTCGGTCCGCCCGAGCTGATCAATCGCTACGCCTATTTTCTGCACAGCAAACCGGCGCTGTTGTGGTCGGCCCGGATCGGCCTGCTGGCGGCGCTGGTCATTCACGTCAGCACCGCCGCGCGGCTCACCATGGAAAACCGGGCCGCGCGCCCCATCGGTTACGCCGGCGGGGTGGCCTTTGGCTCCACCTGGCAATCCCGGCACATGTTTTTGAGCGGCGCCGTGATCCTGGCGTTTGTGGCATACCATCTGGCGCACTTCACCTGGCGGCTGCCCGCCGTCAATGGTCTGGGGGATTTCACCAAGCTCCAAACGGTCCTCGACGGCAAAACGGTGCCGGACGTTTACGGCATGATGATTCTCGGGTTTCAGGTTTGGTGGGTGGTGCTGCTTTATCTAATCGCGCAAGTCTTGCTCCTGGCGCATTTAAGTCACGGCATCGCCAGCGCCTTCTTTTCGCTGGGCCTGCGCAACCACGTCTGGGCCCCGCACCTCCAGCGGGCCGGGCTGGCGCTGAGTGTCGCCCTGTTTCTCGGCTTCGTGTCCATCCCGGCGGCCATTTTCACCCGCGTCATCGGCGCCGATTACGCGGAAAAGACCCGGATGGAATTGCGCGCTGCCACTCAATTCGAAGCCGCGCTCGTCCGCGGAAAGGAGGCAAGGTAATATGGCCGTTTTGAATTCCAACATCCCGCCCGGCCCGCTGGCGGAAAAGTGGGAGCAGTACAAGTTCAACACCAAACTGATCAATCCGGCGAACAAGCGGAAATACAAAGTCATCGTGGTGGGCGCCGGCCTGGCCGGCGCCTCGGCGGCAGCCACGCTGGCCGAGCTGGGGTATGAAGTGCACAACTTTGTGTTCCACGATTCGCCGCGCCGCGCGCACTCCGTGGCCGCGCAGGGCGGCATCAATGCCGCCAAGAACTATCCCAACGACGGCGACTCGGTGTACCGCCTGTTCTATGACACCATCAAGGGAGGCGACTTCCGCTCGCGCGAGGCCAACGTCTATCGTCTGGCGGAGGTGTCGCTGAACATTATTGATCAATGCGTGGCCCAGGGCGTGCCCTTCGCCCGCGAATACGGCGGATTTCTGGACAATCGTTCGTTTGGTGGCGCACAGGTGTCGCGCACGTTCTACGCACGCGGACAGACGGGGCAGCAGTTGCTGATCGGCGCCTATTCGGCCTTGAACAAGATGATCGGCGCGCACGCGGTGAAATCCTACACCCACGCCGAGATGCTGGATCTCGTGGTGGTCAATGGCCACGCCAAGGGCATTATCGTGCGCCACCTCGAAACGGGGGCCATCACCCGGCACAATGCCGACGCGATTGTGCTGGCCACCGGCGGCTATGGAAACGTCTATAACCTTTCCACTTTGGCGCGCAATTCCAACGCCACCGCCATCTGGCGCGCGTACAAGCGCGGCGCTTGTTTCGCCAATCCTTGTTACACCCAGATTCATCCCACCTGCATTCCGGTCAGCGGTGATTACCAGTCCAAGTTAACCCTGATGAGCGAGTCGCTCCGCAACGACGGACGCGTGTGGGTCCCCAAGAAAAAGGAAGATTGCAAAAAGCGCCCGCGGGACATTCCGGAGGCGGATCGCGATTATTACCTCGAACGCATGTACGCCGCATTCGGCAACCTGGCGCCGCGGGACGTTTCTTCGCGCGCGGCGAAGCAGGTCTGCGACGAGGGTCGTGGGATTGGCCCCTCGGGACTGGGCGTTTACCTGGATTTTGCCGACGCCATCCAGCGGCTCGGGGAGGGCAAGGTGCGGGAACGCTACGGCAACCTGTTCGCCATGTACCACGAGATCACCAACGAGGACGCCTACCATACGCCGATGCGAATTTACCCCGCCGTGCATTACACGATGGGCGGCCTCTGGGTGGATTACAACTTGATGAGCAACCTGCCCGGATTGTTTGTGCTGGGCGAAGCGAACTTCTCCGATCATGGCGCGAACCGGCTCGGGGCCAGTGCGTTGATGCAGGGGCTCGCCGATGGCTACTTCGTCATTCCCGCCACCATCAGCGCCTATCTGGCTTCCCAAAATCCGGGGCAGCGCCCGCCCGTGGAGCACGACGCTTTCCGGGCGGCGGAGGCCGACGTCCAGGCGATCATTACCAAGCTGATGAACAGCAAGGGCAAACACACCCCGACCAGTTTCCATCGGCGGCTGGGGAAAATCATGTGGGATCACTGCGGCATGGCCCGCACCAAAGCCGGACTGGAAGCCGGCATCAAACATATCATCGCCCTGCGCGACGAATACTGGCGGGAGGTCAACGTGCTGGGCGCAGCGAACGATTGGAATCAGGCATTGGAACTGGCCAACCGGGTGGCGGATTACCTGGAACTCGGTGAACTGATGTGCCGCGACGCCCTGCATCGCGAGGAAAGCTGCGGCGCACATTTCCGGGAGGAATACCAATACACCACCGCCGATCCGGAAGTGCAGAACGGTCTGGTGAACGTGGGCGATGTCAAACGGCGGGATGACGTGTTCGCCTATGTGGCGGGCTGGGAATATCCCGGCACCACGGAGAAGGCCCCGGTGCTCAACAAGGAACCGCTCGTGTACGAAGCCGCCCACATGAGCACACGCTCCTACAAGGTGTAGGACTCCGGCCCAGGATTGAAAGTTGGAAACCAGCAACATGACAGCGCCACTCGCCGGACGAAGCCAACCGCCCGGCGCGATCGCACCGGACCCCTTCCGGGTGCCCGGTCACGGTCTCGAGGCCACAACTCTTCCGGCGCACGCCGGAAACTCATCATTCCGAAAGCGCCAGCCGCGGCGGTCCGTGTGCCGACGCCGGCGGCTTTCGGCCGGCAACCTTCGACATGAAAATCAAACTTAAAGTCTGGCGGCAGAAGAATCGCGACACTCCGGGCCAGTTCAAAACTTACGATTCGCCCGAGCTGAACGAGCACATGTCCTTTCTGGAAATGCTCGACGTGATCAACGAAGACCTGGCCAACAAAGGCGAGGAACCGATTGCGTTCGACCACGATTGTCGCGAAGGGATCTGCGGCACGTGTTCCTGCGTGATCAACGGTAAACCGCACGGGCCGAACCGGGGGGTGGCCACCTGCCAGACCTACATGCGCAGCTTCAAAGACGGGGACACCATTGTGGTGGAACCCTGGCGCGCAAAGGCTTTCCCGATCATCAAGGACCTGGTCGTGGATCGCACCGCGTTCGACCGCATTCAACACGCCGGAGGCTACATCAGCGTCCGCACCGGTGCCGCGCCGGATGCCAACGCCATTTTGGTCCCCAAAAAGGATGCGGATCTGGCCATGGACGCCGCGCAATGCATCGGTTGTGGTGCCTGCGTGGCAGCGTGCAAAAATGCCAGCGCCATGCTGTTCGTGGCGGCAAAGGTTTCGCATCTGGGATTGTTGCCACAAGGTCAACCCGAGCGCGAAAAGCGCGTGCTGGCGATGGTGAAACAAATGGATGAAGAAGGCTTCGGCGCCTGCACCGCCACCGGTTCCTGCCAGGCCGTTTGTCCCAAGGAAATCAGCATTGCGTTCATCGCCCGGATGAATCACGACTACGGCAAGGCGCTGCTGAAAGGCGATCCGCACGCCGCCCCCGGCCAGGCGGGTTGAAGGGCGTGGAGGTGGCCGCACCGGCCCCACCCGGGGGACCGGGTGTTGCGCGGCACCGCCGGCCGGAGTTTCGGTCCTTACAGCACCCGGGTGATGCCGGGCCGGGCCACGGGATATTGGCCGTGCGCGTCCGGCAGCACCGGTGGACTGGAATCACTGGTGAAGCCCTCCAGTCCCGGGGCCAATTCCAGGTTGGAATTGAAGGCGTCCTCCCAGGAAATCATCTGGCCCGATTCACAAGCCATTCGCCCCATGATGGCAGTCATGCAGGATTTGACGCTGCGCTCGGTTTCGTTGTACGGCCGGTCGTTGCGGATGGCGTCAAAGAAAAGATCGTGTTCGCGCTGGTATTGCTGACACGGCGCGCCGGTGTACTGCCAGAGCAAATTGGCCGAGGCCGGTTTGTGTCCCTTGAAAATCCGCGGCTTGGGTTGCCCCTCGCCCAGCAGCGCGCAGCCGGTGGCGCCTTGAATGAAATTGCCAAAGAAATCGTACGCCTTCGTGATGTGCCGCCCCTGCGCCAGCATTTTTGTGCCGTCGGCAAAGGTATATTCCGCCGTGTAATGGTCAAAGAGCTGATCCGGCGCCGTACGCACCTGACGTCCGCCGATGCCCTGTACTGAAACCGGCCAGCCGTTCTTGATCCAGCAGCACACGTCAATGTTGTGAATCAACCAGTCCACGAAGAAGGTGCCGTTGAGCCAGGTGAAGTTGCTGTAGTTGTTGATCTGGTGGGCCAGCTCCGTCATCCCGGGGGCGCGCGGCTTGAAGTCCACCGGACCGTGCATGCGATTGGCCCAGCAGGTGATCACCTCGCCGATCAAGCCCCGGTGGATTTGCTCGACAGCCTGCTCCAGCGGCACGTAGTGGCGGCTCATCAGTCCACTGGCAATCTTGAGATTTTTTTGCGCGGCAAGTTGTCCCGCCTTGAGCACGCGACGAATCCCCGGCGCGTCCACGGCGAAAGATTTTTCCATGAAAACATGCACGCCCTTGGCGACCGCGTATTCCACGTGAATCGGACGAAACGCCGGTGGCGTGGCCAACAGCACGACGTCGCCTTGGTCCAACGCATCAATCGCCTGTTTGAAACCCTCCAGTCCGGCGAACTGTCGTTCCAGCGGCACATCCAGTTGCGCGGCAAACTTGGGGTTTAGTTGGTTGAGCGTCCGCGACATCCGATCCGCAAAAAAATCCGCCATGGCCCAGAGCTTGACCGGGCCAGTCGTGGAGAGGGCTTGCGCGGTTGCGCCCGTGCCGCGATCGCCACAGCCCACCAGCGCCAGTTTGATGGTGTTGTTTTCCGCGGCGTAGGCCCGGGTGGCAATGGCACTGGCCAGGGCGGCGCCGGCGGCCGCCCGGGCGGAGGTGGATAGAAATTCACGTCGCGTGGACGCGCTGGGAGTTCCGGTTGAAGTTGTTTTCATCTTGCCATTCGAGTCCATGTTCATCATCCCCGCTCAAAACCCGGCGGCGGGTCATTCGTCCGACCACTGTGCCGCCCGTTGCGCCATAAACGCCCGCGACTTGTTTTCCGCATAGACCGTCAACAGGTACCGCACACCGAACCGCTCCCCGTTACGGTACTCGAGCGGCTTCCCGTCCAAGCCCTGGGTAGCGGCCAGATAAGCAAATGGCCGGGTCATCGTGAAAAACCGCGCGCGCCCGTTCGCGTTCTCGTCGCGCGCAAAAAGCGCCAGGGCAATGTCCTGTCCTGCCACCGTTCCGGACACGCCCGTCCAGCGGGCGGGAGTCACGGACGGCGGATGGTCCGCCGCGAAGGCCGTACCTGCCGAATTCACGAACCGCGCGACCTGGTCGAGCGATTCCGGCAGGCGCAAGCCAAGCCCGTTGTAATTCGCTCCGTGCAGCCGCACGCGGGGAGTGTTGGGTCCCAGTTCGAACCGCGCCTCCCACACCAGCGCCACCTCGCCGGCGGCGGCATCCACCGTCAACGTCAAGGTGCGGTTTTCGATCAACAGGGCGACCGCCGCCGAGTCGGCCGTTTTCCGATGCGGAAATGCGACCCAGTGGATCGTTTGCGTGAAAGCGGCTTCCGGGCGGCCGGCGGCATTCCGCCCCATTCTGCCCGGCACCAGGCGGATGGATTTCTCTATCCCCGGCTCATCGCCTTCCTCCCAGAAATTGATTCCGTTCACCTGCACGGCATACATGAGGCCGTGATGGTGCAAATGATCGGCGGGGGCATCACGCAGCACATTCTCGCCGCGCAATGTGTATAGCTCGCGCACGTAGGGTTTGAACTGGTTGTCGGCGAAGGCATAAACCAACAAGGGTTTTCCGCGATACTCCCATTGGAGCTCGCCTTTCGCCATGTTCAACACCTGGCGCAATGGTGCGACCACCGGCTTCCTCAAACGGTCCGCCGCCAGCAGCGGATGGCTCAGGCCTCCGCAGACGAACCAGATTAACCAGCGCCGGCGCATGATTCCCTTCAGATGATTTTGCTCGCGGGCAGTATGCCTGAGGCCGCGGCACTGAAAACCAGAAAATGCACGGATGGGCCGCGCTTCAGATCGCGTCACGGCGCCGGCCCATCAACCGCCCGGCCTGGCCGGGGCGGCAAAAGCGCCGTCCGTCAGCGGGCCGCCCGGGGTGCCGGCGGCGCAGCTTTCATCCGGATGGTCGTAAACGCATTGGGCTGGTAGGGCACCCGCACCGCACCGTCCCGAACCGTCAGTTTTTGTTTGTTCTCCTCGACGCCATTGCACAGCCAGGCCGATTGCAAGCGGAACGCTTTCGAATGTACTTTCGCTTCACCCGTGCGGCCGGCCACTTCCCGTACGCGCAGGATGAACCCGTCCCCGTCCTCCGCCGCTTTCAGCATCACAATCTCCAGATTGGCGGCATCCAGGGTGAAAAACGAGCCGCCGCGCGCCGGCAGCGGACGCCCGGCCTGCGAGATGGCCGCCGAGAATGAAGAAAGGTGCGGGTAACCCAGCACCGGGGTGCGCGTGTCTTCATCGAACCGCGCCAGCGCTTCACGATTCAATCCGCGCCCGCTGGTGAGGGCGTAACGGAACACAAACGTGCCGCCCTGTTGCGCGCGATAGTTGGTGAACCAGTAATTGTTCAGCGCGTAGGAATACACGTGACCGTTGTTGATCGGAAGATGCGCGAGCCACAGGCCGCGGTTGATGTCGGTGAGCGTGACCAGCGGCGCATCGACCGTGGACCACGCCACCGAAAAATCCCCATCGCGCACGTGCACCAGGTTCTGCGGCGTGAACCACTCGCGGCACGCGCCAGGCATCTGATCCTCGTTCGGGCGCACCCAACCATTTTGAATCTGGTATTCCAGGGCCGGATGCGACGCGGCAAACGGGAACGCGAAGTAAACCGCCTCCTTGTCCCGTGTTGCCACCTTCTCGATGGTATTCACCATATCCACGCGCTTGAGCTCGTCGTACAGCAGATATTCACTCTGCACCCGCGGCGTGTGCTTGGATTTGGTTTGCACGAGCAAACGCTGCCCGAGCGGGGTGCGCTGGAGCTTGACGTCGGTGACGCCTTCCGGTTCGTGGATGGTCAGGCTGGCCGGTGGCGTGCCGAAGTTGCAGTTTAGAATCTGCGAATTTTCGCCCCCGCTGACGTAAAGGTACTCGTTCAGCTTGTATGCCGCCTGCGGATCGAGCAGCTCGCGATTGGCCTGCTTGTCAAACAAACTCCGCAACCCGCCGGTGCGCCGGTCCACCACCAGCCGGTAGAAGGCGTTCTCCAGCGTGTCGCCGGTTGCGGACACGTTGGGGCGGTGTGCATTGGCCTGCCAGCCGCGGATGCCGTAGGCCTTGTAGCCGAGCGCGGGCACCTCCTGCGCGAGGAAGCGCACTTTGCGCCAGCCATCCTGCTCGGCGTAAATGTCCATCGGGATGATGCGATCATCAGCCAAGTCCACGAGTTGTTCATTGCTGTTCAACTCGGTTTCAATCACCGCGGTGCGCGCCCGGTTCTGCCAGTTGAACGCGATAATGCTGCTGCCGTCCACTTCGATGACTTGCGCCAGCCGGTTGTTGGCGCGAGCCAGCAGGGTGCGCGCATCCAGATTGGCGCGGGTGGCGTAACTTTCCTTGATTTCCCATTGCCGCTCGACGAATTGCCGGCCCGGCTGGGAGATGCTGTTGTGCGCGCCCCAGGTGTGTTCGTTGTAAAACATCACGTTGCGCCAGGCGGCCCAAAAATCCTCCGCGGGATAGCGGTTGCGCGGTTCGAACAAACTGGCCAGCGCCGCCGCCGTCTCGGCAACGGGCAGAATTTGCTGCGTCTGCCGGTTGAGCGCCGTGGCCTGCGCCGTCGAGCCGACGCCATCCTCCCAATAGGCGCCGCAATCGCCGCGATACACCGGCAACCGATCGGCGAAATGCCGTTGCACGTAACTGAAGTATTCACAATCCGTGGCCACGATCAGCTTGGGAAACTCGAATTCCCGGTTCCAGGCGGCAATGGTGTCGGCATCGCCGGTGTCCGGGATGGCGGCGTTGTCCACATACGCGCCGTAAATCATCACCGCATCCGGCGCGTAATCCGCCCGCGCGTAGCGCACGAGAAACTGCGGCACACTGCTCTTGAGATAGGCCACACTGGAAACGTCCCGCCCCCAACCCGGCCCCACCAGCCGCTTGAGCTGCACGTAACTGCGCGCGTACCACATGAAAATGCGCTCCCCATTCATGCCCTCCCACCAATACGGCGAATCTTCATTCAGGCGGCTGTGGTGCAAAATCGGCGCGCGCGTCTGGTTTGCGCCGTTGGAAAATCCCCGGATGCCCGCGTCGCGGAACAGGGTCGGCAAAAACCAGCTGTGGGAGGGGGCATCCGTGATGCAGGCGAAATCAAAATTCCCGTCCCGCTCGCGATGCAGCCGGTGCGTGAAGTACATGGCCCGATACAGCTCTTCTCCGGAACAGATGCCGGTCATCAGATTCAGATACAGCGCGTTCACACCAAGACGCTGCTGTTTGAGCCGGGTGTAAAACTCCTTTTGGTAGGGCGCAGTGCGGCAATCGAGAAAATTGTCCACCAGCCAGGCGGTTTCAAAATTGAATTTGTAGAACGGGAACTCCCGGAGAATGTTGAGCACCTGATCCGAATTCCGGTTGTCCAGCTCGTTCACGTGCGGTTGCAGGTCGGTGTAGCCCACGTCGTTATGCACCTTGGGGCACACGAACACCCGCCATTGTTTCGCGGGCTGGAAGGAACAGGCCGCTTCCTGCTGCCGGCCGTCCAGCGCCACCGTCAGCCGGGCGGTCCCGGCGGGCACGCTGGCCGGCACCAGCACCGGTCCGGTCAACATGCCGAAGTCACAAGGACTGGCCAGGGCGCACTCAAAGACGCGCTTGCCGAGTTGCAATTTGGCGGTGCCGTTCGTGAATGGGGTTTGGAATGGCACAACCACATGGCAGAGCTCCGCCAGTTGGCCGTCCCGCTTCTTGAAGAAAATGGTCGGCTCAAGGCGCGGACTTAAATCGGGCGGTTGGGCCACCGCCTGGAAGGTGAGGGCATCGTAAGCCAGATTGCCCACACCCAGTGGAATCAGTGTGAGTTGATTGCCTTGAGTCCGCAACCACTCCCCCTTGATGGGGACGACCAGCCGTTGTTCCGCCAGCAGCATGTCATTGCCCTGCTCGCCCCACACGGAGTGTTTGGGCGCGGGGCGGATGGGGAAGATGCCCGTCCTCCCGTTCACCTGCACCTTGAACTCCTGCGGTGCGCCGGTGGTGAAAATCAGGTCCAGCACCAGCTCGTAATTTGCGCTGGCAACATCCGCCAAATCGAACTTGATGACGTAGGGCCGTTCGGTGATCTGGCCGTCAAAGCCGGTCGCTCCTTCGTGTTGCCCGGCGAAATCCCGGCTCGGCGTGCTTTGTCCCACCGTGTACGTCAGTTCGGCGCGGCCACCCGGAGCGAACTCGATGCCGAGACCATCCGGCTGACCCAGGGACCAGACCGGCGCGGCGGCGCACGCGCCGGGCTGAAAGCCGCCGATTAACACAGCCCCTCCGAGGAGCCCCGCCAAAACGCGCCGTCGAACCTGCAGCCGGCGGCCGTGCTGAATGAACAGGGAACGGATCATGACCTTCAAGGGTGCTGCGGGCGGTGTGTCGCCGCCTGCTTTGGGGGTGGTGGACCGGAGGGTTTGCCGTTGCCGGGTTTGAAGGTGGCCTGTTTGGAACGCGCATCCAGTTGTCGCAACTGCGGCGTCCCGTGATTGATGAATTTCACCTGCGTCAGATGCGACGACCCCAGAATTTCGGGCAACTTGGATTGCAGCGTGATCGTGGCCTCCCGGGCCAGGACCCGATAGTGGGCGCGCAGGGTGGCATGATGTCCGTCCAGTTCGGGAAAAATGCCGGAGGTTTCCGCCGCCACCGGTTTGCCGTCCACGCTCAACGTCAGATGTTCCAGCAATTGTCGGGCAATCTTTCCACCGTGCACCGCGACTTCCGCCGGGTCAAGCCGTCCATTTCTGTTCGTGTCCACCGCGCTGAAATCGGCCATTTCAAACGGATTAAAATTCAAATCCAGATGCACGTAATCATCGTTCACCACCACTGAAAGATAACTGATGGGCAACTGATGTGCGCGGCTGGAGACCACCTGCCCGAGCCATCCCAGACCCAGCAACCCAAGCCCAAGATATTGCCGGAATCGGCAGCGAAAGCGCCGGATTCCGCTGTGTCCCGGAGCGGCAGCGGGCGCTGTTGCCCCGGGAGCATCCATGGGGTTCGTCGGATCTGACGGTTGTCTTGTCATGCTGATGTACGCTTTCCGACGGCGCACCGCGCCGGGTCGTCTCCTGACCCAACACTTCGCCGGCACGAACTGCACCGGCCCCTCGCCGTCCGGTCCACCCCACCGGGCGGTTTGCCGGCGGGCAATGCCCGGACCATTTCAGTCAAAATCCGCTGCGAGTGCAACAACCTTCACGGCCGTGCCGCCCGGGCGGAGCAGGGGACTGCTGCCGCCGTCCGCCAACCAAATCGCGTCCACCGGCGCGTCTGCGGCAGCAGCCATCGGGCTGGGTCCCGTTGGCGGGCCACGGCGGTGCGCGCTCCCGGCACTGGTCAAACCACCTGCATCAACACCGCCGCCAGCCGCATCGCGGCCCGCTTCGTTTTTGCCTGCAATTGCAACAGCGCCGGAATCACGCCGGGCGATTTGAGGACCGCCCACACCAGCCGGCCATAGTGGAGACGGTGATCCGGGTGGGAAAGCTGGTTGAAGTCCAGCGGCAGCTCTTCGTCCGCAGGGTCGGAAATCACCCGCACCGTGGCGCAGGGGATTTGCCGTTCCCGACAGATGGAATGAATTTCCGCCGACTCCATCTCGACGGCATCCGCGCGGGTCGCCGCATAGAGACCCTGTTTTTCCGCGCGGGTTATGGCGATCCGGTCCGCACACGTGAATGTGGCGGGCACCGCCCCGGTTGCGGCCAGAAGCCCGGTCAGTTCCGCATCCGACGTGTGGAACAGCACTTGACCGGTCGCAAACCCGGGATTGAGGCCGCCGGCAAATCCACAAGTGAAAACCCGCCGCGGCCGCGTGGCTCGCAAAACCGCGAGCAGGCGCTGTCGTGAATTCCGACGGCCCATGCCGGTAACCAGCAGGATCGTCCCCACGCGGGCGCCCAGTCGCTTCCGGAAGGGGGCGGCTTCTTCCTTCAGGGCGAAACACACGAGGGTGGGGCCGGTTGCAGTCCGGTCGCGGCCGTCCGAATGGTTCATTTAATGCCGGCCAGTCGCTCCTTCCAGATGCGGTAGAGCTCCACCGTGGCGCGCACGTCCCGCAGGCAGTACTCGGCAATTTCGCGGAATTGGCCCGCCTGGATCAGTTGCGTGACATCCATGCCGGTGATGCCCTGGGCCTTGGGGGATTCCACGCCAAAGGCCTTGCAGTAAAAATCGAGATTGAATTTTCGCGCCGCCCCGTCACGGCCGCTCACGCCATAAAACGTCAATTGTTCGGCCAGATCACAATGCGGTTCAGTGGCGTAACGGTAGCCCAGCCAGTTCTTTTTGCTGATGGGCACGTTCAACACGGCCGAACGCAGATAAAGGAAGGGCACATCAAAACCGCGGCCGTTGAACGTGACAATTTCGTCATAATGCTTCACCACATCCCAGAAGGCGGTGAGCAGTTCCACCTCGTCGGCACAAGGCATGAATTCAACCGGGCCGCCCTCCGCGGCGTCCTCCTCATAGTCGTCCGCGGTGTATAGCACCTGGCCGCGCAGGGAATCGGCATTCAACATGGCGACGCACACGATCTGGCCGGTGAACGGCCAGAGCGCGAACATCCGTTGCAACTCGGCGCGTCTGGTTTCGCGTTCCGTTTCGGTGGGCAGCCGTTCCGCTTCGCGCAACAGGTATTCCCGTTGCACTTCATCGAAGTACTCGAGGGGCTGTGCTGAAGTTTCAATGTCGAAAACCAGTCGGGCCATGATGGGCAGGGGGGCTGGGGAGATGGAACCAGGATGGAAAACCGGGTTCATACAGCGGGTTTTCCATCCCGGTTGCTTAGCAAGTTACTTTTTCTTCTTCGCTGCTTTCTTCTTCTTCTTGGCGGCCACGCGTCTCACCTCCGATCCGATACGGGTTGTTTTTAGTTCGGTGTTCTCAGGCAAAATTTTGGGTACATCTCTGGAACAAATTGGTTTGTATGTGAAAGTAGGAGTCCAACGCAAATGTTTTTTTTACTTTCCACGCCTCGCCCGTTTCGGCGCGCGCTCGACTTGAAAAGAAAATTCCGGTGAAATGTCAGCGATGCCAGTGACATCACCGCAACAATTCATCCGGCCGCTCGTCAAACGATTGCACGCTTATGTGCCGGGCGAACAACCCCAAATCCCGGATCTCGTCAAACTCAACACCAATGAAAATCCCTATCCTCCCGCAAGGCCGGTGCTCAGATTGACCCGCGCCGCCGTGGATGGCCGTCTGCGGCTTTATCCCGATCCGACCGCCGCGCGGCTTCGCGCCAGGCTGGCCAGGCTGCATCGGTGCCGGCCGGAAAACATCCTCATCGGCAACGGCTCGGATGAAGTGCTGGCGCTGGCGGTGCGCGCCTTCGTCGAACCGGCGTCGCGCCGATCCCGCAAGCCGCAGGTGAAATCCCTGGTGCAATACTTTACTCCGAGCTATTCGCTTTATCCGGTGCTGGCGGAGGCGCACGGCGCGGCCCATAACCCCGTGCCGTTGCCCCCGGATTTCGATCTGCCCGGACTGGGCACGCTGCGCCGCGGGCGCCGCTGGCGGTTCAACGCGGCGCTCACCTTCGTCACCACCCCCCATGCTCCCAGCGGACGCGGCTACGCGACGCGCACTCTGGAACAATTTTGCCGCGCCCAACAAGGCCTCCTGGTACTGGACGAGGCCTACGTGGATTTCGCCGCCGAACATGCGCTGGAACTCGCGTTGCGTTATCCGCATGTCCTTGTCGCCCGCACGTTTTCCAAGGCCTATTCGCTGTGCTTTCAACGGGTTGGCTACATGGTCGGTCATGCGGAATTGATCGCCGCCTTGCACAAGATCCGCGACAGCTACAACGTGAACGGTCTGGGTCAGATTGCCGCCGAGGCCACCCTGGACCATCTGCCGTATTATCGCGCAAATTTCCGCCGCATTATCGCCACCCGCGAAAAATTGAGCCGTGATCTGACCCGGCTCGGCTTCCGCGTATTGCCGAGCCAGACCAACTTCCTTCTCGTCCAGCCGCCCCGCTACCCGGCGGAGGACTGGCTCAAACGGCTGCGGGATCGAAAAGTTCTCGTGCGCTGGTTCCGCACCCCGGACGTGAGCCGTTATCTGCGCATCACGATCGGCACGGCATCCGAGGCGGCAATATTGGTCCGGGCCGCGCGGGCGGTGCTGGCGGGCCACAGTTCGCCTGGTTGATTCACACACACGCGTGTCCGTTTTCGGTCCACGCGGCGTCCCGCGCGGGAGTCGGCGCAGCCGGCGGCGACAAGGCACTTCTTTTGCTGGAATTTCCCGAGGGCGAAGCATTTTCCACCGGAGCTGCCCACGTGTCGTTGCGTCCGCCGCTCCGGAGGCCGCTCGGTTTCGTCCCAACACGCACAGGCAATCCAAGTTATGAACAAGCACGACCAGGCTGACCAGGAAACCGCCAGGATTCCGGCCGACACTTCGCCTCCGGGAGAGGGAACAACCGGCGGCGAATCGCCGTCCGCCCACAGGCCCTGGTATCGGAACGCCGAATTGCTGTATGGCGGGGCAACGGTGCTGGGCGTCCTGGCTGTTTTTTTCTGGGTGGTGGGCCGACTCAACAACAATCCGCTGCCCGTGGATGCACGACCGCTGACGCCGCCAGTGGCGCCGCCGCCCGCCGTTGCGCCCCCGCCGAGCATCATCGAGCATCCGGACGAACCGGACACCAACAGTTATCCGGTCATGGCCGTTGCCGTGCCGGGACCGCAATTCAAGCTGCAGGGCATCTTTTACCACCCGCAAAATCCATCGGTGATTCTGGACGGACGCACGGTCTTCCCGGGGGATCGGGTCGCCGGCGGCTTCCGCGTCGGCATCATTACGTCCACGAATGTCACGCTGGTCAGCCCCACGGCGACGAATGTTTTGAGTTTGTCGGGCCGCTGATTTCCCGGCACTCTGCGCGCCGCAATGATCGCCACCTTACGGGAGTATTTGGGGAAATCGCCCGAACACGCGCGGTTCCTGCCATTCGCCATCTGGGTCGGCATCACGGCGCTGGGCATCGGAGGTGGCGACATGAAATTCTGGTCCTACGCCATCAAAGTGTTTGTCGGCCTCTGGGTGGTGTGGGAGATGCGCCGGTTCGTGCCGGAAATCCGCTGGACGTTCAGCTGGCCGGCGGTGGCGATGGGGCTGCTGGTCTTTGGTCTGTGGGTGGGGCTGGACCCGTTTTATCCCAAGAACCACTTGTTGATGCAGGACACTCCGGAGAGCATCTGGAATCCGTTCGCGCGTTTCGGCGACACCTCCGTGATGGCGTGGGGACTGATTGTCATTCGCATTTTTGGCATGACCGTGCTCGTGCCTCCCATTGAAGAGGCCTTTTATCGCTCCCTCGTTTATCGCTACCTGATCAAGTACGATTTCACCCGGGTGGCGCTGAATCATTTTGACGGACTGGCGATGGTGATGTGTGCGGTGCTGTTTGGTTTCATGCACTTTCAATGGTTGCCGGGAATTCTTTGCGGGCTGGCGTACCAATGGCTGGTGCTTCGTCGCGGTCATCTCGGCGACGCGATCACCGCTCACGCCATCACCAACTTTTTGCTTGGAGTGTACGTGGTGTGGCAGGGAGGCGAAGCCTGGAAATTTTTCTAATCGCGCCGCCGGGATTGAGTCCGCCCCTTCCGTGCCCTAACTTCCGCGGTGTCAACAAGGCGTAATCCGCGCCGTGTCATGCTGCCAATCGCGTCAACCCCGCCGCCGTGCGTGCTGTTTGAGGACGAACATCTTCTCGTCGTGAACAAGCCCGCCGGCTGGAACACGCACGCGCCCGACCGCTTCGCGGGTGAAGGCATTTACGACTGGCTGAAACATCGCGAGCCACGCTGGGCACACCTGGCCATCGTCCAGCGGCTGGATGGTGCCACCAGCGGCGTGCTGGTTTTTGGGAAAACCGCGCTGGCCAACCGGTCCCTGACGGCACAATTCACGCAACGCTCCGTGCGAAAGAAATACTTGTTGCTGACCGACCGTCAACCCGCGCAGACCCGGTTCACCGTTCACGCCAGAATCCTGCGCGCGGGCGACCACTACATCACCGCTCCCCACGGGTTGGCCGCGGAAACCCGCTTTACCGGGCAAGTGGACCCGCAATGGCTGAAACGGATCAGTCCGGGGCTGATCCGCCCCGCCCTGCCGCGCCTGCATGTGTTGATCGGCGAACCCTTGACGGGCCGCACGCATCAGATCCGCGTTCACGCCGCCGCCCGGGGCATCCCCATCCTGGGTGACACGCGCTATGGCGGCACTCCGTTTCCGCGCCTGGCCCTGCACGCCGCCGAGCTGGGTTTGCTGCATCCCGCCACCCAACAGCCGCTCACGTTCACCGCGCCGGTGGATTTCCCGACCGACCCCGCCGCGGCACTGCGGGCAGCCTTCATCGCCCCGACGGAAAGCGACAGCTTCCGGCTGATCCACGGCGCCGGGGACGGCTGGCCCGGCTGCCATGTGGACCAGTTGGGCGCGTTTCAATTGTCCCAAAGCGAAGGGCAGCTGCCACTGCCATTGTCGCAGCGATTAGGATCGCGACGCTACCATAAAACTCTGGTGCGGCACCTGCGCGGGACCGCGGGGCAACTGTCGCCCCAATGCATGGCCGGACCACCAGCCCCGGAGCGGTTCGCGATTCAGGAAAACAGGGTGAAGTTTGAATTGAGCTTTACCGAGGGGTACTCCGTGGGTCTGTTCCTGGATCAACGCGACAACCGGCGCCGCCTGCTTACCGGGCACATTGCCGCCGACTTTGCTCCGCTCACGGTCCCCGGCCGGACGACACCGCCCGAGATGTTGAATGCGTTTGCCTACACGTGCGCCTTTTCCGTGTGCGCAGCCCTGGCGGGGGCGCGCACGACCAGCCTGGATTTGTCAAAAAAATACCTCGCATGGGGCCGGCGCAATTTTGTGCTGAATGGCCTCCACCCCGAGCCACATGAATTCGTGTACGGCGACGCGTTTGATTGGCTGCGGCGCTGGGCCCGACGCGGACGGACGTTTGAGGTGGTGGTGCTTGATCCGCCGACGTTTTCCCAATCGAAAGCCCACGGCGTTTTCCGGGCGGAAAAGGATTACGGCGAACTGGTGGCCGCCGCGTTGCCGGTTTTAGCGCGCGGTGGCGTCTTGCTGGCCTCAACGAATGCCGCGCGACTGGAGCCGCAAAAATTTCTCGACCAGATTGCAGGCGCGATTCGCGCAGCGCGGCGCAAGGTCGCGCAACAGCATTATGTGCCCCAGCCGCCGGATTTCCCGATCTGCCGCGCGGAGCCGGCCTATTTGAAAACCGTGTGGCTGCGCGTGGAATGAGGTCAGCGGGGACGCGGCCGGGTTGAACGGGCAAAGACTGCGGTGCGGGATCTGCGCTGCCGCCGGCGCCGCAAGCTCATGATCACCAGCAGAAAAACCAGCAGCCCACCCACCTGAAAAACGGTTCGCCGCAGCCGCAGCTGCGGGGCATCCACCTGCTGGGGGCGCGCCGGCGACGCGTGGGCGGCCTGGGCGTTGGTCGCCACTGGCGGAGGAGTACCGGGGGCCGGTGCGGCGACTGAAGGAGAACGCTCCTGGTTGGTCCGTGCCGGCGTCAGCGCGGTTTGATTGCTGAAGGCATCCGGCGCCATCGGCAGGTAATAGGAAAAGTCTGCGGGTGGCGGAGCCAGGTCAGTTTGTTTGATGATCAGCGGCGGAGCCGTCGCGGGCGGCGGACGGACGGGCGGGCGGTCCGTCGCCAGGGGCAGGCGATCGGCCTCGGGGTATTCGGGAATCTCCAACGGCCAGGGTGGAGTGCTGACCGAGCAAGCGACGATCCGGCCCTTGACTGCGCGCAGGATGATCACGAAGGGCATCTCCGTCTGACGTTGCTGGTCGCGATTCTCCTTGAAGGTGGCCGCGATCGTTTCGTCGCACGGGGTTCCGCGAACCGCATTTTCACCGGAGGTGACCAGCAACAAGGTAAGATGATCGGACTTGCTGATGATGGTGGTTGCCGCCTCCCAGATCACGGAAAGCTGCGGGGCATGTTCGTGTCGTTGTTGTTGCAGCACCTGGGCAAATGTCCGGGCCAGCAACGGACTCGTGGCGGGCGTCCAGGTTTGTGCGGGCAGGGTGCCGGTCACCAACCGGTCGTTGAACAACCACAGGCCCAAAGAGGCGCGCGAACCCATCTGGCCGTTCAGTCCGGAGGCGATGATGTGGGCCACAAGTTTTTGAGTGTTTTCCGCGCGACTTTGCATCGGGGCGGAGGTTTCCACCACAAATAAAAACCGTTCGACCGGCGCAGAGGCGGCGCCGGTTTCCGGCCCGGCCCGGACGGCGGAACCGACCAGGACCAGCTGCAGCGGGACGACCAGCAGGAAAAGACGGGAGGGCGACATCAGCTTTGGCGGTAGCGTTTTTGTTCGTTGCGGTTGTATTCTCTCACACTTTCCCGCAGGGTCCGCAATGCACTTTCGACCAGCGCAATGAAATGGGAACAGGAAACCGCGCTGCCGCCGGCGGCGCTCACCGTGTCGCGTTCCGCATGGTCGTTGGTCACCACCAGCACTTCACCGTATTCCTGGAAGCGATGTGTGACGCGCTCAATCAAATCGTCGGCGGTGCGCCCGCCGCTCGAAAACAGGACTTCCACGGCCGGAGTTCCGTCTTTCGGAACATGGGGCGGCGCACCGCTCCCGTCGAAAAAAATGGTGACGGGTGTGCCGACCGCATCCTGGTACTGGGTGAGGATCCGCACCAGTTCGTTCCGCGCGGCAGCAGAATGGGGCGGCGCGCCGCGTCTCAGGGCCGGCCAGTGATGCAACAGACTGTAGCCGTCAACCAGGATCCTTACCCAAGCCATGGAGGCAGTCTAATCACCCACCCCGGCACGGACAACTCCGGCACCCACCGGCCCGGCGAGGGCCGGGTCTGGACGCTTGCTGCGCCGGAGTGGCTGGTCTAGTTTGGCAGGCATGGCGCGGCGCCTCGGGATTAAAAAGACCTACAAACTTTACATCGGCGGCAAGTTTCTGCGAAGCGAAAGCGGTCGCTATCTCGCCGCCCGGTCGGCCCGGGGATTGCACCTCGACAATTACAGCCATGCCTCGCGCAAAGACTTGCGTGACGCGGTTGTCGCCGCCCGCCACGCGCTGCCCGGCTGGAGCGGGGCCAGCGCCTATAACCGCGGCCAGATTCTCTATCGCGCTGCGGAGATGTTGCAGCACCGCGCGGGGGAGCTGACGACCGAGATTGCGCGGACGACTGGTGGCCGCCAGGCCGCAGCGCGACGCGAAGTGGTGCTGGCGATTGACCGACTGGTCCATTTTGCCGGCTGGGCGGACAAATACCCGCAGGTCTTCGGCAGCGTGAATCCGGTGGCGAGTGCACATTTTAATTTTTCAACGCTGGAGCCCACCGGGGTCGTCGCGGTCCTGCCTCCCGACGAGCCGGCTTTGCTGGCGTTGGTCTCCCTTCTCGCGCCCGTGCTGTTGAGCGGCAACACAACCGTCGTGATCGCCTCCGAAAGCTTTCCCCTGCCCGCCGTCACGTTCAGCGAAATCCTGGCCACCAGCGATTTGCCCGGGGGGGCGGTGAATCTCCTCACCGGCCGGCGCACGGAATTGGCCCCGCATCTCGCTTCACACCTGGATGTAAACGCGATCGTGGACGGCACGGGCGAGCCCGCATTGCGCGCGGTGCTGCAGGGGGGCACGGCGGTCAATTTGAAGCGCTACGTCCAGCGCGCGCTGCCCGCCAAGGCCTGGCAGACCGCCCGCGGCGAGGAGGCTTACGCCATCCTGGAGACGGTGGAATTGAAAACCACCTGGCATCCAATCGGACTGTAGCGGCGGCCGGGAGATCTCGTGCGGACGTCGCGCCTGCGCGAACCGACCCTGCCCCGGAATCCACGGGAAATCGTCCCGGGCAGACTCGGGAAAGGGTAACGCTCCCGGTGCCGGCGGAAACCGCCGCTGGCGTCATTGAATGTTTGCGACTATAATCGGTCGAAATATCGCTTGGTTCATTCATTATGCTCAAGTCACGACAGGTCAGGATGTTTATCGGGTTGTTGCTGGTGATGCTCATACCGGCGGGCCAGGGCGCGCGGGCCGATCAGATCGGACCTGCGCCGGCCCCGACGGAAAGGCGATCGCTGGCCCCCACCCCGGACGATGGCGAAATTGCGTATGTCACGGCGCGCGTGCTCGAGCAGGGACATTATCGCCAGCATCCGTTCGACGATGCTTATTCGGAGAAGTTTCTGCAAATGTACCTGCAGGCGCTTGATCCGCAACGATTGTATTTTACGCAAGCCGATCTGGCGGAATTCGCCCTGTATCGGGACCGGCTGGACAACCTGACCTTGGGACGGCGTCTGGCGGCGGACACCAAACCGGCCTACCGCATCTTCAACCGGTTCTTGGAGCGCCTCGATCAACGGGTCGCCTACGTTCAGGAGTTGCTGCAGCAGGAACAGTTCACCTTTGCGACGGATGAAAGCATCGTGGCCAATCGCAAGGAAGAACCCTACCCTGTTGACCTGGCCGAGGCGCGCCACCTCTGGCGGCAGCGCCTGCGCAGTGAATACCTGCAGGAAGTCATCGCCAAGTATGCCGAACGACAGAAGGCGGCCCGGGACGCCAGGAAAAAGGGAACGGCGGCCGGCCAGTCCACAACCCAGACCAACGCCGTGCCGGCGCCACCGGCAGACGTCCCGCCGGAGGCTGATGCCGCGGCAATCGTGGAGAAGTTGAACAAGCGGTACACGCGCAACCAACACATCTACCATGAGCTCGACCAGCAGGATGTATTGGAGTTTTATCTGACGTCGCTGGCCCATGTGTACGATCCGCACTCCGATTATTTCAACCCGCGGCAGGCGGATAATTTCGCCATCGGCATGAATCTCTCGTTGTTCGGCATCGGCGCCGTCCTGCAGGCGGATGGTGAGGGATATTGCAAAATCGCCGACCTGAAGCCCGGCCCGGCCTCCAAAAGCGGCAAGATCAAGCGCGGCGACCGCATCGTCGCCGTCGCGCAAAGCAACGCGCCGCCGGTGGATGTGGTGGACATGAATCTCAACAAGATCGTGCAACTGGTGCGCGGGCCAAAAGGCTCGGAGGTCCGGCTCACCATGGTGTCCGCGGACAATACTTCGGATCGCTGGGAGGTGACGCTGATCCGCGAGGAGATCAAGCTCGATGATCAGGCGGCCAAGGCAAAAATCATTGATTTGCCGGACGCGGCGGGAAACATCGTGCGGATTGGGATCATTGATCTGCCTTCATTCTATGTGCCGATGGATTTGGGCAGAAACTCCCACAGCACGGACAAGGACAACGATGCGCACTACACTTCGCGGGATGTCGCGCGGCTGCTGACCAAGCTGAAGGCGGAAAAAGTCCAGGGAATCATCCTGGACTTGCGCCGGAACGGGGGCGGCTCACTGGAGGAGTGCGTCAAGCTGACGGGGTTGTTCATCAAGGATGGCCCCGTGGTGCAGGTGCGTGGTCCGGGGGGGGATCCCTTTATTGACAAGGACGACGACCGCTCCTTGCTCTATGACGGTCCGCTCATCGTGCTGACCAGCCGGTTCAGCGCCTCGGCCTCGGAGATTCTGGCCGGCGCCCTGCAGGATTACAACCGGGCCCTCATCGTGGGCGATCTCTCCACGCACGGCAAAGGCACCGTGCAACAATTGAATCCCTTGCGCATGTTCATCTCCGAAGCGGACATGACCAACAATCCCGGCACGTTGAAGATCACCAAGGCGAAATTTTACCGCGCCAGCGGGGCGTCCACGCAGTTGAAGGGGGTCAGTTCGGACATTGTGCTGCCATCCAAGTTGAATTACGCGAAGGACATTGGCGAAGCGGCACTGGAGAACGCGCTGCCGTGGGATGTCATCCGCAGCGCGCGCTACGAAAAGTTCAACCTGGTGCAACCCTACCTGGCGGAATTGCTGGCGCAGTCGAGCCAGCGGTTGAGCACCAACCAGGAATACATTTACATCCGCGAAGACATCGAACAATTCCGCAAAGCGCAGGCGGCAAACTCGGTCTCCTTGAACGAACAGCAGCGCATCCAGGAATGGGAGGAGGACGATGCACGACAGCGGGCGCGGGACCGCGAACGGCGGGCGCGCAAAACCACCCCGCCGACGGTTTACGAGTTGACGCTCAAACAGGTTGACCTGCCCGGACTGCCGCCGCCAGTGGCCTGGACCAACCTCGTGAATTCCACGGTGGCGGAGGATTTGCCCCCGGAGGAATTCGCACCGGACGCGCCCCCGGCCATTGACGCGCCGCTGGAGGAGACCCAGCAAATTTTGTTGGATTACATCCGGCTGCTTTCGCGAACCGACGTCGCGCTGCGCACGCCCGAGTCCGCTCCGTAAACCACAAGATGAGGTGTTAGATGAAGACGCTGGTTCTCTTGGGAATGATCACCGGCCTGGTCTGCTCCAGCTGGGGACAGGCGGGCCAGGCCCTGCGCCGCGCCCGGGAAATCTCCAATCAAAACAACGTCCGCCAGGGCGTGCCGTCTCCCGCTCCACAGCCGGCGGCGCCGCTGCCTGCGGGGGCGGGCACGAACCATGCCGTCGCAACCCAGCAGCAAAGTCTCGCGGCGCTGCAGGCGGATTTGGCCGGATTCAAGACGGGTGCCGTGGCCAGCGACGCGCAAAAGCAACAATTCACCGTGCATCTGGCCCGGGCGGTGCGCGGCCATAAACCGTCGCTGCCCAGCGTCCGGAAACTGGTGAATTCTCTTACCGCCGGTCTGAGCGGGGCGACGTTGACGGATGAGCAACGGGGCCGGCTCGCGCTGGATTTGGATGCCGTGTTGAACAGCCGCGACCAGTCGGCGGCTCAGTTCGATAAAATCATCGCTGACGTGCAGGCCATTCTGGAAGTCGGCACGTTGAAACGGAATCAGGCGGCAGGCATCGCCAATGATCTGAAACAAGTCGGCATGGAAATCCGTCGTTAAGCTGCCCCCGTCATGGCCAACCCCCGGATCAAATGCCCCACCTGCCGGAAGACCGGTGACTGGTTTGCGGGGACGTATGGCCCGTTTTGTTCGCAGCGCTGTCAACTGATTGATCTCGGGAAATGGCTGGAGGAAGAGCACCGCGTCAGCGTACCGGCCACCCCCGAAATGCCTGGAACGGCAGTCGAGGCGGCGACCAGCGAACATTTGGGGTCTGGAGGGGCTCCGGACCCTGGAAACTTGGGCCCGCTCTCCTGACGCCATGAAACATTGGCTCGGTCTGTCCTGGCTGGTCGCACTATTGTGCGGAATGGGGTGCCGGCCCGATCCCGCCCCGGTATTGTCACCATCTATGAAAATGCCTGCTCCGCCCAACCGCTCCCTGGAATATGCCACGCTGGGAGGGGGATGTTTTTGGTGTACCGAAGCCGTGTTTCAGCTGCTTCCCGGCGTGATCGCCATCACGAACGGTTACGCCGGGGGGACCACTGCCAATCCGACCTACGAGGAGGTGTGTTCTGGTAAAACGGGACACGCGGAAGTTATCCAGGTTGAATTTGATCCCACCCGGGTCAGTTACGAAAAGATTCTGGAAACATTCTGGGAGGCACACGATCCCACCACCTTGAACCGGCAGGGCAACGATGTCGGCACACAATACCGCTCCATCATTCTCTATCACGATGCCCGGCAAAAAGCGGTGGCGGAACAATCCAAAACGGCGGCGCAGCGGCTTTTCGTGCAACCGATTTTAACGGAGATCGTTCCGTTTACCACGTTTTACCCGGGCGAGGATTACCACCAAAACTACTACCGCTCGAATCCCAACCAGCCTTACTGCCGGGCAGTCATCCGCCCGAAAGTGGAAAAATTCCGGGCACAATTCCGTCCACCGCCCCAATGAAAAGCCCGCCTGGAAATGGCGGGCTGATGGGCAAAAAACTGCGGTTACGGAGCGGCAATGATTTCGGCGCGCTGCCGATGATATTCCTGCGGGGTGATCTGATCGGCTTTGTAACGGCTCAACAGGGCGTCCAATTTTTGTTGCTGGGCCGCCGAGAACGGCGAGGGGATCAGAGCCGCTGCCGGTGTGAGCCGGGGCGATGGCTGGGTGCTGACGACCCGCCGGTCCGGACCGGCGGGTGGGACGACGGGTTGCGCAGCCATTGCGCTACGAAGCGCTTCCTCCAGTTTCGCGGGGGTCTCATCCGCCGGCGCAGCCGGCACGTCGGCAAAACGGCGGTTGTCCGGCGCGGGCACGGACGGGGCGACTTCCACGGGAGCAGAGATCACCGGCGTGGCGGGTGTCGCCACTGTCGCGGCAGCGGGTGTCTGTGTTCCCAAGGATTGACGTAACGCCTCTCTCAGCCGCGCGGTATTGGCATCGTCCTCCGGTTCGGTCCAGGCCGGGAAGGCTGGCTGGTGTTGCGGCGTCCCTTTGGCGGCAGGCGCTTCCACCGGGATCGGCACGACAACAGTGGGTGTGGCGGCTGGCTTTGTCTCCGGCGTTGGGGGCGGGGTTGCCGGCTGGGGTTTTGCTGGAGCACTCGCGGGAGCGGATGCGCCCGGTTGACCCATGGCCTGCCGCAGCGCTTCCCGCAGCCTGGCCTGTTCATCCGTGTCCGGTCCGGCCTGCGACAGGGTGGCGATCAAACCAACGGCAGCGACGCTCAGAACCGCGAGAAATTTGGTGTTTTGCATACGATTCAACGATCTCCAGCTTTTCCTTACGTTTACGTGATATTGACGCAATGCGCAATAGGTTTCCCGCAGTTTTGCTTCCCGGATTATACGTTCCCTTCCGATCCCGGAAGATCGTTTCCACCTTAAACCTGCTGACCGCCGGCCGATTTCAGGCGCTGGTCGTTCTTTAACGCCCGGACTTTGGTGCTGCCGGCCGGGTCTCGTGGGCGGAGCCGGCCAAGTTCCGCCAGAGACCTGCGAAGGGGTAGTAAATGATCGTCTGCGCAACGATTCTGCGCACCTCGGATCGGGGCACCTTGACCCGCCCGCCGGTCAAAATCGTTCCGCAGCGCAAGCGCGTCAAAGTTTTCAAGCCGATGAGAATCGGCCAGGCACAGGCGAGGCGCACCCGTATTTGGCAGCGTGGAATCGAGTTGGTATAAGCCCATCCGGCGCGCAACTGCGATTCCGCCCGATCCAGCCAATGGTGGTAAACCGGACGCAATTTTTCCTCCTGGGCCGGTGACAGCAGGTCGTCCGGCTGCAATCCCCGGGCGGCCAACTGGTCGGCAGGCACGTAGCAGCGGCCATTCTGCAAATCGCCGGGGAGATCGCGCAGGATGTTGACGAGTTGCAGGCCCTGGCCGAATTGCACCGCTTGCGCCAGCAATTGGTCGTCATCCAAACGGGCATGGGGAAACAGGTGTGCCCGGCACATTGTTGTCCAAAACTCCCCAACGCAGCCGGCCACCCGATAGGTGTAATCTTCCAGTGCCGCGGCATTGGGCAGGGGAATGATATTTGCGCGGGACGCACCCTCAAAGCGGCGCAAATCCAACTCCTGACCGCTGATGATGATTGCCAGCACCTGGCGCACGCGGCCCAGATCGGCGTCGGTCAGTTCCTGCAAAGCGCCGAGAGTAAACTCCACTTCGGCCAGCAATCGGCGCTCGGCGGGATTGCCTGTCCACGGCTCCGGGAACTCCAACCGCAACGGCGTGGCGGCGGCGGTCAAAATCCGGGCGCGCAGCTGTCGCAGGATTTCGAGCCGTTGATTCACCGGCACGATTTCCGTGTCGGCAATTGTGTCGGTGGTGCGCGCCAGCAGGTAGGCGAGACTGATCGGAAACCGGATGGCGCGCGGCAGCACCCGCAGCGTCAAATGGAACGAGCGGGAGGTTTGTTGGAGCAGCGTGTTAAACTGTCGCCCGCCGGCGGTCGCGATTTCAGACACCCCGGGACTATCTTGAATGTGGCGGAAAAAATCCAGCGCGGAGCCGTTCCGGCAGCCGCCCGCACCCGGCGGGGTGCGGCTCCCAGCCTGTCGGAACAACGCGCGTGGAGCAACATTCACGGTCCCTGGTCCGGGTCCGTCACTTGGGCAACGATTGGATGAACCGGTCCGATTCCGCGATGCTGGCGTTCATTTGTCGCAGCAATTCTTCGATCTGCTGTTGGATGCCGGCCGCCTCGCCCTGCAGGGCGCCGATCGCCGAGGCGTTCAGGTTGTGCTTGAGGAACAATACATTGTCCTTGAGCTGACCGAGCACCGGCTGCATGGCCGCTTCCGCCGCGCGGACGGTCTGCGACAATTGGGTGTAACGTTCCCGTGTCTGCTGCAATTGCGCACGACTGGCGGCCGCAAGGTTGGCATTGCGATATTCCTGCAGCTCCGATTCCCATTCGGCAAACATGGACCGGGCGATCTTCTCCATTTTCTCGATACGCGACTGGACCTCCCGGGCCTGGCGCTCACAACGCTCGTGGGAAGTTTTTACCTTGCCGTAAAACGACTCCAGTTCGCCGCCATCAAAACCGTACAACGCCTTGAGCTGGGTCAGGGCATCCGTGAACTCCGCCTGGGCGTCCTTCTGCTCCTCCTGTAGCGCGGCCACGGATTTCTTGAGCAGCTCGCGTTTTTCGTAGCCAAACACATGTTCCATCGTGGCGTTGTAGACCGAGGAGCAGCCGGTCAACAACCAGAAGCCCATCACGCCCAAAGCCAGCACCGGCGGCGTCCGCAACATCCGAAATCGATTTCTCATAATAGACGGGCTTGTGGCCACAAAACGAACCTGCAGAGGATAATGCGCCGGTTTCCACGTTTGAAAGCGAAAATCCCCGGCGTGGCTTGCGCCATCACCACCCGCTCCAGCGCCCGAGACGGCGGGCCCGCGCTTCAGGACCCCAAGATCCGCTGCCAGCGCGCCAGCTGGCGGGCCACCTCCCTGGTGCCCGGGGCGCCTGGAAAATTTCGTTTGGCCAGGGCCCGTTGCAGGTTGAACACCTCGAGCGCCTCGCGTTGAAAAGTTTTATCCACCGCCTGCAAATCCGCGAGCGTCAGTTGATTCAACGGCTTGTGCCGACTTTCCGCCCGGGCTACGACGGCGCCCACCACATGGTGCGCCTGGCGGAACGGCATGCCCTTTTCCACCAGGTAATCGGCCAGATCGGTGGCGAGCAGGGCCGGATCACTGGCCGCCGCCAGGCACACCGGGTGGTTGAGGGTGATGTGGCGGAACATCGCGTCCATCAAGCGCACGCCGGCGCGCACGGTGTCCGCCGTGTCGAACAGCCGTTCCTTGTCCTCCTGCAAATCCCGATTGTAAGTCATGGGCAGGCCCTTGAGCAGGGTGAGCAACGCCAGCAAATTGCCATACACCCGCGCGGTTTTGCCGCGGGTTAGCTCGGCCACGTCGGGATTTTTTTTCTGCGGCATGAGCGAGGAGCCGGTCGTGTAGGCGTCGGCGATCTTGATGAAGTTGAACTCCGCGCTGGCCCAGAGAATCACGTCTTCCGCCAGGCGCGACAGATGCATGGCCAGCACGGCGGCGGCGGCGCAAAATTCAATGGCAAAATCACGGTCGCTCACGGCATCCATCGAGTTTTGCGTCAGTTGCACCCGGCCGTCGGCGGCCACGAAATCCAGTTGCCGTGCCACCGCTTCACGATCCAACCGGAGGGTGGACCCGGCAATCGCGCCGCTGCCGAGCGGGCAGACGTTCACGCGCGAATGACAATCCCAAAGCCGCTCGCAATCGCGTTCGAGCATTTCGACGTAGGCGAGCAGATGGTGTGCGAAATAAACGGGCTGGGCGCGTTGCAGGTGGGTGTAGCCGGGTATGACCACCTCCAAATTTTTTTCGCCGAGGGCGACCAGGGCGCGTTGCAGACCGACGATCTCACCCAGCAGCAGCGTGATTTCCTCGCGCAGCCAGAGGCGCATGTCCAGCGCGATCTGATCATTACGCGACCGGGCGGTGTGGAGTTTTGCCCCGGCGGGCACGCGCTCGGTGAGCGCAGATTCGATGTTCATGTGCACGTCCTCGAGTTCGGCCTTCCAGACGAAAGTGCCGGCCGCAATTTCCCGGGCGATCTGATTCAGCCCGGCGGTGATGGCCCGGGCTTCGGCCTTGGTGAGGACGCCGATCTTGTGCAACATCGCGGCATGCGCCATCGAGCCGGCAATGTCGTGCTTCCATAAACGCCAGTCGAACGAGACGGATTCCGAGAACGTGGCGACATCCGCGCCCGGCCCGGAATGGAACCGGCCACTGCGCGACACTGGAGATTTCTTCGTCATAAAAGCAGTCCGAATTTGGGGCGAAACCCGGGCGAAGTCACGCGGGGAATTGCGCCGGAGGTGAATTGCCATTGTTGTCACCAGTGATACTTGATCGCTCAAGCAGCTGGCAGCCGTAGAATGGTTCCGCTCGAGCTCCGGGTAAGGCTGAGCCGGCAAATCCGGCTTGCGCGGGTGAGGATTCGCACGATCAATGACGTCGTGGCGCGACGGCAGCCCCTCAGTGCGGCCGGATGCCGGTTGAAATTCTTTTATGCCACGCAGGTGAGGCAGGCGCCGCCGGCGTTCTTGTTGTTTGTGAATCGCGACGACTCGTTTGCCGAGCCGTACAAGAAACACCCGGCAGGCGGTTTGACGTCGGCACGGCGGTGCAGCAAGTGCATCCGTGCGGCGTGGATGTGTCCAGCGGCGGCGCATCCGTGTCCGGGAAAAATGGTGCGGCCAAAGTGCGGGCGTTCATCCAAAACGCCAAACAGGCCGGGAATTAAGCGCTGAAAGACGCCAGCGCCTTGCGGCGCGAGCCGGGCCGGCCGCGCAACCAATGCACCAGCTCCGCGTCCCCGGCGGCCTGATACCGTCGCCCCACGCGCCTGGTTTGTCGGCAGCTCAGCCCCAGTACTGCGGCGGCGTCCACCCAGTTGAGTTCTCTCGCTTGCACACCGGCCAAGATCACGGCCCGGCGCCGTGCTTTCGCACTCATGGTTAATGTTCGCATCGTGGCGGCAGGGGCTGCCGCCACCGCCGCTCCAGGGGGACATTTTCATCGAGTCCAAAAGGGGCAGTCTCAAGGAATCGCGCCATGGACGGCGCGGCCTTTGACTCTCCCGGCTGTGTCCGTTACCCTTCAAAACGTATGAACCCTGGGTTGTCTCAACTGAGTGTCTTGCTGCTGGCTGCCAGTTTGACGCCGAGCTTTGCCGACCTGACTCCGGCACAACTCGGCCAATTGCCTCCGCCCGCCGCGTCACCAGTCCATTTCACGAAGGACATCAAACCCATCCTCGAAGCCCGTTGCATCAATTGTCACGGGCGGGGCAAGAACAAAGGCGGTTTCCGCATGGATTCACGCGAGACCCTGCTCGAAGGAGGCGACTCCGGTCCGGCCATTGTCCTGGGGAAAAGCGCCGAGAGTTATTTGATCGAACTGGTCATGGGTTTTGACCCCGATAGTGTGATGCCGCAGAAGGGAACGAAACTCACTCACGAGCAAGTCGCCGCGCTGCGCGGCTGGATTGACCAAGGTGCGCCGTGGGATGCGGGCGTAAGTTTCGGCAAACTCGAACCCATCAATCTGCTGCCGCGGCGCCCCGAACTGCCGCGCCGGACCAGTGAGACGACCCACCCCGTGGATCGCTTCATGGAGGCCTACTTTGCAGCACAGAAAATCAAATGGCCCAAGCTCGTTGACGACCGGGTGTTTGCCCGGCGCGTGTACCTCGATGTAATCGGCCTGCTGCCGCCGCCCGAGGAGCTGCAGCGATTCGTGGCCGACCGCGGCCGTGACAAGCGCGCCCAACTCGTCCGCCGTCTGTTGGCCGACCAGGAAAACTATACGTTGCATTGGATGACGTTCTGGAACGACATGCTGCGCAATGATTATCGCGGGACGGGTTATATTGACGGGGGCCGCAAACCGATCACGCAATGGTTGTACGCCGCGCTGGAAAACAATCTGCCGTATGACCGTTTCGTGGCGGAATTGATCAATCCCCGGCCCGAAGCCGAGGGGTTCACCAAAGGCATCGTTTGGCGTGGCGTGGTGAATGCCAGTCAGACGCCGCAGATGCAGGCTGCGCAAAACATCTCGCAGATCTTCATGGGCGTGAATCTCAAATGCGCTTCCTGCCATGACAGTTTCATCAACGACTGGACGCTGGCCGATGCCTACGGGCTGGCCGGCATCTACAGTGACGAACCGCTGGAGATGGTGCATTGCGACAAACCGACCGGCACCACCGCACCGTTGCGGTTCATTTATCCGCAACTTGGCGACATTGACCCGCACGCCGCCAAAGCGGAGCGCCTGGAGCAACTGGCCCAATTGATCACCCATCGCCGGGATGGCCGGCTCACGCGCACGCTCGTGAATCGCCTCTGGCAGAAATTTTTTGGCCGGGGACTGATTGAACCCGTGGACGAAATGGAAAAGCCGGCGTGGAACGTGGACCTGCTTGATTGGCTGGCGGAAGACTTTGCCGACCGGGGTTATGATGTGAAGAAGTTGATTGAACGCCTGCTCACTTCACGCGCCTATCAATTGCCGGCCGTGCCGGCAGAAGAACAGACGCGCGACGATTTTGTCTTCCGCGGCCCGCAGGTGCGCCGGATGTCGGCGGAACAATTCCGCGATGCCATCGGAGAGTTGACCGGCGTCTGGTACGCAAAACCCGCCCCCCAAATCATCCACGCCGACGGCGCGACGAACCGATTTGCCGTGGTGCGCGCCGCGCTGGTGCCCGCCGACGAATTGCAGGTCGCGCTCGGCCGCCCCAATCGCGAACAAGTCATCACCGTGCGGGCGTCCGTCGCCACCACGTTGCAGGCATTGGAACTGACCAATGGCGCCGAGTTGTCCCACCTCCTGCAAAACGGCGCGGAGAAATTCCTCGCCGCGCGAAACGGCGACTCAAGCCACGCGCTGGCGGAGGCCCTGTACCAGAAAGCGTTGGGTCGGAAACCAACGGCGCCGGAGGCCCACGCGGCGGCGGAGATTCTTGGTCAACCGGCGCAAAAAGCCGGCGTCGAAGACTTGATGTGGGCATTGGCCATGTTGCCGGAGTTTCAGTTGATTTATTGAAGTGAAAAAGTCGCGCGCCAATCGGTTTGTTTTCTGTTGCCGCTCGTGGGGGACGGTTGCGACGGCTGTATTTTGGTCGGTCACGGCGGAGTTGTGTCCGGCACAAACCCAAAATAGGCCCGCGCCGGACAAGGATGTGCTCGGCCATCCCAATGATCCCGCCAAGGCGCGGGAGGTAGGACAGACCGCCACGCGGCGCGAGTTGAGCAACGGCGTGATGCAGGTGACAAGCGCGGGGATGCCCGTGCCCGGCTTCGGCGAATATGCGCAACTGTGGAAAGAGCGTTGCAACGTGGAATTGACTTCCGGCGGGTGCCTTGTCCGCGAAGGGTTTTCGGCTTATCGGCGCGGTTACCACGAAGTACCCAAAACCGCCATCCAGCAGAAATTGGGGACAAACGTTTTCGACCCGCTCAACAAGGAGGCGGAAGCGCGATGGGAGAAAAAACGCGCAATGGCAGTTCCGCCCGCCGGCAAAGGCGCGCATCTGGTAAACAGCGGCGACACGCTGACGAAAATCGCCCGTGTTCACGGCGTAACATTGAACGATGTGATGCGGGCGAATCCCCGCGTCAATCCCACCGGTTTGCAAGTGAAGCAACAAATCATCATCCCCAGAAAGAAACAGCCATGAAAACATTTGCCGCCCAATCCCGCCGCGACTTCCTGAAAACCGCCAGCGCGGCCACGCTTTCCGCCCTGGCGGCCGGCTTCCCGCGCGCCGTCTTCTCCGACGAGGTGAAAAAGATCAAAGCCAGTGCGGACACGGTCATCGTGCTCTGGATGGGCGGCGGCATGGCGCACACGGAAACGTTCGATCCCAAGCGCTACACGCCATTCAGCAAGGGCATGGCGCCGGATTCATTCCTGAGCACGTTTCCCAGCATTGATACCGCAGTGGATCACATCAAGTTTTCCCAGGGACTGGAAAAGACCGGCCAGGTGATGGACCGCGGCACCCTGATCCGCACCTACACGGCAGGCGATTTGGGTTTTATTCTCCACTCGCGCCATCAATATCAATGGCACACGGGTTACGCCCCGCCGCAAACCGTCGCCGCGCCGCATATCGGCGCCATCATCGCGCGTACGCTCGGTCCCTTGAATCCCGCCGTGCCGGCATTCATCAACATCGGCCAGCGCTTCGATGTCGGGGAAGGCGAAGAGTTGAAGGCTTTCACCACGGCGGGGTTTTTGGGCAGCGAATACGGTCCGTTCAACATCCCGTTCCCCGACCAGGCCGCCGAAACGGTGCGGCCCCCGGGCGGCATGACCCCGGGGCGGTTTGCAGACCGCAACCAATTCTACAAGCGATTGCTCGCCGCCAGCCCCCTCGGCGAGGCGGGCAGTGATTATCAAAAGGAATCGTTGCTGCGCTCGTTTGACAACGCCCACCGCCTGCTGAGCTCACCGGCCGCCAAGGCGTTTGACCTTTCGCTCGAACCCCTCGAAAGCATTCGCAAATATGTTCCGGGCTACGAACCGGGCCGGCGTTTTGACGCCAAGCAGGATCGGTTTGGCGCCAAATATGAGGAGCAGATGGTCGGGCGTTTTGGCCTGGGCTGCCTCCTGGCACGGCGTCTGACGGAAGTGGGCGCGCGCTTCATCGAGGTCAGCACCGAATACATCCCCTTTCTGAACTGGGACACGCACGAAAACGGCCACACGCGCGTTGCCGCCATGAAACAGCAGATTGACTCGCCGCTTTCGCAGTTGGTCCTGGACCTGGAAGCGCGCGGATTGTTGAACCGCACGCTGATCGTGCTGGCCAGCGAGTTCAGCCGCGACGCCATGATCGAAGGCAAGCCCGACAAACGGATCAAGGACCAGGTGGAAGTGCCGGATCGAGTCGAAGACCCCAAACACTATGGCATGCACCGGCACTTCACCGACGCAGGCAGTGTACTGCTCTTCGGTGGCGGCATGAAGCGGGGTTACCTGCACGGACTAACGGCCGAGGAACGTCCCTGCAAGACCCTCAGCGACCGGGTGATCATCGAGGATTTGCACGCGAGCATCTTCCACGCAATGGGGATTTCACCAAAACTTGCCTATGAGATCGAGAAACGGCCGTTCTACGTCACCCGCGACGGGGAAGGGAAAGTCATCCCCGAGCTTTTTGGGTAAGCTCATTTCCGCTTTGCGCTTGCGTCGCCTCGCCGGGTTAATCGGCGCCGCCTGAAAATTGCCGGAGCCTGTTCATGGAGCCGGTTTCATCAGTCTATCTTCCATGTCGCCCGCCTCCTCATCGCACGCAGACACTTGTGAAACCGCTTCTACGCTGGCAGGCATGGAGCGCAGCGGACCGGCGCTGACGCCGCAAAACTGGGGTGCTGGCGCGCGTGATTTTGGGTTGTGGTCAGCAGGTGGCGCCGCCAGGCACTCCATCAAGATCCCCATAACCCACAGTGCCCTGGCCGCCAGCGTTGATGCGCCAACCATCGAACTTACCCACGACAATGAAATCCTGACACTGAGCTGGGCGGATTGGGCTGATCCTTTACAATTGATGGCGGCGATCAATCTCGTCGCTCCCGTAACCTGGCACTCCATAACAACTTCGGTTTGCTCAATCCCCGGCGGTTACGAAGTCCGGCTGCCCCTGCAGGAGGCGCAACAGTTCTTCCGGTCGCAAGCGTTGTGAGGCCATACGGACCGGCCCGTCAGGTGGATATTGCTATCCGTGCTCCCGGGTGCCCGGTAGTCTGATCCGGGATTGAACGCGCATGATGAGACCGTCCACGGCGTGTGCGTCACCTGACCAGAATCATGAGAAAAACAAAGATCGTCGCCACACTTGGTCCGGCCAGTGGTACCTCCGAAATGATCGGCGCGCTGATCGACGCCGGCGTCAACATTTTCCGCCTGAACATGTCGCACGCTGCGCACGCATGGACGCGGGAGGTGGTAGCCGCCATTCGCGCGGGCCAGGCGGCCCGCCAGCGGGAGATCGGCATTTTGATGGACACCCAGGGACCGGCGATCCGGACTGGCGACCTGCCCGTGCCGCTGCCGTTGCAGCCTGGAGAGCGCTTCACCCTGACGGTGCGGGGCGAGCGCAGTGAAGAGGAACATTCCGTGGATGTGAACTACGAAAATTTTATCAACGACATCAACGTGGGCGACGTGGTGTTGCTGGACAACGGGATGATTCAGATGAAGGTGCTGGCGAAGGTGGGCAACAAGGTGGAGTGCGAGGTGCTTACCGCCGGAACCCTGGGCAGCCGACGGCACATCAATCTGCCCGGGGTAAAGGTCAGTCTGCCCGCGTTGACCACCAAGGATATTGCCGACGTCAAACTGGGCCTGGAGCTGGGAGTGGATTTCATCGCGTTGTCCTTCGTGCGCAAGGTGGAAGATTTGCGGGAGTTAAAAAAACAATTTCCTGCCGGCGGAGTGCGCCCCCACGTCATTGCCAAAATCGAGGATCAGGAAGCCATCGCCCATCTGGAGGCGATCATTGTCGAAGCGGATGGCATCATGGTGGCCCGCGGCGATCTGGGGATTGAAATTCCATACGAGGAATTGCCCATTGCCCAGCGGCGCATTGTGAAAACCTGTTTGCATCACGGCAAGCCGGTGATCGTGGCCACCCACATGCTGGAGAGCATGATCAACATGCCCATGCCCACCCGGGCGGAAGTCACCGACGTGGCCAATGCCGTTTATGAGCAGGCAGATGCCATCATGCTCAGCGGCGAAACCACCGTGGGCAAGTATCCGGTCAAGTGCATCGAGGTGTTCGATCGGATTGCCCGACGCATCGAGCGCAGCGGGGGGGCCAATTTCCAGGCACAGGCGCAGTTGACCCGGGTCCGCCAAAAGATTGTAAAAAGCGCGGTGGTCATGGCCGATGAATTGCGGGCGGCGGCGATCCTGGTCTTTACACGCCACGGAAACATGGCCCGTTACACGAGCTGGATGCGGCCCCGTTATTCAGCGGTTTATGCGCTCTGCGCGCAGGAGGAGGTGGCGCGGAAGCTCTGCTTGAGCTGGGGCGTCACGCCGGTCGTCATTCCTTTTGATGTCATCAATCCGCAAAACACCATTGAAGAAGCGCTCGGACATTTGCGCCGGCGCGGCTGCCTGCAAAAGGATCAGACGGTGGTGATCATCGGCTCGACCCTTTCCGGCGATCAAATCATTGATGCCGTGCAAATGCGGGTGGTGGAGTGAGGGGGGCGCACGGGCCGGGTGTTGCGGTCTCCCTTCAACGGATTGCCCGGATCACCCCGTTGGTGATGCACAACGTATTGGTGGTGCCTGCGGAGGTTAGAATCTCCAGGTTGGCGGTGAGCCCGCCCGTGATCGCGTCGGCGGAAAGCGAGGACAAACCGGCTCCGTTCCCCTGAAACACCCCCTGAAAATCGCCCAAAAACGTCCCCTGGAGGCTCCCATTTTGATGCACTTCCTTCCAGCGATAACTCCAGGTTTTGTAGGTGGAAAGGCCGCCATCGCCGGCCAGGGTGGCGCCGTTGGAAAATTGCACCATGTTTCCCAGGTGATAATTGCCGACGGCCAGCCAGGCAGACTGGGAATCAGCCGCGGGCGTCATGGAGTGAATGAGCGTCCCACCGAAACACCCGGAGATTCTCAAGCTCAGGCAGGGAACGTAGAGGCGGACAAAATCATTTGTAGAGGATTGGGGCACCAGTTCCTGCAGGCTTTCGATGTTCAACTGCAGCATTCCATCGGTTTCCGCCCGGCTCTCATTGGGGAGCAGTCCGGGAGGATAGCCCACCGCGACCACGGCGTTCGAGGTTTGTTCGGTGTAACCGGAAAGAATGTTGCCGCCGGACCGGGCCACCACATAAACATACCCGTTATGCGCCCCCTCCACATGGAACCGGCCGCCATTGGCCTTGCCATAATTGAGCGACGGCATCAGGCCCCCAATGACCACTCCCGCACGACAGGAGTCCGCCCGCGTTTCCACGGTGACCCCATCGGAAAATCCGGCAATCCGCAGGCCCACATAGCAGTTGTAAAATTCGCAGCTGGTGACGCGCAATCCGCAATGGGCGGCAATGTCCGCGCCTTTGTAAAAACCGCGAAAGGCTGCATCGTGGAGAATGCCGGCGGCCCCCGAGAGGTTGGTCGCCACCAGGCAGCTGGTCGTGGCGGCGCCGGTGTTGTGGAAGCTCAGGCCCTGGATCTTGGGAATTTGTCCGTCACATTGCAGATAGACGGCATTCGTGGTGTTCACGTAAATCAGCGTGGCGTCGCGGCCGTCGCCTTCGATGAAAAATTCCGAGCCCGTCCGGCCCGAATGAGGCCCGGTGGCGGACCAGACGGGGACTTGATAGGAATTCGTGTCCACGTAACGACCCCGCGGCACATAAACCACCCCGCCGTAGGTGAACGCATCGTTCCACGCCGCCTGGAACGCCGGTGAATCCAATTCCGGGTTGGCGGTGCCGCTGGCCCCATAGTCCATCACGTTGAACCGCCGCAGGATGGATTTTCTCGTGATAAAATTGGAGGGATTGGAACCCGGATAAAAATTCGTGGCGTTCGCATAAGCCGCGCTGCCGAGGCCACTGATTTGCGAGGGCGGCAACATTCCGACCACCTGAGCAGCAGGCAGGGGGCCGGTCAGGGTTGCCGCGCTCCCGGCGTCAATTGCATAGACGGCCGTTGGCATGGCTGTGATTCTTTGACGTCCCTCCAGCAGCGTAAAACTCTCCGCCCCGTTGGTGCGCACGGCAATTTCCAGCCAGCGCGGCGCACCAGTAAACGGCATCGTCCCGAAGACCAGGGCCACGGTGAACCAGCCATTTGAAACCGGGGTGGCGTTATTGGTCAGGCAGTCACCCACTTGGTTGCCGGCGACCGCAGC
Organism: Verrucomicrobiota bacterium; assembly: GCA_029573725.1. GTDB lineage: Bacteria > Verrucomicrobiota > Verrucomicrobiia > Limisphaerales > JADLHS01 > JADLHS01. Next base: position 189,427 of record JAKQDQ010000178.1, read on the forward strand.
ATCGTGGAGAGAGAAGCAGAAATCGTAAGCCCCGTTCGCCACCACACCTTCCGTCTGCAGAAACCCCCGATAGGTGATGGTTGTATCCTGGGCCACTGCCGGCAGGCGCCACGACAGGGAGAGCATCAGGAGTGCAGCCCAGACCGTCGGCCCGGGTTTCATTAAGCGTGTCAGCATCGGTGAAAATCAAGTTGCAGACGATAGTTTGAATGAAATCGTCGGATTTTCAAATGGTTACACACTCCTCCAAACTCCGGGCCGGGCAACCCGGTTTGAGTTGAGGAGTTGTCCCAGGGGCAATCCCGTTGCGCCCCATCCCGCCCCCGGGTGCATCGGAGGGCACCGCCAAAACACAACCCGTCCTGATCCGGCCCACTCCAGCGGTCTGATGCTGCACCCCCGGCCAACGTGAACGGCGAAGTGGATGCAACATCCGGCACGACTTCCCCTCGCCGCCGGTCGCCATCATTTGGCACTGCCTGCAGGAAAGGTCGCGGCCTGAGCCCTGGGCAGCGGGCACCTTGCCCTTCAGCGCGAAGCGGGAGGGCGGCAAGCGACAGTGGCCCAGGCGGGCGATGATTCTGAATTATGGAGATTTGGCATGACGGAACAGGGAGGTGCGCAATCGTTCATAGGCGGCGGCGGGCAGAACAATCTTGGCCCATTGTTTGGCGAGGTAGGGGAGGCGCGCCTGCCGCCCGGCAAGCAGGGCTTGAAACTGCGCACCGGCGGCGGGGTGAATTTGCCCGGTTGCAAAGCCGCGTGGCTGCGGCACTCTGATGGAGGACGGGCCGGGGAAGCCAGACCTTGCGTGTGATCCACATTGCGCTCCCCATGGAAAGGCAGATGAGACAGGCGATTGCCTGTGAGCGGGACAGTCCAAAACCCCGGGATGCTGCCGATGGCACCAAATTCCGCCACACCCCGGCCGCCTGGTTCAGGTGGCAGGCGTTTAGCTGGCAGCCGTCGCCAAGTAACGCCTCCGTCAGGCAACAGGGCAAAAGGGAATGACGCTCGCACAGAGCGATGATAACCTCCGTGGCGGTGGTCGAACTGTGGCGCCAGGGGCGTCGGCCGGCGGGTAATTTTCTCCCGCGGACCCCGGGAATGATGATTTCAGCATGAGAATATTGATTACGGGCGGAGCCGGTTTCATCGGGAGTCATATTGTCGAGCACTTCCAGAAGCAGGCGGAGATTATTGTGATGGACAACCTGCGCTCGGGAAGGCGGAGCAACTTGAACGGGCTGGAACACCGCTTGGTGGAGGCTTCGATTTTGGATCGCACCGCCCTGCGCGAGGCGTTGCGCGGTGTGGATTACGTCTTTCATCTGGCGGCCATGATCAGCGTGCCGGAATCCATGACCCAGCCGATCGAATGCAACCGGCTCAACACGGAAGGAACGCTGGTGGTGTTGGAGGAGGCCGCCCGGGCCGGCGTGAAAAAGCTGGTGTTCAGCAGCTCTGCCGCGGTTTACGGCAATGATCCAACCAGCCCCAAGTCCGAGGCGCTGCTGCCCTCGCCGGAAAGCCCGTACGCCGTCTCCAAACTGGATGGCGAGTATTACTGCAAAATTTTTGCGCAGGCCGGTCGTCTGGCCTCGGTTTGCCTGCGCTACTTCAATGTGTTTGGTCCGCGCCAGGATCCGGCCAGTCAATATGCCGCCGCAGTGCCGATCTTCATGCACCGCGCGGTCCGGCATCAACCCATCACCATCTTCGGCGACGGGGAGCAGACCCGGGATTTTGTGTACGTCAAGGATGTCGCCGCGGCCAACGCGTTTTTTGCCCGGAACACGGTCACCACCGGAATCTTCAATGTGGCCTATGGTGCGACGATTTCCATCAACGCGCTGGCCCGGCGGATTTGTCAATTGACCGGATCGCGCTCAGTCCTCAGCCATCAGCCGGAACGGATTGGCGACGTCAAGCATTCACTCGCGGCGGTTGACCGTTTGCGCGCCGCCGGTTTCCGTCCCACCTTCAATCTCGAGCACGGGTTGGCGGCGACGGTGGCGCACGTGCAGGCGGCGCAAGATGCGGCGCGCCCGGCCGCCGGATGATTCCCCGGCACCCACCCGGCGGCGCAGCAGGTCACTTCCGGATTTCCGCCAGGACCGCATGGGCCACGGCGGCGGCGGGTTGAGCGGCATCCGCCGCCAGGACGCGGGAGGAGAGGACCGGCAAATCCGCCAAAAGCTCCATCTGTCGCCGGATTTCAGCGTCGGACAACTCTTGTTTGCGCTGGCGCAATATCTCGGGTGGCGCCGCCAGCTTGATGACGACGTCGGGTTGCGGCAGCAGGCGCCGCACCCAGGCGATCCAGACCGCCGGACCGGCGTATTTCATGGAGACCGGGTCGAGATAATAGTTGTAAAAAAAACGGTCGATCAACACGAGATGGTTGCGTTTGAGCAATGGGCGGACCCGCCACGCGAAGGCGATGTGGATCAACAAAACATTTTTCAACAGGCGCACGCCTGACAGAATCGCGTTGCAGCAATTGGGCGCCAACGGCGACTTGCGGGGCAGGTTTTTGAACTCGGGCAGCGGCAGTTCAAACGATCTGAAAATTCTGGGTCGCCAGTGAAAATAGCGGACCCCCGAGAAGCCACCTTCCATTGCCACATACTCACACAGATTCCGGGCCAGCGTCGTTTTGCCGGCGCCGTCCAGTCCCACCAGCACACAAAACGTGCCGCGGCGAGCCGCCACCGCCGGCGTCCCGCGTCGCTGCGCCGTGCAATGCGCCAGCACGGTTGCGGTAAATTCAACGAATTTCCGCGAAAAGTCCGCCGGGCGGGCGGGCGCATCGGGAGTGCAGGTGGCCATAAACCCGGTGGTTGGGTGTGCCAGATACAGCCGCCCCGCGCTGTCCTCCATGCAGAGCATGGTGCGGGCGGGACAGCGGCCTCGCAGCAGGGCGCGGAGCGCCGAAGTCAAATCCGGATCTTGCGCGACCCGGTGGCAGCCAATGAACAGTCCGCCCTTGAACAGAACGCGCCGGCGCTCACCCCGCAAACGGCTGGTCAAACCGGGGCGTTTCGATCCATCGGTGGCGAGCGGGCGTACCACACTTTTGGCGGGTGGAAACAGGAATTGCAGCTGCGAAATGAGGGAGGCGAAATCCGGCTCGGCCGACCGTGACGTGATGAAGAACAACGACAGCCCGGCCGGTCGCCGCAAGCGCTCAAACAATCGCCTGATATCCGTCACCAGATTGCCGGCGAAAGGCAGCAGCCACCGACCGTGGAGAAAGGTGGCGCGCCTGACGGAGCGACGCACCTTGTCGGCCAGGTCCGGACCGGGCGCCGACGTCGCCAGTTGCGCCTGACAGGCGACCAGGGCGTCGCCGACACTGCCAAACGCCTGCCGGAAGGTGTGGCGCCATTCCGCCGCATCAGCGCCGGCCGCGTGCAGACGGATCAATTGTTTCCGGTAACGCTCACTGAGCGCACCCCGCCAGAGGAGCGCCGCCGTCAGAATGATGACGGATTCATGCTTGGGGTGCGGAATGAAAAATTCATCGCGCGGCCGGCGCTCGGCCAAGATGGTTTCCGCCGCAAGCACGGGGTAAAGTTGCCAGCGCAGCTCGGTTTCGAAATCCACCCGAATGAAGCCCGCTCTGGCATTCCAGAACACGTGAGAGTCACAGGTGAACCGCGCGATCTGCACGCACCGGTAACCGGAGTGGGTCGCCGCCTCATGCAGGACGCGGATAAACCGGACGCGGCGGCGGGGCGCCACCAGCAGATCAAGGTCGGTGGTCGCTTCCGCCAGCAACTGGTCATAGTTGCGCAGAACGCAATAGGGCACGGCGGCCGCGTTGAGCGCTGCGAAAATGTTGAGCAAAAATTCCCGATGCGGATTCATCGGCGCGAAAGCAGTTGCTGATAGGTGGACTCGAGCAGGGCCCGTTTTGCGTCCCAGCGAAAATGCTCGCGAACGCGCTTTTGTCCAGCCTGGCCCAGGAGGCGGCGCAGTTCCGGCAAATCCTTCAAGCGTGAGAAGGCGGCGGCCAGTGCCGCCACGGTTTCCGCGCGATTCCGCACGGAGATTTTTACTCCCGAACCGGCGTCCACCATCTCGCCCGGCCCCCCCCAGTCCAGACAGATCACCGGAAGACCAAACGACATGGCCTCAAGGAGTCCGGAGCCCCCGCTGTCGCGCAGGGCGGGGAAGACAAACGCGTCCGCGCCTTGATACAGCGCCGCCAGCCGCTCACGCGGCACCGGGCCGGTGAACTGCACCCGCGCTGACAGCCCCCAACGATCAACGCGCCGCTGCCAGCACCTCAGGGCCGGACCGCCTCCCACCACTGTGAGACGATAAGTTTCGAACGCCGGATGCCGCAACGCCGCAAAAACCAGGGGCAGAGCACGGGTGGCGACACAATTGCCGACATAAAGCAGGCGAAAAACATCTTCGGAAGCCCGGGTCGGCGCGGCGCGGGGCGGAGGGGGGGGTGGATTCTCCTGCTCCGCCCGCAGGGCATTGGGTGGGACGACCACACACTTTGGGTGAACAGACGGCGGCAGAAATGCCCGGGTGGTGCGGTTGGAAACAAAGAGGACGTCGCTGCGCCGCAACGATTCACGCACGGCGGGGTGGAACAACCAAAGCCGGTTGCCCCAGGCCCGCCAACGTTCGCCCCAGCGCGCCGCGCCCAGGTCGCGGGCGAATCCTGGCGGCACCGATTCCCCGCCCGCAATCGGCCCCCAGACCGCAGGGATGTTGAGGCGCGTCGCCAGGAAAGGCACGCGGAAGGTGTGAAAGGTGGTCTGGTGGACGAGTTGGAACGGTTCCCGGGCGTGCAGCTCCCGCGCCACCTGCACCACACGCCGCTGCCAGGCAATTTTGCGCCACCAATTGCCGGTTGCGCCGAAAAGACGCGAGCCGATGACGGCCGGGGTGGGCACGGCCACGAAGTGAGGAGTGATGCCAAGAGGTTGGGCGTGGGCTTGCACCTGGGCCTGATGGTTCGGCGTGGTGACGAGATGCACCGTGAATTGGCGGGCGGCTTCCGCAGCCCAGCCCCAGCCCAGCCAATGTTCGCCGCCACCTTCTGGATTGCAGGCGTACGCAATCATCAGCACACGGGGTCGCGGCGGATGGTCTTCCTGGGAGGACAAGATCGGCGGTTATTGAGGGTTGAGCACTTGATCCGCGGCGCGCCGGCCTTCCAGCAGGGCATCCTCCATGCCGCCATAATTCCAGCCGCCCCAGCGACCGCAGCTTTGCGCCTGATGTTCCGCGAGATAATCCAAAATCAATTGCCGGCTGGCTTCGTAATGTTGATCAAACACGACGTAGGCGTGCGGAATCCTGCAAAGTTCCATGAAAATGATTTCGTCGCGCTCCGACAGCACCTGCGCCTTCCGCAGATCGGCGAGCACCCGCGCCCGGAGTTTTTCCGGTTCGGACAACCACTCGCGCGCGCCACCGGACATCTCCACGTAATAACTGCGGCACCCGTCCGGCGCCGCGCCCGCATGGACCGCCGAATACGAACCGGTGCGGTAGAAGATGAAGTCCGGTTCGGGGAAATAGATCCAGTGATGCTGGCTGGCCTGGGCGCCCGGCCCGCGCACACCCAGGTCATAGTAATGCACGGTGGTGGCGCGAAGTCTGGCGGCGGCGGCGCGCACCGCGGCGGGCGCGTCACTGATCATCTGAACAAATTGCGGCAGAGCCATGGTGTTGACCAGATGTTGGAACTGCACCTGCCCCCCATCCGCCAGCCTGGCGACGCGGCGCCCCAGCTCCACCTGCACCACGGCGGTATTGAAGCGCGGCGCTTCTTGCAGGGCCTGCGCCAGCGTCCGCGGCAAGGTGCTGATGCCGCCTTCGCGGGGATAGACAAACCGGGCGTTGTAGCCCAGGGATTCCCGCGAGAGCCCCACCGCCCCCTTGATGACATCGTCAACTGAAGGCCGGGGGATGAACCGTTCGGCGTATTCCGGTCGCAATTCGCGCAAGTCCACCCCCAACAACTTTTCGTTGTAGGGAATCATGAAATGCTTCGCGATGCCCTCACCAAAGTAACGCTCGATCCATTCGCGGAAATTTTGCGGGGCCGTCGCCGGGTGGGACGCGCCAAAATCCTCCGGATGCCGGGCCTTCAGGAGTCCGATCAGGCACTCGTACACCACCTGGGCCGGCAGGCCGTACGTGTTGGCCTGGAAGGGATAGGGGGTAAACACCCCGTGCGAATGAATGACCGCCTTCCGCTCGTATTCCACCAGTTGGCCGGCCAGGAGTTGCTGCACCAGCCGCTGCATCACCGGAGTGCGCAGGTGCAGCCAATGTCCGGTGCCATCGCACAGAAAGCCATTGTGCCGGTTGCGGGTGCGCACCACGCCGCCCGGCTCGTTTTCCTTTTCCAACAACAGGTAATCCCGCTGCAGATGATACGCACAAGAAAGCCCGGTGAGGCCGGCGCCGATGACCAAAGTGGAAGTGTTCTGCATCTATAATTCGTTACTGTTTATTCCGCCGACCCGCAGGTCCGACCGCGTTGCGACGGGTCGCAGAACCTGCAACGAGGCGCTGCGTCCAAACCCGCCCGGCGGCCAATGCTCGCGCCACCGCATGCGGCAGGGACCTTGAAATCAACCGCGCCACCTCAACCCACAGGGGCGGGAATCCAGTGCGCCGCGCCGGGAGGCGGCGGAAATTGGACGTCTTTGCTTTGCGTCCCCCTGAACCCATTCGCGCCGGCCAGAGCGCCGCGCCGGACCGACGCCCAGCTTTTAATGAACCGGGTTGCGGGTTGCAAGCGCGGACTTGGCGGCCTCCCCGGCTTTCCCGCTCCACTCCGGCCCAAAAACGGCAGCGCGGAGGGTTCGGACCGGCACCGCACGCAAACCAGGGCGAGCAAGCCATTTGCCAAGAAGGCGATTGCACCCGTCTGAAATTTCCTCAGGCAGGGAACGGCGCACCCATCAAGCTGGCCCCGCCGCCCGTTCGCCGTAATTGATGCTCATGGCGCCGCCCAGGATGTTTTCGATGCGCACGTTGACGAGCCCCAGGTCCCGCATGCAGCCGGCCACGCCGTTTTGGGCTGGATAATGTTTCAAGGATTCCAAGATGTAGGCGTAGGCGCCCGGTTTCCCGCAGCTCAACAAACCCAGGAGAGGAACGCCGACCCGCAGGTAGCCAAAGTAGAGCCCCCGCCAAAACGCGTTATCGGGTTTGCCGAAATCGAGCACCAACAATCGCGCTCCCGGCCGGGCCACCCGCCACATTTCGCGCAAACCAGCTCGCCAGCTCGCCAAATTGCGCAGACCATACCCCACCGTGACAACGTCAAAGGACTCATTGGCAAAAGGAAGTTGTTGCGCATCGCCCGACACGAACACCGGCGCGGGCCCGTTCGATTTTGCCTGGCGTGCCGCCGCCTGCGCCAGCATCCGGGCATTGAAATCGAGTCCCGTCGCCACGGCCCCCGCCCGCGCCAGCGCAAACGTCAGATCCCCCGTGCCGCAACAAACATCCAGCGCCCGGTCGCCCGGCCGGACCCGGGCCAGGCCCGCCAGACGCCGCTTCCAGCGCCGGTGCAGGCCGAGGCTTTGCAGGTCGTTGAGACAATCGTAATGGGGCGCAATGGTGGTGAAGAGCCGGTGGACTTGCGCGGCGCGGGCATCGCCGGGCTGGTAAAACGCATTCCCCATAATGGACAAGGACGTCCCAATATTGGCCGGAGTGGCGACGAGAAGCGACCAAATTCGCCCGGGGCTGCGCCGGAGGGCAATGGGATGCGTTCGTGTCCTCCGCTGGCCGGGGCGTGGTTTGATTGTTGCTCCGGCAAAGTGGTCTCGCGGAAAACCGGAATGAACACGAACAAAAAAAAGATTTTGATAGTGGACGACGATCCCGTCGTGCAACAAGCCCTGGCCATCACTCTGCAAGCGCACCAGTACGAGGTGCTTCGCGCCGCCGACGGGGCGGAGGGTGTCAACATCGCACGCACCCAGCGGCCCGACGCCATTTTGCTCGACCTCAATTTTCCCAATGATTTCAGCAGCGTCGCATGGAATGGATTGCGCATCCTGGAATGGTTGAAGCGGATGGACGAAGCGGGGCAGACCCCGATGTTCATCATCACGGCGGCCGATCCCGACAAATATGCCGAGCGCGCCCGCGAGCTGGGCGCGGTGGGGGTGTTGCGCAAACCGGTCCCGGCCGGAGCATTGATCGCGGCGCTCGACCGGGTTTTCACGACCGAACCGACGGTGGCCCGCGCCTCCCTGTAGCCCTATGAACACTCCGAATGATCCCATCGTCCTGACCCGCAGCCAGGTGGAAGCGTTGAACAAGCAGCTCTCGACCATGCGTCACGCCATCAACAACCATCTCTCCCTGGTGATGGCGGCGGTGGAACTGGTGCGCCGCAAGCCCGAGGCCGTCGAACGCATGTCCGGCACGCTCACGGAGCAGCCGGACAAAATTGCCGAGGCGATGAAGAGGTTTTCGGCCGAGTTCGAAACCGCCCTGGACATCCGGAGTCCGCGCGCGGTGTAGGCGCGACCGCTGCACCTCCGAAGCGTCGCGCCGTGGCGATCTTCGTGTCCTCCCGCAGTCCGCAGTTAACCCGCCCATGCGCTCCGCACCGTCCCACTGCTCAACCGGATGGCTGCCCGGAGGGGGAACTTTCGGTTCACGTTGCCGGTACCGGAGGCAAATTTTGCCGGGGGTAACCCGATTGGCCTTGCTGACGGCACGCTCCACCGGGGAATTGGCCCGGCGACCGCGGCCGGAAGAGGGAAATCGCGACTGGCATGAGACTGGCTTGGTGAAGGGGATTACGTGGTGACTCAAACACGAGCGTTGTACGCACCGAAGGAAACGATGAAAATTATGCAAATGGCAAAATGGTTCATTCTGAGCGCGGCAGTCGCCGTCCTGGCCGGCGTCCCGGCGTTGCGGGCGGAGGATGCGGAAGCGGTTAATTATCGCCCTTTTAGCATTGGGGTGGATGCGAGCACGCTGGGCGCCGGTGTCTCGGCCAACTGGCGATTCCACGATCACTTTGGGGCGCATGCCGGCATCCAATTCTTTGGCTATTCCAAAGACGCGGACAAAATTGAAGGCATTGCCTACGACACGGATCTGCGTCTGCTGACGGAACCGCTGGCCCTGGATTATTATCCGTGGTCCGGGAATCCCTTCCGCATCTCGGCGGGCATCCTGCTCAACCAAACCCGATTAAAAGGGGATGTGCCGCAAGATCCGATAGCCGGACGCACCCTGTTGAACATTGGCGCCAATCTCTATGACTCCTCCGCGATCGGCAATTTGAACCTAAAGGTCGAATCCAAGGCAATATCCCCATTCATTTCAGTGGGCACGAGTGTTTATCTGGACCAGGCGAAGCGCTGGTCCATCAGTGGCGAACTGGGGATCGCCTACACCGGCACCCCGGATGTGACGCTCGGCAACAGCGGTGCGCCGATTGCCGCACCCGATCTCGCCCTGGAAATCCAACAGATTAAAGATGGCGTATGGAAGGTGTATCCCATCGTCAAACTCGGGGTGGGTTTTTCCTTCTAGCCCCGCCGACAGTGGTGATGACTTTGTTCGCGAAAACCCTGCGACCGCGCCCCCTGATTGCCGCCCATGCGATTGCAGTTTAAGCACCTGCTCCTTGCGGGCATCGCCCTCGCCGCCACCGAAATGGCTTTCAAGCTCGCCTCGCACCGGTCCCTGTTTCATTTCGGGCGGGTGCTGGAAGTTCAACCCCCGCTGCCGGTGCAGGCCCGGAGCATCACGAGTCCCCCTCCAAATGCCCCGGCGGCCCCGGGAGCGGCAGCACCCCTCCGGGTGTCGCCAATCGGCGCCGTACTTGCGAGTGACAACTCCCCCACGGCCAAGGCCATCACGCTGCTGGAGCGCTTCCCCCATCTGCCGCCGCCCGAACAGGTCGAAGTGGCGCAACACACCAGCCGGTTGCTGGCGGACGACTACTATGCGGCACTGGGCGCGCAATTAACCAACGCCCTGATTGCGCCGGACGCGCGCCGGGTGCTCTTTGCCGACCTGCTGACCCGCCGCGCCACGGTAAAACTGCCGTGGCTGGTTGCGGTGGCCAGCGCGGAGTTGGACGGCGAATCCGCCGAGGCCATGACTTTGTTGAAATCGGTTTTGCGTGCGGATCACGGCACCGACTGGGCTGCCTGGCGCGCGCACACCGCCACCTGGTTGAGTCTGCATCCCGAATGAAGCGGGCCAACATTGCGGACGGGGTTCGGTAGTTGACGGCGCGAAAATTGATTTGCGACGGACCAATTTCCGTTATCTTCAATGCACAATTTACGGAGCAAGCAAAAATCAAATGCACGATAAAATTCCCTACCTGGATCTGCCGGCGCAACTGCGCCCGCTACGCAAAGAAATTGATGCCGCCATCGCGCGGACGATCGACCACTGCTCGTTTTGCCTTGGACCGGACGTCGCACAGTTCGAGAAGGATTTCGCCCGGTATTGCGGCGCCGAACATTGTGTGGCTTTCAACACCGGCACCTCCGCCCTGCATGTGGCCATGCTGCTGCTCGGCGTGGGGCCCGGCGACGAAGTCATCAGCACCCCGCATACGTTTGTGGCCACCAGCTGGGCGATTTCGTATGTGCAGGCCAAACCGGTCTACGTGGACATTGACGAGGCCACTTTCAATCTGGACCCGCGGCTCATTGAAAAAGCCATCACGCCGCGCACCAAGGCCATCGTGCCAGTACACCTTTACGGGCATCCATTCGATCTGGACGGCGTGCTGGCCGTGGCGCAAAAGCACAACCTGCCCGTGGTGGAAGACGCCTGCCAGGCACACGGCGCCAAATACAAGGGGCGCACGATCGGCACGTTTGGCGCCGTCTCCTGTTACAGCTTTTATCCGGGCAAAAACCTCGGTGCGACGGGTGAAGGCGGCGCGTTGGTGACCAACAACGCCGAGTTTGCGCGCCGCGCGCGCTCGTTGCGCGAGCACGGTTCTTCGGTGCGTTATTACCACGACGAAGTGGGCTTCAATTACCGCATGGAAGGGATTCAAGGTGCGGTGCTGGGCGTGAAATTGCCCCACCTGCCGGCATGGACGGCCGGACGGCAGCGCGTGGCGCGCCGCTATACGGAACTGTTGCAGGACACGCCGTTGCAATTGCCCACGCAGGCGGAGTGGGCGGAAAGCGTCTGGCATTTGTATGTCGTGCGCCATCCCCGGCGTGACGCCCTCAAAAAACATCTGGAAGCCAACGGGGTGGGATGCGCCCTCCATTATCCGCTGCCGTTGCATCTGCAGAAGTGCTACGCCAGCCTCGGGTACCAGGCCGGAGATTTTCCCGTGGCGGAAAAAGCGGCCCGCGAATGCCTGAGTCTGCCGATTTATCCGGAGCTGACGGACGCGCAAATCCAGCGGGTGGTGGCGGTGATCAAGGATTTCTTCAAGCCGGCTTGAGCGGCCCGGCGCGCGACCGTTACGGCTTCAAGCCGCGCTGCCACAGCTCCAGGTGGTACAGCGCCACGGCCACGAGGGAGTGATTGATTTTCCGGGCGGCGATCAATCGGGGCAGCTCTGCGAGCGGCACGAGTTTTGTGATCAAGTCCTCCCCCGAATCAAAGGCCACGGAGCGGCGCAATTCACAATGCTCCACCAGGATGGTGTAGCACACGTTGTTCATGATCGCCGGGTTGGGAAAAATCTCCCCCAGGATCCGGGCGTTGGCCCCTTCGTAACCGGTTTCCTCGCGCAACTCCCGCACGCCCGCCGCCACCGGCGACGCATCGCCCGGCTCGATCAGCCCCCCGGGAATTTCCAGCTCCACGGTGTTTGTTCCGTGACGGTATTGCTCCACCATGACGAGCTGCTGGTCGGAGGTGATGGCGGCCACATTCACCCAGTTGCCGGCTTCGATGACATAAAAATCGTGGGGCTGCCGGGTGCGCGGTGAAATTTTCCGGTCGCTGCGCACGGAAAAAATCCGGAAATTGCCGAGCGATTTGGAACTGAGTTTTTGCCAGGGCTTGATCATGGCGCCCGTGAAGCGTAGCGGTTCAGCATCCCTTTTCCCGGGCGGCCCAACCCTGGCGCATCAAACCCAGCAGGTGGGTCAGCGCCGCTTCATACGACCGCTGTTTCTGCGCCGCCAGTTGGCGCGCGCGCCGGTCCAATTGCCGCGCCAGGTCCCCCGCCCGGTCCGCCGGGCACCCCAGCGACACCAGGATCTGGGCGAGCTGTTCCGAATGCATAATCAACCCGGGCGCCGATCCCGCCCGGCGCGGGGCGCCCGCCTAAACGGCCGCCGGGGCCAGCGTGATGCTTTCAATGTGCACCCGCGTCACGGGCCGGTCGCCGGCGCCCGTCCGGGTGGTGGCGATCTTCTCCAACACGTCGTCGCCCTGGATCAAACGGCCGAACGCCGTGTATTGCCGGTCCAGGAACCGCGCGTCCGCGTGGCAGATGAAAAACTGCGAACCGGCCGAATCCGGATCACTGGCGCGCGCCATGGAAAGCACCCCGCGCACATGCGGCTGGTCGTTGAACTCCGCTTTGATCTGGTAACCTGGACCGCCGGTGCCCCACCGGTGCTGCTGGCTCTCCTCCCGGGTCAACGGATCCCCGCCCTGGATCATGAAGTTTTTGATCACGCGATGGAAACATGTGCCGTTGTAAAAGCCCTGCTGCGCCAGCTGCTTGAAATTTTTGACATGCCCGGGCGCCACGTCCGGCCAGAATTCCAGGCGCATTTCGCCGACGGAGGTTTTGATGATGGCAATTTCGTCCATGAGAACAGGCATTCGAGTTATTTGAGGGAATCCGCCGGAACGATTTTGATGCTTTCGATGTTCATGCGTCTGACCGGGCGGTCCGGGCCCTCGGTCGGTGTGGTGGCGATTTTATCGAGCACGTCCTCGCCTTTGATCAACTTGCCGAAAACGGTGTATTGATGGTCCAACTGCCGGGGGCTGCCGTGACAGATGAAAAATTGGGAACCGGCGGAATTGGGGTCGGGCGTGCGGGCCATGGACAACGTGCCGCGCACGTGCGGTTTGTCGTTAAACTCGGCCTTGATGGTGTAGCCGGGGCCGCCCTGGCCCCAAAGACCTTTCTTGCCGTCATCCTTGGAATTCGGATCGCCCGCCTGAATCATGAAACCTTTGATGACCCGGTGGAAACATTGACCATCGTAAAACCCGGCCTTGGCGAGCTTCTTGAAATTCTCGACGTGGTTCGGGGCAACGTCGGGAAAGAACTCGACCACCATGACACCTTCGCTGGTAGTGATGACCCCCACTTCTTTGGCGGAGGCCGCTTCCTGTTTCGCCGCGGTTGGGGCGGCGGGCGGATTGGTTTCCGCTGCGATTCCCAAGGTGGCACTCACAAGCAGGACGAACGCGCCATAGCACACATTTCTCATAGCGGCGCGAGAATTCCACGAATGTCCCACAAAGTCACGCGCAGAATTGCGGCCGCCCGGAGGTGGCGGTCTCATCCGGATGCTTCACGGAGACCGGACCGGGCCTGCAAACCATCCTCGCGCGGCGCGCGGCGCCGGCCACGCCTTCCACACGACACCCGCCTCCCCGCGCAAATCGGACGGCCGCGTCCGAACGCGCACCCCTGACCGTGCGTCGGTGCGAGGCAACTCAAACTGCGGGGGAACGGGCGTGCAACCGCCCTAAAACAGGTTTCCGGCCAGGATGCCCAGCACGCTGAGCGGGCCCTGATCTTCCAGGCCTTCGGTCATCTTGTCCACCTTTTGCAGGGTGAGCTTGGCGTTCCGGTAAAACTCCTGTTCGTTGACCAGTTTGCCGATGGTGCCCTGGCCGTGGTTGATTTTTTCCAGAATTTCCTTCAGATTCACCATGGAGGCGGTGGTCTCGTTGTAGAGCGCCTCGTCTTTGATCAGTTTCCCAATCGTTCCCTGACCGCTGTTGACGTCGCGGATGATCTGGTTGGCGTCGCCCAGCGCGGATTTGATTTCATCGCCGGTGGATTGCAGGTTGGAAATGGTGTTCAGCGCCGTGGTGTAAAGCGTCTCGTCAAAGATGAGCCTGCCAATGGTGCCTTTGCCCGCGGCGATCTGGGCCGAGGTGCTGCTCAGGTTGGAGATGGTCTGGGTCAGGGGCGTGCGATTGTCCTGGATGAAGCCGATGAGGGGTCCAAACAGACTGTCAATTTTGTCGCCGGTGAAGCTCTTGGTCAGGTTCTCCACGCCGGTGGCCACGTTGTCCAGTTTTTGCATGATCGCGCCCAGGTCCGGCTGTTCAACGGTGTTCAACTGGGTGCCTTCGGTCGCCAGCGGCGCGGTCTCCGAGCCGAATTGCAGGGCCACAAAATTCTGTCCCATCAGGCCGGCGAACTGGATGCGGGCGATGGTGTCCGTCTTGACCGGCGCGTTGGGATGCAGCCGCATGATGACGCGCACCTTGTTCTGTTCCGGAGCCAGGAGGATTTTTTCAACCGTGCCGACCTCCACGCCGGCCATCTTGACGCGGTCGCCCAGCTTGAGTTCCTGGACGGATTTGAACAGGGCTTCCACGCGCAGGCCCCCGCTGAATTTCTCAAAGCCGCCGAGAATGAACATGATGAAGAAGGCCGCCACGACGATCAGGGCGACAAACAGGCCAAGCCGGGTTTCCAGGGAGTTTTTCATAAGTTTGAGGGGTCCAGTTTGAAGTCGGCGTTGAGAAAGTTGCGGATGATGGGCAGCGGACTGGCCTTGATTTCCTCGGGGACGCCCAGGGCCACGATCCGCCCCTCATGCAGAATGGCGAGGCGATGCCCAATGCCAAACGCCAGGTCGCGATCATGCGAAACCACAATCGAGGTCACCCCCGTGCGCTGGTTCAACTTCCGAATCTCCTCACCCACCACGACCGAGGACAGCGGATCAAGCTCGCTGGTCGGTTCATCATAAAGAATGAGCTGCGGCTCGCTGACGAGCGCCCGGGCGATGGCGGCGCGCTTCTTCATGCCGCCCGACAGCTCGCCGGGCATCTTGTTTTCCGTCCCCTTCAAGCCGACGACGTCCAGCTTCTCGGTCACGATGCGGGCAATCTCCGCCGGGGGTTTCAGCCGGTGCTCCCGCAAATATAGCCCCACATTTTCCCCAACCGTCAGGGAATTCAGCAGGGCGCCGGATTGAAACACCATGGCCAGCCGGTAGCGATCCGCCACTGCGGGCGTCTGAATGGATTCGCCGTTGATCAGGATCTCCCCGGCATCCGGCTGTTCCAGGCCGATCAGGTGCCGCAGGAGGACGCTTTTGCCGCTGCCGCTCGGTCCCATGATGACAAAAATTTCCCCCGGCAGGACGTCGAGGTCAATGCCCTGAAGCACTTCCTGTGTTCCGTAATGGCGGCGCAATCCGCGCACTTGCACGGCAACGCCCGGTTGCGTGGAGGAGGTGGCGCTCATTTCAAAATGCCGAAGCTGCCCAGCACCACGAAGAGGCGGGTCAGGGCAAAATCCGAAATCACGATCAACACAATCGCGTTCACCACCGCCTTGGTAACCGAGCGGCCAATGCCCCGGGGGCCCCCGCGCGTGACCAGGCCCTGGTGACAGGCCACAATGCCGACGATCCACGCGAAGCAGAAGCCCTTGAACACACCGTGGGCCACATCCTTCAACGCCACCATGGCCTTGAGGTTTTCAAAAAATGATTGCAGCGGAATGTCAATCTCCGCCGTCAGCCGCGCCACCACCGCGCCGCCGAGCCAGGCCACCAGAATCGAGAACGTCACCAACATGGGAAGGGCCACGGTGATGGCCACGAGGCGGGGCAGCACGAGGTAATGGATCGGGTTGATGTTCATGGTGCGCAGCGCGTCAATTTCCTGATAGACGCGCATCGAGCCGATCTCCGCCGCCATCGCCGAACCAATGCGACCGGCGATCAAAATTGCCATCATGATGGGGGCCAGTTCGCGGGCGACGGAAAAGCCCACGATGCCGCCGACGTAATTGGCCAGCCCGCGCTCGACCATGGTGGGCCCGGTTTGCAGGGTCAGCACGCCGCCGATGAAGAAGGAGAGCACGGTGACCATCAGCAGACTGGCATTGCCGATTTCAAAGCACTGGTCCAGCACCTTGTCGCGCTGTCGCCACGTCAGGGGCAACGCGCGGAGCGTCTGCCAGAAAAGCAGCACCATTTCACCGATGTTCTGAAACATGCGCGGATCGTGTTGAGGAGGCGTTGCGAGGTAGGTAAAAGAGCCGCCACCGCCGGTTCGCTCCCGTGGATTCATACTGAAAAAGACCGAAAAGGAGCGAGATTTTTTTGGTCGGCGGCGCAAAGGGCGTCACCGGTGGCAACTCCGGGCCACCGGGGGCCGCGCCGGTTGCGGACAGGCCCGCGAGGGCGGAAAGGAAATTTCCGGAGCCCGCCGGCGGCGGGGGCGGCGGCGCGGGCGCTGCGAAAACGGGCGCGGGGACGACTTCCCGGCGAAAGAGATTCCACAGGAACGACTGGGAACTCGCCCCGGTCTCCGGATTGGTCTCGGCCCGCCACAAACTCCACAACGGGGAATAATTGCGCTCGATGCTTTTGCTGGCCGGCAGGATCGGCTCCAGCGGCGCCAGCAGCTGAAGACGGGTACGGCCCTGAAAATCCCGCTGATGCGTGAACCAGGGCCAGAGATCGGTCCGGGTGCGCGCCCGCCCGGTCCCACGATTTGCTTCATGCGTGTGCGAAAACAAAAAGAAAAAGGAGCGGGTACGCCGCCGGTCCAGGTCTGCCTCCGCAGTGCGTTTGTAGGTGTACGCCGGCCAGAGATAGAAATTGCTTTCCAAAGCCCTGGTGCGCGCCCGGCTGAACAGCGGCCAGACGCGGCGGGTGGTCTTGCCTTCGCCCCAGGCAAAGACGATCAAGGGCCACGGACAATCCACCTCGTGATATTCCCGGGCGCGATCCTCGGTCAGGGTGAGGCCAAAGGGCGTCAGATAGCTGGTCGAATCGCGCTGCGGCGAACGCAGGCGGTGGTAGAAGGGAAAACAGAGCAGCTCCGTCGCCGGATTCGTGGTGCCGATGTCGCGATGCTGATGCTCATAAAAAGGCCAGAGGAAGAATTGTTTGTCGTGCCCGGGGATTTGCTCCACCTCGCCCCAATCGTTCGTGAGGAGCGAGATGCTTTGGTGTTCCGTGCCGAACCATGGCCAAAACTGCCAGCCGAACAGCGCATCGCCGTACCGCAGGTGGAAGAACGGACAGAGAAAATTAAACGTCGTGACCTCCCCTTGCCGTGGTTGCAGCCAGGAGATGTCCGGAGCGGGCGACAACACCTGATCCGAACCCGTCAGGGCGCGGCGTTTGACGGTTTTGACGTAAAGCGGCCAGAGCGCAAAATCAATTTCACTGCGGAAAAGCCGGTTTTTCAAATGACCGTAAAAGGGAAACAGCGCCGTGTAGTTCTGGTTGGTGTCGGGCGAGCGCTGCTGGAAATAGAGCGGAAACAAGGTGAACCGATGCCGCGCCGCGTCGGCTTGCGTCTGGCCGCCCGAGAAGTTCAACAACTGGAACAATTGCCAGCGATACTCCTCGCCAAAGCGGTCGTACGTCAGCAGCGGATACGCAAAATCGTATTCGGTGGCGTGGCCATCCACCCAGTCGGTGTAGGAAAACAACGGCGGCAGCGCCCAGGTGTGCGCGAGTTCGCCGCGATGTTCGTAGAAGAACGGACCGCCCGCCTCGGTGCGGAAACCGGACTCCAGCGTCAACGGGGAACGATCAAACCCGAAACCGGCATGGATGGGGTTCGTCTGCCCCACCGCCGGGCCCACAAGGAAAACGCCGAGCCACCGGGCGACGCGCAAAAACCCGGGCTGGCGCCAGTGACGGCCGCACCGAATGCGCCGGGAAAGCCCCCCGGCGCCGCGGGAAGAAAATTGGGTGGAGCGTTGACTTTGAAGTGCGCTCATTTAGTCTGAGGGTCGCGTCGGCGTGGTCGGCGTGGAGTTGATTCTTTCATCTCGGTTCCTCTCGACCCAGTGGTGATTGTGCATTGTCACCACTGGGTTGATTCCTTTCCGCATGGCGTCGGAGCAACAGCGTCAGCAGCGCGGGCAGAAACGTCAATGCCACGATCATGCAGGCGGCCACGCCGATGGCCATCACCAGGCCGAGACTGGCGATGCCGCGGTGCTTGGCCACCATCAAACTGCCGAACCCGGCGATGGTGGTCAGTCCGGACACCAGAACCGCCTTGCCCGTGCTCTTGGCGAGGATGCTGGGCGTGCGTTCCTCGGCGAAGCGGTTCAGAATGTGGATGCCGTTGGTCACCCCAATGCCCAGCACGAGCGGGAGCAACATGATGTTGGCCGGGTTTAACGCAATGTGGAAACCACCCATGACGCCGGCCAGCCACAGGCTGCCAATCGCCACCGGCAACAAGGCCAGAATCACCGAACCCAGGCTGCGGAAATGGACCAGGATCAGCAACGCGATGGCGGCCAGTGAATAGAGCGCGGCGTGTTCGTAACTGACCTTCAACAGGGTGATGTATTCCAACAACTGCACCGGCGTGCCGGTCACGTCCGGATCAAGGGTGCGCAGTTGGTCAACAAATTCCTTCTGGTGCGCATGCTGCCAGACGTCTTTTTTGGGATAGATTTGCAGCAGATATTTGCGCCCCCCGGCCCCCACAAAGCGGTCGCGGATGGTTGCCGGCAAGTCGGCGATGCGCAGCCGCCCGCGAGTGTCCTGCTGCTTCAACGCCGCAAAGGTGTCACGCAAATCCTCGAACAGGGCGCGCTGATAATTTCCAAGTTTGCGGGCTGCCTGCGCCTGTTGTTCGGCGTCGCCGCGCAGCATTTCGACCCGTAGTTTCTCGATCACCCGCCCCAGGGCGACCAGGTGCCGGCTGGTTTCGGAACCGGGGTCATTGATTTCCTGGGCCGCCAGTTTGGTGAATCCGCTCAACGCAAACAGGCTGCGGCTCAGGTCGGCCAGTTGCACCGGATGGTCATCCGGCGGCCGAAAATGCAGGGATTGCACGTCGGCCTTGATTTCGCGGATCAAATGGAGCTTGCGGGTGGCGTCGTCGGCCAGCAGGGGCGCAATGGATTCCACCCGCGCCACGGAGTCCAGCGCCTCCACCCGTTGTTGCAATGCCACCGCGTTGGTGAGGGAATCGGTGATCATGACCGCAAACAGCACCGAACGCCCCGGTTCGTTGGTCCCGGTTGCGGAAGCGGCACCGGACGTGGCGTGCAACAGTTTGTCCTGAAATTCCACCGCCGGCAGCCCTGCGCTCTGCAGATGGAGCAGATTGTAGTCAAAAAACACTTTCGGCGCCTGGGTGGCGCCGGCCAGCGAGAGACCCACGACGACCAGGATTGTGCCGAGGGGGCGCTGCAACCAGAACTTTTCCAGATGGACAACACGCGCCGGTTGAGGGGACTCGGTCCGGTCCAGCACATTTTGCCGCCCTCGCAACAACCACACGGGCAACAGAGTGGTCATGGGCACTAGGCACACCAGCAGACCGCCGCCGCAGATGATGCCCATCTCCTGGATGCCGCGAAAATCCGTGAACGCCATGGCCAGAAACGCGCCGGCGGTGGTCAGCGCTCCGGTGAAAATCCCCTGTCCGGTAAAGACCAGCGCCAGCGTGATGGCTTCCTCCTGCGCCCGGCCGCGCCGCAATTCCTCCTCATAGCGCGTGACCAGATGCACACCGAAATCAATCGCCAGCCCGATGAGGATCGGCACGAACGTAATGGTGAGGATGTTCAAGTGGCCAATGACGAGCGTGGTGAAACCCAGGGTGTAGCCGATGCCCACAATCAAACACGCCGTGGCCTTGAGCGGCCGGCCGGTCTGGTGATACCCGTAGATGAAGATCAACGCGCAGATAACAAGCGAAATCAGACTGGCCAGCGTGGTGTCCTGTTGCGATTGCCGCAGCTCGTCCAGTTCCAGCACCGACTCGCCGGTAAGCCCGACATTGACCCCGGGCACCTCGAACTGGGTTTCCGCGATCAACTGCCGCATGCGCCGGATGGCTTCGTGGTTCCAATCGCCGCGCAGTGGTTGCGCCGTGAGCAGATAGATCTGGCCCCCCGCGTAGGTGAGGTAAATGCTCTGCTCCGCCTCCGCGCTGGCGTCGAAGAGCGCAAACACGCCCGGGGACGGCGGCACACCGGCGCGCTGCAATGACGCCGTGGCTTGCGCGAGGATGCGCTGCAGGGCCGGCAACGCCCCGACCAGCGCGTCATTTTCCGCGCTGGCCTCCGGCCGGGCGTTGGCGAATCGCCGGTTGATCAGGTTGATGAGGGAAACCAGATTCGAGGTCTGCGTAAACGGCTGGATGAGCGGACGGTAGGCCTCGAGCGTCTTTTGCAGTTCCACCAGCTTGTCCTCGGAAACAAACAGCAGCGCTTTGCTGCCCAACATCTTCAAGTCGCCCTTGTAGAAAATCCGCGTGTAGAGGTTGGTTTCCTGGCCGGCCGGAACGCCCGGCCGGTCCGGCACGACGATTCTCGCCGCCTCCACCCTGGCCCCCAAGCGCTCAATGAATTGGCGGTTTTTCTCGGGATTATCGCTTTCGACGATCACCGCCAGATCGTCCTGTACGGCGAAGTCCTTTTTATATTGAAGAAAGTTGTGATGATACCGCTTGTTCGCACCCACCAGGGTGCTGCGGTTGGTGTCAAACTGGAGGTGGGTGGCCGTGTAATAGCCGCAGGCCACAAACAGGATCAATTGTGGAATGACCACCCAACGGGGACGTTGAATCACCCAGCGCGCCCAGCCCGTTAAAAACCGGGCGAACAACGTCTCGGGAGCGGGGGAATTCATGCCGGCACGGCGGACGGATCATGCGGGCGCGTTCGCTTCCACCACGGCGGCCGTGCCGTAGCAGATGACCTCGGTGATGCCCGATCCGATTTCCGTCGCGTCGTAGCGCACTCCCAGCACGGCATTGGCGCCAAGAGCCCCGGCATGCGCGAGCATCAGATTGAACGCCTCCTCGCGCGTCCGCTCGCACAGATCGGTGTAAATGGTGATGTTGCCGCCGAACAGGGTTTGAATGCTGGCGCCGAAATTCCCAATCACCGAACGCGAGCGCACCACGACGCCGCGCACGACACCCAGCGATTTGGTGGTCCGGAAACCCGGCAATTCGAACGCCGTCGTGGTCAATGGATGGGTTTGGTTCATGGCCGTGCTGATTCAACACGAGTTGTGCCCGCAGCGAAAGAATCTTTTGCAAGCCGACACCGCCGCAGTCTGCACACCCTGATTTCGTCTGGAACCGCGCGGTGTGTCGCAATATTCGCGCGACTATTTGAGGGGTTGCGGATCACGCCAGACGTGGCCCGCCTGCGCCAGAAGTTCTTCCGCGGCAATCGGCCCCCAGGTGCCGGCGGCGTAAAATTCGCGGTTCGACAACGGTTTGCCCTCCCAGTTCCGGCGGATGGAGTCCACGATCTGCCAGGCCGCCTCCACCTCGTCGCGGCGGATGAACAGCGTGGCATCGCCGGCGATTGCCTCCAAAAGCAGCCGTTCGTACGCCTCCGGCGTGTAGGCGCCAAATTCCGAATCATAGCTGAAGTGCATGCGAACGGGACGCGCCCCGACGCGTGGGCCGGGAATTTTGCCGTTGAACCGCAAGGTGATGCCTTCATTGGGCTGCAATCGCAGGGTGAGGGAGTTTGGGTCCAGCCGCCCGTTGCTGGCGGCGGAGAACAATACGTTGGGCGTGGGCCGGAACTGTATCCGTACCTCGCTTGCCCCCAGCGGCAGACATTTGCCGGTGCGCAGATAAAACGGCACTCCGCTCCAGCGCCAATTATCAATGAACAGCTTGGCGGCCACGTAGGTTTCCACGTTGGAATCCGGTCTTACCTTGGCCTCCTGCCGATAGCCCACCTGCGGCTTCCCTTCCACCACGCCGGCAAAATACTGGCCGCGCACCACCTGCCGGGCGACGCTTTCCGGCGTAAATGGTCGGATGGATTTGAGGAGTTTGACTTTTTCATCGCGGATGGCCTCGGCTTCCAACGAGACGGGGGGCTCCATCGTCGCCAGGGACAGCACCTGCAGCATGTGGTTCTGCAACATGTCCCGCATGGCGCCCGCTTCCTCATAGTAACCGCCACGGCTGCCCACCGCGTGCTGTTCGCTGACGGTAATCTGCACATGGTCCACGGAATCCCGGCTCCAAAGCCGTTCAAAGATGGAATTGGAAAACCGGAACATCAGAATGTTCTGCACCGTTTCCTTGCCCAGATAGTGATCAATGCGGAAAACCTGCGACTCGTGGGCATAACGGGTCAATTCATTATTCAGCGCATGAGCCGAAGCTAGGTCGTGGCCAAAGGGCTTTTCCACGACAATCCGCTGCCAGCCGCCCGGTTCGGGTGGCTTGAGCATGCCCGTTTGATGCAGATTTTCCACGGCTTCACCGAACTGGCTTGGCGAAATGGCGAGGTAAAAGAGGAGGTTGTTGCGCAGTTCCGCCGGCTGGAAGGAAGCCAGCTGCCGTTCAAGTTTCTCGTAGGCGCTCCGGTCGGTCAAATCGCCCCGACAATAGGAGATGTGTCCGGCGAACTGCTCCCAGACCGCGTCCTCCACCGGTTTGGTGCGGGAAAAGACGTCGAGCGCCTCCCGCAGCTCGGCCCGAAAGGAGGCATCGGACTTCTCCCGTCGCGCGAAACCGACGATCCGGAAAGCCGCCGGCAACTGGTGTTCCTTGTACAAATGATAAAAGGCGGGGATGAGCTTGCGCGCGGTCAAATCGCCACTGGCACCAAAAATGACGATGGAACACGGATCCACGACTTTGCGCTGGCTGTCGAGACGGTTGGCGCTGGGATCCTCCAAATCAACACTATTCACAGACTGCAAGCATGCGCGATGCGTCGGCCAAAGACAATTCCAGAGGTGCAAACTTTAATAAACCGGCAATTGACAGTTTTGACGATTCCCCCCTAGACTGGGGCACATAGTCGAAACGAACGGAACAATATGTTGATGCGGATTAGCCTGATCGTTGCCATTATCGCCGGACTGGCGGCTGGCGGCCTGGGTTTCGTGAAAGTCAAGGAGAAGATCGACGGCGTCGTGGCCGAGCGCAATGACTGGAACCACCGTTTTGTCCAGACCGACGCCGAACTGACGGAAACCAAGGGCACACTGGCCAAGACGGAAAAGGAATTGAGCACCACCAAGGATGCGCTGGTCAAGTCGGAACAGGAGCGCACGGCGGCGGTGAGCGAGGCGGAGGCCCTGACCAGGAAATCGAACGAGCTGAACGAAAAGCTGGCGCAAACCATCCGCGAGCGCGATGATGCCAGTGCCAAGCTCGCCTCCTACGAAGCCACTGGTTTCAGCCCCCCGCAAATTCTCGCCTTGGGCAAGCAATTGCAGGAAGCCCGGGAGGAATACGAGGTGTCATTGGCGGAAAAGAAGATCATCGAAAGCGAATTGGATAAAACCAAGGAGCGGCTGGCCAAGCTGATTGATCCGGATCACGTCGTGCGAATGAAGGCGGACATGCGCGGCAAAGTGCTGGTCGCCGATCCGAAATGGGAGTTCGTAGTGCTGGATGTCGGCGAGGCGGAAGGCGCCAAACTGGACGGCGAACTGCTCGTCAGCCGCGGTGGCCGCCTGGTGGCCAAGGTGATTATCCGGGAGGTGCAGAAGGATCGGGCCATTGCCAACCTGCTGCCAGGCTGGAAATTGGCCGATGTCGCGGAGGGGGACCAGGTGATTCCCGCCAACCCGGAGTCGTGAAGATTCGGAAACTGCTTCATCACAGCACAAGCCTACTGCTTCTGCTGGTCTGCATCCTGACCTTGGCTGGCTGTGCCACTGCCGAGCCGGACAACTTGTCGGTCCGGCCTTGGAACGCCCCGCAAGGGTGGGAAAATGGCCTGCCCAGCGGATTAATGGAAGGGCGTTGACGGCGTATGCAGGGCCGCCGCCTGGCAGCACGGTCGGGGCGGCGTGGCGAAGTTATTTGGCGACTTCAATGCACCGGACTTCCCGGATGACGGTCACCCGAATCTGGCCCGGATATTGAAGTTCCGACTCGATCTTTCCGGCGATCCGACGCGCCAGACTAAACGCCTGCTCGTCGCTGATGTTCTGAGGTTGCACGAACACGCGCAGTTCACGCCCCGCCTGCACGGCGAAACATTTTTCAACGCCAGTGAAGCCCATGCCGATGTGTTCCAGTTCCTCGATCCGTTTCAGATAAGTGGTCAAACTTTCGGATCGCGCCCCCGGGCGGGAAGCACTGATTGCGTCCGCCGCGCTCACCAACAGCCCCCAAGGACCTTCCGGGGGGACATCATTGTGATGAGAAGCGACGCAGTTAACGATAATGGAGCTTTCGCCATGGCGCCTGACCAAATCCGCTCCGACGGTGGCATGCGGGCCTTCGACCTCGTGGGTCAGGGCCTTGCCAATGTCGTGCAGCAGTCCGCCACGCCGCGCGATCTGGGCGTCCAATCCCAGTTCTGCCGCCATCAGACCGGCCAATTGCGACACCTCGATTGAGTGGTCAAGCTGGTTTTGGGCAAAGCTTTGCCGGAAGAACAGCTTGCCAAGATGCTTGATCAGCTCGGGATCCAGGAGCGTCACCCCGGCGCGCGCCGCAGCTTCCTCGCCTTTGCGAATGATGGTCTCCTCCATCTCCGACTTGACCTCTTGCACCGCCTCCTCGATGCGGGTGGGATGAATGCGCCCATCCTGGATCAAACGCAGCATCGCCTCGCGCGCGATTTCCCGACGCACCGGGTCGAATGCCGACAGGGTCACCGCCCCAGCTTCATCGTCAATCAACACGGTAACGCCGGTGGCATTTTCAAACGCGCGGATGTTCCGCCCCTCGCGCCCAATAATGCGGCCTTTGATTTCCGAGTTTTGAAGGATGATGGTGGCCGAGGAACAGGCAATGGCTTGATTGCCCGCATAACGCTGGATGGCCGTGATGATAATTTTGCGGGCCTTCTCCTCGGCGCGCGCCCGGGCGTCCTCCAGAATGTGACGGGAAATGTTGGCGGCATCCGCAAGCGATTCCTGCTCCACTTCCTTGAGAAACTGCGCCCGGGCGGCTTCGCCACTGACGCCCGAGAGTTTTTCCAATTGCTGCCGGCGCTGCTCCGTAAGCCGGTGCAGTTCCAGGTGCTGCTGCTCCAATTCAGCATGTTTCCGTTCCAGCGCCTCCCGCTGTTGCCGGGTCTGCTCCTCCGATTGCAGCAACCGGTTCAACTGGGTGTTGAGCAGCGCCTCGCGTTCCGCCAGGTATTTTTCGCGCTGATCCAATTCCTGGCGCTGGGCCGCGGCGGCCTGGTCGGTTTGCGCCTGGATGCGGGCCAGCTCCTGGCGCGCGGCCGCTCGTTCCGTTTCCAGCGCGCGAGCAGACTCGAGCTGGTGCTGGGTGAGGTGTTGGCGATGTCTGGACTTGAGCAGCGTCGCACCGACAGCCGCCCCCGCGGCGCCACACGCCAGCATGCCCAAGATATTCCAGACCAAACTCATTTCAGGACCGGCGCGGCGCTAGGTCTTAATCCAGCGCGTCGGTGTCAAAATGCAATCCAATACGACATCGTGAGGTTCAACGGGGACGGCGGGAACCAACTGCTCATCAAACGCCACCCCGCATTTTGTGCCTCGCGTTGCTGCCAGCAGCCGGTCGTAAAAGCCCTTGCCACGGCCCAACCGCCGGCCCTGCGAGTCAAAGGCTACCCCAGGCACCAAGAGCAAGTCCAGTTGGTTCAGCGAAATTTCCGGACAACTCGGCGCCCCCTCCCGGATCCCGAATTTGCCCGGGACGACATCGTGCACAGGATCATTGATGCGGCGGGCGACGTAGCCTTTCAAATGGGGGACATAGCCAGGTAGGGCACAGATCTTGTTTTGAGCAAGCGCCAGCTCCAGCAAAGGCCAGACGTCTGGCTCGTCAGTCCGCGGGGCAAAAAACAACACCGTGCCCGCCTCCTGCCAGATCCTCGTTTGTTTGAGCCGGTCGCAAAGGCTGGTCCCCGCCTGCATCGGAGGCGAAATCTCCGCGCACCGCGCGCGCGCCTGCCGCCGCAACGCCGCTTTGGCCTGTCGCAAATCACTCATCGCGATGGGGGACCGGGCGGCCGTTCATTTCGGCTGCCGGATCCCGGCGGTTCGCCTGGCGGACCGGATGTTTCCTGCATTGCCAAGTTCCCTCAAAACCCGTTAGAAATAGCGTGATGTCAACGGTCGCTGAACAATTACGCACCGCACGTGAAGCCCGGAAGCTTTCGATCAATGAGGTGGCGGAAATCACCAAAATCCGCACTGATCATATTCGGGCGCTCGAAGATGGCAACTTCGATCTGTTTGCCGCGCCAGTGTACATCCGCGGCTTTACCCGCACCTACGCCACGCTCTTGAAACTGGATGTGCCCGAGGTCATCAGAACCCTGGAACAGGAACTCGGGCGCACGGAGAAATTCGCCGAGCCGCCGGCCTTGTCCGACCCCGACAACAGCCTCGTCAACTTTGTCACGCTCCAGCTCTCGAAACTCAACCTGCATCGCCGCGAACTGTTCATCGTTGCGTTGATCGTCGTCGCAGTGATCGTGATGATGGTTGTACTTCGCCAGCAACGCAAACCCGTGGCGCCACCGGTCGTGCCGCCGGCGCGCGTCCAATCTGTCCCCCAGGACTCCGGCCAGACTCTGCCGCTCCCCAATCGCACTCCCGCACGACGCTGAAGCGGAATTACAGGTCATTCAAATAAAGCTGCCGGTTGCGCCAGAGATAGAGCACGCCCGAAGTGGCGGTTAACAGCACAGTCAGCCAGAGCGTCACCAGCGCAAAACCCGGCGTCCAGGGACTGAACAAATTGTGCAGCCAGGGCCACCACTCTCCGTACGCATTCATCACCAGCAGGGCGATGATGGCCGCGATCTGCGAGATGGTTTTGTGTTTGCCATACCCCTCGGCGGCAAGCACCACATTTTTGGACGCCGCCAACAAGCGCAGCCCCGTGATTCCCAATTCCCGCGCCACGATGATGATGACCATCCAGGCTTCGACCTTGGCGTAAACCGGATGCCCCCCCATCCTGAAGACCGCCGGCAAATCACCATGCATCAACGCATACGCGTGCCGCTCGGCCAGCGCGATGAACGCCGAACAGGTTAAAATTTTATCGGCCAGCGGATCCATCAGCACTCCAAAATTGGTGATCAAATGCCGGGCGCGGGCGATGCGACCGTCAAGAAAATCCGTAAGACTCGCCGCCGAAAAGAAGATCAACGCCAGCGTGTCGTTCCACGCGGAGCGCGAGAACATCACCGCTAAAAACGCGCCCGTGAGAACGAAGCGCGAAATGGTCAGTTTGTTTGGAAGATTCATGCGGGTCGGGCGATCAGATCGTAATCGGTATGACCGATGATTTTTACGCGCGCAAACTCGCCGGCCGGCAGATCGCCCCGCAGGTACACACGCCCGTCAATATCCGGGGCATCCGCCTCGCCGCGCGCGACCAGAAATTCGCCGGCCGGCAGCCTGGGCGCAGGAACCGCATTGGCGCGAATCAACCCGTGTTCCCATGAGCTGAGGTTCGCGGCGGTGAGCTGCCTGGCGCTGGCCCGGCCTTCAATCAACACCTTGAGGGTGCGGCCCACGAATGATTCCGAGATTTCCCTGGCGATTTTATGCTGGGCGGCCATCGCCGCTTTGCGCCGCTGCTGCTTGACCCGGGCGGCAACCTGGCCGGCCATCCCTCCCGCGCGGGTCCCCATCTGCTGTGAATAGGCAAAAATCCCCAACCGTTCAAATCTGGCCGCACCAATAAAATCCACCAATTCGTCAAAGCAAGCCTTGGTCTCGCCCGGAAAGCCAACGATGAACGTTGTGCGCAGCGCGATGCCGGGAATGCCCGCGCGGATTCGCCTGAGCAAATCAATGATGTACTGTTGGGAAGTTTCGCGCCGCATGCGCTCCAGCATGTTGTCATGAATATGCTGCAGCGGAATATCCACATAACGCGCCACTTTGGAGCACTCCCGGATGGTTTGAATCAGCTCCTCCGTCCAATGTGCGGGATGAGTATAGAGCAGCCGAATCCAAAAATCTCCGGGCAAGGCGTTCAATGCGCGCAGCAGCGTGCAAATCGTGGTCGCGTTTGCCGGCAGTGATTGGGCCGCGGCGCTGAATCGTTCCGGCGAAGAAATTGCTCGCCGATGATCCGGGCGCAGGTCCAGACCGTAGTAGGTCGAGTCCTGGGAGATTAAATTCAGCTCCCGCACCCCGGCGGCCAGGAGCGCCCGGGCCTCTGCCACAATATCCGTCTGCTCGCGGCTGCGGTGGGATCCCCGCATGCGGGGAATCAAGCAAAAACTGCACGGATGATTGCAGCCCTCGGCAATTTTAATGTACGCAAAGTGTTTGGGGGTCAGCCGGAAACGCGGTGTGGCATAATCCGGAATATACGTTGGCCGCGAGGTTACCTCGAGGATGGGAGCGGCAGACGCATGGAAGTATTGCCGCGCACCGTTCCCGGAGAGAACCGTCCGCGTCTTCCCGAATTTATCGGTGCCACGGAGGGATGGTTCATGCGCCTGGCCGCGTTCCCGCCGGCCTTCCAGCCGGGCAAGTTGTGCCGTAATTCGGGTCTGCCGCGCCCGGCTTGTGGGACGCCGGCCATTGATTTTTTCACTTCGATGCTGATGCGCCAGGCGAACGATCTGGGCCACTTGCGCAACTTGGTCGATGCCCATGAACACGTCCACCTCGGGGAAGAGTTGGGGCAGCTCCTCCCGAAACCGCTGGGAAAGACAGCCCGAGACAATCAAACCCTGCTGGCGATTGCTGACTTCGCGCACCGCAGCAGACTCAAGGATGGCCTCCACACTCTCTTCCTGTGCCGAATCAATGAAGGAACACGTATTGACGATCACCACATCCGCTTGAACCGGATCGTTGGTGACTTCAACGCCGTCTTTCAGCAGCGCGCCAAGCATGACTTCAGCGTCCACAAGATTTTTTGCACACCCCAATGAAATCAACCCGACTTTTAAGGGTTGGACAGGTATAGATGTTTCCGTCACCGTGCAAAGCGTACGTCAAAAAAAACAGGGTGGCAATCTTGGCGACCGACCGACAATTGATACACTCAAGAACTGTGGCGTGAATATGGAAGCCCAATCCTGCCTGGAGACCCCGCTTCGCATTCCATGTGAACACCAAAAGAAGGTGACCGTGGTGGAGACCGCCTAACGACAGGATAACGTTCCAACCCGGGCTTCGCCTGAGGGGATACAACAGGTATTTAGCTGACGCCTGACATGG
Source organism: Verrucomicrobiota bacterium (assembly GCA_029573725.1). GTDB lineage: Bacteria > Verrucomicrobiota > Verrucomicrobiia > Limisphaerales > JADLHS01 > JADLHS01. The sequence continues at coordinate 218,706 of JAKQDQ010000178.1, forward strand.
TCGGAATTACATTCTCATAGCAGATGAAAGATTCGATTGGAGATGACGTTCATGTTAAAAATTATGACTTTTAATCTTATTTCGATTAAATGGCGACTTTTCTAAAAGTTTCATTGCAATAGGAGTCGTCGCGTCATTGTCGTTTGTAATCGCATCACGATTCAAAGACCTGACTAGTTCTAAGAAGTTTGGAGAAACGACGTTTGTATTTTTGTTGTAACCTATTTGCTACAAGTTTGTTGTGCATTGTTTAACTTGATATACTTCTCGACTTAGCATGGGAATGTTTGCGGCTCAGAGTTTTAGATAATTTCCAAACCATGTTCAATTACTCTAAAGAATACGATGTAATTGTAGTTGGCGCAGGACACGCAGGAATTGAGGCCGCGTTGGCTGCAGCAAAGATCGGCGCTCAAGTGTTGCTTGTAACTTCGAATGTGGACACGGTTGGTCAAATGTCCTGCAATCCATCTATCGGTGGGTCGGCAAAAAGCCATTTGGTCCGAGAGATAGATGCGCTCGGAGGTGAAATTGGGAGGACAACAGATATAACAGGAATTCAATTCCGGACTTTAAATAAAAGTAAGGGGCCGGCTATTTGGGCAACGCGCGCTCAATGCGACAAAAAGGCATATCAATTCCGGATGAAATGGATTTGCGAACGGCAAATAAATTTAGATTTAAAACAAGAGCAAGTCGTTTCCTTTGAAACCAAAGGCCGCAAGATTATAGGAATTACTACGGCCAACCAAACGAGATATTTAGGGAAAACGGTTATAATTACAACGGGAACATTTCTGCACGGATTAATCCACATTGGAAAAACTCGACAAGGTGGCGGACGATCAGGAGAAATGCCGTCTATTGGAATATCTGAGTCACTAAAAGCACTCGGATTGAATTTAAAGCGCCTAAAAACAGGAACTCCACCGCGAATTTTGAGGAGTTCGATTGATTTTTCTAAGACCGAGGAGCAACCAGGAGATACTCCACCACCACTCTTCAGCTTCTGGCCTCATGATATGTTCCACGTGGAACAAGAGCGGATTTGTCATTGTGCCACACTGAACAATAATTTTCCGGCAACCTCGATTCTTCAGCGGGTCGGAAAGCAATTAAGTTGTTTCCTCACAAAAACAACGCCCCAGACTAAAGAGATTATCAAAGAGAATTTGCATCTGTCACCAATGTACAGTGGGCAGATCGAAGGTATTGGTCCGAGATATTGCCCATCTATTGAAGATAAAATTGTAAAGTTTTCGGAAAAGGAGACCCACCATATTTTTCTCGAACCTGAAGGAATTGAGACCGATGAGTTCTATCTAAATGGACTTTCTACGTCTCTTCCCTACCAAGTGCAGGTTCAATTAGTACGATCAGTAGTTGGATTGGAGAATGCAGAAATACTTCGACCGGCTTATGCCGTAGAATATGATTTTGTGCCGCCGAATCAGATTTTCCCGTCTCTTGAAAGCAAAATATGCGAAAACTTGTTTTTGGCCGGTCAAATCAACGGAACTTCCGGATATGAAGAGGCTGCGGCTCAGGGCCTGATTGCCGGCATGAATGCTGCCAGACGATGCATAAATAAACCTCCGGTAATTTTAAAGCGCAATGAGGCCTATATCGGCGTCATGATTGATGACCTCATCAATGTAGAAATTAAGGAGCCGTATCGCGTATTCACGTCACGTGCAGAATATCGTTTATTGCTGCGCCAAGACAATGCTGACTTGCGCTTAAGCGAATTCGGATATGACATCGGGCTTCTGCCACGGGAACGATTTGATATCTTTCTTCGCAAGCGCAACACAATAACTCGTGAAATTGACAGATTAAATAATACGCGAATCGGATCAACTCCTCTTTCGCATCTCCTCCGCCGACCTGAAGTGAATTACCGTGATTTACCCGGTTTTGATAAGTCTCTGTCTCAAGATGTGATCGACGTAATTGAAGTCGAGATCAAGTATCAAGGGTATATTGAAAGGCAACAGACCGAGGTACAAAAGCTTAAAAATATTGAAGGCAAACAAATTCCTAACTCGTTCAATTACGATGTGATATTAGGGTTGGGTAATGAAGCCCGTGAAAATTTGCGGAATATACGACCGCTTTCACTTGGCCAGGCCGCCCGCGTTCCCGGTGTTTCGCCTACAGACATCGGATTAATTGCAATATGGCTTAAGCGAACCGAGGCAAGCGCGGGAGCAAGATCCGGGGACTAGTTAATAAAATAGTCCGATACAAGTGATTTAGTGAATGATTTCGACGCTCGAGAACCAGCAATTGAATGGCGACATCGTTGCGCTCACCACCGAGATTTTTTCGACATCCGGGGTGCTTGCCAACGCGAAGAATTTTGAATTCCGCCCTCAACAGCAACAAATGGCCGTGGCGGTAGCCAGGGCATTGCAGGAACAGCAGCATCTCGTGGCTGAAGCCGGAACTGGTGTTGGAAAATCTTTGGCCTACCTCATCCCGGCCATTCTTTTCGCCGTTCAATTCAAAAAGAAAGCCGTCGTTTCAACTCATACAATCAATCTTCAGGAACAGCTCGTGGAGAAGGACTTGCCAATGATCTCCACCGTCCTGGCGGCACTGCCGAAGGCCGTCCATTTTTCTTATACCATGTTGAAGGGGCGTGCGAATTATCTCTGTACACGACGCCTTCAAAAGGCAATTGCGCAAAGCAAAAATCTGTTCACTTCATCAGAAGCCCAGGAGTTGCAGCGCATCTACGAGTGGTCGAAGGAAACAGGCACCGGTAGCTTATCGGATTTCAGCATTGAGCCCGATCCGAAAGTTTGGGCGCAAGTGTGCTCAGAGCGCGGGCTCTGTTCACCAAAAATTTGCGGGTACCAATCAGATTTTGCCAGAGAGCATCCGCTTTGTTTCTTTCAAAAAGCGCGCAGTCGGATCCTGGCCGCGGATGTGTTGGTCTTGAACCATACGCTCTTTTTCACCCTGCTTGGCGGACTGGACGAGGAAAATTCGGATGGCGTGTTGTTCAAGAATGATTTCGTGATTTTTGATGAGGCGCACACTGTGGAACACGTGGCTTCGCGACACGTCGGGTTGAGTGTTTCCAGCGCTCAAATTCGTTGGTCGCTCAATCGCCTTTGGAACCCGAAAACTGGAAAGGGACTGTTGGCCACCTTGCGGCAGGGGAAAGCCGTGGAGCTGGTGGATGAAACCCTGCATGCGGCCGACAACTTCTTCAGCAATGTGGAGACGGCATGTGAAGCATTACACCGCGGTTCAAAGTCGCAACAACCAACGTCGAATCCAAAGCCGACACACCGCACCTGGACCGAGTTGCGCATCCGTCGGACGCAGCTGGTGGCGGACAATCTCGCGCTGCCAATCCAGCGGTTGCGAGAGTCGGTCAGCGATCTGATCAAAACCAGCGAGGACAAAGAAATCGGGCAGGAGCTGGTGGAATGCAACCGCCGGCTCGGAGAAATCAAATCGGAGATCACCGAATTCTTGAATCATCAGGCCGAGGGCCATGTGTATTGGGTCGAACGCTCCGGAAAATCCCAGCAGAATCTTTCCCTCAATGCCGCACCAATCGACATTGCCCCCTTTCTGCGCCGCAGATTGTTTGGCAGCAATACGAGCATCATCATGACCAGCGCCACTCTCGCCACGACGAATCACTCCAGAAAAGAGGTCGAGGAGAGGCCCCCATCTGCCCGCGATTATCTGCCAAAATCCCCGACGTCAGACGGAAGTTGGGGTGGACTAGGATACTTTATGAGCCGCGTCGGAGCGGAGTCCGCTGTGCAGTTGCAGGTGGGCACGCCGTTTGATTATCAGCGGCAGATCAAATTATTCGTCGTGCGCAAAATTCCGGACCCGCGGGAAGCGGGTTTTGCGGATGCGTTGGAACAATGGATCAAGCACTTTATCCGTCAGACCCACGGGAAAGCATTTGTTCTGTTCACCAACTTCAGACTGATGCAAACGCTGGGTGAGCGCCTGCAGCCCTTCTTCGAGGAGTTGGGGATCGCCTTGTTTGTGCAGGGCACGGGCACCCCGCGCTCGACCATGTTGGAGCAATTCAAGGACGACGTGAATTCGGTACTGTTTGGAACAGACAGTTTCTGGCAGGGCGTGGATGTACCGGGAGAAGCCTTGAGCAACGTCATCATCACCCGACTTCCATTTGCCGTCCCGGACCATCCATTGATCGAGGCGCGCATCGAGGCCATCGAGGCGCGGGGCGGCAATTCATTCAGTGAATTTTCCCTGCCGGAAGCCATCTTGAAATTCCGTCAAGGGTTCGGGCGGCTGATCCGGACCAAAACGGACACCGGAATCGTGGTGGTACTCGATAGCCGCATTCTTGGGAAAAAATACGGCCGGGCCTTTCTGGAAGCGGTGCCCAAGTGTCCGGTGGAGATCGTGTAGCCGGCCATCAAGCCAGCCCCAGATTCCGCGCCACCTGCAACGTTGCCGCCGCTTTGTTCAACGTGTAAAAGTGCAGTCCCGGCACTCCGGCGCGCAACAGCTCCTCACACTGTTTGGTGCAATATTCGATCCCAAACTCCGCAGCCGCGGCGTCATCGTCGCCCAGCCGCTCCAGCTCGGCCGCCAGCGTCGAGGGAATTTTTGCGCCGCAAGCCTGTGCGAACCGGCGGATTCCCGCCACGTTGGTGATCGCGATCATTCCCGGAATCAGCGGCACCGCAACGCCCAGCCGCGTCAAGTGATCCCGGAATTCCAAATAATCGTTGTTGTCGAAAAACAACTGGGTGATCACGAAATCTGCCCCGGCATCCACCTTCGTCTTGAGGTGCCGCCAATCCGTATGTTTGCCCGCCCGGCAGGCAATGTGTCCTTCGGGAAAACCGGCGCAGCCAATGCTGAATCCACCCTGCGCCCGGATGAAACTGATCAATTCGGAGGAAAACTCAAATCCGCCGGGCGTGGCCTTGAACTCGCCGCCACCGGGAGGATCGCCACGTAAAGCCAGGATGTTCTGGCAACCCGTGGCGCGGATTTTTTCCAGCAACTCCTCCAATTGTTCCCGCGTATGATTGACGCACGTCAGATGAGCCAGCGTGGTCAATTGGTGCTCCTGCTGCAGACGCGTCACGATTTGCAGGGTCTTGTCCCGCGTGCTGCCCCCGGCCCCATAAGTCACCGAACAAAAATCCGGTTTCAACGTGGCCAAGGCCGGAACGTGCCTGGCAAACAACGCAACCTCGCCTTCCGGCGTTTTCGGCGGAAAAAATTCCAGTGAAATAACGGGCCGGCCCGCCGGGCGGTTGGCGGCATAGATGTCGCGAATCCATCGCATGGCGGGGCACTATGCCTGAACCGCACGGCGAAACCAAGCCCGGGAAAATGCCGGAACATCAAACCGGAATGCGATGGCTCGGTACAGGGAGATCCGCTCAAACGGCCGCAAATTAACGCCGCGGTGCAGGATCATCAGGTTCGTTTGCGCGCACGACGGACCGGATACAGGCCATAAAGGCGGCATCCACGCACGTCGAAATCGTCAACGCGACCGGCGGCGACTAAACGGGGGGAGCGAAGGGTTTCCCTGCCCGTCGCGGGCGGCGGCCCTTGCCGCCCCGTGCCTGGTCTGCGCTCACCTCCTGCCTCCAGCATTGCGTGCATCGAACGGGTTCAAAATCGCCGTGCTCGGCGATGGTTCAGGATCGTACGCAGGTTCGCCAGTCACCCTGACCCACGAAGACAAAAAAGCTGGCAGGTCCGAAGACCTGCCAGCTGTGAAGGAACGAAACCGGCTTAGTAAACGCGGGTGGATTCTTCCGCCGTCGTTGGAGCCGGAATATCCGTGGAGGTGCGAATGAATTTCACACGCGCGTCACCCACTTTGGCGCCCTTGGCTTTGACGTGATACTCAAACACACCCTTCGGCGCGAGGCGCGGGTAGGGCGGGAACACCACGTTTTGACCTTGGACTTGTCCGCCATTGTCAGCACTGACCGGAGTCAAGTACTCAGGGAACTCAACCACCACTTTGATATTGGTGTCATCGGTGGAGCCCTGGTTGGTCACGCGGACATAGTAGGTGGTCTCTTCCCCGACTTGGATCGGGTCAGGATTGTCACCCTTCTCCAGCAACAAGGCGGAGACGCCCACCACCCGGGTCTGGCAGCTGGAGGCCACTTGCGCGGCGCAGGCGCCACGGGCAGCACTGTTGAAGTTGTATGTGCCCGCTGCCGCACTGGTGAACGTGGCGCGGACCTCACGTTGCGCGTCTGCCGCCAGCGAGCCGAGGTCCCAAATCACGGTGTTGCCGGAGACCCGGCCACCGGCAGTGGCAGAGCTGAACGTTGCTCCCGCCGGAATCGCCAAGATCGCTTGCGCTCCCGCAGCTGCAGTATCGCCCTTGTTCACGACCGTCAAGTCAACATGGTACGGCCGGCCGATGTATTGCTGCTCGTTGGCCTTGCACGCGATGGTCAAAACCGCTTGGCGGACCGTGGTCGAAGCGGTCGCCTTGGCACTGACCCCTTGATCCGACTTGACTTCGGCATTGTTCACAAATTTGCCCGTCTTGGAAGCGGTGGCATTAAACTTAAACTCCTTGCTCTGTCCGGGCGCGAGCGTGCCAGCGTCGAAAGTCAGAACATTCTTCCCTTCGCTCGCGAGACCCGCCGGCAGCGTGTCGGTCACCTTCACCCCGGTCAACTGACTGCTGCCCGAGTTTTTAACCACCAAAGTCACCGGAATTGGGTCGCAAATAGTCACTTCCTGCGGCTCAGTCTTGGTCAATTGAATCGCGGGATTGACGACGCGAGTTTCCGCACAGGTGCGCGGATCGGCGGATACAACCGCACAGCTGGCAATCACGCCTTCCTTGCCTGCTTTGAGAATCAGCTTGAGGGTGCGGCTCTCCCCGGCATCAAGATTGCCCAGCTTCCAAGTAACCTGGCTGCCATCCACGGTGGCGGCAGGCTCGCTGCGCACATAGGTAACACCAGCCGGAATGGAATCTTGGACCACTACGTTACCGGCGCAAGATTGAGCTGTAAGTTTGATTTCCGAGGTGAATTCTCCGCCGAGAGTTACCTCTTTGGGCATCGTTTTCGCCATTTGAATGAGCCCGCGCGTGGCTTCATTGCACGAAACTTGCGGCGGAGGGGTTTGGGCTGGAGCCGGTTCCACCACGGACGGCGTCGAAGTCGTTGTATGGACGGGTTGATGGTAATGAGACGTTTGTTGGCAACCGGTAACCGCCAAACTGGCGGCAACGGCGAACAAACCCAATAATTTCAATTTCATAGTATTAGTATAATTAGCGTTGAGGTTACTGCAGAGAGAACGAAACCTGCGTTTCAAGTGGGCGAATTGTATCGAATTGAGGCTGATGGTCAAGATTTTCGATAAGAAAGTTCCGAATTTCGACATTTTCACATCGTTGGCATGCGAACTGCCCGCACCCATTGCCGCAGCATTGCGGTGCAAAGTTCAACACAAGGAGTACAAATGAAGAAGTGGTTCAAAGTATTGATGGTCAGTTGCTTAATGACTTCCGGGGTGGCTTTTGGTGAAGAGACCAAGGCTGCCGATCAAAAATGGTTGGAAGTCGTCAAGAGCATGGTGTCTGAAGGTCAGTCAGTAGTGTCCACCCCCAGTGAAACGCGGGTTAATCTGTTGAAAGACTGGAGTAAAAAGAATGGTTTTGCCGCCAACATTACCAAGGAACAGACGGGATATCGTATTGAGATCACCAAGGGGTTTGCTCAGAAATAACCGGATTGTTGCTTTGGCAGCACCGGAGGCGGACCCGCTTCGCGCAAGGCGATAACGTCCGTCCTGGCAGTTCTCATAGTCGCGCTCGTGGGAAATTTTGCGGCGTGATCCAGGCTCGTTGTCGAGGGCAACGAGCCTATCTCATGTACGCCTCAAGGAGCAATTTGGCGGTCAGAACCAATACGACAGTGATGAACACCGGCCGAATGAACGTTGTCCCCCGCCGCACCACCATCCGGCTGCCAAACCGCGCGCCAATAAGCTGTCCCAACCCCATGCAGCCTCCAGCGAGAAAATCCACCTTGCCTGCCCACAGAAAAATGAACAGGGAGCAAACGTTGCTGGAAAGATTCATGGCCTTGGTATAAGCCGTGGCGCGCAACAAGTTGAATCCCAGCGCCGCCACGAAGGCGATCGTCCAAAAGGTCCCGGTGCCGGGCCCAAAGAAACCGTCGTAACCCCCCAGCACCAGACCAAAAATCAGATCAAAACACCAGCGCGACAAGCGGGGCGGCTTTTTCGTTTCCTCCAGACCCAGGTTGCGCAGGGAATAAACCGCGACCGCAACCAGCAGCAAGGGAATGATGGCTTTGAGGGCATGGGTGCCGATTTGCTGCACGGCCAATGTCCCCACGCCGGCCCCCATGAACGTCATCGCACCGCCGCGCCAGCAGTCCCGCAACTCCACCGCGCCCGCTTTCGCGTAATGCCAGGTGGCGCTGGCCGCGCCGAATGTTGCCTGCAACTTGTTCGTTCCGAGCGCCACTTGCGGATCGCCGCCCAGGAGCAGCAGCGTCGGCAACGTAATCAATCCACCGCCGCCGGCGATGGCATCTACAAATCCAGACACCAAGCCTACGCCGAAAAGCAGCGGGAACTGCCAGGCGGAGGCGGCCGCGGCGAGCGATGAATCCATGCGAGCGCCCGGCGGACGGGTTTCAGTCCAGTTCGACGGCGTACAGATGGCGGAACTCGATCTTCATTTTGAGCCCGGGGTGCACCTGCAGCCCCAGTGGGCCGCCGCCAGGATAGCGCGGATCCTGATACTGGCTGATGCGCTGCCCGTTGCACCAGACGGTGAAAGCATCGCCGCGCGCTTCGATGCGGAAGCGGTTCCAATCATCCGGCTTGAAGACCGCAGCCAACCCGTGGGTGTGACCGGATTCCGGATAACCGGAAGTCGGATTGTCCGGTGTCCTGGCCAGATAAAACGCGCCGGTCATGTCCTTCTTCAAGCTGCGTGAGACGCCAAACTGGACCTGCAATTCCGGGTCGCGCAACAGGATGCCGCTGTCAATCTCCCCCGACCAACGCGCTTCCAGTTCCAAAACGAAATTGGTGTAGTGCGACTCGGTGTAAATGACATTCCCACGCATTTGTCCATCGTTGGCGCCGATCAGAACCCCGTTCTTCACCGTCCAAAAGGGATTGGGCTGCGGCGCGCGCCAGCCGGCCAGGTTGGTGCCGTTGAAAATGGGCGCGAGCCGAATACCGACGGACGCACCGGCATGGACGGATGCGGAACCGAGACACATCAACCAGGCAATGAGAAGGAGCGGGGTTTTCATGGGTACAGATTGGACAGGGCAAACATTAAAATGGCGGAGGCGGTGCCGTCCATCGTGGGTTCGTTGGTGGAATAATCATGGACGTCATTGTGGTAAACCGCTTCACCTTGAAACGCGGCCAATGGATCGGGCTGCGTGATGCTGACACCCTTGAGCGATGTGAAAATGCGTTCATATACGGGACCATCCACCAATCCCCCGCGTACCGGACGTTTGAGAATTTGCACCGTCATCAAATGCACATCGGTGGGAAAGACGCTGCCGATCTCGGTGAACATGGTCGTGCCCCACGGGTTGCGCCCCAGCAACCAGTCGCATTGCTTGGTGGCAAACTGGCGGTACCGCCGATCGCCGGTCATGCGTTCATACATCAGGCATTGCGTCACGAGCGCCGTGAGCAGATTGTTCGAGCACCAGATGAACGGCACGCCGACGCGATAAGGATTTTTCTCCCCGGCGGCAACGCAGCGTTCGATGCCGGCACGATAATAACCCGCGAGCAACTTCTGAAACTCCGCGCCCACCAAATCGTAGAGCCGGAAGTGGCCGGCGTTCATGAACGGATAATACTGATAATGCCCAGTCTGCTCCTTGCCCATCCAACCTTCATCGGCGGCCAGTTTCGCGTAACGCTTTGCGTCATCAAGAAACCGCTTTTGCTTCGTTGCGCGATACAGCTCCGCCGCCCCCCATTCCATGTCGTCAGCCCAGGTGGTTTCTTCATAACGATACGGCGCCCCGTAGGAATTGCCTTGTTGCACACCTTCCTGGGCGCGACCAAGTTCATAGACTTCCAAACCGGCCTGGAGACAGCGCGCGGCAAAATCTTCATCCTGATATTGCGAATTCTCCCGCCAAATGCGATACGCGAGCGCCATCGCCGCCGCGTACCGCCCGGCAAGATTGGCGACACCAGTCGAGGCGCTTTGGTAACTTTTCAAACCCTGCGGTTTACCGTCGGCGAAATAAACCGGACGCGCGCCGCCCTTGCCCCAGCCGTAATCCACCGTTTCATTCTGCGGCAGCCGCCAGCCCGCATGATCGCGATCATCGGCCACTTGATGATATAGTTGATCCGGCGCGGGATGGAGCTTCAGCATCCACTCCAAACCCCAGCGCGCTTCGTCGAGCAGGTCCGGAACGCCGTTCGTGCCGGGCAGCCCGCGCGCATCAACGTGAACCACGGGGGCCCCGTGCTGGCGCGCATCCCGGGCTTGGGGGCGCTCGGCATACCGATGTTGCGGACTGAGTTCATACGCGAGGAGCATTTGCGCCGTGGCGTTGCCGGACGTGAGCAGGTATTTCAACAAATCGCCCGCGTCATGCCAGCCGCCCCGCGCCTCGAGCAGTGTGCCATTGGTCAACGGCCCGTATACCGAGCGTCCGTCGGCCTGATGGCAGTTCGTGTTCAACCACGGATTGAACCCGCACCGTTGCTGACGCATGAATTCCAATAATTGCGCCACCAACGCATAATTCGGCTCACCGCCAATCCGTACCGGCAGAGATTGAGCCGAGCCGAGCTTCAATACAAACTGGCCCGGAGTCGAAAACTTCGAGAAATCCAGCTCCACATGGTTTGAAAATTGGCCCCATGTCGCGTTGGTGATGGGCGTGGTTGCACCGCGAAACCAGACCCGATTGTCCGCCCCGACCACCGTGAAATCCGCCGGCAGCGGCGTGTGCGAAAAGGCCACCGCCAGTTTGGGCGCGCCGACGAAATACCCGGTCTGGTTGGCCCGTATGAAAATTTCCTCCGCGGGGGCAGCCGCGAGACTCAGGATCAGCATGGCCAGCAGGTGCTTCATCTTATTTTGGGGGCGCGAGCAATTCATCCACGCGCACTAATTCGTAACCTTTGCCGGTGAGATAGTCGAGCAGTTCGCCAAAGCGAAAGTGAAATTTATCCGCGCGCCCCGGCCCGCTGCCGAGGTGCAACAGCAAAATGAAGCCGTTCAATCCATGCGGATCGGTCTGTTCCCTTTTGATGATGCTGTCAAAAATGGTTTGGGTCGAAACGAAATTCTTATCGGCCTCGCCCGTGTAATCCGCGTTGGAACGCGTGCCGGGCGTATAATTGATAATCATGCAACCCAGTTCCTGCGCCCACGTTGTAATTTGTCGATTGTAGTGCTCATAAGCCGGGATGAAGAAACGGCCGGGGCTGGCTTTAAGTTTTAACGCCTCATATCGGGTGAAGTTGGCTTCGATATCCGCGCGAAATTCATCACGAGAAACCAGCGTCCGACGTTCCCGATCCCACGAGCAGAGCAACAGATGTTGATCCGAATGGACGCTGAAATAATGTCCGTCACGGGCCATCCGTTTGAGCCAGGGATGAAAGTTTGGATTGGCAATGAAATGGCCGGTGAGAAAAAAAGAGGCGCGCGCCCGATGCTTTTTCAATTCCGACAGCACGGTATCGCCACCCTCCGCAAACTCGTGCGCCGTGAACGCCAGGGCGATGGTGCGACCGGTTTTATCCCCACGAATGATGCCGCCGTTTTCCCATTCGCAGCGCGCGGGATCAACGGGAGGCGGGGTGGTCGGCGCGGGCCGGGAGCCCCGACAGCCGCCGGCCAGCAGCAGCAAACCACTCAGGATCACCGCCCGGGATGGTCGCGGTGAAAATCGGCACCGCCATGCCCGGCGGCAGGAAAGCATCGCTTGACAGGTGCGCATTTTTCCCAAAGTCTCGCGGAAACCGTCCCGGTTCACAAGACGCATGAGAACGCAACGGCATTTGCACATCCGGCCCCGCGCCATCGCGGGTGGGGTGCTGATTGGCGCCGTCCTGGCACTTTCCGGATGTCGCCAGGTTCAACCGTGGAGCACCAGCGAATTTCAGTCGTTGTTCGATGGCCATTCCCTGGCGGGCTGGGTCATGGAAAATTCTGAAACCCCCAGTTATGGCGTCACCAACGGTTCGCTGTATTGTGTGCCGGGCGGCAAGGGCAAATTATTCACAGAGAAGGAATACGAGAATTTCATCCTGCGGTTTGAGTTCAAACTGGCGCCCGGCGCGAACAGCGGGATCGGCATCCGCGCCCCATTGCGGGGCCACACCGCCACCCTGGGCATGGAGATCCAAATCCTGGACGAGGCGGCGGCCGCGGCGGGCAGCCTGGGTCCGTTGCGGCCCGAGCAATACCACGGCTCGATTTACGACGTCGTCGCCGCCCAACAGGGGGCGTTGAAACCCCCGGGCGAATGGAACAGCGAGCAGATCATCGCCGACGGAAGAACAATCACCGTCATCGTCAACGGCGTCACCATACTGGAGACGGACCTGAACGCGATTGATGATCCGGCCACCATCATCCGCCATCCCGGATTATTTCGTGAGCGCGGCCACATCGGCCTGCTCGGCCACGGCGATTACGTGGAGTTTCGCAACTTTCAAATTCGTGAACTTCCGCGCCCGACCGCGTGGAAAAATTTTGTCCCCTTGTTTAACGGGACGGATCTCAGCGGGTGGAAAGGTTCGGTGGGTGACCCGCGCAAACGCGCCGCCCTGTCGCCCGCGGCCCTGGCCGCAGCGCAAACGCGTGCGAATGAGCAGGCCCGGGCACAGTGGCGGGTGGAAGCTGGCGCACTGGTCTATCGTGGCACGAACACGGATAATTTATCCACCGAGAAGGATTACGTGAATTTCGAACTGGTGGCGGATTGGAAAATCGAGCCGGAAGGCAACAGCGGGGTGTATTTGCGGGGCACACCGCAGGTGGAAATTTGCGATCCATTCACCGGCGGCACCGCAACCGCGGTGCGATCCGGCAGCGGCGGATTGCTCAACAATCGGACGAATGCGAACCAGCCGCTGCTCACGGCCGATCACCCCGTGGGCGAGTGGAACCGGTTCCGCATCCTGATGGCGGGGGACAAGGTCCACGTTTTTCTGAACGATGAACTGGTCGTCAATGGTGTCACCCTGGAAAACTTCTGGCAACGCGATCTGCCGGTGCTGCCGTTTGGTCCGATCGAACTGGAGGCGCGGCGCACGCCCGTTTGGTTCAAGAATCTCTACATTCGGGAATTATATTCACCCAAATCATGACCGGCACGGGGACCGGCGTGCGGAAAGGGCGGCGCCGGCAGCGCGACTCGATGTTCATTGCCTGTCGGGCCGATTGCCCCATACTGAAATCATGCGTATTCTGGATTTGCAGCATATCGGCCAAGAGCTGGCCATTCGCTGGGAAAACGGGGAGGAAAGTTTCATTCCTTTGGAAAAGGTGCGCCGGGCCTGCCCTTGCGCCGGCTGTCATGGGGAGAAGGATGTGCTGGGCAACGTTTACAAAAACCCCACCCGGGTGCTGCCGCCGGTCGCCTTCGAGCTGAAACGGTTCGTGCCGGTCGGCGGATACGCCGTCCAGCTGTTCTGGGAGGATGGGCATAACAGCGGCATTTACGCGTTTGACTATTTGCAACGCCTGGCGGCGACGTAGCCGCCGGATGTTCTGGCTCGCGAAGCAAGCCGAAACGCGGCCCCGGGCGCCCGCCCGCTCCACAAGCGGTTTGTTTGATGTGCTCGCAGGCAATGACGGCGCCCAACCCGACGAAAAAACAACACCGGCCTGACTCAGGCCGGTGTTGAGTGCAAACGTAGAAGCCGGTGGCTCAGTCGCGAAACGCGCCTTCCCTCTTCTCCTTGCGGATGTCGCCCGCCGACTTGCCGCTGTCCCACCACGACCAGTCGTCGGTGACTTTCAGTCCCGGTGTCGTCTTCAGGTAATCGGTCTGGGTCGGCTGGAAATCCTCATCCTCCACCACCGTGGGGGTAATGAAGATGGTCAAATTCTGCCGGTTAAGCTCCTTGCTGTCCTTGCGGAACAGCAGGCCCAATCCGGGAATGTCTCCCAACACCGGCACCTTGGTGCTGTTGTTCAGCTTCTCGTCCTGAATCAATCCACCCATGACAAGCGTATTGCCACTGGGGATCAGAACGGTGGTGTCCAACTTCCGGGTGTAGAAGGAATCCACGTCGTTGATCACGCCCGCAACCGTGCTTTGGTAGGATGGGCCCAGGCGCAGCACTCCCTGCTTTACGTTCAACTCGATGTAGTTGTTGGCCGCAATGCGCGGAGTGACGTCCAGATTCACCGTCAAGTTGGAGTAGGAGATTTGCGAGCCTCCCGTCGTGTTGGCCGTGCCAGCGGTGACATTGACGATGGGATACAGCAAGCCGACATCAATTGTCGCCTTCTGGTTGTCCAACGTCACCATGCGCGGTTCGGAAACCACTTTGGTATCGCCCGAGCTGTTCAAGAAGGACAGGGCGGCAGAAACCCCGTCCGCATCCAAGAATGCGGCGGCCGGATTGAAAGTGAATCCACCCGCCAGGTCATTCATGAGGACGCCGGGATTATTCAAAGCCCCTGAGGGCAAGCCATTGTTTCCGAAGTGGAAATTTTGAGCCTTCAACGTGCCGCTCCAATCAATGCCTTTCTGGGTCTTCGGATTCAGGGTGGTCTCAAGGATCTTGGCCTCGATCAAGACCTGCTTGGTCTGTGTATCGAGCCGGGTAATCAACAGATCCACCGCTTCCTGTTCCTTTTCCGTCGCGGAGACCACCAATTGACTGGTGCGCGTGTCCGCGATCACCTTGCTGCGCTTGTCCACCAGCACGGTCTGCACCGAGGCGACAATGTTGCTGGGGGACGCGAATTTGAGCTGGACGATCTTGGTCACGAGCGGTTCGGCCGCTGCCGGGTCCTTGATGGTGACGCGCGAAATGCCGGTCTTGGTATCGCTGACCAGCTGCAACCCGTAGGTGGTAATCAGGGCGTTGAGGGCCTGTTCCGCCGTCAGGTTTTCCCAACGGATGGAAATGTTCGGTTGCGCCTTGATCTGGCCACGTTCATCCGGCTGGCCGTATCCCACTTGAGGGTCCAAGATGTAATTGATGCCCGCCTGACGCGCCAGATTGTCAATGGCCGTCGTCAGGGGCACATCCTGGAATTGGATGAGGGGGATCACTGCACTGCCGGTGGGGGTAACCTCCGGGGTCGAGGCAGCCGGGGGGGTATCCGGGGTCGCGGGGGCCGCCGGTTCGTTCTGGGCCAGAGCCACCGTGCAGGCGCTCAACCCAATGAGGGTCATGAGGGCGAATTTCGCTTTCATTTGTTTTATTTCGTTGTTCTCTCCGTTGAGCTTCTACGTTTGTTTGGTACATCCGCTCAACTCTCGGTCCGATTTCAGCAGCAGCGATGCCATGCCCGGTTTTCCGCGGAACCCCCGGAAAACCAGGGGAAAATCGGGGGCAAAAAAAAATCTTGTCCACCTAGTGGACAAGATTGTTGCCGGCGCTTGGGCGCGGTTATTTTTGCGGGGCGAGACGCAGTTCCCGCCGTTCCGCCCCGATCTGAATCAACGCCGTGCCCGCCGCCATGTTGATTTCGATGCAGGTGATTTTGGGGCGTCCCGTCTTGGTGATCACCTCGTTGACCTCTCCGGTGGTGAAGGTGGTCGTATTGATGATTGCCAGCGGCTGTTCGGGAGTCCCGGAAATGCCTTTCAACGTCAGATCCGCTTCAATCTTCGGCGCCTCCGGCGCGCTGACCACATTCACATGGTACACCCGGGTCGAGTTGGGAAAGAACGGATCGCGCCCCTCCGACGGCTGCTTGGGAATGACAAACGTCGAGAGCGCGGGCTCAGGAGAGGTTGTCCCGGTCCCGGCGGACTTTTCGGTCGGCGCCGTGGTGGAATGCAAGGTCCTGGCCTGGACTTGCAACACTTCATTGGTACCGGCCGCCGTGAGGCTTGCCCGGCCACCCTCAATGGCGATCCAGCCGAGCGCGGCCACGGCAGCAGTTTTAAGTGACAATAATTTCATCGTTCGGGGAGTCATTAAATTTTTCCGGGTGCGGTCGTGGGTTTGACCAGGGTGATGATGTCCATCCGGAATGCGAGTTTGTCCCGCTCCGCGGCCGAGGCCGCCGGACTGAGATTCAGCGAGAGATTCGCGATGCGCATGAGCGGATGTTCGTTTTCAAAATCGGCAATGAATTGTCCCAAGTCGTGATAATACGCCGTCCCCGCCACGGACAAGGAAGCCTGCTGGTAGGGAAATCCGGGAAGCAGATCCACGCTTCCCGGCTGGCTGATGGGATTGATTTGCGGAATGTCGATTCTGTAGTTGCGCTGAAATTTCCGTAAAAAACTCTGCACCCAGGAATACAGGTCGCCGGTGGCCATGCCGCTTTCCAGCACGGTCAGCCGGTCCGAAGTTTCCTTGAACGCGGTTTCCACCTGCTCGCGTCGCTTGATGGTTTTCTGCATCTCCTCCAGTTTGCCCAGCGCGGCGACCTGGTTCTGCTTCAAGGTATCCAGGTGGCGGTTGCCGCCCAGGATGAGGTAGTTGCCCAGGCCGGCCAGCACGGCAAGGATGATGACGATCGTGACGATCAGATGCTGTTTCTTTTCCTTGGAGAGTTTGTTGAATTTCATCGGGTCACCTCGGGGTAACGGCATTCCAGACTGAAAGTGACCACCGACTTGCCGGTCTCCGGCGAAATCTGTGGTGAGGAAGAATCCTTCCAGGCGACCGCATGGGCGCGGTCGAGCGACGTTTTGAAATAGGGATACTGCGCAATGACGTCCTTCAACCGCAGCACCTGCTCACCCGGGTTGGCAGAACTGTCCGTGCCGTCCAGCAGAAGCATGGTTTTTTCGGTGACGGTCGCCGGCTTCCCCGGCACCTTCCGGTCGCCTTTCGTCTGCGGTTTGACTTCCGCGGTAAACCGGTAGGACTGGCTCACTTGCAGGCGGGTCAACTGCACGTCCTCCACCGTGGTATGCTGCAGGGCATCCATGAGATTGCCGTTCAGGAAGCGACTTGTGGAGAGCGCATGCAACGCGCCGAGCTTTCCGTTCATTTCGGCAATCTGCTTTTGCATGTCCATTACCCGCACAAAATCGTTGGTGCATTGCTTCATCTGTGCGGTGACCGCGGCCAGCTCATTTTTGACAATGATGACCTTGAATTGAATGACGCTGGCCCAGGCCAGCACGAGCAGGGTGAGCAGAATGCCAATGTAGGCCGTCCGCTTGACCGGATCCTTCCGGCGCAGGTCCTCAATGGCGTGGGCTTCAGCGAGCAGATTTAGACGAATGGGCATGGTCGTAGAATCAGGTTAAAGGGCGGCAATCCCGGCGCCGATGGCCACGGCAAGTTGCGGAGCCACGTGCTCCAATTCCGCGGCTTGCTGGGGCGGCAGATCCACCTTGAGAAAACCGGTTGGATTCCAGGTGTGCGTCTCGACGGCGAGTTCTTGCTGGAGCAGCTGCACCAGGAACTCCGAACGCGTGGTCCCGCCGGTCAAGTAGGCCGCCGCCACCGGGCAATCCTGCTGGTGTTCAAAAAAGTCGATGGACGCCCGCAATTCGCGCCCCAAGGGCAGCAAAACGGATTCGAGCGCCGCCTGCACCTCCTGGGGCATCCCCATTTTGATGCCTTCCGCCTCCGCGTAGCTGATTTCCAAGGATTCGGCCACCGCTTGCGTCAAGCGGTCGCCGCCCAGATTCACCACGCGGCTGAGGATCAATTCCCCCTGCTGCAGGAGGCAGATGGAGGCGGAGCGAAAACCAATGTCAATCAACGCCACCACTTCATTCAAAAACGCGTCCGGCATGGCCATTTCAAAGGCATTCACCGGACCGACCAGTCCCGGTACAATGTGTTCGGCCACCAACCCGGCGCTTTTGGCGCCCGCGGTATATTCGTCAATCAGTTCCTGTTTTCCGCCCGCCGCCAACACCCGTTGCCGGGCCATCGGCGTGCCGGCCTTGGGCGTTTCATGGGTCGGTGAAGGCAGGAGGTGGCAGTCGAACACGTGGTTGGACAGCTCCTGCTGCAAGTAATTCCGGGAATTGTGCTTGAGCACCATCCGCATGTCGTCCAATGGCATGCGCGGAACTTCCAGGTGACGGACAATGGCGTCATTCACCCCCGTGGTCAGGCTGACCTGCCTCGTCTTGGCGTCCAACGCCTGGCTGACCGCCTTGAGGTGCTCGCCCAACATGTCCGCCGACATCGCTTTGTCGAAAATGGGCGCATCCAACAGCGCAAAACGGGACAGATTAAATCCTTCGCCGCGGCGGTGCAAATGGACGGCCTTCGTGGTGCGGCTGCCAAGATCAATCGCCAGGATTTGTTCCGGCCGTTTCCGTCGCGGGCCCGTGAACAAGGTGGACAAAACCGTGTGCATTATTTTCTTTCTCTTTGATTCGCACTGCTGGTTGCCCGGACGCATCCGTGGGATCCGCCCGCAAACAACATTTCACTGCGTTGGACTAGCAAGACATTTGCCAGTCTCCCGGGGCGATTACTAGTCGTGCCCCGGAGCGGGCGGTCTGGCGGGAAATCACCGCGAAAATGCCGGGAAACCCTTTCGCCTGGGAACGCCCGCGCCGGACATTGATGTGGGGAAACCGTGACACCGGGTGTCTTGAAATGGCCGGGCCGCGGGGGAAGGTCAGTTGTCGCCGCGAACCGCAACAATGTTCAGTTTCCCGTCGGGATCGCTGATCTGGAAACTACGCATCAAGACATACAGCGTGCTCTTGGCCGACGCGAATGTTTCCGGGCTGCAAACGGCGGAAAATTCCAAAATGCCCACTGGTGTCGGGACAAAACCAATCTGCACTTTGCGGGCGACGTCATCCACTTTGCAGGAAAATTCAAAGGCCGGACCGGAACTCTTCGCCGCACTGAACGTGCCCTCGTTGAGAAGAATCAAATCCGGCCACCGCGACGTGATCCAGGCGCGATACCCGGCGGACGACCCCGGTGCGGAGGCCCCCTCCGCCGCCGTCAGAACCCGCACTGCCAACAAGGCCGTGAAATCCGCGTTGGCCAGGGTGATTTTTTCCGGATGCTTCAGCTCAACCCGGTATTGCTGCGGCAGCATGAACATCAGCCGCCGTTGGTTCACGGACATGAAAATACGGTGGATCTGCTCAAAACCGACGATCTCCCCGTCCTGCACCGTGGCGTGGAGCGCCAGCGGCCGAAGGATTTCCCCGGCGCTCAAATGGTCAGCGGCCGCAGGCGGGTCACTTTGCGCCAAAGCGGGTGTTCCAAGCGATCCGGTCAGGACCAGAATTCCCGCCCACGCCATCCAGCGGCGGATTCTGCGGGAAAATCGGGGTGATAACATGCTTCGAAATGTGACCGGATCCAGCGACGAATCAGGGAGTCGCATTGTAGGTGACCGTGTTCGGCGGCGGCGTGGCCCAGTTGAAGCGGATGGGAATCATGGCGCAGGGCATGCCCGGCGGTTGCTTGTTGGGATCAAGGAAATTCAGGTCGTAACTGAACTCCCGTTTGGGGGCGACGTAATACGACCCTGTGCCGGGCGTGATAAATTGGCCCGTGGCTTTCCGGCTGTTGAACAGGTTGATGATGGAGGTGTTCAACCAGACCTTGCGTGAGGTTGTCCAGTTTTCCAGCAAGCGCGGCAGATTATGCACCCCACCACTGAATTGACTCGAGCCGCTTCCGGTGGACGGTACGATGCCGGTCAACAGGGCGGCATTTATCGTAATCGCCGAGGAGGGAGTGGGTCCGGTATCGCTGTCGGTGTAACTCGTCGTATCATTCCAGTTTCCAGAGAGAATGGTGAGCGCATCGGACATCAGGGCGGCGGGCACGGTGGCGGTGGTATTGGTGGTGGCCGTGCGGGTGATCCCATCCTTGCTCACGTTGTAATTATTCCACACGTAGAGCGGATTGGGCGTGGCCACACTCCAGCCGAGATTGTTATTCTTCGGCAATTCACTGCCATTCGCCAACCGCACTCCCGTTAATTTCCCGGACGTTACGGTTCGATTGTCCGCAACGTACAGAACGGTGGGATACAAACCCGCGACGGCGGGGAATTTGGACTGGACCGTTGTGTTGGTGGCAATCCATTGGCCGTATTTGGCCACGTCAATCTGGGTGGTCACAATTTCCTTGTTCTCCCGTTGATCCTTGAACCGGTTGGTAAGGCTCAGGAACGGCAGGTTGGTGGCCAGGGATTGCGGACTGGTGTTGGTATAGGTCAGGATGACCGGGCTGGGATCGGCGCCCGGGACCTGTTCGCTCACACTCTCCTGCAGCCGCAGCTGGACAACGGTGTTGCTGACGAGCAAGACCACCTGCGCCTTGTTGTACAGGCGCTCCTGTCCTTCTTGTGAGGTGGGCGACTCACCGGCCGGCGGCTGTTCGATCAGCGCGTAGGTGTTGGTCATGTTGATCGGCAGCGTAACGGATTGGGTGTTGGTGCGGTAATTGGGACTGCCATTAAATTCAACATTGCTGGCAGTGTTTCCGGTCCAGGGACCCTGCCCGTTGTTCCTGGGGTAACCGATGGCGCCCGCGGTGGTCACGGTGTTGTTGAAACGGACGGTTTGACCGGAGCCCAGGTAAATGTTGGCATTGGCATGCACCCGGCCATTGATGGTCATGGTCGCCGCGGTGCTGAATTCCAACAATCCATTATAGAAAATCGCATAAGTGCTTAACGGCACGAGCGCCAGCAGGACATCCATTTGCGCAGTGCCCACCGTGTTGACGGCGCCGCTGGTATTGCGCGCATTGGCCACCAGCCGATACACGTTGGTGAAATACGGCGCACTGATGGTGCTTTTCCCGGCGTACTGGGAGGGCATGGCGCCCGAATAATTGCTCAACGCCTGGATGTAAACCTGGTTGAGATTGCCCTGCGCGTCGGAAAATTCGAAATTGTTCCAAAACCCATTCTCGTTCGGAATATTGGTGCGATACAGGGAAAGGTTATTGGCGACACCACCGGGACCGAATGCCGTAAAGTCATACGCCATGCGCGCGAACACTTTTTCCAGCGCCGCCTCTGCAGCGTTGTTGTTCACCAGGTATTGGTTGCTGCGCGCGTTCAAATTGGCGACGGTGCTGGTGCGCTGCATGGTGGCGGCCAGAACAATCAAGCCCACGGCAATGAGACTCATCACCATGAGCAGGGCAAATCCGGTGTTACGACGCAGGAGGGGGATTAAACGTGTTTTCATGGTCCATCAGGAACGTGGGAGGCGGCTTTCAGTTCAGTCTTGTAATAATCGTATTTCAACCCCGGTCCGACCGAGGTTAACGGATATTGATACTGGGCGTATTCCAACACCGTGCTGATGACCCCTTTGTGTGTCAGATCGGTGACAGTGTCGCCCCGGTAATCCTCCACCCGAAACGTCATGCTGTTGGGCGTGATATTGGTCAGGTGCGAGGCCAGCAGCGTCGGGGTGCCGGCATCCACCTGGCGCCAGAGCTGGTTGTTGGCCGTGTCAAAGTAGTAATAGATCGAATTGGAAATGGCCGCGGACGAATAGTTGAAAAAGCTGAGTTTGAGCGCCGTGCCCTGCTGGGCCGTTCCATTGGCTATCGGCGTGAAGGTCGAGCCGGACAGGGTGCCGACCCGCACGGTTTTGGCGGTTCGGATGTCCTGCAGCATTTTGTTCAAACCGACACGGGACTGGTCGCTGGCCCCCAGTTTGCTCAGCACCAATTGGTCGTAGCGCTGTCCAAAGAGATGAATCGCGATCAGGCCGATGGTGACCATGCTGAAGATGCTCATGCTGATCATCAGCTCCGCCAGCGTAAACCCGCGGCGGAGGCAAACAGTGCGGCTGGAGGACAGGATTTTCATCAGAGATTAGGATCACGATTGTCCGGCGCGAAGTACGTGGCGACCGTGTTGGTGAAATATCTTACGGCGTTGCCCTTGGCAAAAGGCCAGACGGTGTCCACCCGCATGAACTGCACCCGCACCTTGTTCGGCAGGATGTCGTACCGCCTGATCGTCACGTAATTGGTGGCCATCACGAAATTGTTTCCGGAATACGGCAGGTCCAGAATATTGGTGGTGTAACCCCTCACCATTGGCGGAATGCCGCCCGCTCCTCCCGTGGCGGTGAAATTCATCAGCGGCAGGTTGGTGATTTCATTCCGCTCGGCACCGGACGACGCATCCCATACGGCCGAGCGCGCGCGCTCGATTTCCCGCAATCCCACCGCCTGCGCAGCCAGCGAATAGCCCGACCATTCGGCACGGCGTGCGCCCTGAATATAGGCCGCCAGAATGCCCCCAAACACCAGTCCGGTGATGAAGATGGCGGTGACCACTTCCACCAGGGTGAAACCTCCTGCGCGCGGTGGCGTCGCTGGATAGATGCGGTGGGAAGTCTTCTGATTGCGGTATAACCTCATTGTACGCCTCTAAAGCTTCTGGAATTTAGCAAGCGCAATGCCAACCCGCCGCCCGCGCAATTCCAGTGGCCCGCAGACATAAAGAGGGGTGGCTGTCTCAAGGTTGGAAAGCGGCGCCTCATTGTTTGCGTGCCGATGGTTTTCCGGTCGCCGGGCTTCCGGCCGGCAACTGCCGCGCCAGTTGGCGGGCCCGCTGGCCGACGATTTCCAGCAGACCCTGCAGGACGGGGGTCTGGCGCCCCTGCCAGAGCACGCCAAACGTCACCGGCTTGAATCCACGCAGGGGCAATACCCGCACATCCGGATAAAAATCCGCCTCCGGCAGTTGCACCGCCACCCCGATGCCGTAGCCGCGCGCCACATATTCCTGGACCAGTTCAATGCTGCTGACCTCAATGCCCACGGGCCAGGCCACCCTCCTTCGGGCCAACCCCTCCTGCAGCGCCGATTGAATCAGCTCATTGCTGGGCACCGTGATCAGGGAATCGGTAATTCGGTCCTGCGCCCACAACGCTTCCGCCGAGGCCAGAGGACTCGCTTTCGGCACCAATAAAGCCAGGGAAAGATCGAACATCGGCAGCGCGCGGATTCCGCCGGGCGGTTTGCCTCCCAGCAACCCGATCGCCAGATCGATCTCCTGATTTTGCAACCAGGCCAGGACCTCCGGATGGTAGCCCTCACGTAAAGACACCTTGAGTTTGGGAAAGGACCGTCGCAATTCCTGCAACATCTCCGGCAGAAAGCGGCGCAGGACCGTTTCCGAAGCGGCAATCCGCAAATGTTGGGAAATGCCGCCGCGCAACTTGTCGGCCATGAAACTCAGGTTGGTGAAGAAGGGTTTGCTGAAATCATACAACTCCTGGCCCGCCGCCGTCAGCGCAAACGGACGCCGGTGAAACAGGGTCACACCCAAAAATTCCTCGAGCTGGAGGATCTGCCCGCTCACGGCCGGCTGTTGGATGCCGTAGGGCATGTTCCGCACGGCGGAACTGATGCCGCCGTGCTTCGCCACGTAGTAGAATAATTCCAGATGATGGACGTTCATTCGCGCTGGTTCCCCCGCCCGGCCCGGTCCGGCAGCGGTTGGATTTCCCCTGCCGCCAAACCAACCAGCCGAGCGGCGGTGGCCGTCGGCTGGTTCGTGGCATCAGACCCTGGAAACGCCCCGGTCAGTTCGGACGCCCGTTGCCCACAATGGCGAGCGCGGCTTCCCGCACATCCAGCCCGTTCCGGGCGGAGGGATGGCCGTTGCCGTTTTTCCAGTCCGTCAACATGGAAGACGCTTCCGTCAGCTTCTTCTCCATCGTTTGCACGCGTTGCAGACTTTCGGCCGCGTGACGGCGGGCTTCATCGCGCTCCTGTTCCGTCTGCGCCAGGCGCTGGTTGAGCGGCTCCAGGTCGCGTTGCAGCAGGGTGAACTGCGTTTCCCATTGCTGCTGCGTCTTTTTGTGGGCCGCCAGCTGGGCGTTCAACTGGGCGTAGAATTCCTGCTCCTGCTTCTTGTGACGCGCCTGCGCGGCCTCCTCCTTCTGCTGCATTTCCAGGCGCAGTTGCAGTTCCAGTTCCCGCAGCGCCCGCTGGCTGGCATCCGCCGCCGCCTCTTCCTGCCGCCGCTGGAAATGTTGAGTCTGGCTTTGCAGCTCGATTTCCCGCGCGGCGAATTCGGTGTGCAACTGCTGCTCGCGCTGGCGCAGCTTGACCTCGAAGATTTCATCCTTCTGCCGCATTTCCTGCTGCCACCGGGCTTCCACGGCGCGGACGCGGGCTTCGGCCTGGCGCTGCCATTCCTGTTCATGACCGCGCAGGTCCTCGGCCCATTTGTTTTGCAGCTCGATCTCCCGGGCCACCCCCTTGGCGGTGAATTCCTTCTCCAACTGTTGCAACTTGCCGGTGTAGCTCAACGCCTGCGCCTGCAATTCCTGTTTCAAGCGTGACTCCGCGTCCCGGGTCTGGGCCTCCAACTGGCGCGTCCATTCCGCTTCGCGTTGCCGCAGGGTTTGCGCGGCCTGCGCCTGCATCTGCTGCTCACGCTGCTTGCTTTGGATCTGCGCGGCTTCTTCCCGTTGCTGCCATTCGTGCTGCCACTGGAGTTCCACCTCGCGCCCGCGCGCCTCCAGTTGCCGCTCGAATTCTTCTTCCCGATGGCGGAGTTGCTGTTCGGAGCGGGCCTGGGCGCGCAAGAGCCGGTCCTCCGCTTCCAGCGTGAGTTCCTGCTCCCGTTGTTTGAGCCGGCGGTCGAATTCCTCGTTCTGCTCGCGCAGCGCCTTGTCGAAATCCAATTGCTGCCGTTCCAGCCGGAATTTTTCCTGGCGCAGGATCTTGGCGTGTTCGCGCTCCGCCTCCTCCTGGGCCTGGGCCAGCCGCAGGGTGAGGGATTCGGTCTGCTGTTGCAGTTGCCGGTTGGCGTCCTCGCGATCCTCCAGTGCCTGCTTCAGGTCAAAGGCCGCTTTGGCCGCGGTTTCCTGCGCCAGCCGTTCGGTCTCCGCCGCCTTCCGCCGGGCCTGCACGATCTGCTGCTGACAGTCATCCATGACCGTCTGGATTTTCTGTTGTTGTTCCTGGAACAGGGCGGCCCGTTCCTTTTCGTAAGCGTGGCGTTGGGCATCCAGCTCCTGGCGCAATTGATTGACCCGCTCGGTCCACGCCCCTTGCCGGGCCTGCACCTGGCGTTCGATCTCGGATTTTTGGAAGTCCAGCAGGGCGTCCTTCTCCGCCGCCGCGCGGTTGAGCGAATCCGCCAGGCTGCCGAATTTCGCGACCCATTCAGCCTCCTTCAACTTCAATTGTTCCTCGTGCTCGGCCGCCTGCCATTTTAATTGCTCCTCGTGGGCCGTCGTGGCCGCCTGCAAGGCTTCCCGGGCGGCCTGGGCCTCCGTGGTCTTTTGCGCAAGGGTCTGTTCGGCTTCGCGCCGGGCGTCCAGAATCGCCTGGTCGCGGCTGGCCAGCTTCGTCGAAGCTTCCTTGATCAGGCGCTCGGCGCGCAAAATCTTGTGTCGTCCGGCGCGCTTGTAGAGCCGGTGCAGATTGCGGCCGAAGAAACCGGTCCGCGCCGTGGTGCGGGTGCGGGTCTGGGGTTTTTGTTCCGGTTTGAACACGGTGGAGAAGCCGATTTCCACCATCAACGTCGGCAAAAAGGCCACAATGAACGCAAACACCGGATACACCCAGATGCGCACCATGCTGATCTGATCCGTCAGAATGTCGCCGCGTTCCTTGGCGGTGGCGGTGATGGACATGGGCCGTTCGCCGAACAGCAGGCCGCGCACAATTTCCACCGTCGTGGCAATACGATGCACCTGCGTGTGGCGGATGGCATTCTCGCGCGCCTCGTAATAACTCTCCGCCGATTTCCGCGCCGCATCCAATTCCGCGCGCACGGCGTCAATCTTCTGCACCGCCGGCGTCAGCTCGGCGTCAATTTGCTTCTCCTCCGCCTTCCACTCCGTGGTCAAGGCGGTATAGGCCGCCAGCAGCTCCTCCCGCTTGCGATCCGCCTCCTCGCGCTTGGCGCGGGAGCGCTGGTCGAAATCCTTGCGCAACTGCTGCGCGTTGTCGCCCACTTGCGCGACGCGGTCGCGACGTTTGTTGTTCACCGCCAGCAGCTCGGCCTCCTTGGCTTTGATCTGCTCATCCAGGTCCGCCAGCTGCGTGGGCTTCATCAGCTTGTTGACCTCGCGCTCCGGCGGCACGCCCGGATCCACCGGCTGCCGCATGAGCTGGCGCATCAGGAAGCTGGCGCTCTCGTAGGCTTCCTTGTCCTTCTCGTAGGCCGTTTTCTTGTTGGTGTAATCCGCCAGCTTGGTCTTGTAGGCGTTCTCGATGCGCGCCTCCTCCTCGTTCCACTTGGTGGCGTGCGGCAATTCCGTTGCGCGCCGGGCGCGCAAATCCGCCAGCGCCTTGGTCAATTGCTCCGCATCCGCGTTGTATTGTTTGGTGATCGCCGCCTGCCGGGCCTCTTCCTCGGCCAGCTCTTTTTTCTGATAATCCGTGAGACTGATGGCGTCCTGGCGGATTTCCTCGTTGCGCTTCAGCGCTTCTTCCAATTCCGCCTTGGCCTTGGCCTTTTTCTCCGCCAGTTCCTTCAGCTTGGTTTCCCGGTCCAGCTTCTTTTGCTCGATGGCCTTCAGTTCGCCGTTCAACTGGACAATTTTAACCTCCTCGGTGGCGGCCTTTTCCAGCGCCGCGGCGGCGGGCTGCATGGCAATGCCCATTTCATACACGGCCATGTCTTTGACCAGTTGGAAGGTCAAGACGCAGATCAACGGCAGACCCGCAAACAGCATGAACTTCTTATGCCACCCCGTGCGTGAAGCGGTCCAGATGGCCAGCGGCAGTTTCAACAGCTCCACCGCCAGAATCGTGGCCCCAATCGGGCCGATGCCGAAAAACGTGACCCCCATGCCCTGCGGCAGGCAAACCGCCTTTTGGTACTTCCAGCCCGTGGCCAGAATCACGTACTCCACGATGGTGGCCATGACCAGCAGCGGGATGGTAAAATAGGAAATGCGTTTCGTTTTGATCCACTGCCAGAGGGACAGCGGGCGCGCCGCCGTGGCCGGCGGCGCAGAGTCGGGATTGGGAGAGTTATTCATGGATGTGGTGGGAGCGTCAGGGACGGTGTCCTAGTGATGTGACTTTGATTACAACTCGTATTCGTTGGGGTGATGCGGGCTCAGTTCGTGATCTTGAAACCGTGCGTGGACGACGCGGGGTTTCTCCTGGTCAATCCGTCGCCCGGCGGGACCGGGCACCGGCAGTTCCAGACGTTGCCAGACACGCCGCAGGGACTCGGGGCGTTGCGGGACTATCGGGTATTCCGACCGGCCCGGCATGCGGGCGCCCGGCAGCACAACTTGATTCGCCAAACTGGCCTCCTTGTTAGCCATGCGGCGGACGGTGCAGCTTGCGTGCCGTGAGGGCTCGTTCGGAAAAACCCCCGCTTCGCCCCAGCGATTTCCTGCGGCGCAAATCAAGGGAGCCTTAAAGCCTTCCAACGGCTTGACAGCGTTTGCCGAATAATGAGGAACACCAAAAATTTCTTCCGGGGTTTTCCCGGGTTGCTCCCGGTGAAGGCCATTCTCCGGCTGCGCTGGGGGCCGCCGGCCGCCTCCTGCGCCCGCGCGGGGAATGAATGCCACCACGGTTGCCGGCCCCGGCCACCGGCAGAAATCCGTATTAAAAAATTGCGGCGGCGGTGGCGTTGAAAAACAATTCAGACATGCAGGACCGGTGCTACCATGGCGGCGCATTCTTCGAGGCGATCGGTCCGCAATTCGACCGCTTGGAACGGCATCAGCACGTCATCAATGCCGACGTCCTCGATGCGTGGTTTCCGCCCGCGCCGCGCGTGCTCGAAACGCTGACCGCTCATCTGCCGTGGCTGCTGCGCACTTCCCCGCCCACGCACAATGAAGGCTTGATTCAAACCATCGCGCGGGTCCGCGGCGTGCCGGAGGCGGGTCTCCTGGCCGGTGCGGGTTCCTCTGATTTGATTTTTCTTGCCCTGCGCGAGTGGCTGCGCCGCGATTCCCGCGTACTGGTCTTAGACCCGATGTATGGCGAGTACACCCATCTGTTGGAGAAGATCGTGACGTGCCATGTGGATCGTCTGATTCTGCGCCGCGCGACGGGGTTCCAGCTTGATCCGGATGAATTGGTGGCGGCGGCGAAGCACAATTACGATTTGATCATCCTGGTGAATCCCAACAGCCCGACGGGCCGACACGTGCCGTGCGCGGAATTGCTTCCGGCACTGCAAAAGATTCCGGCGCCGACGCGGATTTGGGTGGACGAAACGTATGTGGAATACGCCGGGCCGGGACAATCCCTCGAAACCTTTGCCGCCGCCAGTGCGAATGTCGTCGTTTGCAAATCCCTGTCCAAAGCCTATGCCTTGAGCGGGGCACGCGCCGCTTATCTGTGCGGACCGGCCGCTTTGATCGCGTCTTTACGTCCGTTGAATCCACCGTGGGCGGTGAGTTTGCCCGCCCAGGTCGCGGCGGTGGCGGCCGTGCAGGATCCCGCCTATTACGAAGCGCGTTGGGCAGAAACGCGCCAGCTGCGCGTCCACCTGGCGCGGGAACTGGGACGCTTCCCGGGTTGGGACGTTGTTCCCGGCAGCGCCAACTTTTTGCTCTGCCTGCTGCCGTCCACCGGCCCGACCGCCGCGACGGTGGTGGCGCGTTGCCGCGAACAAAACCTCTTCTTGCGCAATGCCGCGGCGATGGGACGCAGCCTGGGAAGCCACGCGCTGCGGATCGCCGTCAAGGACGCCCAAACCAACGCGGCGATTGTGCGCGGACTGCGATTGGCGATCGGCGCGCCGATCCCGCCTGAACCCGTCGCGCCGGTTTAATCTCAGATTGGCGATACGATGGGGAAAAATTTGCCAACCAAATCACGCATCAACTTATGAAACAGATCGTGCGCAGCTTGTCCGTAGCGGGATTGATTTTATTCACGGGTTGCCTTGTGACGTCCGTTTATCCTTTTTACACCGCCAAAGACCTGGCGTTTGATCCGGAATTGCTGGGTCACTGGCTCGACGCCAAAGCCGGGGATCGTGACACAATTTGGCGTTTTGAGAAAACTGGCGGCCCCGCTTACCAGCT
This sequence comes from Verrucomicrobiota bacterium, assembly GCA_029573725.1. Taxonomy (GTDB): domain Bacteria; phylum Verrucomicrobiota; class Verrucomicrobiia; order Limisphaerales; family JADLHS01; genus JADLHS01. Next base: position 247,850 of record JAKQDQ010000178.1, read on the forward strand.
CACCTTGAGCAACACGGTGGAAACCAATGTTTTTGACAGCCATCTTTTCACCCTGGAGGGCGAACGCTTTCTCGATCATTTGACCCGCGACCGGTACTTGTTCCAAACGCCGCAACACTTCCTCTTTCGCGTCACCCAACGGGACGCCCGGTTGGAGTTGCGCCCGCTGAGCTACACGTGGTTGAAAAAATTGCTGCAGGACAACCCCGCTGCGCTGCGGCACACCCTTGTGCGCGGTGGCGCCGGTGCGGGCGACCGGGAGGAGCAACTGGTACTCACCGCCAACACCGCGGAATTGCAACAGTTCATTCGCCTGCATCTGGCAACGACCAACGCCTGGGGCCCACCCATCTGCCTGAAAAAACCGTGATGCGCCCGGTTGGGAAGCAGCGCTTAACGCGAGACTCGCAGCATCAAAAGCGTTGCCAGAATGCAACCGTCCGGAGCAAGATGACCGTGTGCATTTCCGGGACAAACTGATCGCGTGGGCGGATTTGCCGCAATGGCGGGAAGCGTTGCGGCAGCTCCGGCAAACCTTGGTGGTGACGAATGGTTGCTTTGATCTGCTGCACCTCGGACACGTCACTTATCTGGAAAGCGCGCGCAATCTCGGACACGCCTTGTTGGTGGGCGTGAATGGCGATGCTTCGGTGCGCCAGCTTAAAGGCCCAAGCCGCCCGCTGCACACGGAGGTGGATCGCGCCTTGGTGCTGGCCGCGCTGGAAAGCGTCAGCGCCGTCTGCATTTTTCAAGAGAAGGAGGCGACACGGTTCCTCTCCGCCGCCCAACCGGACCTTTATGTGAAAGGTGGCGACTACACCCTGGACACCCTGAACCAGGAGGAACGGCGCGTGGTGGAAGCGGCGGGGGGCCGGATCCAGGTGTTGCCCGTGGTGGCGGGCAAATCCACCACCGCGTTGCTGGAGAAAATTGCGCGACTGTAATTGACGGTCGCCGTGAAACGATGGAAACAATTTTGCCGCGGGATTACTCTTGAACCATGAAATTTGCCATCTGCAACGAGATTTATCAGCACTGGCAGCTGGAGGACATTTTCGCCCACGCCCGCAAGGTGGGCTACGCCGCGGTGGAGATCGCGCCGTTTACGCTGGCGGACTCGGTTCTTGATCTCTCCGCCACGGAACGGCAACGCATCCGCGCGCTGGCGGCGCAATACCAAATGGAAATCGCCGGTTTGCACTGGCTGTTGGTGCGACCCGAAGGGCTGTATCTCAATCATCCCGAGGCGGCGCTTCGAACGAAAACCGCCAATTACTTTGTCGCCCTGGTGGATTGTTGCGCCGACCTCGGCGGGAAGGTGCTGGTGGTAGGGTCTCCCCAGCAGCGAAACATTCTGCCCGGAATTTCCGCCGACCAAGCCCGCGAATGGGCGGCCGCCACTTTTCGCGACGCCGTGAAGCGGGCGGAAGATCGCCAGGTGACGATCTGCTTCGAGCCGTTGTCGCCGGCGGAAACCAATTTCATCAATACCGCCGCCGCGGCGATCGAGTTTGTGCGACCGTTTCAATCGGACGCGTTCAAAATCATTCTTGATGTCAAGGCGATGTGTTCCGAGGCGAAACCCATTCCGCAAATCATCCGCGAAAGCTGGCCGCACTTTGCCCATTTTCATGCGAACGACCGGAACCTCAAGGGCCCGGGATTCGGGGCGGTGGATTTCCAGCCGATTGCCGCCGCGCTGCGCGAAGTGGGTTACACCGGTTACGTCTCCGTGGAAGTTTTCAATTTCGAGGAGGGGCCGGAAACCATCGCCAGCAAGAGCTTCGCCTGTCTGCACCGCGCATTCGGCACGTAGTCCCCCGCCCTCCGGCCGCGCCTACCGCACCGCCGCCACGACCACGGCGTTGTTGGTTTTGCGCAGGGTGATTTGCAACGGCGCATTGGTCTTCGACAAATTAAAACCGGTCGGCACGCGCACGAACCGCAAATGATAGGTGCTCGATCCGCCGCGCCGGCTCCAGACCACCACCGAGCTGTTCGCCCCCAGTTGGACGGTGTAGATTTGTTTAATTCCGTTCAACGGCACGAAGGAAATCGTGCATTCCGCCGCGCCGGACGCCTCCAGAGTTTTCGCGCCGCCCGCCAGCGTCTCCGCCAGATGTACGCCATCGTCGCTCAACCACGAGCAGCCTGAACCCAGGAAGGCCATTCCCGCAATGCTGATGAGCAGCCATATTCTTTTCATGACCGCACCTTACGCGGCGGCCTGGGCGCTGGCGAATTGATAAAACAATCGCCGCATTGATTCCATCGATGCCGCCCACCCGTTCCCGGACCCTGACCGCCGCGCACCGCGCAAATTCGGCCAAGCGTGTTCTTGTCGCTCCGGGAGGCTTTCGCTAGGTTTTTGGGCATGGGACGTCAATGGTTGCATGCCAAACGTTTGGTTGCCGGACTCAAGAAGGGCCGGACAACCAGTAAACTGGTGCGGGAAATTTCCGTCGCCGCCAAGATGGGCGGCCCGGATCCCACCATGAACGCCCGCCTGTTCACCGCCGTGGAAAAGGCGAAGAAAGAGAGCGTGACGAAGGATGCGATCCAGCGCGCCATCAACAAGGGCGCGGGCATCGGCGATGAACACCTCGTCATGGAACACGTCGTGTTCGAGGGCAAAGCGCCTCATCACGTCCCGGTGATCGTCGAAGTTTACACCGACAATGTGAACCGCACCGCGCCTGAAATCCGGGTGCTGTTCAAGAAAGGCCAGCTGGGCACCGCCGGCGCCAACAAATTTTTGTTTGACCACGTCGGCCTGGTGGAAGCGCATCATCCCGATGCCCACACCGACGCCGAGGCCGCGGCCATCGAGGCCGGCGCCAACGAGGTTGAACCGCTCACGCACGAGCAGAATGATGACATTCCAGCCGGGGCGGCGGGGGCCAAGTTCATTTGCGAACGCACCGCCGTGGCCGAAGTCGCCCGGTGGCTGACCGCCCATGGCTGGACCGTGGTGACCAGCGAACTGGGCTATGTGCCCAAGCAATTCCCCGAACTCACCGAGGAACAGAAGGCCGAAACCGGCGAGTTTCTGCAAGCATTGGAAGACCACCACGACGTCCATCGCGTCTGGGCGGCGATCAAATGACGCGCGCCTGTCTCTGCGGCCTGTTGCTTTTGACGGTTGTCCTGCGGGGCGCGGCCCAGTTGGACGGCCCAGCCTCGACCGGGGTCAGCGCCTCCCTGATCCGCTTGTTTGGGACGAACCAGAATTTCACCGCGCAGGCCGAGGTCCAAGTGCTGGACCGGGCCAACCAGGAATTGATGGGCGTGCCCATGCGCCTGATGCGGGCCGGCAACAAAATTCGGGTGGAAGTGGACATGACCCGGATGCGGCACCGGCTGCGCCCCGACGCCGTCGCGCAGATGAAGCCGTTGGGACTGGATCAAACCGTCAGCATCATCCGTCCTGAAACACGCACCAATCTGGTGTATTTCCCCAAGTTGCGAGCCTGTCTGCAATTGCAGATGCCCGCCAACGAAGCGGAGGCCTTTCTGAAGCGCGCGCGGGTGGAGCGCCAGACCCTCGGACGGGAAAAAATGCAAGGCTACCCATGCCTCAAACAACGCGTGACCATCACCGATGCGGCGGGGCAAAAATCGGAGGCGACGGTCTGGGTCGCGTCCACGCTGCGCGATTTTCCCGTCTGCGTCGCCACCCGCGAAAAGGAGGGGTTGGTCACGATGCGCTTTCGGCAGGTGAATTTTGATCCCGTGGCCGCCGCGCAGTTTGAACCGCCGGCCGGATTTGTCACGTTCACCGATTTGCAGGCGCTGATTGCCGGCCCGGGCATGAAATACCTGCTGGCCCAGGGCACAGGATGGAAATCACCCCCCTCCGCCCGATCCCGTACCACGCCATCAACTTCCCGTGTCACCCCAATGACCCGGGGCAAAAAAAATTAAATCAGGGCGCTGGTTTGCGCCGGTAGCGCAAAATTTTGAATTCGGGGGTGTCACGGATTTCTTCGGCCAGTTCGAAGTCCTCTTCAAACCTGGGAAAGAACGCGTCACCCGGGACCGCGCGTTTCACCAGCGTGAGCAACAACTCCGAACACAGCGGCAACGCCCGGGCATAAACTTCCGCCCCGCCGCAAATGAAGACCTGCCGATCCGTGACCAGCGGGGCTAGCGCATCCAGGTCCCGGATGGTTTTGACCTCCGGATGCGACCACCCGGAGCGGCTCAGCACAATGGTTTCCCGCCGCGGCAACGGTTTGCCGATGGATTCAAACGTCTTCCGGCCCATCACGAGGATGTGCCCGGTCGTAGTCGCCTTGAACCATTGGAAATCCCCGGGCAAATGCCAGGGAATTTGATTGCCGCTGCCGATGACGCGATTCAGCGCCATCGCCGCGATGGCTGTGAAATTCTGCACCCAACCATGCTGGGCGCATCAGCGTGCTGCGTCAATGCCGCCGCCAACCGCGGCGGCGGCATGAGAAAGAGACCGGGCACCAGCCCGGTCTCCTGCAGATCCAATGGCGCGCGCGCGAGATTACCTCCGGGCGCGATAGAACCGGGCGCCGCCGGTTGCCGGGGTGGTGTACGGCGATGTTGCCCCGGTCACGTCCGTGTAGGTGCCATTGACGGTCGTGGCGCTTTGCAGGATCCCCTCGAAGGTGATCACCACATCGGCACCGGCTCTGGCGATCGAGAGTGCCGGCGGCAGTTGGACCGTGACTGCGCGATACGCCATGATCGAGCCGGGAGTGTTGATGTCATTGATGAGCGTGTGGGTACCCTGCATGGCCAGCGTCTCGGCGGTGACATTGGCCCATTCGAAGCCGGCGCCGCCACCGCCCTGCTCGTAGAGCACATGAATCGGGTAGAGCCCGTCCTGTGGTGCAACAAAGTCGAAGTTCACCCAGCTCATGCCCTTGCCGTAGTCGGCGATGCCGATCTCCAGATGGGCATCCCGACCAATCGTGGCCACCAGGCCGGGCTGGGCCCAGACATCCTGTTCCTCGCCGCCAAACCCATTCACACAAAGGACGGGAATGGTGACCGGAGTGTCAGGGGTGTTGCCGCCCAAGACGTAGGGCAGGCCGTATTGGGCATCATTGATCACCACACACGCAATCGCCCCCATGGCCTGGGCCTGGGCCGCATATTCCCGGTCAAGGCAATTGTTGTTGTTGATCGCCGCGATTTTCCCGGTGAGATCCGTGGCCGGAAGCGGACAGCCCGCCGCGGCACTGAAATACACGACCGGCGCGGAGATCGGCACCACGGGCAAGGAAGCCCCGAAACTGCTGTTGTTGGTCGAGGTCACCACGGCGGCCACGTCGCGATCAATCCCCGGGCCGGTGACATGGAGCACCTGCCGCGTGATTCCAATGCCTTGAGTGACGCGAAAACCGTCATCACTGTTGATGCTCATGCGGTAGTAACCGGCGGTCAAGGGCAGCCAGCCCTCGATCCAGGCCGCGAAATTGTCATTTCGGGCGGTTGCGCCGGGTATGCCGGGGTTGAGCCGGTCATACATGAAATCACCGGCCGAGCCCGTGGCGTTAAAGTCCATCACGTCGTTGTAGAACCACTTGTTGTCCTCATCCGCCGGCACACCGGAATACCATCCCGCGACATCGGCGGTATTGGTGCCGTAGTACGGGAAGTAAAGGCCGCCAATCAACGCATCCATGGCATCCATCTGGTTGGGAAGTCCGTCATTCTGGCCCGGACGCGCAATGTCCGGGTCCATCTGCGCGACCGTGATGGTGAACCCGGGTTTTTCGGTGTCGGCCGCCGCGAGTGGCACACTCAACCCGGGGTTCAAAGTTGTGTACGGCGCCACGGTGAAGCTCCAGTTGTTGGACCGCGAAGTGCCGCCCATATCACTCCAGATCAGCGTGGCTGTATGCCCGCCGGCGGACATCAAATTCGCGGCGGAAAAACCTGCGGCCACCGTGGTGACCGCGCCCGCTTTGCTGATGACCGGATTCACCGAAACACCATCCAGCAACAGTTGAATGCTCCCCTGGTTCACCGCACTCGCACCATCCGTGATCTGCGCTGCAAGCTTGTCGGCGCGGCAGCCCGTCGCTTGCGTATGCGGATAGAGATGGGAAACGTAGGCCGGAAGCGTGGGGCCCAGATAATAGGCGGCGACGCCGGTGGTGTTCGTTGCATCCGGATCATTGATGAGATATTTCACGCCATCCTTGATGGTGAACCATTCCAGGTTCGCGCCATTGCCCGTTCCCTCACCGGCGCCGTTTTCCCAGACCAGGCGCACGGGATAGATGCCGGCGTTGGTGACCGCAATGTTGAAGGCGACGTCACTCGCGCCTTTGCCCCCGTTGTAAAATCCGAGCCAGTTGGCAAAGCGATCTATCGGATTTCTGCCTTCACTCACCAGGAAGCCGTCATCGCTGTTGACCACCATGGTGTAATAACCGGCGGCGTCGAACTTGAGGAACGTCAGCAGTTCAATCGCGGTGCTGCCTGTCATGCCGTTGGGGCCAGGAAGCCCCGGGAAGTGCGCATCCGGATAGCCGTTGCCGGTGTTGAAACTACCCGCGTCCCCATAGCCGTCACTGGCCGGGAAGACGTTGAAGTTGATCACGCCCTCGTAGTTGATGTAGCCGTTGTTGGTTGCGCTGGTTAAATCGGCCTCGTTATTGCCGTGCAAGCCCAGCAACTGTTCCTCCAACCAATAGAGCTGGTTCGGCTGGCCCGGCGACTGCCAGGGACGGATGCGGTAGCCGGGCTTGCCGGTGTCCACCCCGGTGACGGCGTCTGCGGCCGGAATGACAGCGAACGTCGGGGCGGTGAAAGGACGCTCGGCAGTGATCAAATTGCCGTTGCCATCTTTGCAGGTGAATTCCAGTGTGTAGGCGCCACCCGAAGTGAGCAAGGCGGGGAACCCGTGATACGCAAAGGTGGTGGTGGCCCCCGTCTTCGTGGCGGTGATCGGCGTGACGGGCACCCCGTTCAGTAGGGCTGTGGCGTCGGCCGTGGACGGGTCAACCACGCTCGCCCCGGAATCGGCGACATCCAGGGTAAAGCCATCGTGCTTGCCCACTGCGAAACCCGCTTGCGCCAGGGTTGCGGCCACCGTCGTGATGGCAATATTGTCCACATCCTGATTTTGCCACGATCCGCCCGTGCGCCCTGCGAACACCAAGCGGCCGGGACTCGGATAGTAGGTCGTCTGGTAATCGGTCAGGATTTGTGTGCCCTTCCACCAAACATTGAGCTTGCCATCCGCCCCGAGCTGCACCTTCAGGTGCGCCCAGTGCAAATTATCGGTGCTCCCGCTGCCGTCGTAGGGGCCGGTTTGAATGGACGTGGGATCCGTCCAAGTGCTGGGATTGCGGGTGGGACACGCGTACTGTCGCACCAGGAGTCCATCCACCCGGACGGTCACCGCCGCCACATCCGGACCAATGTTCTGGTCCACAACCCCGCACAATGAGCCTGGCGTTCCCCCACTGTCCCAGGCATCAAACCCGATGCTGATTCCGGTCTGTGTTCCTTCCTCGGGAAGGTTGGCTTCACAGTTTTGTCCGGTCGCAAAATCGCCACCAGTAAGCACCGGATCGTTGGCCCGACAATAATTTACGCTGAAGCCGTCCGCCGGACTTTCCGTGCCGTTACCGATGCGCAAATCGCACTCAAACGTGAAAGCCTGGACAACGGCGCCGGCGTCAAAATCCGAGAAAATAACCCGGGTTTGTTGACTAAGACCATCGGTGATCTTCAAAAACCCGTCCGCGCTGTTGGTGGCCGCCCCAACACCACCGGAGGGATTCCAGTAGCCGCTGCCGGTAATCGTCATCAAACCCTCGCCCGAAGGATCCGTATTGAAATCAAACGCATACGTTCCCGCCCATGTCGAACCAGCACACAGCAGGCCGGCCACGATACTTGCGCATATCTTTGTTTTCATTTCTGGTTGGTTTTTGCCTTGTTTTGGTTTCTGAATGGTCAGGACTTCGCTCTGACGAGCCGCCCGCCACGCCTCTCCCAACCCAACACCCCGGCGAGTCCGACTGGATGTACCTTCCAGCGCGCGACACACGCATCGGTCGGGTCAGGCATTGCTCCGATTAAAGCCAACCCCAAGTTGTTTTGCAAGAAAATTTCAGCGACACGGAGCGCGCCGGGAGGATTCCCGCCCTGCCCACCCGCCCGGGTTGCGGGACGTGGAACGCCACCACCAGAAGACTTCGGGATGCCGGCGTCCAAGGTGTTGAGCGTGGAGATGAACTCACGCCAGGAATCGCTCTCCGACGGCATCGGCCAAGTGCGGATTTCCTATTGGGCGGCAGTGCGGCGGATGATTTCCTGCAGTGAGGTCTGTGGATAAAACCCAATGGTCCGCGCCAGTTTTTCGATGGACGGTTTGCGGCGGCGCATGTCTTCAAAACCTGGAGCGTAGGCTTGTTCATACGATACCAGCTCAATGCCGGATCGGGAATGCAAGGTGCGGATGACCAGTTGCGCCAGCTCGCAAATGGTCACCTCCTCCGTGCCGCCAACGTTGAAAATTTCGCCGTAAGCCGCGGGGGTATTGAGCAGGCGGATCAGGGCTTCGACGGTGTCCTGCACGTAACAGAAACAGCGGGTCTGCCGGCCATCCCCAAACACCCGCAGCGGCGCGTTTTGCCGGGCCGCAGCGATGAAGCGCGGCAGCACCATGCCGAACCGCCCGGTCTGGCGCGGGCCGACGGTGTTGAACATCCGCGCAATGACCACCGGCAGGTGACATTCGCAGGCGTAGGCCAGCGCGAGAAATTCATCCATCAACTTGGAACAGGCGTACCCCCAACGGGAATGGTGCGGCGGACCAATCAGCAAATCGTCATCTTCGCAAAATACGTCCTTCTCGCTCTTGCCATACACTTCGGAGGTGGAGGCCACGAGCGTGGGGCACGGCTGCTTGGCCGCCTGCGCGAGCAGGACTTCAGTCTCATGTTGATTGGTGGCCAGCACGTGAATGGGGGCTTGAATCACCAGATCCACGCCCACCGCGGCGGCCAGATGATAAATGGCGGCGGCCTCGGCCACCAGCTCCGGCAGTTCCACACAGGCGGAAATTTTTCCAACGATCAACCGCAGCTCCGGGTGCGCGAGCACCGGCGCCAGATTGGTCCGGCTGCCGGTGGAAAGATCGTCAATGACCACCACCCGCTGCCCTTCGCGCAGCAGGCGTTCGACGAGATGCGACCCGATGAAGCCGGCGCCGCCGGTGACCAGAATGTGCCGGCGCGGACTCATTCGAGCGCCTGCGCCACGGCCAGCGCGAGTTTCTGCCGATAGGCGGGATCGGCAATCTGACGGGCTTCGGTCGGATTGGACAGGTAGCCTCCTTCGATCAAGACGGCCGGACGTTGCTGGCCGGAGAGCACATTGAGAAAACGCGCGCGGCGCACCCCGCGGTCCTTCCCCCCGTTGACCGTCAATAACGCGGTATGCAGGCGCAAGGCATAGTAGAAATTTTGCGTGTCGTAGGCGTTGTTCGGAAAACTGGCATGCAGGTCGTCCGCATAGCCGCGTGTAATGGAGGAAGGCATGCCGACGGGCGGCAGATAGTAAGTTTCCAGCCCCGCGGGAAGACCGTTGCCGCTGCCCGTCGAGTTGAAGTGCAGGCTGAGAAACAGGTCCGCGTGATGCGCCTCGGCAAATGCGACGCGATCCGCCAGGGACAGGGTGACATCGTTCGTCCGCGTCAAGAGCACCCGCCAGCCCGTCTGCCGCAGCAGCGGCGCCAGCCGCAGCGCCCAGTCCAGGGTATAATCCTTTTCGTACCGGCCGGTGACGATGTTGCGGGTGCCGGTGTGGGTCCCGCCATGGCCGGGGTCCACCACCACCAGTCGCGTGGCGGGTAAAGCGACGGATTCCCCGTTCGCCAACGGTTCCAAAATCTTCTGCACATCCAACGTGTGCAAATAAATTTGATCGCCGGCCAATTCGGGGGGAAACCCCAGCCGCACTTCCACCTGTCCCCAGAACGCGCTTAAACTGTTCGGGCGCACGGTGAACACGCCAAACCGCGTTGGCACCGAATACGCCGGGGGGTGGAGCGGCCGCAACCGCACCGCTCCCAGCTGTTTTTGCGCGGCCCATTGGTTGAGGGAGATCATCCCCGTTGCCGGGAGCGAAAGACCCGGGATCTGTCCCGTAGCGGGTGGCGGAGGTGGTTCGGAAAACGAAGGGCCGTTCCCCGGGCCCGCCGGGTGATCCGGCACGGTGACTGCGGGCGCCGGCGCGGCAGCCGCCTCCGCGAATGCGCCCGGTTCCGCGTCCCAGTCGGGCGGGAGCGGCGCTTTCTTCCAGGACCGCCTGGTAGGCGCGGCGCAGCCCACCAACAAAACGAGGGGGACCGCCAGGATGAACCGGGTTTTCGCCACGCCGCCATTTTGCGCAGGCGCGGAAGCAACTCAAGGCGTTTCGCCATGGACGCAAACTTGTTCGCGTCCAGCCGATGGGGCATACTCGGCGCAACGATTCGAAACTTGAAAATTCTCGTCGCCATCACCGGAGCCAGCGGCACCCTTTACGCGCAACGATTGCTCGAACATCTCGATCCCGCGCAACACGACATCCGCGTGGTCCTGAGCAGTTACGCAAAACAGGTCATCGGGGTGGAGTTGCCGGGCGGTTTGCGCCTGCCGGCCGGCGTGCAGACCCACGGCGTCAAGAGCATGAACGTGCCCTTCGTCAGCGGCTCCAATCCCGCTGACGCCATGGTGGTGATTCCCTGCACGATGGGCACGCTGGGGCGGATTGCCCACGGCCACAGCAGTGACGCCCTGTTGCGCGCCGCGGACGTGGCCTTGAAGGAGAGAAAAAAACTGATTCTCGTGCCGCGCGAAACACCCCTCAGCCTGGTGCATGTCAAAAATTACGAGCTGCTGTTGCTGGCGGGCGCGACGTTGATTCCGGCCAATCCCAGTTTTTATGCCGGAGCCGCCACGGTCACGGAACTGGTGGACACCGTGGTCGGCCGCGTGCTGGACCATCTCGGCATCCCCAACCACCTCACGCCGCGCTGGACGGAAGGTGAGGAATAACCAGATTACCTGCCACCCCGGACGCTTTTCATGCCGAATCTTCTCCGTCCGTTTTTTGCCACCCTCTCGAACTGGGGCGGGTTTGTGCGCATCTCGCACACCCTGTTTGCGCTGCCGTTTGCGCTGGCCGCCATGTGTGTCGCGGCACGAGACCAGCGCGGCTGGCCCGGCTGGCGGGTGTTTGGATTGATTCTGGCCGCGATGGTGTGTGCCCGGACGTGTGCCATGGCCTTCAACCGGATCGTGGATCGGAAATTTGACGCCAAAAATCCGCGCACGGCGGATCGCCATCTTCCGACGGGAAAAATTTCCCTGCCGGCGGCGGGAATGTTGTGTGCCGGCGCCGCGCTGGGGCTGGTGGCCGCCAGTTACCTGCTGAACCCGTTATGTTTCTGGCTCTCGCCGGTGGCCCTGCTGGTGATCTGCTTTTACTCGCTGACCAAGCGCTTTACGGATTACACGCATGTTTTTCTCGGTCTCGCACTGGCGCTGGCGCCGGTGGGCGCCTGGCTGGCCGTGCGCGGCATGGAGATGCGGCCGCTGGAAATCATCCAGTTGCTGGTTTTGTCCAGCGCGGTGGTGCTCTGGCTCTTTGGTTTTGACATCATTTATGCCCTGCAGGATTACGAGTTCGACAAGGCTGCCGGACTGCATTCGCTGGTGGTGGCGTGGGGGCCGCAGAACGCGCTCGCCGGCGCGTTCCTCGCCCACATGGTCATGTGCGGCCTGTTGTTTGCGTTCGGCCTGTTGTGTCGCTTCCGCGTCGCCTATCTCATCGGCTGGATGATCATTGCGGGCTGCCTGGTGCTGGAACACTGGATTGCGCGACGGCGCAGTATGCATTGGATCAACGTGGCGTTCTTTCGCTTGAATGCCGTGATCAGTGCGGTGTTTTTTATCGTGGTCGCCGCCGAAGTTGCCTTCAACGGAGGGTTCCGGCTACGCTAAACTTGGCTTGCGGGCGGGCAGAGGGTTACGTCGCGCGCGGCCGCCGCACCACCACTTCAATCGCGGCTTTATTTTTGGCGATATTGTTGGCGGGCAGAAATCCGCGCCAGTTGACCCCGGGATAGATGGTGGCCCCGCGGCCAACGATGCTGCCGGGATTCAAGACGCTGTTGCAACCGATCTCCGCCCGATCGCCGATCAGCGCGCCAAATTTGCGCAGCCCCGTATCGAACGGCACGCCGTTCAACTCCACGGTGACATTCCCGGGAAAAGTGCGCAGGTTGGAAGCAATGACCCCCGCCCCCAAATGCGCCCGGGCCCCCAGGATGGAATCGCCCACGTAGTTGAAGTGCGGCACCTGACAGCCATTGAACAACAAGACGTTTTTCAATTCACAAGCATTTCCCACCACACAATCGTCACCCACCAGAACATTTTCGCGCACATAAGCGTTGTGGCGGATTTGACAATGACTCCCAATCAGGGCCGGCCCCTTGATGACCGCGCCGGCTTCCACCACTGTTCCGGCCCCGATGAAGATGTTCTCCCCCAGCCAGCGGCCGCCTCCGGCCGGTTCGCGGGCCAGGGTTTGCAGCCTGGCTTCGAGATAGGCGCCGATGTTGCGGAGCGCTTCCCAAGCGTAAGTACAGTCCGCAAAGAGCGCCCCGTGCCGGGTCTGGGTGAGGTCGAAAAGATCTGCCGCCGCGAACATGGCAGCAGGCTATGGGGACTGGCGTCAAATTCCAAGCCACAAGCGAAGCTGATTTCTTCGGACCTTGTGCCGACACGGCTTTCGTCTATGGTGCTGCCGATGGAAAGCGGATTCCCGCTTGTGTTTGCCCCATGCCAGCCACGATTTATTTCGATTACAATGCCACGACGCCGCTGGATCCGGTGGTCCGTGCGGCCATGATGCCTTGCTTCGATGAAATTTGGGGCAATCCCTCGAGCGTGCATCGGATTGGACAGAACGCCCGGGCCGCCCTGGATGACTGGCGTGATCGCGCGGCGAACCTGCTGCGCGCCAAACCGAGCGAAATCATCTTTACCAGTGGCGGCACGGAATCGAACAACCTCGCGATCCTCGGCACGGCCCGGTGTCGGGCCGGCCAAGGCAAACACCTGATTACTTCGACCATCGAACATCACGCGGTGCTTCGTTGTTTCGATTATTTGGAACGGCGCGAAAATTTTGTCGTCACCCGCCTGCCCGTGGATCGCACCGGCCGGGTCGCCCCGGAATCACTCGCCGCAGCGCTGCGACCGGACACCACCCTGGTTTCGATCATGGCCGCAAACAATGAAATTGGCACAATCCAGCCCGTCGCCGCGCTGGGGGAGATTTGTCGGCAGCACGGCGTGCTGTTTCATACCGATGCGGCGCAATGGTTTGGCAAGGAACCGGTGGAAAACGTGGCCCAGTTCAACGCCGATTTGGTTTCGGTCTGCGCCCATAAGTTCCACGGTCCCAAAGGCGCGGGCCTGCTTTTCATCCGCTCGCCGCTCCATCCGGAACCCATCCTTTTTGGCGGTGGTCAGGAGCATGAACGACGTGCCGGAACTGAAAATCTTCCCGCCATCGCCGGTCTGGTGACCGCCATGGAAAATTTTGTGGTCCGGCCGGTTTTTGACCGCACCCGGCTGGCGCCCCTGACCGAACGACTCATCACAGCCGGCAGCACCATCGCGGGCCTGCAATTTGTCGGGTCACGCCAGGAACGCCTGGCGAATACGGCCGCTTTTGTGATGTCGGGAACTGACAACATCGCACTGATGGCCTGCCTGGATTTGGAAGGTATTTGCGCCAGCAGCGGATCAGCCTGTTCCGCCGGCTCGTTGACTCCTTCCCACGTGGTCGCCGCGCTGGGCCTGGACCAAACACTGGCCAATTCGTTGATCCGCTTTTCACTCGGGCGCGACTCCACCGCCGCGGAGGTGGAAACGGTCATTGCCAGGTTGCCGGCAATTTTGCAGCGGGCAACAACCGGCCAATAGTTTCTGAACAACCCGGACCGGACCGGCCGGCCCGGTGAACAACCTGAATAACTTGTTCTTTTTAGTCTGGCGTCAGGATTTTATTTACGATTTCATTTCTCGAAAGGACCGCTTCGTCACGCGCGGTTTGCGGCTTATTAGAGTTGTTCACCGGCTTTAATAATAATACGTTTTTGCAGAAAATAATTTATTTATAGAGCGCATGAATCTGACCATCAGCAAGGAGCAACTCCTCAACGGATTGCAGGCGGTACAAAACGTGGTGAGTGCACGTACAACCCTGCCGGTGCTCTCCAACGTGTTGATGCAAGCCGAAGGCAAAGGGGTGAAATTCATCGCCACGGATCTGGATGTCACGGTCTCCTGCTGCGTCGAGGCGAATGTGACCAAGGCCGGCAGCACCACGCTGCCCGTCAAAAAACTGTTCAGCATTGCCCGCGAACTCAACGGCGCAGAAATCGAGCTCACGGTGGACGACAAAAATGTTAGCAGCATCAGCTGCGGCTCCTCCTTTTATCGCATTCACGGGCTGCCACCCGAGGAGTTTCCCCCGCTGCGGAATTTCACCGATGACAAGAGTGTGCAGGTGGAACAGAAGGCGTTGAAAGGAATGCTGAAAAAGACCTCCTTTGCCATGTCCGTGGACGAGGCGCGCTACGTTTTGAATGGAATTTTCATCAGTTGTAAAGAGCACAAAATGACGGTCGTCGCGACGGATGGCCGTCGCCTGGCCCTGACGGATGAGGAAGTGGATTTTTCGGAAAAAAGCCAGGGGGAATTTATCATTCCCGCCAAGGCCGTGAATGAACTGAATCGCCTGCTCCAGGACAAGGGCGAAGTCACCATCAAATACACGGAGAACCAGGCGGAATTCAGTCTGGCGGATGAAAATGCGTCGTCCGTGGTGATCGTTACGAAATTAATCGAGGGAAACTACCCCAATTACCGGCAGGTGATTCCCTCCGAGGCGAAGGAACGCATCAGCCTGCCGCGGGAGGAGTTTCTGCACGCGCTGAAGCGGGCGGAAATCATGACCAGCGACAAGACAAACTCGGTCAAGTTGACGTTCGGCAAAAACAACCTCGCCATCACTGCAAACAGTCCGGAAATCGGGGAAGCCCGCGAAAGTCTGGCAATCAACTACAAAGGTCGGGACCTCGCCATTGCGTTCAATCCAAAGTACATGATTGAGGCGCTGAACGCCCTGCCCAACGAGGAGGTGTTCATCGAACTGGTGGACGAGCTGAGTCCGGGCGTGATCAAGATCAACGGTCCGTTTTTGTATGTGGTGATGCCCATGCGGCTGGGTTGATTTTGGGTCCGGTGGGCGGACGAAAGCGGCGGGTGCGGCGCGCGGTGTATTTCAAGGAGGGCCTGCCGGTGTTGCAAAGAAGGCCGTCCGATCGCGGAAAACATGAAACACCGCGAGGAATTCCTGGGCCTGCTCCGGATCGTTCAAAGGAATGAACCCGCTGCGCAAGCGTGGTTCCGGGTTGCCCTCGCAGAGCAACGGAAACCTCTGTTGTTGCTGGTTGACGTAATGGCCGAAGCCGGGGAAGCCCTGACGGCGAACAGAACGACAATTCAGCAACTCGAGCCGGCCGCAGCTGCCCGGATGGACCCGATGCATCAGTTCCACCAACACCCGACCCATCGTGTAACGTGGATTGATTTCCACCACCGGCTTGAGCCTTGGGGCGCCAGACGCGCCGGCGTACACCAGGGCGTCAATGCCGATCGGTCCCCGATAGGCAAACCCGTCAAGGGCCCTGCCGAGTTTGACAAAAAGTTCATCATAAAGTTGCCGGAGTGCGTCGCCCACTTGGGGAGTCAGCCCGAGTGCGCTTAAGACCCGTACCGGAAAGGACCTTCGATAATTGGGTTCCGCCCAATTGGCCCGGTATTGGCCGCGCACATCATTCACTAAACCCGTATAGCCGCATAGTTTGAGCCCGGTCGCGGTCATCTCCAGTTGGATGGAAAAATCCACGATCCGCTGCAGCCACGGTTCAATTACCACCCGACGGTGGCTGGCGAAAAGCCCTTCCAACCAGCGCCTGGGGCGGTCGGGCAACCCGGGTTCAAATAATCGCACGGCCTGACCGCCGGCGGCCCCAAGGGTTTCCTTTATGACCAGGGAGGCAAACCCCTTGCGCCGAAACGCGGCGATGGCTGCCAGCGCCGCCTGCAGGGAATCAGCCGGGACGCCAACCACGGCTTCGGGACAAAACACGTCATTGGCTGCGGCAAAGCGCTGATGGCGACCGGCCGCCGCTGAAGGCAGAACGCGCAAAAAACGCCGCAGAAAATCAGCGCTCCAAGCCTTGCTGAACAACTCGACTGGTGTGGAGTGGATTCCTGGCCGCGGCGATTTCACGGGGCCGGTGAGATTGGAACATAACGGATGCAACAATTGCCAGCTGTCCGGACCCCAACCCCAGGGCCGCAATCCTCCCAGCTTGCGCCGGGTCAAGCACGCAGGGGATTCGACCAGCTCCGGCAGAATGAACTTGGCCGTCTTTAGCCGGTTAAGGAATGACCTCGAAGGGGTGCGTTCCACCAAGACAATGTCGTCCTGCCGGCATAAAAACATTGGCAGGGTGGTGAGATCGCGTTGCAGGCGGACCTGATGCTGGTTGGGGGAAAAAGATTTCCCGGCGGCCAGGCGGGCTTCCACCAACGGATTGAAAAGGAAAACGGTTGGCGTACGTCCCTTGGATTGTGTGTAAATGTCGAGATTTGCGATGAAATCCGGCGTGAAACCCGCGGCTTTGCGGCCCGGAATATTGACTGAAAATCCTTTGGCGCGGGCGGGGGAGAGCGGGAACTTCAATTGCCGGCAAAAGGCGTCCCAATCACTCTCGTTTGGATTTTTCCAGCGACGAAACCATTTCAGTCCGTAGGCCACGTGCCCAATTTCATCGTGATAAATTTTTTGCAGCAATCCCGCCGAATCAGCATCCCCGATTTGAGCGAAACATGCGGAAAAGTGCCGGGCAAAATCCAGATTGGCCTGTTCAAACGTGAGACTCAATCCAGCAACGTAGTCCATGGGGCTTTCCATGGCTGCGATCGCCCGCCAGAAATAACCACTTACCGGCAGCGAACCAAATTCGACGCCGTTGGCGCGCATGCGTGCCACGTAAAGTCGCGTGTGGTCCTGTTCGTCTTGCAAGGTCTTCAGCACCCCGCGGCGAAAAGCGGCGGGAGCGGCAGGAAATTTCAACAGCACGAGCGCCATCAATTCGGTGGCGAGTAATTCGTGATTCCCAAAAAAATGCAGCAGCCGGCCCCGTTCCGCCGGGGCTTCCAGGTGTCGGGTACCCGGGAACGCGCCGCGTGCGGCTCCGGTGGGTTTGAAGATCAGCTCGCGAGGGCGTCCGGGAGCGGCCGGGGCCGACATGGCCTTGCCGGGGTGTTCATCGGTGATGTCCACCGGTGGCTGGAGCTTTTCTTCCAACGAGCGGGAAAACAGAACACGTTCAGCAAATTCTCGGAGTTCCATGTGGAAATAGTTGAGAAAAATTTTTTGATAAGCGAGTCAGAGCTGTCGCGACGTCTTGGCGGAGATCTGTCAGGACAAAATTGCGGGAGGTTCAGCAAGCGCACTGATCTTTTTTGGGAATTTCGTTTGTAAGTAATTTGTAGATAGTATTTTACAACCACGGTTGCACTCCCGCTACGGAAGCAGGAGAATTGGGAAATTGGTGGGCTTGCTAGAAGTAGAACTTCTAGCATCTCAAAGGCCAACTCATTTTTTGCGGAATGTTTGACAAGCAGTACGGGTTGTGTTTTACTTAGGGCACTAAGCAGAGCAGCGCGAACGCGGCCTGCATCGCTCTTTGAAGAAAATTTAGAATTTCCGTAATTCGCTCGGTGCAGGCGGATTTCGGATGTCTCCGGATACCTACTGAAGCACCATTCGAAAATTCCCCGGGCCTCTCGGTCACCCCCTGATCGTTTGGCCCGGTTTTTTTATACCTTTCCCCAACCGTTTTACTCCGCCTTCGGGCAACACGGTTTCCAGTGGTTTCCCGGCGGAGCGCAACCTCAGGCTTTCAAAATTTCCAGACCCCAGGCGAGCTGGCCGCTGCGGTTTCTCTGCGGGCCTCGTTCAATCATTGCCAAGCCGGCTGCAGAATTTACAATTCAATTGCCGGCGCGAAGTCGTCCGCCGCGAGCATGGCCGAATATACAGTAAAATTTGAGGTCTTTGAAGGTCCTTTGGATCTGCTTCTGTATCTGATCAAGAAGGAGGAGGTGGACATCTACGCTGTCAATCTGACCAGGCTTGCGGGGCAGTTCATTGAATACATCGAAATGATGCGGGAGTTCGATCTGGAGATTGCCGGGGAGTTCCTCGTCATGGCGGCGACGCTGATGTACATCAAAAGCCGGGAATTGCTGCCGGTGGATCAGCAGACGCAGATGGAGGAGGAAGACGAAGGCGACGATCCGCGTTGGGAACTGATCCGGCAGTTGGTGGAATATAAAAAATTCAAGGATGCCGCGGCCGGACTGCAGCAATTGGAAGCCTGCCAGGCTGAAATTTATCCACGTGAGCCGCTTGCCTCCTTGTGGACCGCGGAATCCGCACCGGCCAGAACCGAGGTAAGCGTCTTTGATCTGTTAAATGCGGTCAATGCGGTGCTCAAGCGGTTCGAGCAACGGGATAATCCGCGCGAAATTTACGAGGACAAATGGTCGGTCAGCGAGAAGATCGAACAGATCGTGAATCTGATGGGCACACAACCGCAGGTGCGCTTTTCCGAATTGTTTGCGGCCGCCGGCAGCCGAGGTGAAGTGGTCTGCACCTTTCTGGCCCTGCTGGAATTGATCCGGCTCAAACAGCTGGTTTGTCAACAGGCTGAGGACTTCGGGGAAATCACCATTTGCCGCCGGGTGACCAATCAACCGCCGGCCGCCACCGCCGCGCCGGTGGAAATGGAAACCCCGACCGGGAGCGACAGCGGGGTCCCGGCACCCGTCGCCGCTCCGGAGCCTGCCGGGTCATGACGGTTCAACCGCAATCGGAAGCCAATCGCATGGAGTTGAAATTTATTCTCGAAGCCCTTCTCTTCACGGCCCAAAAGCCGTTGACGCCGGCGGAACTGCGCGAGGTGCTGGTCAAAACCGCCGGCGAGGAGAACGCAGACGCCTGCGCCAAAAGCTTGCGCAAGGTCAGGGAACCCGAAGTGGTTGCGGCGCTGGAAAGCCTGCAGCTGGAACATGAAACCGCCGCGCGCAGTTATCAGCTGCGCTGTGTGGCGGGGGCATGGCAATTTGTCGTCCAGCCGGCCTTTGCGCCGTGGCTGAAAATATTGCTGGGCGTCCGGGTGCGCCCGCCGCGTCTGTCCGCAGCCGCTTTGGAGACGTTGGCGATTGTGGCCTACCGCCAACCGATGACGCGCGCCGACATCGAGCAGATTCGCGGCGTCAGCGTGGACGGCACCATGCAAACGCTCCTGGAGCGCGGCCTGGTGGAGCAGAGCGGCCGGGCGGAAGTCATTGGCCGCCCCGCGTTGTATCGCACCACCCCGGCCTTCCTCGAATATCTGGGACTGGCCAGTCTCGAAGGGCTGCCGGCGGCGGACGAGCTGCGGCGGATTCCCATCGAGAAACCCGAGGCGCCGGTGACTGCGGAAGCCGGGCTGGCCACGGTGGCCCCCGGAGAATTGCAAGGAGCTCCCTCCCCGGCAACCCCGGCCGTCCCTGAAACCAGCGCCACATAATGTTGGCCGCGGTTGCCGCCGGGCGCTCCGGGACCAGCGTTCCTCCGCGCCGCTCGTGCGGCCGCCAATGTGGGTGAATGATGAAACCGCTTGCGGATTGTAAACTCTACACTTTTGTGGATACCGCCTACCTGCGCGGGCGCGCTCCCGAACGGGTGGCGCAACACCTTTGTGACGGGGGGGCAGACCTGATTCAACTGCGGGCCAAAACCTCCCGCCCCGACGAGATCCGGCGCATGGCCGAGGCAATCCTGCCCGTGACCCGCCGCGCCAACGTTGGCCTGGTGATCAATGATCATCTGGATATTGCGCAGGAGGTTGGCGCGGAGTTTTGTCACTTGGGACAGGAGGATTTTTTCGGGGCAGGTTATACGCATGTGACGCAACTGGCCAAAGGAAGGGAGCGGATTCCACTCGGCCTGAGTTCGCACGCCCCCGCGCAAGCCGAACGCGCGCTGGCCGCCGGAGCCGATTACCTGGCCATCGGTCCCGTCTTCGCGACGAACACCAAGCCCACGGCCAAACCGGTCACGCTGGAATATGTCCGCTGGGCCAAAGCAAACTTGAAAGGGCCATGGTTCGCCATCGGAGGCGTGAATGGGACGACGCTCGACGCCGTGCTCGCCGCGGGGGCGACGCGCATCTGCGTGGTTTCCGCGATTCTCAATGCACCCGATGTCACGCGCGCCTGCGCGGAATTCCGGAGGCGGCTGGGCTGACGGCGCCGCGTTTCGCCAACCGGGTGGAGGGGGATTTTCTCTCATCAATTTCCCCGTGCGCCACTTTCCGCTTTGGCAGGGGAATGCCGCTCCTTAGACTCGCCGCCGATGTCGCAGATGTTGAAATCCTCCGGCGCCATGGCCGCCGCGACCATGACCAGTCGCGTCCTGGGCCTGGTCCGGGAGGTGGTTTACGCGTCGTTCATGGGCACGGGTCCGGTGGCCAGCGCCTTCAAGCTGGCGTTCATGATTCCGAATCTTTTCCGCCGTTTGCTGGGTGAAGGGGCGTTGACTGCGGCCTTTATTCCCATCTTCAAGCACAAGGAGGTGCAGGAGGGCGATGCGGAAATGTGGCGGGCCGCCAATGCCGTGATCTCCGCGTTGTGCGCGGCCGCCGGCGGCGTTTGCGTGCTGGTGGTCCTGGGGCTTTCGGGCGCCTTGTGGCTTGGCCGATTCAGCGCGGAGACCACGCTCATGTTGCAGTTGTTGCGCTTGATGTTTCCTTACATGCTGCTGGTTTGTCTGGCGGCCGTGTTCATCGGCATGGCCAACGCCCGCGGTCATTTTTTTGTGCCGGCCCTCGGCTCGGTCATGTTGAATGCGGTCATGATTTCCAGCGTGCTGGCCACCTACCTCCAGCCGTTCAAGAACTGGCCACTGGAGCAACGTATTTTCGGCCTCGCCGTGGGGGTGTTGATTGCCGGGTTGGTGCAAATGGTTTTTCAACTTCCGAGCCTGCATCACGAAGGCTATCGGCTGCGCTGGGTGCCGCCCTGGCAGGATTCCACGGTGCGCGCGGTCGTAAAAAAAATGATCCCGGGTTCGATCGGCGTCGCGGCCTTTCAAATCAATGTGCTGGTGACGCAGACCTATGTGTTTTTTGTGGACCCCACCAAAACCATCAACGCCACGTTTGATGTGGCCGTGCGTCTGATGGAATTTCCGCAGGGGGTCTTCGGCATTTCCCTCGCCACCTTCCTGTTGCCCACCTTGTCGGGATTGGCGGCCGCCAGGAAATATCCGGAGTTCCGGGCCACGCTCAACCAGGGCCTGAATTACCTTTCGTTCAGCAACCTGATCGCAGCCGCCGTGGCGTTCGCGCTGGCCGAGCCCATCGTGCGGCTGTTGTTTGAACACGGCAAATTCGGGCCGGACGCCACCCGGCGGGTGGCGTTGACGCTGCAATGTTTTGCGCCCGGATTGGTGTTGTTCTCGATGAACAACATTCTGGCCCGCGCGTTTTTTGCGCTCAACGACATCAAGACACCGATGCAGGTCAGTGTGTTTTGCCTGGTGCTGAATCTTGGGCTGGCGGTGGTGCTGGTGCATCCGTTTCGGGAAGCCGGACTGGCCGTCGCCAACACGGGCAGTGCGATCCTCAATGCCGGACTGCTCCTGTATGCGCTGCGCCGCAGACTGGCGCGGCTGGACCTGGTGGGGCTTAATCGCCATGTGAGCCTGCTGCTTGCCGCCGCCGTGCTCTCCGGCCTGCTGGCCCACGGTGTGTTTCGCTGGTGGGATGACGCGCACGGGCATCAGGTGTTGACCGCGCGGCTGGGGGGGGTGCTGTTGCCGATTGCCGCCGCTGGCGCGGCTTATTGGTTGCTGGCGTTGTCCGCGAAGGTCCCCGCCGCCCATGATGTCCTGCACCTGCTGTTGCGGCGGTGGCGCCGGTAGGTTGAATCACCGCGCGGGGCTGCGCATTCTGGCATTGGCTTTTTGCCGGCGGCGCCGGAATATTCGTCGTTGCGACAATTCAACCCGCGAGGGTTGGCGTAACGAAAGTGAGCCATGCGCCTGAAATTTATCCTAAGGATGGCGGGACTGGTGCTGGGGGTGGGTTGCGTTTCGCTCCCCGCCCAGCGTGTTCCGGTCATTGAGAAAACCCTCCCCAACGGCATGCGTCTGCTGTTGGTCGAGCGGCACGACGATCCTTCCATCGCCGGAGGATGGGTGGCGCACGTCGGCAGTGCCAACGAGCGCCCGGGCATCACCGGCATCGCGCACCTGTTCGAACACATGATGTTCAAGGGCACACCGACCATCGGCACGCTGGACTTTGCCCGGGACGTGGAAATCATCGCCGCGCAGGAAGCGCTGCGCGACCAGATGCGGATCGAGGAAGCCAGGATGCGCGCTGCGTATCGGGCGGGGACGATTGATGACGTGTTCAAACCGGAGAACCGGACCGCGCGGTACCGGGAATTGGAACAGCAGTTTAATGAATTGATCGCGGAACAGCGCAAAATCCTGGTGAAGAATGAATTTGATCGCATTTACAATCGCGCGGGCGGTGCCGGCATGAATGCGTTCACCTCGGACGACATGACCGCCTACTTCATCAGCGTGCCGGCGAACAAATTGGAACTCTGGATGTGGATGGAATCCGAGCGCATCCTGCGGCCGGTGTTCCGGGAGTTTTATGCTGAACGCGACGTGGTGTTTGAGGAGCGGCGGATGCGCACGGAAGCCACGCCGCTGGGTAAATTTGCGGAAACTTTCAACTCGATGTTTTGGGAGTCGCACCCCTACGGCTGGCCGACGGTCGGCTGGCCTTCGGACATTCCGGCCATTTCCAAAGCCCAGGCGGACGACTTTTACGCCACCTATTACGCCCCGCAAAACATCACCCTGGTGTTGGTGGGGGATTTCCAGGCCGGACCCGCGGCGGCGCTGGCGGAAAAGTATTTCTCCCGGATTCCACGCGGGGCGCAGGACGCGCCGGATGTGGTGACCTTGGAAGTCAAACAACCCGCCGAAAAACGCATGGACGCGGAGGCCGAGGCCAATCCCCAGGTGGACATCCTCTGGCACACCGTGCCGTTCGGACACAAGGATTCCTATCCGCTCGCCATCCTTGCCCAAATTCTTTCCACCCGCACCGGACGTTTGTACAAGGGGTTGGTGTTGACCAATGACATTGCCACCGAAACCTGGGCCTGGCAGGGCGCGCAGAAATGGGCGGGACTGTTCAACATTGGCGGCGAAGCCAAGGACGGGCGTACCCCGGCGGAAGTCGAGGCGGCCATCTACGCGGAACTGGATCGGCTCGCCCGGGAGGAGGTGTCCGCCGAGGAGCTGCAAAAAGTGAAAAACAACTTTGCCGCCGCCGAATATCGCAAGCTGTCCTCCAACCTCGCCATCTTGATGCAGTTGTTACAATACGACGGGCTGGGCAACTGGCATGAGATCAATGACGCCGCCGCCAAGTATCAGGCCGTGACGGCGGCGGATGTGCAACGGGTCGTCCAAACTTATTTCACGCCGGAAAATCGCGCCGTGGCCACTTACGTGCGCAAGCCGGAAGCTCGCAGGAAATCGAAGTCATGAAAACCGCGTTTGATTTGGCGCCCGTCGCCCTGGCGGTGGTGTTGCTGGCAGGAT
This sequence comes from Verrucomicrobiota bacterium, assembly GCA_029573725.1. GTDB lineage: Bacteria > Verrucomicrobiota > Verrucomicrobiia > Limisphaerales > JADLHS01 > JADLHS01. Next base: position 271,667 of record JAKQDQ010000178.1, read on the forward strand.
GCCGCACCCAGCCTCCGCACTCGGGCCCTCGCGCCATCGCCACCGGCCCGGAAGTCAATTACATCAAGTCCTATCCGGCGATTCCGGCCCGGCCGGAAGCGTTGCAGTTTCCGCCCTTTCATTTTCAACCGCCGCACGCGGCGACCTATCGCGTCCCGCTGACGAGCGGCCCTGTGGCTTACGTGGCGGAAGACCGCGAGCTGCCGCTGGTTACCATTACCTTGTCAGTCCACACCGGGGACTGGGTTGAACCGCCGGGCAAGGAGGGTTTGACCGATCTGTGCGGCCAGCTGCTGACGCGCGCCGGCACCGCCCACCGCACCGCCCAGGAGCTGGACGAGCGGCTGGCCTTTTTGGCGGCAAACCTCTCCTCCAGCATGGGCGGGGCGCAAGGCAGCGTCACCTTGAACCTGCTGTCCAAAGACCTGGACGAGGGACTGGCAATTTTGCGGGAAGTGCTGACGCAGCCACGGTTTCAGGAAGATCGGCTGGCGCTTTACAAACAACAATCGTTGCAGACGATGAAACAGCGCAACGACGAATCCGCGAACATCGAACGCCTGGAGACCGGCTATCTCGCCTACGGTGAGCAATTCTGGGACAATCGCAACGCCACCGCCGCCTCCCTGGCCTCCGTCACCCGCGAGGACTTGCTCGCCTTCCACCGGCGCTGGTTTTTTCCCTCCAATTTTGTGGTGGCCGCCAGTGGCGACTTCGATCGGGCCACCCTGGTGACCAAACTCGAACAGCTCTTTGCCCACTGGCCCTGGACGGATGCTCCGCCACCGCCCATTCCGCAGGCAGTCACCATGGCCCCGGCGGGCATTTATCTGATGGACAAGGACGTGAACCAGGGCCGGGTCACCCTGTTGTTGCCGGGCATCATGCGGGACAACCCGGATTATTTCCCGATTCTCATCATGAACGAGATTTTTGGCGGTGGCGGGTTCACGGCGCGTATTGTGAACCGTGTGCGTTCCGATGAAGGCCTGGCCTACGCCGTGGGCTCCTCGTTTCCCGGCGGCGTGTATTTTCCATCCTGCTTTCGCGCGAGTTTCCAGTCCAAATCCCGCACCGTGGCGTATGCGCTCTCTCTCATCATCGAGGAAATGAAACGCATGGCGGCTGAACCGGTGAGCACGGAAGAACTGGAGAACGCCAAGAGTGGCTTCATTGACCGGCTACCGCGCAGTTTTGCCTCCAAAAGTCAGATCGTAGGCATGTTGGCCGGCGAGGAATTTACGGGTCGCTATCAAACCGATCCGGATTTCTGGCAACACGTCGCCGCGAAAGTTCGCGCGGTGACCAAGGCCGACGTGCAGCGGGTGGCGCAACAGTATCTCACTCCGGATCGCCTCGTCATTCTCATTGTCGGCGACAAGGCGGAGATCCTCAAAGGCCATCCCAACCACGCCGTGAAACTGGAGTCCTTGGGGACAATTCATGACCGCCCGCTCCGCGATCCCTTGACGCTCGAGCCGCTGCACCAGTGAAACATCGGGATCGTGGCGGCCGGCCATTGCGGGCGCCTGCAGCCAGTGTGGGCGCTCCTGAGGATAATCGCTCCATCGGCGATTGATCGCCGGCCCGGAACCGAAACGGGAGCGAAAGAGCCCAGACTGCTGTCGTTGGTGTCCCGGATCAACGGTCCGGCAGGAATTTTTATCCGCCCGCCACTGGGATCAGTTTCGAGTTCCATTACCAGCGCCGTCCACCCTTGAATGTGCCGCTGCCGGTGCGTTGTGCCGGCGCGCTCCAAAACCCCGGCGGATAATTTGGAATCGCCACTTTCGTCAGGACGGCTCGTGTTCAAAACCAAGACGGCCGGGGGGATGACTGACAGGAGACTGTAATGTGTGCCTGGCGATCATTTCCCCACGTCTTCGCTGCGGTGCCGAGTCTCGCTCCGCGCCCGAATTCCGGGGTCGAATTGCTCCATAGCCCGGGAGTCGGACACCGTGAATGACCCCGCATTTTCTCAATTTTTGATTGAACATCTTCACGATTGTTGCTATAACTCCTCCAGTTCCACCTGCAAATTGCGATCCGCGATTTCAACCCACCCAAAATCACGTAATCCGTGAAAATCATGAAAATCAAATACTGCCTCCACTACGCCAGCCTCGCGCTGGGTTTAGCCTTGAGCCTTTCCGCTTCCGGCTTGCTCGCTCAAGGATCCGTGTTCACCTACCAGGGCCGCCTCACCGATGGTACCAACCCTGCCAGCGGCTCCTACGACATCCGTGCCCAGCTTTACAACCGCGCCATCGCCGGGCAGCCCGGTGATGCCCAGATTGGCGGGACGCTGGAGTTCAGCAATGTGGCCGTGACCAATGGCCTGCTGACTCTGTCGCTGGATTTCGGCGCTGGTCCGTTCAATGGCGAAGCCCGCTGGTTGCAACTCGTCGTGCGCACGAACGGCGGCGGGGCGTACACCACGCTAACGCCACGACAGGCATTAACGGCTGCTCCGTATGCGATTCTCTCCGGCAATCTTTCCGGTGCGCTGGCCACTGCGTCGCTGCCTTCCGGTGGCAACTGGGCGTTGAGCTCCACCCTCACGCTGGACACGAGCACGCTCGCCATTGACCCTATCAACAACCGCGTGGGCATCGGGACCGCCAGCCCGACCTGGCCTCTGCATCTTTCCGCCGGACAGAGTGTGGCGCGGCTCGATTCTACGGCCAACGTCTTCGGCTCGGTGCTCGAGTTGCGGAACAACACCGCCTCACCCATTTATCTGGGTGCGATCAACTTCAACAACGCGGCCAGCACGTATCCCGGCCAGATTGGCTATTTGGGTACGGACGCCTTCAGCTTTCGTACCGCGGGCGCCGAGCGCATGCACCTGGACAACCGGGGGCAATTGGACGTCACCTCGGCCGATTCTGAGGTCGGTTTGAATGTGCTCACACACTACCTCGGTATTCCTCTGCCCACAGCGATCCGGGGTACGTGCGATTCGTCGTTTGGTACGGCGGTTTTTGGATCGAGCGCCAACGGCACCGCCATCTACGGAACCAGCGCCAACGGCCTTGCCGGCAGTTTCTCCGGCGCCGTAAACATCAACTACGCTTCCCCCTTCAACAAGGCACAATTGAGGTTAAGGGACCCGTCAGACACGGGCTGGGTGCGGTTGCGGTTGCAGACCGGCACGAAACCTTTTTGGGATTTTGCCTTGGGTGGGGAGAACTCATTGCGCTTTTATGCCGACGGCAACGGCGATGTGATGTCGCTGAACACCAACGGCACGTTGTTTGTGAAAGTACTCACCATCACCGGCGGCGCGGACATTGCCGAGCCGTTCAGAATGTCGGAGGCGAATCTCGCAGAAGGGTCCGTGGTGGTGATTGACGAAGCCCACCCCGGTCAATTGAAACTCAGTACCGAACCCTATGACCGGCGCGTGGCGGGCGTCATCAGCGGCGCGGGTGGCGTCAGTCCGGGCTTGAGTCTCCAGCAGAAGGGGCGCGTCGAGGGCGATCAACAGGTGGCTCTGACCGGTCGGGTGTATGTTCAGGCCGACACGAGCAATGGCCCGATCAAACCCGGCGATTTGCTGACGACTTCCGCCCAGCCCGGCCATGCGATGAAAGTCACCGACCACGCCCGCGCCCAGGGCGCCATCCTCGGCAAAGCCATGACGAGTTTGAAAGAGGGCACGGGCTTGGTGCTCGTGCTGGTCACCCTTCAATGATTCTGCAATCGCACCTTCCTTATGAAATCGCCAACCAGTCGAGCAGTGAACGGAGTTTATCTCCCGGTTCTGGTCTTGTTGCTGCTTGCGGCTACCCTGAGCAGCCAGGCCCAATACATTGAAATACGTGTCTCGACCAAGTTCATCCTCAATGGCTCAAGCCAGCCTCCCACCGGTGGCTATACCACCTCCAACCAGTGGCGTCAGGCCATTGACACCGCCAATGCAGGCAATGCGCGTTTCGGGCGCGGTTTCCGTTACCAATATCCCAGTTTCGACGGCTCGGTGAACGGTTACTCCCAGTACTACAACCTCGATCAAAGCGAGGCGGTTCCGTTTGAGTACTCCATCCGCACCAACGCCGCTCAAACCGGATGGCGAGCTGACGCCCTGAATGTCTATATCGTCAACCGCAACCTGGGCCCTGCGGGCAATGAGTGGTGTGCCGGCTGGGCTTCCAACCCCGAGGACGCGCTAGCCAACTATGCGCCCTACAATACGATGAACGGTCGCATCGCTGTCTTTTGCGCAGGAGTCCAAGGTGCGCCCGGAAGTGAACTGAGCATCGTCGCGCATGAGTTTGGACACCACATGGGGCTGATCCACACCTGGGCCGATGACCGCGTCGCTGACACAGTGGTTGACGCTGATCCGACAGTTTGTGAACAACCTGGAGTCCCGGATTGGTGCAGTTGCAAGTTCAACAACACTTTGGCCCGGGCTGCTCAGTTGGGGTGGTCCGCCGCCGTCTTGCGGGTCGCCACCAATAACATCATGAGTTATCACTGCGACAATGATCTCGACTTCGACTTGACCGAGGGGCAACTCGATCGTTGGGCCGACATCGCGCGTCGTTACCTGGCCTCGGAAATGACCGGAGTGACGTACTTTGTGGACCGGAACAACGCTCAAGGCGGCAACGATGGATATAGTACCAATCCCTATCGTCTGGTGCAGACGGGCGTCACCGCTGCGACGGCAACGAGCGGCAACATAGTCATGATCCGCCCCGGAAATTACGACGAACAATTCACAATCTCCAAACCCGTAACGCTGCGTGCCACCCGCTCCGGATGGGTCACCATCGGCAAACCTTGAACCCAACAACCACTATGAAACCTCCGAATTCCGAACCGCGAAATCCAAAGAACCCAACAGGAAACGGCGACTTGGCAAACCGGCGAAACGGCGGCCCGATCAGATGGCCCGCGCGCCGTTTCTCTGTCTCTCCGTTTCTTCGTTTCGGCCTTCTCCTCTGGCTCTCCACCGTCATCTTTCAACCTTCAACCTGCCTCGCTCAATTCTCAATCAACTGGTACACGATTGACGGCGGCGGCGGGACGAGCACGGGTGGCGTTTATTCCGTCACCGGCACCATCGGCCAGCCGGATGCCGGCGCACTGATGGTCGGTGGCAACTACACCCTGCAAGGCGGTTTCTGGGCCATCCAAGCCGTGCAGACTCCCGGCGCACCAACACTCACGATCGCGCGCACCACCACCAACACCGTGGCCGTGTGGTGGCCGTCACCTTCTACGGGCTGGGTGTTGCAGCAAAACACCAACAGCGTCGCCAGCGTGAACTGGAGCAACGTCACCGACACCCTCCAGGACGACGGCACGACGAAAACCCTCATCGTCAATCCGCCCACCGGGAATCGGTTCTACCGGCTGTTCAAGCCTTGATCTCGCTCCTCAGACTTAATCCCAACAAAACATTATGAACACCCGATCCAAATCCAGAATCGCAGCAGCCTTGGTTCTGCTCTCAACCCTCATCCCTCAACTCTCAACCTGCCTCGCCCAGGGCACGGCCTTCACTTATCAAGGCCGCCTCAATGATGGCTCAACTCCCGCCAACGGCATTTACGATTTGCGATTTACGATTTACGACTCGGCGGGCGGGCCGGGCATCGTCGCGGGGCCGTTGACGAATTCGCCGGTTGCCGTGAGCAACGGACTGTTCACGGTCACGCTCGATCCGGGCGCGGGCGTGTTCACGGGCGACCCGCGCTGGCTGGAGATTGCCGTGCGCGCCAGTGGCGGCGGCGCATTCACGCCGCTGACGCCGCGCCAGGCATTGACGGCCACGCCTTACGCAATCACCGCCGGCGGCATCACGGGTGAAATCAACGGCGGGCAGATTCTTGCCGGCACGATTGCCGGTGCGCAACTGGCTGCGGGTGCGGTCCAGGCCGCAAACATCGCCCCCGGCGCCATCACCGCCGCGCAACTGGCCAAACCGCCGCGTTCGGGCACGGTGTCATCCGGAGCATTCGCCGTGGACTTCGGCCAGGGGGATTTCGTGGTGGCGTTCAATCCCGCGTTCAGCAACACGCCCGTCGTCACTTTGGGACTGCAACCGGGATACCCTCCCACTCTGGGGGAACAGGCCGCGCTTTACGTGAAGTCCCGGTCGGCCTCTGGGTTCACCGGCCGGTTCAGTTCGCCGGCGGCGGTGCAAAAGCTGTCCGAATACGGGGTTCATTCATCCCTGGCGCTGCTGACCAACGGTGCGGTGGCCCTCGCTGCCCAAGGCACGCCCGCCTGCATCCAATACCTGCGGGGATACTCCACAGGGACCGGTTGGAGCGCGCCGCTCAAACTTTTGCTGGGCCGCGGCGGGCAGGATTACATCCGGCTGGCCGTGGTCAACGGCCATCCCGCCATCGCGTATCATTCAGTCACCGGTGCGGTGCAATTCATCCGCGCGACCGACGTGGACGGCACGGCGTGGGGATCCCCCACCGACGTGGTTGCCTCCACCAGCACGAGTTTCTCGTATGTTTCACTCGCGATCGTGAATGGCCATCCCGCCATCGCCTGGTTTGAGTCTCCCAACTGGGATGTGAAGTATGCCCGCGCCACCGACGCCAACGGCACCGCTTGGGGCGCACCCGTGGCGGTGCAAACGGCGGGCCAGGTCGGACGCACGCTTTCGCTGGCCGTCGTCAACGGCGCCCCCGCCATCAGCTATGAAGATTTCTCCGCCGGCGCGCTGAAATATATCCGCGCGACCGACGCCGACGGGACGGCGTGGGGCGCGCCCGTGACGGTGGACGCGACGCAAAGCTGGCAAACCTCGCTGGCCGTGGTGAACGGCCGGCCCGCCATCGGTTACGCCCGGCCCGCCGGCGGCACGCGGTTCGTGCGCGCCGCCGACGCCAACGGCGCGGCTTGGGGAACGCCCGTGCAGGTGGGCGATTACGGCGCGGACATTTCCCTGCAAGTGGTGAACGGCCGACCCGCCATGAGTTTCATCAGCGGACGGTTGCAATACGTGCGGGCCGCGGACGCCGACGGGACGGTGTGGAACTCGCCGGCCCTGTTGGACCCGGAGGCGAGCGCGGCCGCCGGCACATCCTTGATCGTGCTGCCGACGGGCGTTCCGGCCATCAGCTACTACGGCCAATTCAGTTTCGCCGAACCGTCGGGCACACTGAGGTTGGTCCGTGAACCGCAACTCACCTTCGACATCAACTGGATCGCATTGGAACCCTGAAGACAAACCCGCTCTGCATGAACAACAAGGCTGCCCGCGCCGCCACCGATGAATGTTCGTGCTGCTCCCGGCGAACAAGCTTGCCGCGAATCTTGACGCGAGCATAATACAGGGTTGTGGGCTTGATTGGCAGCCAGCGCGGCGCTTTCCGAAACGCCCTCCGTTTCCGCCGGGGCAAGGCCGGCACGCGCAATGGCTGGCCTGTTTGCGCTCCCGCGCCGCTGGGGAGGTCTTGCGGTGCGGTTGCGCCGCGGGAAAGCATCACGGGATACAACGGCAGAGGTTTCGCAGGACGTCCGTGAATCCGCCAGTCGCTTAACTGAAATTGCGTGCGCCCGTAGCTCAGTTGGATAGAGCATCTGCCTTCTAAGCAGAGGGTCGCGTGTTCGACTCACGCCGGGCGCGCCATTCCCGTTTACGATTTCAGATTTACGATTTACGATTTCCCGAAGTGCTGCAACTTGAACAACTCGCCGAATTGGCCGCGCAAAACCGGGCGGCGCTTGCTGCCAAGGTAAAGGAATTCTCGCTGGGCGGAAAAACTTTCACCTTCAATCAGCGGCCCGCGATCATGGGCGTGGTGAATCTCTCCCCCGATTCCTGGTATCGCGAGAGCGTTTGTCTCACAGCCGAAAGCGCGATTCAACGGAGCCGAACGCTGGCGGCACAGGGCGCGGACATCGTGGACCTCGGCGCGGAATCCACGCTGGCTCAGGCGGCGCGCGTGGAGGCGGCCGGACAAAATTCCAAGTTGCTGCCCGTCATCAAAGCCTTGCGCGAGGCGAACATTCTCGTGTCCGTCGAGACTTATCAACCTGCCGTCACTCGCGCCTGCCTCGAAGCCGGCGCGAACGTCCTCAACCTCACGGGTACGCATCGCAACGACGAACTGTTCCGCATGGTTGCCGCCCACGCCGCCGCCGTGATCATCTGTTACGTCCAGGGCCGGAACGTCCGCGAGGTCGGCGACTTCGATCTCAACGCCGACCCAATCCCGATGATGCACGATTACTTCGCGCGCCAGATTGAGACCGCGCAACGCCACGGCGTCGAACGCATCTTCATTGATCCGGGCCTGGGCTTTTACTACCGCAACTTGCAGGACAGCGCCGTCCGTGTGCGGCATCAGATGAAGGTTTTCCTGAACACGTTTCGCCTGCGCACACTGGGTTTTCCCCTCTGCCATGCCCTGCCCCATGCCTTCGAGAATTTTGGCGAGGAAGTCCGCTGCGCCGAGCCGTTCTTCGCGGTGCTGGCGTCCCTTGGAAAGACCGATCTGTTCCGCACCCACGAAGTCCCGCGCATCAAGGCCGTGCTCGACACTCTGCGAACTTACTGACGCGCGCACAGAAAAATGCCTTCCTCGCCCGAGCGGGTCAGCCAGCGGGCCTTGACCTGCAGACCGGCGCGGGCCAGATGCTCGCCCGCCAAATCCGGCGTGTAGCGGTAGGAGAAGAACAGCCGCAGTGCGGAACCGCGTTCGAACCGCATATTCGCCGCATCCACCGTGAGACGGCGGGCGCGGCGAAAACGGAAGTGCGCGACCACCCGTTGCAAGCCGGAGGCGGTGCGCTCGATTCCGAAGGTGACGGCGCCATCCGCACGCGCGATGCCGAGTCGCAACAAAAAGGTCAGCAGCCATTCACGGGTGAGCGCGTTGTTGTATTGTGGCAGGACGCGTTGCAGGCCCTGTGCGTAATCGCTGCCGGGCGCCAGATTGGCGCTGAACAGCAACCGATCCTCCCGCCGGCGCAACAGTTGACGCAAAACCGGCAGCACCTGCTGCGGTTCGAAATTTGGAATCATGCCGAAGAACGTGATCAAGCGCGCCGCCCGCGGGGGCGCGGTCGCGTTCAGCACTGTCGGGAGATCGCGCGCCACGGCCAGATCACAGACCAACGGGAACTGGCGCGCGGACGGCAGGATGCGGCGCGCGGTCCGCTGGGCCACCAGCACCATGGCGGTGCTGACGTCCACCGGGGCGTAGGTCAGTTGTTTGCCACGGGTGCGCAGCCGGCGCAGCAGGCGCGTGTCTTTTTGGCCGCCGCCACACCCCAGCCCGATGAGATGAACTGCGCGGGCCGCGATTTGCCCTGTGACGGCCGCGAAGGCGCGCTGGTAGGTGGCTCTGCAGTCGGCGTCGTTGCGGGATGGCGACCAGGCCTGGTGCAACGCGAGCCACTGGTGCGTCTGCTGGACGGAATCGTAGTGAAACTTGTGATTGATGCGGCGGGTGCGCAACGATTGCAGCAGCGCGCGCCGGACGTTTTCCGGCGTCTGGCTCGAATGGATGGCGACGTTTACGACGGACGGCATGCGCCGGTCGTGGCAGATTTGCGGCGGGAATGCAAGCCCGGGAACCCCGGTGCCGCGCCGTCAGAATTCGCGGAACGTGATGCGCGCCTTGCCGAGATCGTACGGCGACATTTCGACTTTGACCTTGTCGCCGACATTGATGCGGATCCAATTCTTGCGCATTTTGCCGGAGATGTGCGCGAGGACTTCGTGCCCGTTGGCGAGGGAGACACGGAACATGGTTCCCGGCAGGACCTGGCTGACCGTGCCCGTCAATTCAATTGCTTCTTCTTTTGCCACAAAACAATCTCTTGCCGGAAATCCTAATGAAATTGCAAAAAATAAAGCAACCGCTTTCCGGCGGCAGTTGCCGTCACCCGGGCGTGGGCGGCGTTCTCCGCAACCGCCCGCGGGGGCCGCGGACCTCACGGCGGGACCGGTGCATCCCCCATTAATTCCGCCAGTTTCGGTTCCATGATCTCCGCCCAGAGCCGGTAACCGTATGGCGTGGGATGTACGGCGTCCCCCATCAGGGTCTTGGGGATCCGGCCCTGACGGTCCAGGAAGATGTAACCGAAGTCGAGGAAATGAATCCACTCCCCGTCATCCAGTTGGTGCAGCGCCTGATTGACCTCCAGCACCTTGGCGCGTTGCGGGTGGAAATCCTCGCGGAAGGGGAAGATGCCCAGCAGCAGGATCTTGGTTTGCGGCAGTTTTTCGCGCAGCCGGGAAACCACCGCGGTGACGCCCTCCAGGATCATTCGCGGGGTGTTGCTTTCATCGGGCGCGTTGTTGACGCCGATCAACACCACGGCGACGCGGGGATGCAGGCCTTCGAGGTTGCCGTGATCCAGCCGCCAGAGCACGTGTTGCGTGTGATCGCTGCCAATGCCGAGATTCAGTGCGTGGCGGTGCGCGTAGTATTTGGTCCAAACTTCGCTGCCACTGCCCTCCCAGCCCTGCGTGATGGAATCGCCCACGAAGATCAATTGTGCCTGGCCGGCGTTTTCCCGGACCCGTCGGTTCAATTCCGCCAGGCGGTTGGTGGCGCGTTCGTCCGTGCGCGGCACGGGAACGACACAGCGATTGGTGCCGGCCGGGATGTCGGCGCGGGCGGTGGCGGCGCATCCCATGAGCAGCAAGGCGGCCAAGCAACGCCAGCCGCGGGAAGGGCGCGCGCTGGAGAACGGGCGGAATCCGGTCGTGATTTGCATAGGCGTTGGAAGGTGGTAAAGGTTCAGGCGGCGCTCAAGCAAGAATTCTTCGCGGCAACCGGATGTGGCCGCGGCCGCCCGCCCCGGGCCCGGCCGGTTTTCCGCTTGCCCTGGAAACCCTTTAGCTGGTGATATGGCGTTACTATGAGCAAAGCCAGGTTTTCCGATCGTCGCCTCGACAGCGCCTACCGGCTCGCCCGCGAACGTTATGCCGGGCTGGGTGTGAACACCGACCAGGTGCTGCGACAACTCGTCAAAGTGCCGGTGTCGCTGCACTGCTGGCAGGGTGACGACGTGGGCGGATTTGAGAATTTCGGCGGGGCGTTGACCGGCGGCATCCTGGCCACGGGCAATTATCCGGGCAAGGCGCGCACGCCGGAGGAGTTGCGGGCGGATGCCACCAAGGCACTCGCGCTGATTCCGGGCCGGCATCGGTTCAATTTGCACGCCAGCTACGGTGAATTCGGCGGCCGGAAGGTGGAGCGCAACGCCATTGAACCCCGTCATTTCCGCAACTGGATCGCGTGGGCCAGGTCCCTGGGCATCGGGCTGGACTTCAATCCCACCTGTTTCTCGCATCCCAAATCCGCCAGCGGTTTCACGCTCTCGCATCGTGACAAAGGCATTCGCCAGTTCTGGATCGAGCATTGCCAGCGCAGTCGCGAAATCGGGGCCGCCATGGGCCGCGCGCTGGGCACGCCGACCGTGACCAATGTCTGGATCCCCGACGGCATGAAGGACACGCCGGCGGACCGCCGCGGTCCGCGCGAGCGGTTACAGGAATCACTGGATGCCGTGTTCAAAAAGCAGCTGAATCCCAAACACCACCTGGATGCGGTCGAGGGCAAATTGTTCGGCATCGGCGCGGAGAGTTACACCGTGGGCATGCACGAGTTTTACCTCGGCTACGCGGTGCAACATCAGACACTGGTCTGCCTGGATGCCGGGCACTACCACCCCACCGAAAACATGGCGGATAAAATTTCCTCGGTGCTGTGTTTTGTGCCGGAGATTTTGTTGCACGTCAGCCGCGGGGTGCGGTGGGACAGTGATCACGTGGTCACACTGACGGACGACTTGCAGGCCATCGCGCAGGAACTGGTGCGCGGCCATTACCTGCACCGCACGCACATCGGCCTCGATTTCTTCGATGCCAGCATCAACCGGCTCGCCGCCTGGGTCATCGGGACGCGCAACATGCTGCGCGCGCTGTGCCTGGCCATGCTTGAACCCCATGCGCGTTACCAGCAACTGGAGCGCGCCGGCGATTACACGGCGCGCCTGGCATTGATGGAGGAGGCCAAGACCCTGCCCTTTGGCGCGGTCTGGGATTATTATTGCTGGCAACAGGGTGTGCCCGTGGGCGAAGCGTGGCTGGTCGAAGTGAAAAATTACGAGCGGGACGTGTTGAGCCGGCGCCTTTAAGCTCATGACCGGGAAGGTTTATTTGGCGGTGGATTTGGGCGCCGAAAGCGGCCGGGTCATCGCCGGGATTTGGAACGGCCGGCGGTTGCGGCTGGAGGAAGTGCATCGCTTCCCGAACGGCGGGGTGGTGCTGGGAGATTCGTTGCGCTGGGATCTGCTGCGGCTCTGGGCGGAAATTCAGACCGGCCTCGCGCTGGCGCAGCAGAAGCATGGGCGGCGGATCGTCTCGGTGGGGGCGGACACCTGGGGGGTGGATTTTGTTCTGCTCAACCGGCAGAACGAAATTTTGGGCCAACCCTATCACTACCGCGACGCCCGCACGCGCGGGGCGTTGGCGCGGGCGTTCAAACAGGTGCCCCGCGCGGCGATTTTCGCGCAATCCGGCCTGCAATTTCTGGAGTTCAATTCGCTCTACCAGCTGCTGGCTTGGCAACGGCACGCGCCCGAACTGCTGGCCGCTGCCCAGACCCTGCTCTTCATCCCGGACTTTCTGCATTGGGCGCTGTGCGGCGTGAAACGCGCGGAATTCACCATCGCTTCGACCTCGCAATTTGTGCATCCGCGCCATCGCAGTTGGTCGCTGGCCTTGCTCAAGCAGTTCGGGCTGCCCGCGCATTTTCTGCCAAAAATCGTTCCGCCGGGCACGACGCTGGGACCGTTGCGAAAATCCCTGGCCGCGCCAACCGGCCTGGTGGGCGTGAAAGTTGTGGCGCCACCTTCGCACGATACCGCTTCGGCCGTGGCCGGCGTTCCCACGGCCCACACGGGAAAGGCCAACTGGGCCTACCTGAGTTCCGGCACGTGGTCGCTGCTGGGCGTGGAAGTGTCCGCGCCGGTGCTGTCCCGGCGGGCGCTGGAATTGAACCTGACCAATGAAGGCGGCATTGACGGCACATACCGGCTGCTGAAAAACATCATGGGTTTGTGGCTCGTTCAGCAATGCCGGCGCGCCCTTGCCGCCGGTGGAAAAAATTACAACTACGATCAACTCGCGGCACTGGCCGCCCAAGCGCGCCCCGGGCGCTCGCTTGTTGATGCGAATGACCCGCGCTTTCTGAATCCGCCGCACATGCCGCGCGCCATTCAGGATTTCTGCCGGGAAACACGGCAGCCCCTGCCACGGAGCGCCGGGGAACTGGTGCGCTGCTGTTATGACAGCCTGGCGTTGAAATATCGCGAAACCCTGGCCGCGCTCGAGGAGCTCACCGCCACGCCCTGTGAAGTCATTCACATTGTTGGCGGCGGTTCGCAGAGTGAATTGTTGAACCAACTTACCGCTGACGCGTGCCAGCGACCGGTCGTGGCCGGACCAGTGGAGGCGACGGCGCTCGGCAACCTGCTTACGCAAGTCCGTGCCGATGGCGAACTCAGATCGCTGGCCGAAATGCGCGCCGTCGTGCGCGCTTCCAGTTCCGTAAGACAGTACGATCCGCGTCCGGCAAAGTAGGGCGGTTCCGCGCGCCGGAAGGCTCCGCCCGGACCGGGCGGTGCGGATGTGCGTCCCCGTGTCCCGGATGATTCCGTTTCCGGGAGGCGCCGGCTTCCACGCCCCCCCGCCGGGCCGCCGCAGGCAAATAATCACTCCGCCGCCATGCCGGCCGGGCCGGGATTTGCGTCTGCACAGTGTGGTTGACAGGCTGCCAGGAGCTGATACTGTTTAGACGAACAGTATGATGAAGTTGACCGTGAAACAACAGCGCGTTCTGGATTTCATCCATAAATGCCAGCAAACGCAGGGCGTGACGCCGACGCACCAGGAAATCGCCGCGCATTTCGGCTTTCGCAGTCCAAACGCGGCGACGGAACACTTGCGTTTGATCCGGCGCAAAGGCTTCCTGGAATCCGTTCCCCGCAAGGCGCGCGCTCTGCGCGTCACGTCGGCGCTGCTGAAACTGCGGGGCCGGCTTGCGGACATTCCACTTTACGGAACGATTCCCGCCGGCTTTTCGGCCGATCGCGAGCAGCAACCGGATGGTTGCGTCACCGTGGACGTGGCCAGCATCGGCTTCAAACCGACGCGCAACACATTTGCGCTTCGCGTTGCGGGTGATTCCATGATCGGCAGACATATTTGCGACGGTGACATTGCCGTATTTGAACACGGTGCGGAGCCGCGCCCGGGGCAGATTGTGGCGGCGCTGATTGATCGCCAGAGCACCCTCAAAACTTTTGTCGTTAAAAATGGCCGACCGTTTCTGAAGGCTGAAAACCCGAAATATCCCGATCTGATTCCCTCGGAGGAACTGGTGATTCAAGGCGTGTTTCGCGCGTTGATCCGGCAGACAAACGAATGAAGGAGAGGCCGGTTTTGCCCCCGGACGCACCGGCCGGCTGGAGCACGTTGCCGCATGTCGTTTCCCCGCACCATTGTGCATCTGGATGCCGACGCTTTTTTCGCCGCCGTGGAGCAGGCGGCGGACGTCAAACTGCGCGGCAAGCCCGTGGCGGTGGGTGGCGGCGCGCGCGGCATCATCGCTTCAGCCTCCTATGAAGCCCGCCGGTGGGGGGTTTACACGCCCATGCCCGCCGCGCGCGCGCGCAAGCTTTGCCCGAAACTTATTGTGCTGCCGGGTGACTTCGAGCGCTACGAACAATTTTCGCACTGGATGTTCGGTTACTGTTATGACTTCACGCCGGACGTGGAACAGACTTCGATTGACGAGGGTTACTTCGACCTGACGGGGCATCGCCGCCAGGCGCCGGTGGAAATTGCCCGGACCATCCGCAAGGCCATTGGCCAACGCCTCAAAATCACCGTCAGCGAGGGTATTGCCACGAACAAACTGGTCAGCGCCATCGCTTCCAAACTCCATAAACCCGGCGCGTTTCAAGTCGTTCCCCCGGGCGAGGAGGCGGTGTTTTTGCAACCACTGTCCAGTCAATGGTTGCCGGGCATCGGTCCCCAAACCGGGGCGCGTCTGTGTGCCGCCGGGCTGGCAACGATTGGCCAGGTTGCGGGCACGCCTTTGGAAATGTTGGAGTTGTTGCTGGGCGCGTCCGCGCGGTGCATCCGCCAGTTTGCGCACGGCATTGATGAACGTCCGCTTGTGCCGAAGCGTGATCCGCAAAAGACGTTCAGCCGGCAGGAGACGTTTGCCGCCGACATCACGGACGAGGAATACGTCGAGGCGACGCTGCGCCACATGGCCGACCGGTTGTTTGCCCGGGTGCGGGAGGAAGGCCGCAGCATCCGCACCCTCACGGTCAGGGTGCGTTACAACGACCGGGACGAAGATCAGGTGAGTGAGAGCCTGCGTGAACCGACGGATCTTGAAACAGACATCTACGGACGCCTGCGCATCATGCTGCGGGCAGCCTGGCGGCGGCGGGTCAGTCTGCGGTTGGTGGCGCTCAAACTGGGCAATGTTTATGACGGTCGGTTTCGTGCCGAGCTGCCTCTGGAGGTTTCCGTTCAGCGACGCGAAGCAGCAGGCCGGCTGGCCGGGGCGATTGATGCGCTCCGGCGCGCGCGCGGATACGCAACCATTTTACGCGGACACGATCTGCGTCTGCGCCTGCCGCCGCGGGCTCCGACGGCGCATCCGGCGGTGCCGGGCGAAGGCTCGCGGGGGATTCAAATCCTGTCCCGCCCGCGTCCGGTTGCCGGCTATGTTCCGCTGCGAACGCACAGCCACTACTCGTTCCTGGACTCGGTGTTGTCGCCTGCGGCCATTGTGCAACTGGCCCGGCAGCACGGTTTGCCGGCCGTGGCGCTGACGGATTCCGGCAATCTGCACGGTGCGGTGGAATTTGTGCAGGCCGCCAAACAACAGGGGGTGAAACCGGTTCTTGGTGTCGAGTTGAACGTGCGCGGCCAACCGCTGCTGCTCTACGTTGCATCGGCGCGCGGATATCATCAGCTTTGCCAACTGCTCTCGCACCCGGCGGCGGCGCCTCCCGGCCATGGAGAGGCGTCCGTGGTCAGCCAGCCGCGCCGGGCGTTGCGTTGCGAGGAACTGGCCGGGCGGACGGAGGGGTTGATCGCCGTCGGCAGCGATCCGGCCCTGGCTGAGTTGTTCCCGCAGCGTTTTTATCAGCTCGCCACCGGGGGACAGCGCGCCGGCAAATTTCCCGGCGTTGTCGGGCCCGCCATCCGGTACGCCATGCCCGGCGACCGGCAGCGATACGACATCGTGCAAAGCATTCGCACGCGGACGCTTTTGCGCCAGCCGCACCCTGAAAAAGATCTGGCCGGACAGTTTCATTTTCGCACTCCGGAGGAAATGGCCCGCGCCGCTTACGAGCATCCGGATTGGTTGCAGCATACGCATGAAATTGCCGCGCGTTGCCAGTTTGAGCTGCCTTTCGGCCAGCCGCAGTTCCCCGCCTACGTTCCTCCGGACGGGACCTCCCCGGGTGAATTTCTGCGACAACTGGTATGGCGGGGGTTGCGCGAACGTTACGGCGCGCGCGCCGCTCGCCACCGTTCCCAGGCGCGGGAGGAACTCGACATCATCAACGCCATAGGGTACGCGGAATATTTCCTGGTTACCTGGGATTTGTTGCAGGCCTGCCGCCAACGCGGCATCTCCTGGATCACGCGGGGCAGCGCGGCGGACAGCCTGGTTTGCTACGGCCTGGGCATCAGCGGCGTTTGTCCGGTTCGTTTCAACCTCTACTTCCGCCGTTTTCTCAATCGTGAGCGCATGGCGCGGCACAAGCTGCCGGACATTGACATTGATTTTCCACACGACCAGAAGGACGCCGTCATCAATCTCATCTTCGCCAAATACGGTCCGGCGCACTGTGCGGTGGTGGGCGGCTTTGCGACGTTTCAAGCCCGCAGCGCCTTTGCCGAGGTGGCCAAGGTGCTGGGGGTGGCGGAGCACATGGTGCGGCGGTTCACGGAGCATTTCCCGTGGAGTTTCCGTGGCTGTTGGAAATCGGACGTGGAAACGCCTGGTGGCGGGATGCGGTTGATTGACAAACTCGAAGCCAGCCCGGTGAACCGCTTCCTGCCGTTGCGCGATGAACCGTACCGCACCGCGCTGCTCATGGCCGGGGGGCTCGATGGCGTGCCGCGCCATCCCAAAATGCATCCCTGCGGCCTCGTTCTCTCGCGGCAGCCACTGCACGAACTGATGCCCACGTTCATGGCCCAGAAAGGTTACGCCACCACACACTTCGACATGGATGCCGTGGAGGCGGTCGGCCTGGTAAAAATGGACATTCTCGCGCAAGGCGGGCTGGCGGTGATGCGTGATGTTCAGACGCTGCTGGCACCGCGCGGCCTGGTCGTGGATCTGGAAGCGTGCGTCGCACGGCGGCAATCCGATGGTTGTGTGCGGTGGGGCGACCCCCGGGCCGCCGAGCCGTGGCAGGATCCGCGCGTGTGGGCAATGATCGCCGCCGGCGACGCCCGCGCCGTGCATCATATCGAATCGCCCGCCATGATCGGGTTGTGCCGCAGGTGCAACGTGCGCGACATTGACGGGCTGGTGGCCATCGTCAGTGTGATCCGCCCCGGCGCGGCCAATGAAGGCAAAAAGCAATCGTTCGCCCGGCGTTATCAGGGATTGGAACCGATCACCTGCCCGCATCCGGATCTGGCATCCTGTCTGCGCAGCACCTTCGGCCTGGTCGTGTATGAGGAGCACATTCTGCAAATCTGCGAAATCTTTGCCGGACTGCCGCCGGGTCGGGGCGACGTTTTGCGGCGCGCCTTGAACAAACAGGACCCTGCCGTCATTGCCGGATTCCAAACCGAATTCACCGCCGCCGCAAGGCAGCGTGGGCACACCCCGGAAACGATCGCGGAAGTCTGGCGTCTGATCACCGGGTTTGCCGGTTACGCCTTCTGCAAGGCGCACTCGGCCGCTTACGGCGTGGAAGCCTACCAGTCCGCCTGGTTGAAGCATTATTTCCCGGCGGAATTCATGGCCGCGGTGCTGACCAACGGCAAGGGTTTCTATGATCCATTGGTTTACGTTCTCGAATGCCACCGGCTGGGATTGAAATTTTTGCCGCCTTCCATCAATGAACCCGGTCCGATGTTTGCGGTGCATGGCCGCGCCATTCGTGTGCCGCTGGTTCGCGCGAAAGGGCTGACCGATCGCACCCGCCAGCGCCTGCTGGCCGAGCGCGCGCGCCGCGCCTTCGCCTCTTTGGCGGACTTTTGTCATCGTGTGCAACCGTTGCCGGAAGAATTGGAAACCATGATCCGCGCGGGCGGGTTCGATGAATTTGGCCAGCCCCGCACCCGGCAATTTTGGGAGGCACAACATTGGCGCCGGATCTGCAGCCGTTCGGATGTGTCGGACCAGGAATGGCTGTTGCCGCCCCCGGGCCTGGCACCATTTCCGGCAATGCCTTTGCGTGAACCGACCCGCCGGGAACGGCTTGAAAGTGAAAATGAATTGTTCGGCTATCCGGTCAGCGGCCATCCGCTGGAACGCTTCGCGGACATTGCGTGGGAAACCTATTGTCCGGTGGCGCAATTACGGCAACACCCCGGCGCAACAGTCGTCGCTTGCGGATTGGTGATCGAGCAGCGCACCTACCATCAGGTCACTGGTGAGCCCATGAAATTTCTTACCCTTGCCGACTGGACGGGCATGGTTGAGACCGAGCTGTTCGCGCCCGCCTATCGCCGCCATGGTCTGGCCACGGTTCGTTATCCGGTTCTCGAAGTCACGGCCGCCGTTGAGCCATTCGAAAACGGACGCGGCTTTTCATTGCGTGTGCTGCACGCCGGACCGCCCCGCCGCCGGCCGGACCGCGGCGCCGCGCGCCGGTGAAGCACAGTGCCGGTGCAGGCGTCCGCAGGTCTGCACCGGCACCCTGCTGCTGCCCGCGTTTAGATGATGGTGGCCGTTTCGCCAATCTGCGTTAGGGCCAGCCGATCGCGTTCCTGTGCGATGGCCTTCTGAAAGCGTTCCAG
Source organism: Verrucomicrobiota bacterium (assembly GCA_029573725.1). Classification (GTDB taxonomy): domain Bacteria; phylum Verrucomicrobiota; class Verrucomicrobiia; order Limisphaerales; family JADLHS01; genus JADLHS01. The sequence goes on from JAKQDQ010000178.1 coordinate 290,679, forward strand.
CGGTTCGTTCATCGGTTCGTCGCTGAGTTTGAACGTGGAGTGGTGCATGGGTGCGACGAGTTCTGCGCCCGCCATGTCGGCCATCTGCAGGGCCTCCTCGGGGGTGCAGTGATTGCGGATCCAGGGATCATAGGCGCCGATCGGCATCAGCGCGGCGGCATAAGTTGCATGGGGCGAACGCAGGTTGCGAAAGAGCGGCGTCAGCGCGGTATCCCCGCCGAAAATCATGGCGCGCCCTTCGCGGCGCAGCACGTATCCGTTGTAACCGCGCGGCTTGTCGCCGGGCCAGCGTTCCCCCCAGTGTTTGACTTCGAAGGCTTCAATGCGTAATTCGCCGCGCGGGGTTTGCAGGGTGGAGGCGTCCCCCCAACCCAGCTCAGTCACCCGGGCAAAACCCAGGGGGCGCACAAGGTCTGCTGTTTCCCGGGCAGTGACGATGGGATGCGTGCGTTTGAATTTGGCCAGCGAGGGCAGGTCCAGGTGGTCCATGTGCGCGTGCGAGAGCAACAGCAAATCAATCGGCGGCAACCGGGTCAACTGGAGCGCCGGCGCATAATAACGCTTGGGGCCGAGCGTGCCGAGGCCCAGGTTGAAGCCGACCCGGGGGCTGAACACCGGATCGGTAAGGATGTGTACGCCGTAGAAATTGATCAGGAGGGTGGCGTGTCCGAGCCAGGCAAAGGTGATGCGCTGGTCATCCCAACGTTCAGGCGTCGGCACCACGGGCGGCGGCGCCGGCGCGCGCAGGGTGTCCCCGGCCAGCTGCCGCGCCAGTCGCGCCAGCCGGGATTGCGACAATCCCATCCAGGCGGCCCCGGCGGCGGCGAACACGCCGGCCGCCGCGCCACTTACTTTCAAGAACTTTCGCCGCGTGGAATTCACCGCCACAGGAGAACAAAGTAACCACCGGTCAAGAGCGCGGCAACCGCCTCCGCGCCGCGGGTCAATGATGGAGCGAACATGATGATTGGTTCAACCTCCGGGCGTTAATTCCACGACAAATCCTCGGGCGATTGCGCGAGGATTTGATTGCGCCAACCGCCTTTGTGGCGCAGGACGGTTGGCCACAGGTTTTCGGGAGCCACATCAAAAATCAGTTCCAGGGATGCCGGATGCGTCAGCCAGACCTTGCGCTGCATTTCGCTTTCGAGCTGGCCGGGACTCCAGCCGGCGTAGCCGGCAAAGATTTTGACTTTTTTCGATGGCGAAAAGGATTCTCCCAGCGCCCGCAAATCGTCCGCCGAATGACCGAGCCCCAGGTTGGGCAGGATGGTGGCGTCCGGCAGCAGCTTGTCCGTGTGCAAAAAGCTGAGGGCGCTCGGTTGCACGGGGCCCCCAATGAAAAGTTGTTGTTCGCGAAACACTTCAGGGAGGTCCACCAAAATCAAATCGTCCGCCCGGCTGCCGCTGCTCCGGTTCAGCACGAGACCGAACGCGCCTTCGGCATCGTGCTGGCAGATCAGCAGGACAGTGCGTTGAAAAAACGAGCCGCGCAGTTCGCCGCGGTCCAGCAACAGCTGGCCTTTAAGGTACTGGGAGGGTGCTGCCATGTGCCGTGAGTGCAGCATGCCTCAAGCTTGCCGTCCTGACAAACTCGAATACAGTGAAGCCATGAAAAAATTCGGCTTCTGGTTGACGCTGGTCATCTTGGGGCTCGCCCTGACCGGTTGCCAGTCACAGCATTCCGGCAGTCGCGAATACATTCCGGGCAAGGGCTGGATGCACAATGATTGAGGTCCGGGGGCGGCGGCGGCCCTGGTTCAGGGATGGAAATAGCCCAGCTCCCGCAGCGAGGCATAATCCCTGGCCCGGCCGGCAGTGGCCCGGCCAAGAATGATGTGATCCAGTACTTCAATCTTCAGTAATTGTCCGGCCCGGATCAGGTCGCGGGTCACCTTGAGATCGGCCTCGCTGGGCGAGGGGTCGCCGCTCGGATGATTGTGTACGAGAACAATCGCGGCCGCATTGGCCGAGATGGCGGCACGAAACACCTCGCGCGCATGCACCAGCAGCGTATCCAGCGTGCCCTCGGAAACTTCTTCAAGCCGGATCAGCCGGCGCCGCGTGTTCAACAGCAGCACCTGCAATGTTTCCACCTCCTTGCCGAGATTTTGGGCGCGGAGCAGCTGCACGATGCTTTCGGGATTGTCCAGCACCGGAGATTCCATTTGGAGTTCCTGCGCCATTTTGTGCGCCAGCGCGAACGCGGCGACCAGGGTCACGGCCTTGTCCCGGCCGACGCCTTTCGTCTGGCGCAACTGATCCACGGAGGCGGCGGCCAGCGCCTGGAGGGAGCTGAAACGTGCCAGCAACTGCTGGCCGATCGCGACCGCGTTGTGGCCCTTGCAACCCGTGCGCAACAGAATCGCCACCAGCTCGGCATGGCTCAGGGCCGCGGCGCCGTGCGCCAGCAGCCGTTCGCGCGGCCGCTCGCCGGCCGGCTGATCTTTGATTTTGAGCGAGGTGGACATGGGAAATTTCTACGCCGCCGCCGGCAGAAACACACGAAGATTTTTCGCTGCCGGCGTCCCGGGCCGACAGGCCGGGTGGAACCCGGGCCGGCACCCAACCCGGGCACCAACAATGCGACCCGGGCCGCGTCATTCTGTTCTTGCCGTGACGCCATTCCCGCAGATGCTGGGGCCATGCTCAAATGGCTCGACAAACTTTTCGCGAGGAGCGCCGGGGCGACCACGGAGATTTCTGCGACCCGGGTTTGCCCCGAGTGCGGTTCGCGACTGATCGGTGAACCCGCCGCCCCCGATGCAGCGGCGGGCGGGAGCTGTCCGAATCCGGATTGTCCGCCGCGGGTGCGGCAGCGGGTGATCCTCTGGGCGTCCAAGGACGCGATGGATATTTCCAACGACACGGCGTTGCTGGAACAGCTCGTCCGGCGTGGTCTGGTATTGGACGTGGCCGAATTTTACCGGCTCAAAGTGAAAGAACTCGCGGCTCTTGACGGAATGGACCCGGACCGTGCCAAAGTGTTTTGGGATGCGATTCATGCCAGCAAGTCGCGAGGATTGTTTTGTGTGTTGTTTGGTTTGGGCATCCCACAAATCGGTTCTGGAGAAGCGGAAATTCTCGCCGGTCATTTCGCTTCGCTGGAAGCGTTGTTCGCTGCGGACTTTCAACAGTTATCGCGACTGACCGGAGTCTCGGAAGCGATGGCGCGCTGTGTGGTGCGCTGGGCCGATGACCCGGTGAATCGGAAACTGGTGCGTCGGTTGCGTCGTGCCGGCGTGAAACTGGAACGCGACTGAGTCTCGCATCGCCTGCGCATAATTTGCACGGCGGAATGGGCGGCTGCGCAACGCATGCGCGATCCAGTGCCCGTTTCCTTTGAATTCATTGAGATTTTTGCCGTGGCACGAACTTTGCAATGGCGCGATTCAGGGCGAAGTCATGGGTGTGACTTTGCGAATGTTCGGATTAAACAAATCACTGCAGGAGAGTAGATATGAAATTAAATCAAGCACTGAAGGTACTCAGCCTCACCGCCATTCTGGCGTTGGGCGCGCAAACCGTCATGGCGCAGGACGGCGGCAATCGCCCCCGCCGCAACCGTGACGGACAGGATAATAATCAACGGGGCGAATGGCAGGGACGCCGCGGCAACTTCGATCCGGCGGAAATGCGCCAGCGCATGTTGGAGCGGACGCGCGAGGAACTGGAAATCACCGATGATACGGAATGGAAAGCGATCGAGCCCTTGATCACCAAGGTTGGCGAAGCCCGGATGGCCATTGGCTTCGGCCGGTTCGGCGGCCGCGGCGGGCCCGGGGGGCCCGGCGGGTTTGGGGCGAACAATCCTGCGGCCGAAACATTGCAGAAAGTGATTGATGCCAAGGCGTCCAACAAGGAGACTAAAGCGGCGCTGGCGAAATATGTGGCGGATCGCAAAGCCAGGCAGGCCAGGTTGGAACAGGCGCAGGAGGATTTGCGCAAGGTGCTGACCCCGCGCCAGGAAGCCATCGCCACGTTGCGCGGATTGCTCTAATTCCGCGCGCGCGCACCCAAGCTGCTGGCATCGACTCCATGGAAACCACGCAACCTTCATCCGAGCTGCTGGACCGCATGATGGCGGCCCGGCAGCTTTCCGCCGTGGATGCGGCGGGACTGACGCGACAGAGGGAAATCCCGCTGCAGCGCGAGGAGGACGTCCTGCGCTGGCTGGCGGGCGAGTACGATCTGGCCTACACCGCGTTGGATGACGTGGAGCCCGATCGCCAGCTGCTTTCCCTGTTTCCCGCGCGAATTCTGCTCAAGGAGGAACTGCTGCCGCTCCGCCGTGTGAACGGAACGGTGGAAATCGCCACCAGCCGCCTGTTTGCCACACAGGGATTGGACACGCTGAAAACATTGACCGGCCTGAACCTGCGGCCGGTGTTGACTCCGACGGAAGCGTTGCGGCGCGAATTGAAGAAGCGGTTGGGTGTGGGCGCGGACACCATGGGCGAACTGGCCGAGGATGCCGCGTTGCAGGTGGTGGATGAAAATCAGGAGGACAACGACCTCGACGTGGATGCCGAGGACGCCTCGATCATCCGCTTTGTCAATCAAGTCCTCCGGGATGCGATCGAACTGCGCGCGTCGGACATCCACCTTGAGCCCTTCGAGCATGAATTCCACATTCGCTACCGTGTGGACGGGGTGTTGCAGAGCATTCCGGTGCCGGCACAGATCAAGCGTTTTCAGCCGGCCATCGTTTCGCGTCTGAAAATTCTGAGCCATTTGAACATTGCCGAAAAGCGGTTGCCCCAGGATGGCCGCATCAAAATTCGATTGGATGAGCACGAGGTGGACATCCGCGTGTCGGTGATTCCGATGTTGCACGGGGAAGCCGTGGTGCTGCGGTTGTTGCGGCAGAACGCGACGTTGTTGGGGATGGCCGAACTGGGGATGGATGCGCGCGAGCTGGGCGCGTTCAAGCGGGTGCTGGCCCTGCCCCACGGGATCATTCTGGTGACCGGCCCCACGGGAAGCGGCAAAACCACGACGCTGTATACCGCGTTGAATGAGATCAACGATCAGGTCCGCAAGATCATCACCATTGAGGACCCGATTGAATATCAGCTCAACGGCATCAATCAAATCCAGGTCTCGGAGAAGGCCGGGCTGACCTTCGCCCGTGGGCTGCGCTCGATCTTGCGGCACGATCCCGATGTGATTCTGGTGGGGGAAATTCGTGATCGCGAGACGGCGCAGATTGCCGTGCAGGCGTCACTGACCGGCCATCTGGTTTTTTCCACGTTGCACACCAACGACGCGCCCGGTGCGGTGACGCGCTTGATTGACATGGGCGTCGAGCCGTATCTCGTGGCGTCTTCGCTCGAAGCGGTGCTGGCGCAGCGCCTCGTGCGGGTGCTGTGCCGCCATTGCAAGCAACCCGATGCTTCGCCCACCACCGCGGCGCTCAAGGCGCAAGTCGGGATCCCCGCAGGGGAAACCCTCTATCGTGCGGTTGGCTGTCGCGAGTGCCGGCAGACTGGATACCACGGGCGGCACGCCATTTTTGAATGGATGGATGTGGACAATGACCTGCGCGAAGTGGTGCTGAAAAATGCCTCCTCCGGAGAAATCGCCACACAGGCGCGGCGCGCGGGCTTGCGCACGTTGAACGAGGACGGCTGGCGGCTGGTCCGCCAGGGGGTCACCACGCCCGAGGAAGTGTTGCGCGTGGCCAAGGATCAGACCGTCAATCACCTGGGGCCCGAAGCCGCGCCAAAACCGGCCATCGCAGTGCAGGCGCCGCGAAGAAATCATGCCGTTGTTTAATTACAAGGCGATTCAGGGAAACGGCGCGGTGGCGCAGGGCCAGCTTGAAGCCGCCGGTCGGGCCGAGGCGTTTCGCCAAATGGAGGGATTGGGTCTGCGCCCCATATCCCTCGCGGAACTGAGCCCCGGTGCCGTCGCCCGCAAGCGCCCCGCGCCCGAAGGGGGGCGCACCTGGCGGCGTTTCCTGATGCGGCTGGGCCGCGACAAGGTTGCGGCACGGGATCTGGAGAATTTTACGCGTCTGCTCTCGAGTCTGCTGGCCGCCGGCGTGCCGCTGAGCCGGGCTCTGGTGATTTTATACAAGGAGGCCTCCTCGCCGGCTGCCGCCGCCCAGTGGAAGGAGATCCACGATCTGGTGGTGGACGGCCTGTCGCTGGCGGAAGCCATGGCGCGGGCGCCGGAAACCTTTCCGCGCGTGTATATCGCCATGGTGCAGGCGGGTGAGACGGGTGGTTTCCTGGACCTGGTGCTGGCGCAGATTGCCGATTTTCAGGCGCGTGAAAAGGAGCTGCGCGGCAAGGTGCTGACCGCCATGCTGTATCCGGCGGTGCTGTTCGTGCTGGCCATCGCCGTCGTGATTTTCCTGCTGGTGTTTTTCATTCCCAAGTTTCAGGCCATGTTTTCCTCCTCGGGCAACACCCTGCCGGCATTGACCGAAATGATCATCGCCTTGAGTCATGGTTTGCGCGCGTACGGGCTGATTCTGTTGATTGGCCTGGCGGGATTGGGCTATTCGCTGCGCACCTGGGCGACTTCGGAAGGTGGAAGACGGACCTGGGAGGGGTTCATTCTGCGGGCGCCCGTCGTGGGGCCACTGGTGGCGCAGTTTGCCATGGCGCGCTTTTGCCGGATGTTGGGCACGTTGCTCGGCGCGGGGGTGAACCTGGTGCAGGCGTTGAACGTCGCCCGCAAATCCATCGGCAACCAGATTCTCGTGGATGCGGTGGCCGACTCGATCACGCGCGTTTCGGAAGGTGGTCAGTTGGGTCAAAGTCTGGCTAACTGCCGCGCGTTGTTTTCCGGGTCCACGTTGGAAATGATTTCCGTGGCGGAAGAAAGCGGGCGGCTTGACACCGAACTGGTGCGCATCGCCACCGTCACGGAGGGTGACCTGGATCGAAATTTGAAAACCGGCGTGGCCTTGTTGGAGCCGTTGATGTTGTTTTTGATCGCCGGGTTCATCGGGACCATTTTCATCGGCATGGTCCTGCCCATTTTCACCATGCAACAAAACATCAAATAAACGTCAACCTCTGGCCCTTATGAAACTGAACATAATCCGATCCCCCCGCCGCTCTGCGGCTGGTGGTTTTACTTTGGTGGAAATGCTGCTCGTGCTGGTCATTCTGGCCACGCTGGCCGCCATCGTTTATCCGAAACTGGCCGGACGCAGTGAGCAGGCCCGCGTGACGGCCGCCCAGACCCAGATCTCTTCGTTCTCGACGGCACTGGACGCCTTCGAGGTGGACAACGGCTATTATCCGCGCGGAAAGAGCGGATTGCAGGAGCTGGTGCAACAACCGCGCGACGCGCAAAACTGGCGCGGTCCCTATCTGAAGGAAATACCGAAGGACCCGTGGGGCAATGAATACATTTATGAATGTCCCGGCCGCGTCAACGGCACATCCTACGACCTGACTTCCGCCGGACCGGATGGCAAGGCTGGCAGCGAAGACGACATTTCCAACACCGGCGGCAAGAAATAGCGGAGCCTCCACCATGCGTCCCGGCAGTCAGTCACCATCAGCATCACCATCCAGCCGGCGGGCCTTTACGCTGGTGGAGTTGATTGCCGTGATGGCGCTGCTGGTGACGGTGATCGCGATTGCCTCGCCCTCGTTGGCGGGATTTTTCCGCGGGCGCGCCCTGGATGCGGAAGCACGACGGTTACTGGCTTTGACCCGTCAGGGCCAGAGTCGGGCGATTGCCGAAGGGCTGCCCACGATTTTATGGCTGGACCTGAATCAACGCACCTACGGTTTGGAAACGGATTCCAGTTTTGTGGATAATGATCCGCAAGCGGTGGAATACACGCTGGATGACAGCCTGACACTGGACCTGGGCGTGACCGACACTGCGCTCCAGACCTTCATTACCGGCAACACGTTGTTCGACAATGACGCCGCCGCCGGAAACAGCCGGCATGCCTCGCTGCCGAACATCCGTTTCGAGGCGGACGGCAGCCTTGGCGGCGGCAGCCGGGAGAACCTGCGGCTCACCGATCGCGACGGCAACTCGCTCTGGGTGGGACTGGCCGCCAATCGTTTGAATTATGAAATTCGCAACCAAGCAGCGTCCCGCACAACGATCCGGCGGCGTTAATGCCTTTACGCTCGCCGAGGTGTTGGCGGCGCTCGTGTTTATGGCGATCGTCATTCCGGTCGCGTTGCAGGGGCTGCGCATTGCCGGTCGGGCCGGCGAAGTCGCCGGGCGCAAGCGGGAAGCCGCGCGGGTGGCGGAACGCATTTTGAATGAGAACATTATTTTGACGAATTGGAATCGCACCGCCCTGAACGGCACGGTGCAGGAGGCGGATCGGAACTATAACTGGACACTGCGAACTGAAACGTGGACCGAAACTACGACCCGGTCCGCCATGCAATTGCTGACGGTGTCAGTCGAGTACCCGGTTCAAGGCGATAAATACACCGTGGAATTAAGCACTTTAGCCGCGCCCAATTGATGCAAGTCAACGCCACCATCCGAACGCAGAACCGCGCCTTCACGCTGCTTGAAGTGCTGCTGGCGGTCGGCATTTTTGCAATTGTGCTGTTCGCCATCAATACGGTGTTCTTCAGTGCCCTGCGCTTGGAACGCGCCACGAGTCGGAATCTGGATGAACGGCTGCCTTTGAATCAGGCGCTCGACATTCTGCGGCGCGACCTGCAAGGGGCGGTGCCACCACTGACCAATTCCACTCTGTTGCCGCGACATTTCATCGTCACCGGCAGCGGCGGTCGCTTCGATAACCGGGCCGCCAGCAGTTTGGAATTCTACACCACCACCGGCGTGATCTCCGATGATGAACCGTGGGGTGACATCCAACGCGTGCGCTACGAACTGTTGCCCTCGACGGATCCGAACAATTCCCACGGACTGGAACTGGTGCGTTCCGTTTGGCGCAACATCCTGGCGATCAATGCCGAGGATGAGGACGAACAGTTGCTGGCCGAGAATATCGCAAGTCTGGATTTTCTCTGTTACGACGGCAGCACCTGGCGCAACGGTTGGGATACGGAGTCGGGCGGCGATGAAGGCTTGCCGCAGGCGGTGCAGGTGCAACTGCAATTGGCCGGCAGTTCCCCCAACCAAACGCAGCCGACGTTCCAGGAGCCGATTGAATTATTGGTCCCAATCACCACGCAACTGTTGGAATACCCAATCACGGAGGGCGCGGAATGAGACCGCTCCAACCAGCGTCATCACGAAAGCGGATGGCCGCCTCGGTGCTGATCATTGTGTTGTGGGTCGCACTCGGTCTGGTGGCCTTGGCGCTGTATTTCGGCAACTCGATGCGCCTGGAATTGCGCGCCTCGGAAAATCGCGTCGCCATGCTCACCGCCGATCAGGCCATTGAAGGGGCCGCCCGGTACGTCGCGCAAATTCTCACCGAACAAGCCACCAATGGCCTCGTGCCCTTTCCCGAAGATTACGCCAGTGAAGCCGTGCCGCTGGGTGACGCGCAGTTCTGGTTGATTGGACGCAACGATGGCCAATCCGCCCCGAACGAAGTCGTGTTTGGATTGGTGGACGAGGGGGCCAAACTCAACGTCAACAACACCAATGTCACTCAGGATATGTTGGAATTGCTGCCCGGCATGACTTCCGATCTCGCGGCGGCGATTGTGCATTGGCGCAGCCCCACTTCCGGGGACAGTGCGGACAGCGGCGAGGAGCAAATTTATGCGCGTTATCAACCGCCCTATTACGCAAAAGGCGCCCCGTTTGATTCCGTGGATGAACTGCGGCTGCTGAACGGCGCGACGCTGGACGTTCTGCTCGGGGAGGATTTGAATCGCAACGGCATCTTGGACCCGAACGAAACGGACAATAATCGCAATGGCCTCGCGGATCCCGGCGTGTTGGAATACCTCACCGTTTGGAGCCGGGAATCCAATCTCGACAGCGCGGGGACCAATCGCGTGAACATCAATTCCAGTCGCGATGACCTTGCCAGTTTGCTCACGGACCTTCTGGGCAGCGGCGTGGCGGATCGTGTCCAACAAGCGGCGTTGAGCAATCCGAACCGGCAATTCAGCAGCATCCTGGAATTTTACCTGGATTCCACCCTGACCGAGGAAGAGTTCATGCAGATCGAAACGGAGATCACCACCGAGGACGGCACGATGCTGCCGGGCAAGGTGAACGTGAACACCGCCAGCGCGGCAGTTTTGGCCTGCGTTCCCGGCGTGGGTGACGATCAGGCGGCGGCACTGGTCAGTTACCGCCAATCCAATATCGCTGGAATCAATTCCGTGGCGTGGGTGACCAAGGTGTTGACGCGTGATCAGGTCCTGGATGCCGGGCCGTACCTCACTGGTCAGAGTTATCAGTTTTCCGCCGATATCGCAGCGCTCGGAAAATTCGGGCGCGGCTACCGTCGCACCAAGTTTGTTTTGGATGTCACGGAGGGCGCGCCCAAAGTGGTTTACCGCCAAAACCTGAGTCACCTGGGTTGGGCGTTGGGGCGGGAGGTGCGGGATTATTGGTTGGCCAAGGCACTGCCATGATTGATTTGAACACAACACAATCCAAGCGACACAAGCCGGTCACTTCCGTTTTGGGACTGACGCTGGACGGCGGCCGGCTGGAAGGTGTCTGGTTGAAACGCACGAACGGCGCGGCGCGCGTCGCCGGTTCCTTCACGGTGACCCTCACGCTGGATCCGCTCACCGCCGCCGCGGAACTGGTGGGGCGCGAAATCCGCAACCACCTCGATGCCGCCGGGATTCGCGAACGCCGGTGCGTGGTGGGGCTGCCGCTCAAATGGGCCTTGTTGACGCAAACGCAAATGCCGGCGTTGTCCGAACCGGATCAAACCAGCTTTTTGCAAACTGAAGCGGAACGAAATTTTCCCTGCGACGTGGCCACCCTGGTCACCGCGTGGTCGCGCTGCCAGATGGCGGGTTCCGTCGAAACGGTCACGTTTGCCGGCATGCCGCGCGATCATGTTGGTGCGCTGACCGCCGCCTTGCGGGCCGCGGGATTGAAGCCGCTGAGTTTTGCCCTCGGCATTACCGCGTTGCAACCTCCCACTCCCGAGCCGGTCCTGGCCATTCTGCTCGGCGTCCATCAGGCGGACCTGCAAATCACCTGCGGGGGCGGGGTGTTGAAGCTGCGCAGTCTTGAGGGCGCGATGGATGGCTCGGGAGGGCGCGCCCGGCTGCAGCCGGACGTCATGGCGCGGGAGGTGCGGATTACGCTGGGACAATTGCCCGAGACCATCCGCACCGGCCTGCGCCGTCTGCGCGTTTTTGGACCGGCAGACCTGGGCGAAACCTTGAGTGCCGAATTGCAGGCGCGGCTCGCTGAATTCGGGTTGCAGGTGATGTGGGTTGCGCGCGATGACGCCGCCGCCGTTCCGGGTGGCCTGGAGGCGGACACACCCGTGTCCCCCGCGCTCAGCCTGGCGGCCGGATGTCTGGCGGGAACGCCGTCGCATTGGGAGTTCTTACCGCCGCAAGTTTCTGCCGCGCAGCAGATGTTCTCGCGGTATGGCTCCGGCAAATGGCGCAAGGCGGGGCTGGCCGCGGCCGGAGCAATGGTGGCGGTCGGGCTGGCCTTCCTCGGCCAGCAAGCGCTGTTGTGGCACTATCAATCGCGCTGGGATGCCGTCAAAACCCGGGTTGTGGACCTGGAAACGATCCAGAATAAAATCAAACAGTTCCGTCCCTGGTTCGACAAGTCGGTGCGCAGCCTCAATATTTTGAAGCAGTTGACCCAGGCGTTTCCCGAAGACGGCGACGTGACGGCCAAGACGGTGGAAATTCGCGAAGCCAATCAGGTCACCTGCACCGGAACGGCGAAGGACAATGCGGCCCTGCTGCACACGTTGGACCGGTTGCGTCAGGTGCGTTCCATTGCCGATCTGAAGGTGAATCGCATTCAAGGGAAAACGCCGTTGCAATTTACTTTTGATTTTCGCTGGGTGGAAGGAGGCGTCGATGCCCATTAAGAACCGCCAACAACTGCTGCTGGTGCTGGCCGGCCTTGCGGTCGGGCTGCTGGTCGCGGATGCGTTCATCTTCACCCCGCTGACCAAGGCATGGCGTGACCGGGCGGCGCGCATTACGGCGTTGCGGTCCAGGCTGGAGGCCGGCGGGAAACTGCTCGAACGCGCGGAGGTGCTAAATGCCCGGTGGGCGCAGATGCAGCAACAGGCGCTGCCCAGCAATAATTCCACCGCTGAACAGCAGGTCCTGAATGCGTTCGACCAATGGGCGCGAGACGCCCAGATCAGCGTGAATTCGATCACGCCCCAGTGGCGGCGCGACCGGGACGAGCGGCTGACGTTGCAGTGCCGGATGGATGCCGCTGGCAGCCTCGGCACGCTGGCCAGATTCCTCTACAACGTGGAGCGCGATCCCATGGCCCTGAAAATTGATTCGGTGGAAATCGCCGCGCGCGACAAAGACGGCCAGAATTTGTCGCTCGGCCTGCAAGTCAACGGCCTGGTCCTGGACAATCTGGAGGCGAAGCAATGAAACCACCGTGCCCAAAGCTGTCCGGTCCCGGTTTGCGGGTGGTTTTTCCGCGACTAACGCTTATGTTGCTGTTGATGAGCGGCACCGCAAAATTTTCCAGCCGGGCGGAGACAACCAACGCGCCGGCGCAACTGGACTACGCGGCGTTTCGGATGATCAGCGACCGGAACATCTTTAATCCGAACCGGCGCCCGGGCACGGCGGCCCGCGCCGTCACCCGGCCCGCGGCGGCCGCCCAGGTGGAAGCGATTTCGCTGGTCGGCATCATGGCCTACGAAAAAGGCACGTTCGCCTTCTTCGACGGCACACAACCCGATTATCAGCAGGTCCTGCCGTCCGGCACCAACATCGGTGAATATCACATCGCCCAAATCACGCCGGACCGGGTCCGGCTGACGCAGGGCACGAATGTCTACGATTTGAAAGTGGGCATGGAAATGCGTCGGGAGGATGAGGGAAGTTGGTTTCTTACCGACAGCAGCGAGCCGCCGAAACGGCGCGTGGCCGGCGGGCGCGTGTGGAATCGCGGCGGCGCGACCGGGGCGGGAAAAACCGGCGAGGAGAACCCCGAGGGAGAAGGCGGTCCGGAAGTGATTGTGGTGACTGGAAACGAGAATGGATTCAACGGAGAAGGGGCACCGGAGGGCGAGCCGCAAGTGGAAGCCGACGCGCCGCCAACCGATCCGGTGCTGTTACGATTATTGCAACGACGACAGGAAATGAGCCGATGAAGACGAAATTATCCATGACCTTGCTGGCGCTGGCAACCGTCACGAGTCCATGCCTGGCCGAAGACCCGCCCGCCCCGTCACCGGCGGCAGGCGAAACTCCCGCGCCGTTGGCGGCACCAATCCCGCCGGAAACTCCGGCTGTCGCGGCGCTGGCCGATACGAACGGGCCGATCCTGCTGCCCAATGGCGAACCGGGATTGCGCCTCAACTTCCGGAACGCCTCGCTGGATCAGGTGCTGAATTATCTCAGTGAAGCAGCGGGATTCGTCATTGTGTTGGACACCAAAATCACCGGCAAGGTGGATGTTTGGAGCAACCAACCCGTGAGCCGGGATGAGGCGGTGGAGCTGTTGAACTCCGTCTTGAACCGGAACGGCTACGCCGCCATCCGCAACGACCGGATCCTGACCATCGTCAACAAGGAGGACGCCAAGACGCGGGATATCCCCGTGGTTCTGGGCAACGATCCCGATCGCATTCCAAAAACGGACGAGATGGTCACGCAGATTTTGCCGGTGCGTTACATTGAGGCCACGCAGTTGTTGAAAGATCTCCAGCCGCTCGTCAGCACCAGTACGACCATGTCCGCCAACGAGGCGGGCAACGCCATCATCATGACCGACACCCGTGCCAACATCAATCGTGTGGCGCAGATCATCAAGGCGGTGGACACCAGCGCGGAGGATGTCACCGAAGTGCGCGTCTTCCATCTCGAATACGCCGATCCAACGGAGATGGCGACCCTGCTCAGCAATCTGTTTCCCGATGACACGCGCTCGGGGGGCAACAGCCAGAATCAATTCCAGTTCGGTCGGGGTGGCTTCGGCCGGTTCTTCGGTGGGGGTGGGGGGAACAATGCCAATGCCGGTGGCGATGCCCAGGCCCAGCGGGTCAAGAAACGCGCCCGCGTCATCGCCGTGGCGGATCAACGCACCTCCTCCATTATTGTCAGCGCCGCCAGCGGTTTGATGGCCCAGGTCGAAGAGATGATCCGACAACTGGACGCCAACCCGGCCAAGAAGCAAAAGGTGTACGTGTACCAGGTCAATCCGGGCGACGTGTCGCAGGTGCAGCAAATTCTCGAGGACATGTTCCAGGACAACACCACCGTCAATCGCAATCGGCGCAACAACCAGGCCCTGCAAAATACCACCCTGCAAAACCGGGCCACCCAGAATTCAACGGTCAACACCACCCGCTCAAGCTCGCGCACGAGCAACCGCGGCACCGGTGGCGGTGGCTTCTGACCAGGGCACATCCACAAACACCATTTATGAAACATTCCCTTCTGTTCGCCGCGTTCGGTTTGAGTTTGGGACTGACCAGCACCGGGCTCGCGCAGTTTCCGGGACCGTTCGGCAATTTCAACCGCCAAAATCCCGGCACCAGCAACACCCGCCAATACAACAGCAGCACCCAGGTCGGCAGCGCGACCATCTCCAGCGATCCGGAAACGGGCCGGATCATCGTCATCACCGACGAGGAAACCAGCGAGCACATCGCACAGGTCATTACCAACCTGGACATTCCCAAGCCGCAAGTGCTCATCAAGGTGGTGTTTCTGGAAGTCACCTACAACAACGGTCTCGATATCGGGATCGAAGGGGGCTTCAAGAACCAGACCGTCGGCGGTGGTTCCAGCCAGGGCTCGGTTTCCGGTGCGAACGCCTTTGGCGCGTCGGCACTGACCAGCCTGACGACGAACCTCAACGCCCTGGGGCTGCCGATCTCCGCGTTCGGCAACACCCCGCCCGGCGCCGGCTTTTACCAGGTGATCGGAAATGATTATCAAGCCACGCTGCGCGCCATTGCCACGGCGGGAAAAACCGAGGTGTTGTCACGCCCCTCCATCCTCGCCCGCAACAATCAGCCGGCCGTCATCACCGTCGGACAATCCGTGCCGCTCATCACCAACGTGCGTTACGACAATTTTGGCAACGCCATTAACTCGGTCAGCTACGAGGACGTGGGCATCATTTTGCGGGTTACGCCGTTCATCGCCAATGACGGACAGGTGGAAATGATTGTCTCACCGGAAATCTCCTCGCTGACGGATCAGACCGTGACGATTGCCAACGGGGTCAGCGTGCCGGTCATCGCCAAGCGTTCCGCGGACACGGTGGTGGTCACGCCCGACGGCCAGCCGGTCATCATCGGTGGCTTGATGCAGAACAACAAGACCGGCACGGATTACAAGATTCCGCTGCTGGGGGACATTCCCCTGTTGGGCAACCTGTTCAAGCGGCGGACCAAGAGCAACAGCAAGACCGAGCTGCTGATTTTCCTGACGCCGCACATCGTGCAGTCCCCCGCCCAGTTGGCGGCCCTGTCTGAACGGGAGCGCGCAGCCTCGGTGCTGCCCGCCAAAGCCTTCTCGGAACAGGAGCTTGATCAATTCCTGAATGAGTTGCCCAAGAAGGGCGACCCCGCCGCCACCAAGCAATAACCGGGTCGTGGGCGGCGCCCATGAAATCAACGCCTTGACGAGTCGCGCATGGAAGCCCGCCGCAATACCTACTGGGGGATGGGGTTGTTATTGGTGGCGTGGATGTTGATCCTCGGCTGGCAGGTGCTCGAACATTCCCGGGTCAAGGCGCAGGCGCGCGTGGAGTTGCGCAATCGCGCCAAGGACATCTCCACCACCGTCGGCATTGTGCTGCGCTCGCAACGGCGTTTCGGTGTGATTTCCAAGGAGCGCATCGAATCCGCCTTGTCCGGGCTCATCCGGCCCCAGGAATTGAGCACGGTCGCCCTGTTGAATGCCGCCGGGGAAATTGTGGCCGCCGCGCCGACCAATAGCGGTTTCCACATCCGGATTGATTTGCATCAGCCCGAACAGTGGGGGCGGGATGCCGTCACGATCATCAACCTGGTGGATTTGGGCAGCAATGTGGCGCCGGAACTGGAAAGTCCAAATCCCACCATTGTGCTGTCCCGGGAAAATTTCAATCGCCCGGGCGAAACGAATCGACCGCCCCCCGAAGCCCGCTTTCACGCCGGCCCGCCTGAACACCCTCCCGGCGGACGCGCCCCGACCGAACCCGACCCGCACCTGCGCGGCCGCGAGGGTGGCCGCTTCCGTTTTGGTCGTCCGCCCTGGATGAGTGAACCCGAGTTCCGGGCCATCAGTGCCAAGCAGGGAGTGCATAGTTTTCTGCTGATTCTATCCACGCGGACGGTTCAGGAGGCGCTGCAACGCGACCTGTGGCTGCGCTGCGTCATCGTCGGCCTGGCGACGTTGTCCGTGGGGGCCATTGCCTTTGCCTGGCGCAAAACCGTCAAGACCGCCGACCTGCAAATCCGCCTGGTGCGCGCGAGCGAAATGAATTCGCACCTCAAGGAAATGAATCTGGCCGCCGCCGGGCTGGCGCACGAAACCCGCAATCCGCTCAACATCATTCGGGGGCTGGCCCAGATGGTCTCCAAGCGCACCGACACACCGGACGAGGTCAAAACGCGCGCGTTGGAGATTGTGAACGAGGCGGACCGGGTCGCGGGACAGTTGAACGAATTCATCAATTACTCGCGGCCACGCGAAGTGCGCCGCACGCCGGTCGGCTTGAATCGCGTGGCGGAAGAGGTCGGCCGTGCCCTTTCCTTCGACATTGCGGAAAAGCAAATCCAGCTCCGCACCACCGGGGACGTTGTAACGGTGGAGGCGGACGAACCATTGTTGCGGCAGGCGTTGTTCAATCTGGTCATCAACGCGGTGCAGGCGGTGGCCCCCGGCGGCCAGATTGAAATCCGGATGCGGAAGGATTCCGCCACGGAAGCCACGTTGGAGGTGCGTGATGATGGTCCCGGCGTTCCCGCCGGGGAGCGCGTGGAAATTTTCAAACCCTACTTCACGACTACACAACAAGGCACGGGTCTGGGACTGGCCGTGGCGCAGCAAATCGTCCTGGCCCACGGCTGGGAAATTGAGTGTGGCGCGAATGAACCCCGCGGCGCGTGCTTCCGCATCCAGCATCTGAAACTCGCGCGGTAAACCGGCGTTGCCGCGAGGCGCCGGGTCGTCAAGGGGATACCATGAAGGCGGCAAACTCGGCGTGGTAATGCGGCGGAATGCGCGCCTTGAACCGGGTCACCCTGGACAGGTACTTCCGCTCCAGCACCTGGCCGACCTGGTGCAGCCGCGCAATGCGGTCCGCCTTGTCGTGCGGAATCTTCAGCTCCACCCATTCGCGCTCGGGCCGGATCTGGCTGCCAATGGCATCGAGCAATTCCCGCACGCCCGCGCCGGTGTGCGCGGACACCGCCACCGAGTTGGGATGCCGTTCGCGCAACCGCGACAACGTCGCCCCTGCGTGGGCGCGGTCAATCTTGTTGAAAACCATCAAGGTGGGTTTGTCCCCCGCACCCAGTTCGGCCAGCACCTGGTTCACCGCCGCCACGTGCTCCTCGGCCAGCGGATGGCTGATGTCCACCACATGCACCAGCAGGTCCGCCTGCACCACCTCTTCGAGCGTGGCCTTGAACGATTCCACCAGGCCATGCGGCAGCTTGCGGATGAACCCCACCGTGTCCGTGAGCAGAATGTTTTGATTGGTCGGCAGGCGCAGCCGCCGCGTGGTCGGATCCAGCGTGGCGAACAGGATGTCTTTCACCATCACCTCCGCCCCGGTGAGCCGGTTGAGCAGGGTGGATTTGCCGGCGTTGGTGTAACCCACGATGGAAGCCAGTGGCCACTGGTTGCGCCGCCGTCCGGTCCGTTGCGTTTCGCGTTGCTGGCGCACTGCGGCCAGATCCCGGGTGATGCGGTCAATCCGCTCGCTGACCTTCCGGCGGTCCGCCTCCAGTTGCGATTCGCCCTCGCCGCCGCGCATCCCGATGCCGCCTTTTTGCCGGGACAAGTGTCCCCAGTAGCGGGTCAGGCGCGGGCGCAAATGTTGCAGCTGGGCCAGCTCGATCTGCAGCTTGCCCTCGCGCGTTCGCGCCCGTTGCGAGAAAATGTCCAGAATCAGCGCGGTGCGATCGAGAATCTTGGCATTGAAGATCTTTTCCAAATTGCGCGTCTGCGCCGGGGAGAGTTCATCGTCGAAAATGACCGTGTCCACATGGAGCGCCTTGCATTGGGCGGCGAGCGCCTCCGCCTTGCCCCTGCCGATGTAGGTGGCCGGATGCGTGCCCATCACTTTCTGGGTGCCTTCGCCAACCACAGTGCCGCCAGCGGTTTGCGCGAGTTCCGCCAATTCATCCAGGGACTCGCGCAAGGCCTGGGCGACGTTGGATTTTAATTCGACTCCGACCAGGAAGACCCGTTCAGTCCGGGTGGTGCGGGTTTCAATTAGGGCTTTCAAGCGGATCTAGGTAAAGTTGATTTTTCGTCGCAAACCGCTCTTGCGGGCAGCTGCCGCCGCAAGCACTGCGCGATCCGAAGACTCGATGGGCAGATGGTCGCGAAGGCGCAACACTTCGTGTCCTGTCGGTTGAATGACCCGCGCGATCGGACCAGGGACATTCTGCTCCAAAAGAAAGGTCATTTGCTGGCATCCGCCATGTGGTGGGCAACCAAATAATCGATCTCCGCCAGATGATGCTCATAACAGGCCAGACATGCATACGCCTGCGCTCGGGTAACTCCGGGAAATTGACGTGTGGCGGACTCGCCCGTTTTCCCAGTTTGCAAAAGCCCGATTACCTCATGAACGCCGATGCGCGTATTTTGAATACACGCTTTGCCGCCACAGACGTCGGCCGCCTTGACGATGTAACGACAGGTTTCGGCGGTTGCAGCCATGTCTGGACTTTACAATAGGATACCGGAATCGCCAATGCCGATGTTTTCCGTTAATTTTGCCGGGCTTTCCGACGGTATTCGTCCACTTCTTCTGGCAGCGCGGGCGCGGGCCAGACGTAATCCTTCCGCCGCCACAAGTCCCGGCTTTCGACGCCTTCGGACAACGTCAGGTCGCCACCGTCATCCTTCCGTCTTCACCCACCGAATAGAGCGTGAAACTGCCATCGCCGTTGAGCCGATACTTGATGGGGTTGCCGTCCATGTAATCCACCGGCACGGCAGGAAGAAATTCCGGCACGAGCGCATCCAGTTTGGCGGGGTAATTGCCGTGGCGGAGTGAGTAGCGTTTCAACGCGATGGCGGTGATGCAAAGGGCGCGGTCGGCCTCGACGCGCAAAGATCTTTTAACAGCAAAAGCCAGGGTTGCGATGCTGTCGGGCGGAGGAAATCGCAGCCGGTCGTAAAAATTCTTGTTCCTTGATTTGAGCATCAGCGCGTTCAAATCCTCTTCGACCGCCGGGAACGAGGTGTTGTTCGTGAGAGCCCGAGTTAGTTCGATGAGCGTTTGCATGTCCTTCAGGAGTCTCAGTTCTGCTTGATGCGCCCACGCGAAACGCCAGACCCGGCAATAGATTTGCTTCCGCAAGCCTTCTAACAACTCTTCGCCATAGGGCATTTGTTTGAACCATGTCACCCACTTAGGCTCATCTTCATCGCTAAAAAAAGCGGCATACTCGCCAAACATCCATTTATACGTCTCGTCGTTGGAATCACGCAATTGTTGCGCGGTTTGCTCCATGTAAACCCGTTCCCCTGCAAGATTGTATGCCATTGAAGCCGCAAAATGTTGCGTTTCCCAGGCGCTCTGAATGGCGGCCAAATCCGCATCCGCCCAACCGTCCGTCTGCAACGCCTCCCAGGTGTCGGTTTTGGCAATCGCACCAACGGCCATGCGCACCAGTTCGCTGATGACAACGCCATCCTCCGCCAACAGACGGAGTGCATTGATTTCGGAACTGAGATGCTTCGCCGCCTCCGCAGTGCGGCCTTTGTGCAAAGCCAGCTGGCTTGCACCGCCAAACCAATGGGTCAGGGATTTGACGGACACGAGATGCGGGAATTGCAAGTTGTGCCCTTCCGCGAGGTTCAATCGGTTGTGCAACACCGGCTTCATCAGCGCGGCCTGGATTTCGTTCAAGGCGGGAGTATTGGTCTGCAAATCGGCGGCAAGATCACTCCAGTGGTTGGTGAAGATTCCTTCAAGGGGTTCGCCGTTGCGATAAGGATTCTTTTCCACCCAATCCGGTTCACGGAATCCGACGATGGCCCGGCCAGACTCAAGCACCCTCATGCGAGGCGGGTGGCTGTCTGGCAGGACGACTCCCTTGGTCAGGCTTTTGATGGTTGCAAAGATGGTGGGCGCGCCGTTGTCGGCCTCCGCAAAGTTCGCCACGAAATCCTGCGGTGATAATTTTTCGCCTTTGGCGGTGAGTTCCTGCTTGTAGTGCGTCAGCGCGATTTGGCCGCGAAACCGTTCGAACAACAGGAACGCCACCCATAGCAACGCGAGCGCGAGCAGCGCCGTGGCGCAAAGTTTGAGTCGTCGCTTGGACATGCCCGCAGTTTAACGGGTGGTGGTTCGCTGCCAATGGCAACTTCCGGCCGAATTTGGAGAGAATTGATCCGCTCGTACAGGTCGTCTGGTATGCTGGCAAATTCCGCGCTGGCGTTGCGGGTGTGGCTGCGGCAATTTGTGGATCTTCGCGACATGACAAAGACTAATTCCGCACCGACCCTCCCGCCGGCGGGAGGATGGCTCACCCGGGCCGGGTTCGTTCTGTTGACGAGTGTTTCGCTGGCCACCGCACTGTCCGCCCGGATTGATGCGCGCATGATGCGGCAGCCGGACGTGTCCGCCACGCACATCGCGTTTGTTTATGCGGGCGATATTTGGGTCGCGCCCAAGACCGGAGGCGAAGCGGTCCGGCTCAGTTCGCCGCGCGGCGAGGAATCATTCCCCAAATTTTCGCCGGACGGCCGCACCATTGCCTTCAGCGGCAATTACGACGGCAACGTGGATATTTACATCGTGCCGGTTGCGGGCGGGGTGCCCCGGCGCATCACGCATCACGGTGCGCCGGATCGGGTGATTGATTGGTATCCGGACGGCCGGAGCCTGTTGTTCGCCACCACCATGACGAGTTTCAAGGACCGGTTCAACCAGCTCTACAAGGTTGCGGCCACGGGCGGTCTGCCGGAAAAGTTGCCCATGCCCTATGGCGAGTTCGGCGCCATCTCCCCCGACGGAAAGTCCATCGTCTTCACCACCATCAGCGTGGATTTCCGGACCTGGAAACGTTACCGCGGGGGCATGAATCCGGACCTGTGGTGGATGGATTTAACGACACTGAAAACGCGCAACCTCACGCAATCGGCAGCTGCGGAATCCATCCCGATGTGGGCCGGCAACAAAATCTACTTCGTTTCCGATCGGGATGAAAACAAGCGGTTTAATCTATGGTCGTTGGACTTGAGCAACAACCGCTTCAAACAACTGACTTTCTTCAAGGATTTTGACGTGGAATTTCCCGGTCTCGGCCCGGGCGACATTGTGCTCGCGAACGCGGGCCGGCTCTACCTGCTGGACTTGCAGACCGAGCAGTTGCGCGAAGTGGAAATCACCGTGACCACGGATCGTTCCACCTTGAAGCCGCGTCTGCAGAATGTTTCCGGCTTGATCCAGTGGGCCTCCATTTCACCCACGGGCAAACGCGTGTTGCTGGAGGCGCGCGGCGATGTCTTTTCCGTTCCCGCCGAACACGGCGTGGTGCGGAATGAAACCCGCAGTTCCGGCGTGGCTGAGCGCTATCCCGCATGGTCGCCGGACGGGAAATGGCTGGCTTATTGGAGTGATCGCACCGGAGAGTACGAGCTGACGTTGCGTGCCGCGGGACGCCATCTCGAAGGTGACGCCGAGGAACAAACCCTGACGCAGCTCGGCCCCGGCTACCGCTACGCGCCGCAATGGTCGCCGGATTCCAGAAAGATCGTCTGGATTGATCAGACGATGAAGCTGTGGAGTTACGACTTCGACACCCGGACCAATCGCGTTTTGGATCAGCAACAATGGTTGTATCACGGCGAGTTGCAAAATTTCACGGTCAGCTGGTCCGCGGACAGCCGCTGGATCGCCTACGCGGGCGATCTGGACAACCGCAACACGGCCATTGTGTTGTATGATTTCCAGCAGCACACGCGGCATCAGGTGACCAGCGGGTTTTACCATGATGCGCAACCGGTGTTCGATCCGGACGGCAAATACCTCTACTTCCGCACGGGCCGCAGCTTCAGTCCGATCTACAGCGATCTGGACAATACCTGGATTTACGCCAACTCCGCCCGGCTGGCGGTGCTGCCGTTGCGCAAGGACGTGGTCTCGCCGCTGGCGCCGCGCAACGATGATGAGCCGCCCGCAAAGAAAAAGGATTCCGAGAAGAAGGAGATGGCCAAGCCGGACGAAACCAAGCCGGCGGAGGCAGAGCAATCCGACGCGAAGAAAGCGACGCCAGCGGAAAAATCCGAGGAGACGCAACCCGATGCTGCAAAGGCCGACGCCCAGGAAAAGCAGACCACCAAGGACGAAAAGAAAACGGCGGACAAGAAAACCAAGGGTGTCGAGATTGATTTGGACGACATGGAATCGCGCGTCGTTTTGCTGCCCACGAAGGCCGGGCGTTACGCGAACCTCGTCGCCGTATCGGGAAAGCTACTGTATCGCTGGTTGCCGCGCACCGGGGCCGATGGCGGGGGCAGCCCGATTGAGCTGTACGATTTTGAAAAACGCGAAACCAAGCGCGTGGTGGATGACGCCAGCGACATGGAGCTATCTGCGGATCGCAAAAAATTGCTGGTCCGATTGAACCAGACCTACAGCATCATCGAACCGAAGGAGGGGCAGAAACTCGGCAAAGGGCTGGCAACGGGTGGACTGGAAGCCACGGTGGATCCGGTGGCCGAGTGGAAGCAGCTCTTCACCGACGCCTGGCGTCTGGAGCGCGACTTTTTCTATGACCCGAAAATGCACGGTGTGGATTGGGCGCTGATGCGGGAGCGCTACGGCCAGTTGCTCGACGCGGCGGTGACGCGGTGGGACGTGAATTTCGTGATTGGCGAATTGATCGGGGAATTGAACTCCTCCCACACCTACCGCAGCGGCGGCGATGTGGAGGGCGGCCTGCAACGCAACGTCGGTTATCTCGGTTGTGATTTTATCCTCACCAATGGCGCCTATCGCATTGCGAAAATCATTGCCGGAGCGCCATGGGACACGGAAGTGCGTGCGCCGCTCGCTCAACCCGGACTCACCAATGTTCACGTCGGCGATTATCTCCTCGCGATCAATGGCGAGCCGTTGGACCCGCAGGCAGACCCCTGGGCGGCATTGCAGGGCCTGGCCGATAAACCCGTGTTTCTCACCCTGAATCACGAGCCGCACTTGCAGGGCGCGTGGGAGGTATTGGTGCAAACCATTGGCAGCGAGGCGCGATTGCGGAATCTCGCGTGGATCAACGAAAACCGGGTGCGGGTGGAGCAGGCCAGTCACGGCCAGATCGGTTACGTCTATGTTCCCGACACGGGGCAGAACGGGCAAAACGAGCTCGTCCGTCAGTTCCGTGCCCAGTTCGACAAGTCCGGCCTGATTATCGATGAACGCTTCAACAGTGGCGGGCAGATTCCCGATCGCTTCGTGGAGCTGCTGAATCGGCCGTTGCGAAATCTGTGGGGCGTGCGCGACGGCACCGATTGGGCCTGGCCGCCCATCGGACATTTTGGTCCGCAAGCCATGCTGATCAACGGTTGGAGTGGTTCGGGCGGCGATTGTTTTCCGTTCTACTTCAAACAATCCAAGCTCGGCCCCCTGATTGGACAACGCACCTGGGGCGGGTTGATCGGCATGACGGGCGCACCCGGTTTGATTGATGGCGGCAGTGTGACCGTACCGACGTTTGGCATTTACGATGCCTCTGGCTGGATCATCGAAAGCTACGGGGTGGACCCGGATATCGAGGTGGTGGATGATCCGGGTGAAATGGCGCGGGGCGGTGATCCCCAGTTGGAGCGGGCCATTTTTGAAGTACAAAAGGCGATCCGCCAGAATCCACCACCGCGTATCAAGAAGCCTGCCTACCCGAATCGGGCAAGGTAGCACCGGCAACCGGCGGACGGGCGCGTGCCGGGTTCTCGTGCGTGAGGTTCGGGCATCCGGTGCTGGCCAGGTCACAAACTCCGCACGCCGGCTGCGGCCTGGATTCCCCGCGGCGCCTGCCGCATCCCTTCCGGGCCGTGAAGCGATATCCGGGATGCGACCGGTTCGGTCAATGCCGCGAAAAATTCCTCGAATTCCCCGTGCAGAGGCGCATGATGTGGTGGTCATGACCGTTACCTTGTTTGTGCCGTGCTTTGTGGATCTGCTGTATCCCCAGGTGGCGATCAGCGCGGTGCGGCTCTTCGAGCGGCTGGGTCACCAGGTGGTCGTGCCGCAAAGCCCGGCCTGCTGTGGACAGCCGGCGTTTAACACCGGTGACTGGGGCGGCGAGTGCCGCGACCTGGCATTGCAGGCCATGCGCACATTGCGCGCCGCGGAGGCGATTGTCATCCTGAGCGGTTCATGCGGCGCGATGATGAAGGTGTTCTATCCGGAGTTGTTCGCCCGGACGAAACACGAGGCTTTGGCCAGGGAATTCGCGCCCAAGGTGTGGGAGTTCTCCAGTTTTCTGGTCCACAAGCTGGGCGTGACGGATGTGGGCGCGCGGTTCCCGCACAAGGTGACGTTTCACGATGGGTGCCACGGGCTGCGTGAGTTGCGTAACAAACAGCCACCGCGCCAGCTGCTCGCCCGGGTGCAGGGTCTGGAGTTGATTGAAATGGGGGCGGCCGAAACGTGCTGCGGCTTTGGCGGAACGTTTGCGGTGAAGTTTCCGGCCATCTCCACCGCCATGGCGGAGGTGAAATGTGCAAGCGCGCTGGAGACGCAGGCCGAGTACGTGGTTTCGTGTGATTCCAGCTGCTTGATGCAGATTCAAGGTCTGGCAGATCGACAACGTCAGCCGGTCAAGACGCTGCATCTGGCGGAGGTGCTGGCGCAAACATGAGCTCGCCCGCGGCCCAATTCAAGACTGACGCGAAGCGCATCACGGCCGATTTGCGGCATCGCGCCACCATCCAGACCGCCATGGGCAAGTACGAGCTGGTGCGCGACCAGCGGAAGCACTGGTTCCAGGATTGGGAGGGGGCGCGAACCCTCGCCGCCCGGACCAAGTACGAGGCGGTGAACGGTCTGGACGCGCACCTCCTCCAGTTCACCCGCAAACTGGAAGCGCGCGGCACCAAAGTGCATTGGGCCGGCACCGGCGCGCAGGCCTGCGCGATCATCCTCGACCTGTTACAGGCGCGCCGCGCCCGGGTGGTCGTGAAATCCAAGACAATGACCTCCGAGGAAATTCATCTCAACGACGCCCTGGCCCGGGCGGGCGTGGAGGTGGTGGAATCGGATCTGGGCGAGTTCATTGTGCAGCTGCGCGGCGAACCGCCCTATCACCTGGTCTTTCCGGCCATGCACCTGACGCGCGACGAGATCAAGGAGGTGTTCGCGAAGCGACTGCACGACGCGCCTTCCAACGATCCGGAAGAATTGACAATGGTGGCGCGCCGGCAATTGCGTCAGAAATACCTCCAGGCCGACGTCGGGATCACCGGCGCCAATTTTGCCATCGCCGAAACCGGGATGATCTCCATTACCGAGAATGAGGGCAATGCGCGGCTCACCGCCGCCTTGCCCAGGACGATGATCACCCTGATGGGCATCGAAAAAATTCTCCCGCGCTACGCGGATCTCGCCTTGTTTCTGCCGATGCTGGCGGTGATGGGCACGGGCCAGGCGTTGACGTGCTACAACACCATGTACGGTGGACCGCGCCAGCCGGGCGAAGCGGACGGTCCGGAGGAATTTCACGTGGTGCTGCTGGATAATCGCCGGACGCTGGTGCTCGCGGATGTTGAGCAGCGCGACGCGCTGGGCTGCATCCGGTGCGGCGCCTGCCTGAACGTCTGTCCGGTGTACCGCAACGTCGGCGGGCACACCTACGGCACGGTTTATGGCGGGCCGATTGGTTCGGTCCTTACCCCGCACCTGCGCGGATTGCAGGAATGGAAGCACCTCAGTTACGCTTCCTCACTGTGCGGCGCCTGCACCGAAACCTGCCCGGTGGGGATTGATATCCATCATCATCTGCTGCGCAACCGCCGCAACGCCTCCGCGCCGAAAACCGGCAAGCCGGATGCGTGGCAGCGTCTGCTTTTTAAACTTTACGCCGCCACCGCCGCGCGTCCGGCGTTCTGGCGGCTGGCGACCAGATTCGGCCGGTTTGTGCAACGCTTTCATGGCCTGGTGAAGGGCGGCGCGCTTGATCCGGTCCGGGCCTGGACCGGGACCCGCGAATTGCCGCCGATCGCCCGTCAAAGTTTCCGCGAATGGTGGAAGGAACACGGTACACATGAGTGAGCGCGACTCGATTCTCACCCGCATCCGGGAGGCGTTAAGGCTGCAGGCGCCCGCGCGGCACGGGCGTGGACTGCCCACGCTGGTGGAACAACGGCGCGTTCTGCCGCCGGTCGGGAAATCCGAGGCGGACTGGTTTGCTCTGTTCGCGAAAAACGCGACCGAGCTGCGCGCCACCTGCAAACGCGTACAGGACCTGGGGGAAGTGACAGCGGCACTGTGCGCGTTGCGGGATGCGGAAGGCTGGCGGCGGGCGGCGACGCATCGCGGTCCGGTGGCGGCAGCGCAGGCACGAGCCTTGGCGCTGCCGCTCATGGTGGTCGAGGACAACAGTGAGAAGCACGCCCTGGAGCAATGTGACGTCGGGATCACGGAATGTGACGCCTTGGTGGCGCAGACCGGCACGGTTCTGGTGACCAGCCGCACGACTGGCGGCCGGGCGTTGACCTGTCTGCCCCCGCACCATGTGGTGCTGGCGCGGCGGGATCAGCTGGTCCCGGACTTGCCGGCCGCGATGCAACTGGTGCAGCAAAAATTTGGGGATGATTATCCCAGCATGATTTCCTTCATCACCGGCGCAAGCCGGACCGGTGACATTGAGCGCATCCTGGTCCTCGGCGCGCATGGGCCCAAAAAACTGACCATTTTTTGTTACTGATGGGCCGGCGCGGTTTGTGGCCGCCCGCTGACTTTCGGCCGGGGGGACAACGGGCAGTTGCCACCTGGCCGCAAGGCCCGAACATTCCGGGTGATTTCAGAAGGGCACTTCCCAGTGCGGTTCGTGATCCAGGTTCCAGCGCCGCCGGTTGGCCTCGGTTTTGGCCACCAGATCGGAATTTTTCACCGTCAGCACATGCCCATCGGCAAAGGCGATGTTCGAGCCGCCGTTGTGCCGTTCCGGCGAGGGGGTGCTGCTGATGGACAGCAGAAACGCAAAAATATTGGTGAAACCGGGCTGGGGAAAGGAATCGGACATCGCAATCATGTCGGCCGGCGCCACGACATCAGTCGTCCGCACCGCCGGTCGGGTCTGGCCCGGATTGACCTGTACGCCCAGACCCAGGTACACCGTCCAACTGACGGCGTCGGCGGAACCGATGCCGAAGCCGTTGTAACCATAACTGACTCCCGCTTTCCGATCGGGGGTGGAGGGGCTGCGATGATAGGCATTGCCGGAAACCCACACGAGCGCCTGTTCGATCGGCCACTCCCCCGTGAAGGTGGGGCAGGTCATCACCTTGAGATTGTTGTTGTAATAAGGGGCGATGAAGTGAAACCAAGTTTTGGCCACATTCGCATCCACCGTGTAGGGATAGAGCTCCCCGTCCGCGAGGTACATTTGCAGGGCGAATCCCAACTGGCGCAAATTGTTTTTGCACACGGTATTTTTGCCTGCGAATTTGGCGCGTTGCAGGGCGGGCAGCAGCAGGGCGGCGAGAACGGCGATGATCGCAATCACCACCAACAGTTCGATGAGTGTAAATGCCCCCCGCGCCGCCAGTGGTGGACGCCGCCGGCCGCAACAAGTCACTTCGATTGCAACCAACATCACTCCGGGTTTCAGATAGCATGCTTCGCACCGGCTGGCAAAAGCAAATCAGGCATGCAAGCCCGGCCTCAGGCCCGGTGGGTGAGGATGCGTGACGATTGATTCCGGTGCTGCCCCCGTCCAGGCAGGTGGCCCGCTGCGGTCGGATTTACTTCAGCCGGATCCACTCGGTCCTGGTGCGAAACGTGCGGCCTGTTGCGGTCTCGACCACCGCATAAAATGGATGACGTCCCGCCCAAAGATTGGTGCCGGCCACTTCGAAGACTGGCGCAGCATTATTGCTCGCCATGCCAATCACCCCGCCAGTTGAGTAAAGCGTGGTGCGGCGCACGGACGGGTCGTTTGCGGTGACTTGGATGTGGTAGCAGGCGCTGGCCGGGGCCTGATTCGTCAGGTCAAGCAGGGTGAGGGTGGCGGACAGGGCGGTGTTGCGAATCCGCACCGGGACGGTTGCCCGGGTTTGTGTGCGCACGCTCGTCCCCTCGTAGGCAACTGCGGTCAACTCATGATACCCGTCGCTCAAATCGGTGGTGTCCAACGGAAAAACGCCGCCAAGTTGCAGTGCGCCCGTGCTGACGTAGAGGTGATTGCGCGGTTGCAGGTCGGCGGCATTGGCCAGCAAGGGGCAGGAGACCGCGGGAGAAACAGCTACGCCGGTGGCGTAACCGGAACCTTTGGAGGCGACCGTGATCCGCGCCGCTTCATAGCCTGGGCGGCGCGCGCGCAGATTGAACAGGCTTTGGTTGCCGGCGTTTACGTGGAAATCTTCCGCCACCACCCCGTCCCCGCCCTGCAGGGCCTCGTGAGCATTGATTGCGGAATAAAGCTTGTAAGCAAGGTTGGTGGCACCGGGAGTGCCAGTGTGGTTGGTGACTGACACGCCGACCATTGCTCCATTTGTTTTCGTGAAGGTAAATTGAACCCAGGCACCCGGAGTGAGTGTCCCGGCCAGGAATGTGCAGGGCAGGACGCCAAAGGCATTACCAGTCAGAAAGGTCGCGCGGCTGGCCCGCAGAAACGTGGTCGGGGTCTGACCTGCCAGCGCGACGCTTCCGGCGGTCGTTTGCATCTCCTGATAATGGAAGTTGGTAACGATCGCGTTCCAAATCGTGCCGTTGGTGCTGAATTCGACCCGGTAGGGCTGCCGCGCGTGATCAATTCGGGCCAGTGTCGTTACGCCCACCGGGACGACGGACAGGTCCGGAAGTGGTGGATTCACCAGCTGCCCGCGGTAGAACCGATGCGCGTAATTCCGGTAGGCGGCATCCAGGAAATCAAGAGTCCCTCCGGACGGGTTGGTGGCCAGCGCGGTCCAATCAATCCCATTGGTCGAGGCGAAGAGGGCACTGGGCTGGCCAGGCTGGCTTTCCAGCCGCAGGGGCAGCCCCGCGCCGGCGAGGGGATCAGCAATCCAGAGGGCTGGCGGCTGGTTCGGCACCGGGCCGCGGACACGATAGAAACGGTGGGGGAAATTGGTATGGTCCGGGTCCTGGAACACAACTGAACCGCTGGTCGCGTTCGTGAAAACCGGCACCCAGTGCCGTAAATTGGTGGATGCCTGCACCACGTAGTGAAGGGCCGTCGGCGCGGCAATTCGCAACTGGAGCGCGCCACCGGAGCCACCCGGCTCCAATTTGAGTGTCGGCGGATGGGATTCTGACAGATACGCAACGCGAAAGAACATTTGAGTGGTGCTGAGGCCAAACGGACTCGTCACGTAAAAGGGAAACGATTGATGATTTGTGGCCGTTGATTGCAGCTCAATGCGGTCGCCGTGCGCGCCGGCCTGCACGTGGGTGGCGCCGGTGACCTCCCCGGAATTAATCAGTGCCGCCAAGTTTGAGGCGATCGAAGTCAGGGTGGCATTTGTGGGCACGGCGTAGTTCAGGGAATACCCGTTCAGGCCCAGGTAAAGCTGGTCGTTGGCGCGCGGAACGGCATGGGTCAGGGTGCGGAAATACTTGCCGTCAACGAACAGATCAATCTGTTGCAGGGGGCGCTGGGAATCGTGGGAAACAAAATTCAACGCGAGTTCGATGGTGCCGCTTAGTTCTGCGTTGGCGGGGGGGAAAGACCATGAACCGGAACCGGGCAACGCAAATGGGGCGGCCAAGGGTTCGGCCACGATCAATCCCAGGTAGGGGGCGCGCAAGCTTTGGTAATAACATTCGGCCAGACTGAAACCGCGGCGCTGATAGAAATAAACCATCGGGTCCGGAAATTTTCGTATGTCGGCGGATGGTTCCGCGACCGTGCCATAGCTTCCGGTTGCTCCGGCGGCGACAAACGCCAGCAAACTGGTTTGGCTGTTTGGACCGAAGATAATTCCACCGAATGAAGTCAGGCTGTCACCAATGGCGCCTGGATTGAACATGCCAGGCGGCAGCGTGAAATTGGCGAGACCCGTGGCGTAGCCCAGCAACCCGCTCAGCCCGGCCGTGGAGTCGGAATTAATCCGGGAAAATTCCGCGCTGCCCGCCAGGCGGGCATTCAAGATGACATCGTCAAATCGTGAATACCGGATGTTCCGGACCGGATCGCTGCTTTTGACCAGCAGCACCGGCGCGGCGGGCTGGGTGCCATCCGAGGCCACGCCTTGATCCACCAACGTCTTGGCCTCCTCCAGCGTGTGCGCCGTCAACATCGTGGTCAAGAATGCCGGCTGGGTGTCGTGGCGGGGTTGGGCGGGCCGGAATTCAGCTTCGCTGCCGGCGTAACTATTCGTGACGCCGCCTTCTCCCGCGAGCGCTGCTTCACGCAATCCATAAAACAGCGCCGCGGTGGTGGAATTTTCAGTTCCGCCGATGGTGGTGGTCCGAAACGGGATGTCCATGGATAAAACGACGTAATCAATTTGATTGGTCAAACCTCGGGTGACCAGGGCATCAAGGAGCGGGACGAGCAGGTGGTTGGTGAAGTCCGTGGCCGTCCAGGCAGTATTACCGTTGGGCCAGGTTATTCGCACCAGATGCTCTGCGGGCAGCCCGCGCTGTTCGCAGAAGTAATTGGCCAGGAGACAAGAATTGGAACTCGCCTGGTTGGCCACCACCAACACGTTCAATCCGGAGCCTCCCGCCTGTACGCTGATAGGGCAGCTCAATCCCCACAAAAACCAACAGGCAAACATCGCTGCTTTTCGTGATGCTGATGGCACGGGCTTCACAACAAACGGCAGGTGGGATATGGCGTTGGTCCTGTCGCGATTATGTTAATAGCAAAAAAAGCCGACCCGTGAGGGCCGGCTTTGAAAGGCTGCCGAACTGGCTAATCAGTCGGATTGTCGCCGCTGCGAAACCGCCAAGGCCGCCACTCCGAGCAGGATCAGCGCCGCCGTAGTGGGCTCGGGGATCACCGGTGAAATCAACGTCTTGTCCTTCAGGATTTCCAAACTTTCACCCGCTTGCAGCACGTGATCCCATTGGAACGACCAGGTGACGTCTCCCGTGAGCGGCCCCCCATTGTCATTCAGGTTGTAACCCGGGATGCTTAAAAGCTTGTCCAAGGTGCCTCCCGTCCCGGCGAAACCAGCTTCCAAATGCGAGGATGAAGGGGAGATGATGCCTTCCTGAATCCCAAACGAAAGTTCGGTTTGTTTGACGCTGTCACTTCCCAAGAATACCACGGTGTCATCGCCCGAAGTGCCGGACAAATTAAAGTCCGAATACTGGAAGAAGTGAAAATTCAGGGGGCTGTCACTGACATTTTGCACGGAAATCGTTTCTTGAATGTCGGCACTGTCCTGCCCGGAACTGGTCAACACGTAGGTGACGGTGAGGGAGACCTGCGCGTTTGCGTAGTTCAACGCCAGGATGTTGGCCGCACTGCCCAACAAGGTTGAAGTGCTAATGGCATTGATGGGCGCAGCGTAGTCGGTATCACCGATTCGATAATAGAACCATTGCTTCTTCAAGTGCTCCTGCCCGCCGACAACCCACGAATACATGCCGGCACCGGAGTCGGCGTCAATCAGAGCTGTGGAGGCCCCATCCGTGAGAGTATAGTTGGACGTGGCGTGCGTTTCAGCAGTCAAAACCAAGGATGTCGCCACCAAGATCGCTGGCAGCAGACGCGCCCCGGTTAATGAAGTGGAGAGTTTAAGTTGCATATAATTTCGTTGAAACAGGTTGATGGTCTTTGTCTTCTGGTTTCCGTTAATCCGTTCTGAGTCCGGTTCTTAAATTGCGTTGCCTCTCCAGCGGCGCCCCAGCAATACCGCCATTCCCAGGAGAATCAGTGAACCTGAGGCAGGCTCTGGAACGATGCTGAACAGCTGGCTGATAACCAAGCTGTCACCGTTCTCGCCGGCCGCGGCCAGGGTCACGTCCCATTGAAAACTGAAGGTGGCATTCCCCGACGCCGTGGCGCTGTCGCCAAGAATCGTCGGGCTGCCATCCTGGAGGCTGCTCAGAGTTGAATTAAACAGAGTGGCGTCGAAATGGCTCACCGGCGCCGTGCTGGCGTTGACCGTCGCGATCACCGTGCTCGCCCCATCAGTCTGGGACACTTTGTATGGCTGACCCAGATTATCGAAACTGAACTGCGCCGTTTGTCCTCCCGGCGCACCCAGAAGATCGAAGTCCGAATACTGGAAAAGATGGAAATCCAGCGGCGAGTCGGAAAGGTTCTTTACGGTAATGCTCTGGCTCAATCCGGATTTGCCTGAACCCGCAGAACTTCCGGTGAGCTGGTACACCGTGCGCACGCTGAACAACGCGTTGCCGTAGGTGACATCCAAGAGACTCAACGCATTGGGAATCTGTGTGATCGACGCCACCGGAGTGCCGGAAATACCCAATAATGAAGATTCCGCCCCGGAACCGATTCGATAGAATAAACCCTGATAATTCAATGAGTTAACCCCATCAACAGTCCAGTTGACCAGCCCGACATCCGCACTGGTAACATTAATGTCCAAGGAGGAATTCCGGTGATTTAACGTGTAATCGCTTGCGTTGAGTTGCGAGCATGTGAATCCGACCATCAACGCACCTGCAAAAAAATGGGCGCAGCGCATAATTCTTAGGTTATTTCTTGTTTCTTCTGAGTCCGCGTTCTGGATTATTCCTAGTTTGGCAGTACACCACCAACAACTTCTCTCTTGGTTGTGCGTTGATTTAACCAGAGATAAGTGTGAAGTCAAGAATTTTTACACTCCCGCCCATATTTTTGACAGGAACAACACAACATCCTGTCTCTGAACGAGTTCAGTGGCTATTTTGATAATCCGCAAGGGTGTCGCTCCTTGTTGACGACGGGCTTGCGAGTCCTTTTGGTCATCTCCGAGCATCCGTCTGCCGGAAGACCGGTGGCCGGCGGCAAAGGAGCATGGGTTACCTTGCAGACGTTCCTATATTGTGCGCCAGGATCCGCCAACGGCTTTTTGATTTTCAATCGTGCCACAACACTTTATTTTCACCGTTCCGAGACAGCGCTGCTCGGAAGTGGCAAAGGATAATAGCAGGCCGTTTGTTCGATTTGAGCTCTGAGATGACTGAACCCGCCATCACCCCCGAGTTGGTTGCCCAGCACAACCTTACCCCGGAAGAATACGCCCATGCCCGGGAAATCTTGGGCCGCGTACCGACCTACACCGAGCTCGGCATCTTTTCCGTGATGTGGAGCGAGCATTGCAGCTACAAAAACACCCGGCCGCTGCTCAAAACCTTCCCCACCAAATCGCCCCGGATTCTTGTCGGTGCGGGTGAGGAGAACGCGGGCATCATTGATATCGGTGACGGCCTCGCCATCGCGTTCAAGATTGAGTCGCACAACCATCCGAGCGCCGTCGAGCCGTTTCAGGGCGCGGCCACCGGCGTCGGCGGCATCATCCGCGACATCTTCACGATGGGCGCCCGACCGGTCTGTGCGGCGAACTCGCTGCGCTTCGGCCCGATCACCAACGATCTGCCACCCCGTTCCGGGTTTCCCTCCGCAGACACAAATCCGGGTGAGGAGGGCCAGCCCTCCGCCGCCGAAGCCGCAAGCATCGCCACCAACCGCCGCCTCTTCGCCGGCGTGGTGAGCGGCATCGCGCATTACGGGAATTGCTTCGGCATTCCGACCCTCGCCGGCGAGGTTTATTTCGACAAAACCTACGCGGGCAATCCGCTCGTGAACGCGTTTTGTCTCGGCGTGCTGCGGCATGAACAGATCACGCGCGGCGCGGCCAGGGGCGTGGGCAATCCCGTGTTTTACGTCGGCCCGGCCACGGGGCGCGACGGTCTCGCGGGTGCGGCGTTTGCCTCGCAGGATTTGACCGAGGCATCCGCCGAACAACAGCGCGGCGCGGTGCAGGTGGGCGATCCGTTCATGGAAAAACTGGTGTGCGAAGCGTGCCTCGAACTGCTCGCCACCGGCGCGGTTGCCGGGATGCAGGACATGGGCGCTGCCGGCCTCACTTGTTCCACGTGTGAAACCGCGGCCCGCGCCGGCACGGGCATCGAAATCGAACTGGACCGGGTGCCGCAACGCGCGCCGAACATGACCAGTTACGAAATGATGCTCTCGGAATCACAAGAGCGCATGCTCATTGTGATTCATAAAGGCCGCGAAGCGGAGGTGAAGCAGATTTTTGACAAATGGGACCTGCCTTGGGCGGAGATCGGCGTGGTTACGGACACCGGTCGCATGGTGGTCAAACACGGTGGCCGGGTGGTGGCGGATATTCCGGCCAAAAAAATTGCGGACGAATCGCCGGTTTATCATCGCGAAGCCATTGAACCGGCTTACATCAAGGAAGTGCGGGCGTTTCGACTTGACGGCATCGCCGACACGACCGTGCCCGCCGATGTTTTGAAAAAGCTGCTGGCCTGGCCGAACATCGCTTCCAAGAACTGGGTGTACCGCCAGTACGATCATCAAGTGCGCGCCGGCTCGGTCGTCCTGCCCGGCAGCGATGCCGCAGTCCTCCGCATCAAGTCCGATTCCTTGCCGGTAATGAGCCCGGAACTCGCGGCCAAAGTCGGCACCGCAAAGGTTGCCGAGAAACTCATTGCTCTGACCGTGGATGGCAACGGCGGTTATGTTTTTCTCGATCCGTATGAAGGCGCAAAAACCGCCGTGGCCGAGGCCTGTC
The DNA here is from genome assembly GCA_029573725.1 of Verrucomicrobiota bacterium. Classification (GTDB taxonomy): domain Bacteria; phylum Verrucomicrobiota; class Verrucomicrobiia; order Limisphaerales; family JADLHS01; genus JADLHS01. The sequence continues at coordinate 325,814 of JAKQDQ010000178.1, forward strand.
GCAACCTCGCCTGTTCCGGCGCAGCGCCGCTCGGTGCGACCGACAATCTCAACATGCCGAGTCCGCTGAAGCCGGAACTGTTCTGGCAGATCAAGGAATCCGTGCGCGGCCTGGCCGACGGTTGCAGAGCATTCAACGCGCCCGTCACCGGCGGCAATTGCTCGCTGTACAACCAAAACCCCGCCGGGCCGATTGACCCAACACCCACAATTTCCGTCGTGGGCCTCATCGAGAAGGCCGAGCACGTCACCACGCAATGGTTCAAGGACGAAGGCGACGCCATCATCCTGCTTGGCGACGCGGTGGAAGCCACGCCCATGCAGGGCCTCGGCGGGAGCGCGTATCTGCAAGTCGTCCACGGCAAGAAGGCCGGTTCGCCGCCGCGTTGCGATCTCGAAGTCGCAAAGACGCTGCACACCACACTGCTTGGCCTGATTCAGTCCGGCCTGGTGAAGAGTGCGCACGATTGCAGCGAAGGCGGCCTGGCCGTCGCGCTCGCGGAAAGCTGCATCAGCGAACTCACCGCTCGCAATACACCGCGATTGATTGGCGCGACGGTGGATTTGAGCAACCCCCCCACCCCGTCCCCCTCCCCTTCCGAAGGGGAGAGGGTGGCCGACAGGCCGGGTGAGGGGAATGTTCGTTTGGATGCCCTGCTCTTCGGCGAAACGCAATCGCGCGTTGTCATCAGTTGCAAGGCGCTCGATGCCGTGAAGGTCGTCGAACGCGCCAAGCTCATGGGCGTGCCCGCCGTGCAGATCGGCAAAGTTGGCGGCGACAAGCTGACGGTGAAAACCGCCAGCGGTGAATTCTCCACCCCGCTTGCCGAACTGCACGACGCGTGGTGGAACAGCATCGCCCGCGCGATGAGCTAACAATGTCACCCGTCACCCATCTCGTCGGAAGCTGGGTAGTTGCGGTGGCAATGACAAATAATCCGAGAAATCGCAAGTTGGTAACGTGGGCCGAGTTTTGCCGGATGCCGACGGGCTGGGCGCGGTGGTTGATGTGCTCGCCGCTCTGGTTTCCGGGAAGGAATGCACCTTTCATTACTACCAGCAGTATCATCACCTGTTGCTGCATGGCTGGCCGGCCGCGATTGCGGTTTCGGTCGGGCTCGCGCTGTTTGCCCGACAGCGCCGGCGCGTGTTGCTGTTGGGGCTGGTGACCTTCCACCTGCACCTGCTGGGGATTTGATCGGCGCCCGCGGGCCCACCATTGGGGACTTGTGGCCCATATGCTACTCCGAGCCGTTGTTTCGTCATCCCATCTGGTTTTGGAAAGGCCAGTGGCGGCTGGACGGCTGGCAGAATCAATTCATTTTTCTGACGGTATTCTTCGTGGCCATCTGGCTGACCTTAAAGCGCGGCCACTCCTTTGTGGAGGTGGTCAGTCCGCGCGCCGATCAGATTTTCGTCAGCGTACTCAAACGAGGGCGTGATCGCCTGTTCCCGGTTCGGGGGTCACGTGCGGAATAACCCGCGCGATGCGTTTGCCGGCGCGCCCCGAGAGGAACCAACTCGGCCCCATGCCGCCTCATTTCCTCCCGTCGGGGGAGTTTTTGTGTTGCGCAATCAACTTCTCCCGCTTCGGCACGTATTTCGAGCAGAAGTGCCCAGCCACCGCACGGGGCTTGTACGGACTGGCGGAATCTGCCTGGATCGGACGGTGCCTCCCAAAAGATGTACAGCGCATCCAGGACAGGCCGGCCGCGGAGGCAAGCCTTCCCCGCAGTTTTTGTTCGATGCCCGCGATGAATTCGGCATAGACCTTGCCCGCAGTTACCTGATCGGGGACAAATTGATTGACCTCGAATGCGGTTGGAATGCCGGGGTGCGCGCGAGCATTCTCGTCCGCACCGGCTATGGCGCGGAGACCGAACGGAAACAGGCCGGGCCAATCACGCGGGCCGTGGTCGTGGACGATTTGACCGCGGCGGCGGATTGGATTTTGCGTTCCTTGGACATTCAGCCGTTGAATCGTTGAATCGTTCAAGCCGACGCAGCGGCATGTACCGGTTCAACGATTTAACTGATGTAACTGATCTAACGACTTAACGATTCACTCGTCTGGCGATTCAGAACCATGTGCGGAATCATTGGATACGTCGGCAAGAAAGCAGCCTCACCTGTGCTGCTCGAAGGCTTGCGCCGTCTTGAATACCGCGGTTACGACAGCGCGGGCGTGGCGCTCCTGCATGAGGCGGACCTGCACGTCCGGAAGAAAAAAGGCAGGATTGACGAGGGCATCGCGCGCGAACTTCAGAGCAACCCGGCGGCCGGCGCAACCGGCATCGCGCACACCCGTTGGGCCACGCACGGTCCGCCTTCAGATGAAAACTCCCATCCGCACCTCGATCAATCCGGCAAGATCGCCGTGGTCCACAACGGTGTCATCGAGAACTACGATCAACTCAAGCAACGCCTGGTCAAGGCTGGTCATCAATTCCGTTCCGCCACGGATACGGAAGTTCTCGCGCACCTGATCGGCGAGTATTTTGACAAACGCCGTGTGGAGAGGTCCGAGCCCAATCCACTGACTCTCGCCGTGTGCGACGCGCTGCGCGACGTCATCGGCACCTACGGCATCGCGGTGATTTGCACCGAACAACCCGAGGTGATCGTTGGCTCGCGCCGGGGCTCGCCGCTCATCATCGGCATTGGCGACGGAGAACATTTTCTGACCAGCGACGCCAACGCCATCGTGGCGCACACACGCGAGGTGGTGTTTCTGAATGACTACGACGTGGCCACGCTCACCCGCGAGCGATTCGCCGTGGTCAATCTCGGTACGCAGACGGCCCCCGTGCAGATCAGCAAGCTGGAGTTCCAGGCCGAGGATTCGCAACGCGGCGAATTCCCGCACTTCATGCTCAAGGAAATCTTCGAGCAGCCGCGCACGGTGGAGAACGCTTTGCGCGGGCGGATTGATCACGAGGGCGCCACCGCTCGTTTTGGCGGGTTGAACCTGTCCCCGGCGGAACTGCGCGCGATTGACCGCATTGTCATCGCTGCCAGCGGCACAAGCTGGCACGCGGCGTTGATTGGCGAGTATCTCATCGAAGAACTGGCCCACCTGCCGGTCGAGGTGGAGTTCGCCCATGAATTTTGTTACCGCAACTGTCCGCTGGAGAAAAACACCGTGCTGCTTGTCATTTCCCAATCCGGCGAGACGGCGGATACCCTGATGGCGTTGCGCGAGGCCAAACGCCGCGGGCACAAGGCGCTGGCCATCATCAATGTCGTCGGCAGCACGATTGCGCGCGAAGCGGACGGCGGCATCTACATGCACGCCGGACCGGAGATCGGCGTGGCCTCCACCAAGGCCTTCATCTCCACGCTCACGATCCTGACGTTGCTGGGCGTTCATCTGGGCCGGATGCGAATGTTGTCCGCTGGCCGGGCGACGGAAATGCTCAAGGCCCTCGAGGCCGTGCCGAAGCAGATTGAATCGCTGCTTCAGCAGGATGAAAGCATCAAGAACCTCGCGCTCAAATATGCGCCGGCCGAGGATTTCTTTTTTCTCGCCCGCGGCTACACCTTTCCGGCGGCGCTCGAAGGCGCGCTCAAGCTCAAGGAAATTTCCTACATCCACGCCGAGGGCTATTCCGCCGCCGAAATGAAGCACGGCCCGATTGCGCTGATTGACGAGAAAACGCCCACGGTCTTCGTTGTGCCTCAGGATTCCATGTATGACAAGACGATGGCGAACCTGGCGATGATCCGCGCACGGAAAGGACCGGTCATCGCCGTCGCCACGGAAGGCGACCTGGAGATCGCCAAAGTTGCCGACGACGTCATCCAGGTCCCGCGAACGCTGGAGCCGCTCTATCCAATCCTGACCAGCGTGCCGTTGCAACTCTTCGCCTATCACATCGCCGTGGCGCGCGGTTGCGACGTGGACAAGCCGCGCAACCTGGCCAAGAGCGTCACCGTGCAATGAATTGAGGCTATCCTGCCGGGGCGGGCGACGCGGCTGCATTCTGCGCCCAAGCCGGGGCGTTGGTTGTTCCCGCAGATTCCACCAGTTGCCGTGCACCGCTGACCTGAACCATCCAGTCGAGTTCCGTGACAAGCGGAAGCGCGGTCGTGCCGCTGAACACCAGGCCGGCGATGAAGCACCAGGTCAGCAGCTTGATCCGGCGGCGCAGGAGGGTTTCACGGTTCATGCGGGAGTGGAGGCGTGCGCCCGGCGACTGCATCCGGCGGGCATGGGTTCTTCCAGTGGGATCATCCGGCTTGCGACGCCCAGGAAATCGCCGAGCTGGCAGAGGCGCTGGTAATATTCCTCTTCCATCAGCCCCAAGAGGGTGGCGCCGTAACGGAGGCAATGGTCATCCGTGATGATGTGCCCGTAATTGATGAGCGGAATCATGTAAGCGACGGCGAGGGGCCACAGGTCGGAGTGGTGCTTCAGCAACGGGCGCAGGTACAGCACGCGGCCATCCTGCTCGCGATTGCGCCAATCAACATCGGGCTGCGCGAACTGGTGCATGGCCATTTCGCCAAACTCGAACACCAGCCGCACGGGATGACGCACGCAGTCCGGATCGTGCAACAGCGCGTCGAGCTTGTCCGGCGTCAGGGGGCTGTATTTTTGGTGGGCGATGACGGCCTGGGCGGCCAGGTGTTCACGCAGGCTTTGCTGGCCGAGCTGTTCCAGCTCGACGGGGCTGAGCCGGCGCAAATCGGCGGTTGTGGTTGCGTTCATGGCGGCTGCAAACGGCGCGTTGTCGGGGGCGTCACTTGGCGTAGCGTTCCTGGAATTCCTTGCGCTCCCGGTCGCGTTGCGCCTTTTCTTCCGGACTCATCTTGTTGAGATACCACTGGTGATTGGGGGCGTTGAGGGTGGCGTCCAGGAGCTGGGCGAGTTTCTCGGCTGCCTCCTTCTTCTTCGCGTCATGGGAGTTTTGATGTTTCTCGATCAACTCCTGCAGCTCGGGCACGTATTTCGAGTAGAAGTGTTTGGCGACCTCATAGGTGCCGTGCCAGTGGGTGTAATCCGGGCCCATCATCGAGGCGCCGTGGCGCGCGCGCCGGCCCTCGTGATGCCAGATTTCATACCAGGTGAAGTCAATGGGATTGCTGAACTGCGCCGGGCGGAGCAGCGGTTGGGCGGCCTGGTAGAGGGCCAGCCCCGGTTTGGCAAATTTCTCGTGGTAGAGGTCAATCAACCCGTCGTATTGCTTGTAGAACGCGTCGGTGAAGTTCTGGTTATGGCAGTTCAAACACACATCAACCATGTTCGCGCGCCGGGTTTGCCAGGGGACATCCTTGGTGGGCAGCCCCAGTTTGGCGTCGGCGATTTCCGGCCGGATGGAAATCTCCGGCCGGTTGTTCCAGGAGATGCGCAGCCCGACGTCGTGGGTGACGCGTTGATTTTTGGTCGCGCTCATGTGGCAGGTGGCGCAGGTCGGCGCGGCGGAATAATCCTCACCCACGATCCACTTGGAACTGTGCAGGTTCATTTTGTCCACGTTGGCGCGGTAGGCGATGCCGTGCTTGGATTCATTGTAGATTTCAATCTGCGGATGGTCCGGCCCCATGTGGCACTTGCCGCAGGTGTCCGGGGTCCGCGCCTGCGCGACCGAGAAATCGTGGCGCGTGTGACAGGCGGCGCAGGAGCCCTCGCTGCCGTCCGGGTTGATGCGGCCAATGCCCGTATTGGGCCAGGTGGCGGGATCCGGCTTGCGGTCCGGGCCGATCTTCACCTCGGCCCCGTGGCACTGCCAGCAGCCATTCACCGCCGCAGCGGAAACCCCTCCGGGGAACATGGGCGTCCGGAACCCCTTGTTGCCTTCGACGATTTCGGCCAGCACATTGTCGAGGGACCCGAGAATGCGCCCGGCCTTGGCGTGGTGCGAGGAGTTGAACTCCCGGACTTCGCTTTCGTGGCAGCGTCCACAATCGCGGGGCGTGACGATCGTGGAGATCGTTTGCCCGTGGTGCTCAAAGGCGTCCACGTCTTCGGGCAGGGCCATGTGACATTCAAAGCAACCGACGTTGCCGCGATAATGTTTACTTGATCCCCATTGCTGGTAGATCGCCTGGCTTTCCTTTTTATGACATTCCACGCAGGCGCGGCTCGGCGCGGAAAGCTCCGGAAGGGTGAAACCAGCGCGCGCCAGCAGCGGAGTCAGCAGCGCGGCGGCGCACAGCGCGAGGGGGAGAATGCGGATTTTCATAGGTGTTTCAGGTTGATTTGGTGATGGTGACGAGTTCCGGATTGGCCCGGAGGGAGCCGTTCATGATCGGGATGGCGACGCGCAACATCCAGGTGAACATCAATGCGCCCAACGCCCAGATGCCGAGGCAGACGAGGGTTTCATTTCGAGTGGGCAGGTATTCGACAATCTGGCCCAGCGGCGACGGCACAAATCCGGGAATGATGAGTCCCATGCCTTTTTCGATCCAGATGCCCACAAAACACGTGACGCAGGCCACGTTGAGCCAGAGCATGCGCCGGCCGGCCGGGGTGATCAGCAGCACGAGGCCGATGGCGTCAAGCCCCATGGCCGTCCAAATCCACGGCACGAGCCCCTGGTGCCCGTGCAATCCAAAATACAGATAGTGCGCCGCCGCCGCGTGTTGCGTCGGCGAGTAAAATTCGGTGAACAGCTCGCTGAACAGGAGGAACATGTTGATGATCATCGCCACCGTCATGATCATGCGCAATGTGGTGATGGGCTGGGCGCCGATGAAATACTTGGTCGTGCGGTGAATGATTTGAAACGCGAGAATCATCAGCGCCGGGCCGGCCACAAAAGCCGACGCCAGGAAGCGCGCCGGCACGAGCGGATGATGCCAGTAGCTGCGGCCCGCCAGGCCGACGTACAGAAACGCAGTGACGGTGTGAATGCTGACGGCCCACGCGATGGAAAGGAACACAAACGGGATGTAGAACCGGCGCGTCGGCTGGCGCCCGCGATACCGGCAGTACAGCAAGTAACCGGCAATGTGCAGGTTCAGCAGCAAATAGCCGTTCAGCACAATCACGTCCCACGACAGGATCGAGCTGGGAAAATTAAAGACGCCAAACGGCGGGATCATGTGATGAAAGCGGTCCGGCCGGCCGAGATCCACCATCACGAACAACAGGCACATCACAATGACCGCAATCGCGAGCAGCTCCCCGAAGATCACCACCGCGTGCATGTGTTCCTTCCGATAGACATAGGCCGGAATGACCAGCATCACCGCCGCCGCCGCCACGCCCACCAGGAAGGTGAAATTGGCGATGTACGCGCCCCAGCTCACCTGGTTGGTCATACCGGTGACTTCCAGGCCGTCCACGAATTGTCGCGCCCAGGCGTGCAGCCCCACAAGCACCAGCACCGTCAGCGCCGTCATCCACGCGTAATACTTCACGCTGCCCTGCCAGGAGAGCCTCCAGACGCGGAACAGAAATGTGAGGTAATCCCTCATTTATCGAAGAAGTAGTAGAACCGCGGTTGCGTGCCAACGTCCTCCTTGAGGATGTAAACGCGTTTGTGGTTCAGGATGTAATTTATCTCACTATTCGGATCGAGCAGATTGCCGAACACGCGCGCGCCGGTCGGACAAACCTCCAGACACGCCGGATATTTGCCCTCCCGGGTGCGGTGCAGACAGAACGTGCATTTTTCCACCACGCCCTTCGGGCGGATGCGGTTGCTCAGGTAACTTTGATTCGGATTGATCTGCTCCGGCTTCAGTGTGGGTTTCTTGTAATTGAACCGCCGCGCGTCGTAAGGACAGGCCGCCATGCAATAACGGCAGCCGATGCACCAGTTGTAATCCACCACCACGATGCCGTCCGCTTCCTGCCACGTCGCCTGCACGGGACAGACCTTGGTGCAGGGGGATTCGCGGCACTGCTGGCATTGCACCGGCATGTAATACTTGTCCGGTTGCGGCACCGTCTCCGGATCGAAATAAGCCGTGGACGTTTCCAGATTGATCGCGCCCTGGTTCAATTCCAGCACACGGATGTAGGACATCTCGATGTCGTCCTCGTCATCGCGCGACTGATTGTTCTCCGCCAGACAGGCGTGGGCGCATTTGCGGCAACCGATGCAGCGGGAAAGGTTCAGCGCGTAACCAAACTCCACGCCGGCCATCGGTTTCACGTCGCGCAGATTGGGGCGCACGCCGTATTCCTGCTCCGCCCGTGCCGCGAGTGACGCCAGGATCCGCTGCAAATCCTCGGGTTTGAGCTCGCGATAATGTCGTTGCAGCAATTCGTCCAACGTGACCGAACCGCTCTCCAGTTCGAGCAGCGGCTTGAGCGCCGCCATGAGCCCCGCCACACCCACCATCGAGGCTGCTGCGCCCTTCAGGAACGTGCGGCGCGTGATCGGCCGGTAAACCTGTTCGATGGTTTTTGGACTGGCGACGTTTTGTGGGTCGTTGTTCATGGGTTCATGGATGCGCGGGCGGTTCGACCTGACCGGCCGGAGGCGGATTGGCCGCGCGCGCCGGATACCGCAACGGCGGCAGGGGTTTCATCTCCTTGAATTTCGGGCTGTGCGGATCGTGACATTGAATGCAGCGCAGCTTCGTTTTGGGACCAAGCTCCGTCTGCCAATAGCCGTTCTGCCGGCCATGCACACCCGCCTGCCAATCCCGGTAAATCGTGCCGTGACATTTGGCGCAGAGCTTCACCACGTCCGCCTGCGCTATTTCCGCTCCGTCATAATCCACGAACACGTTGCGGTTCGTCGGATGGTGGCAATTCAGGCAGAACCGGTTGTTGCCGTGATCGAGGACGATGTCCTTGTGCTCGTTGAGTGGGCGGTTCGTGCCGCCGTAATGCCATCGCGCCGGAAACAATTGGTGGCACTCCATGCAGTTGTACGTCCAACCGGCCTTCACCAGATCCAGTCCCCGGGTCGCGCGCGGCGGCGTCTTGTCGAGATGGGCGTCGGCCGGCAGTCCAACCGTCGGCTGTTGGGCTGGTGGCCGGGCGACGACAGGTAATTTCACCGGCACGGATGCATTGTCGGTGACATGGCCCGGCGCATGGTCGGACTGGCCGGCCAGCCAGAGCCAACCCGACAGACCGCACATCGCCATCGCCATGACCACACGCAAATTCACTCCAGAGGACCTTAACCGTCCGCAAAATCGGAGCTATGCGGTTTTTGCAAAAGGTTTGCCGCTTTTTAACCCGTGTTTGCGACGATCCGCCGAAGCGATCCGGGTCACCTGGCGGGGCGCGGTTGCGAACTTGAGCCGTTCAGGCGGCGGCGGCTCGTAAATGTAATTCGGGCGGTTGCCGAGAAACCCGGACATTCCCTCACGACAACCGGATGGGTCACCGATTCCATGGCTTGACGCGGGGTGCGGAAGCGTGTCCACGTCAAACGCCGGTGGGAATGAGCGGTTCCGGCTGAAGGTTACTTGTGCCGGATCAGGGCGCCAGCCGCGCGCGAATGAATTGTTTCGGAGCCCCGCTCGCTGGCACGGACAGGAGCAGACCGCCAGCGGGCAATGCGTTGGTTTCAAACGGCAACCACAGCTGGAAATCGGTTGAGGCCTCCACCACCACATTTCTTCCCGGAGGCCCCATCAGCCGCAGCCGGAACACATCATTGGAAACCGTCAGGCTGCCCGGGCTGGTGTCGAAGCCGAAATAAAGTGGCGCGCCGAAATTGTTGCGCAGGTGGACCATCAATTCTTCCAAGGTGACCACGACAACTTTCGCCGGGTCGAGCCACTGGACGAGCTGGTTCAAGTTGCTCATCGGATTACCGCTGCCGCTGCCGGTCGGTCCCAAAGTGGACCAGGGATGCACGTTCACGATGCTGTAGGAGGCCGGGTCATTGGGGGCGTCGCGGTGTGGGTCGGCATTCAGTGCCTGGGCGATGGAGAGCGCAGTATCCGCCCCGTCCCACAAGGAGTACTTTACTGAAAGGATGGGTTTGCCGTTGTGAAATTCCAGCGCTCCGGCGCGACCTTTGTAATAGCAACAATACGTCTTGAACATCATTCCCATGACCTCCGGAGCGTCAAGGATGGGGTAAAGGGCACTGGGATCGTAGGTCGGGTCGAGGATGGAAATCACCCGCTGATCCGCCGTCTTCAGGGATTGGGAAATCGAGGCGACCAGCCCGGCGTTGTCCGGGTAGAGGCTGGGAAAAGTGAGGCCCGCACCGCCGGAGGAAACAAACGAGTCCTGATGCGCGCCGTTGGCCGCGTGCTGGTAGTAATAATTGAACGCCACCGGATTCATTTCCGCCAGTGTGGAGGTCAGATCCCAGGTCATGTTGAAGTTGCCGCGATACGGTGAGCCAAACCACCTGGGGTCCGTGGCCCACCCGCCGGTGAGTACCTGGACGTTGTCTCCGTCGCTCATCACGAAGGCGACATAATGTTTGCCCGACTGGGTTGCGGTGTCGGCGGGCGCGTGCCACGACTGTTTCCGCAACGGCACCTCCCACCGTGCGGTGGTCGAACTGCTCCAGCACCAGTCACTCGCGACAACCTGCTGGTTGTGCTGCGAGGCTTGCGCAAACAGATCGAACTCGCTGGGGCCCCACCCGAAAATCCTGCCCTGATGATTCTGGCTGGCGGCGTAAGGCGCCAGGGCGGTCGGGTCCGTGTAGAACATGAAACCGTGGTTCAGGACCGCGAAGTCACGCAGCGAGTCATTCTTGGTCGTGTCCTGATGAAACAACAGGTCCGGGTTGAACTGGGAGCCGTACTGGCTGAAAACCTGGGCGTAGGTCAGGTTGCGCGCGTCGGCAATCAACGGCAGCCCGGCGGCCGTGGCATAGGTCAGAGTGGTTGGATCCACCATCAATGCGTTCGTGACCCCGGCAATACTGGTGGCGACATTGATGGAATCGGGGTTGACCGCGCGATCGTACAGCACATAACCGCTCAGCAGATTCCGGTATCGGTTGATAAAAAAGGTGGGGCTGCTTTGGAACTGCGACTGCACCTGCGGATACGCCAATTGGAGCTGATCGAGCCAGAACCTCGGGTTGGGCAGCGAACCATTGTTGGGGGAGAGCAGGAGTTCACCGTCGGTATGGCGGTTCACGATTCCGGCCAGGCCGGCCATCATCACGTTTTGCGATGGGTTACCCATCGTCCAGACATAAACCGTCTGCGGGAGCGACTGGGCCGCGGCGGTCACCCAGAACGCCAAGGCACTCCCTGCCAGGACCACTTTGGTGGTGGGTCGTTTCATGTTTTGCTGGCTTGTCGAACGCCGCGGGGCGGGCAGGAATGGCAAGGCGCCGGCTCATGTATTTCCCACACCTGCCGTTTTTGCGCGAAGATTACCCGGGGAAGTTTCTTTGTTGCTTCTTCACTCAGGATGCCTCGAGGCACATCCACGTTGTTACTTCGCCGGCAACTTCCCTTGGAGCCGGCGGATCGCCTTCCAATCATGCCCCCAACTCTGCTCCCGCTCTGTTGGTTTTGTCGAGTTCTTCCCGCGCGCTGCGTCATTGGACACCGCGCACAGCGGCACGAGCCGGGGCGGGACGTCGGTCGCTGATCCGGCGTGGTCTGGGTCGCGCAGTTTGTCGCCTCGGGCGGGCAGGAGGCGCTCTGGATTCAGCGGCGATGAACTGCGCCGGCCGCGTGCGGCCGCCGCCCCCACATTTTGCGTTCACGACATTGACTCGCTTCCCGCGCTTGGCTAAGGTCGCCACCGGTAAGAAACGAGTCATCAACCACGGTTTTACCCTCATTTATGCCACCCAAAACCACTGATAAATCGGTCGCAGAAGCCAGAGCATCCGATGCGGCCAGACAGGCGGCCACGCGCTCGCGGGAACTGGATGCCGCGATTTCCACCATCACCAAAAGTTACGGGGAAGGCGCCATCATGCGCCTGGGTTCGGCGCAGGCACTGAAAAAAATCGAGGTCATTCCCACCGGTGCGCTCGCCGTGGATCTGGCGCTGGGGGTGGGCGGTGTGCCGCGCGGCCGGGTCGTGGAAATTTTCGGTCCGGAATCCTCCGGCAAAACCACCCTGATGCTGCACGTCATCGCCAATGCGCAACAGGCCGGCGGTCTGGCCGCCTTTATTGATGCGGAGCACGCGCTGGACCCCGCCTACGCCAAGAAGCTGGGAGTAAACCTTGACGATTTGCTGGTTTCGCAACCGGACTCTGGCGAGGAGGCTCTGACTATTTGCGAAACGCTGGCCCGCTCCAATGCGCTGGACGTCATCGTGGTGGACTCCGTGGCGGCGTTGGTGCCCAAGGCGGAATTGGAGGGGGACATGGGGATGGCCACGATGGGCATGCAGGCGCGGCTGATGTCGCAGGCGCTGCGCAAGCTCACGGCGATTCTGAACAAATCCCGGACCACCTGCGTGTTCACCAATCAACTGCGTGAAAAGGTCGGCGTGATGTTTGGCAATCCCGAAACCACCCCGGGCGGCAAGGCCTTGAAATTTTATGCCAGCGTGCGCATGGACATCCGGCGCAAAGACACCCTCAAAGATGCGACGGGCGCCGCGATCGGCAACCACGTGAAGGTGAAGATTGTGAAGAACAAGGTGGCGCCGCCGTTTGCCGAGGCCGAGTTCGACATCATTTACAATCACGGCATTGACAAGGAGGGCAGCATTCTCGACATGGGCATTGACACCGGCGCCTTGGACAAGCGCGGTGCGTGGATTCAATTCGAAGGCGAACTCGTGGGGCAGGGCCGTGACGCCGCCAAAAAGGCCCTGATCGAGAAACCAGAACTCGCGCAAAAAATCGTGGCCGCCATCCTTGCCAAAAAGAATCCCGAGCCGGTCCCGGCCAAGCCGGAGAAGGGCGACAAGGCGGAGAAAGCCGAGAAATAATTCCTGCGTCAAGGCTTTCGGCCGGTGCAACGCCGGCCTGTATGGCCGCGGTTAACCGGGCGCGGTAGGAAGGCTGAAGCCCGGCCGGAGCGGCGGCCTCCGGTGGCGGCGCCCCGGCTCGCCGTCGCGCCACGGGCTTCCCTCAATGCGCTTGTTGCGCTTCCGGTTCGGGGGAGAATTTCTCCGGTTCGGACTTGGGGTTGCCGCTGGAGAAAAGGTTGCCCAGGGTTTGAAACGGACTGAAGGGCACCAGCAGGAGCCGTGGGATATAGACCGGTTCCGAGCGGGGATGTTGCATCGTGCCGGTGAGCTGATATGCGAACAAATGGGCGACCGGCGACAGGATGGTGCTGACCAGGGAGCCGACCACCGGCGTGTCGCGCAACGGCTCGGCAATCACGCGCGCATCCAGGTTGCCGTCGAAATCCACGACGCCCCGGTATTTCAACCGCATCATGCTGGAACGCATTTGCAGATCGGAGGAGGCAATCAATCCGTTGCTGAAGCTGAAACTGCCCTTTGCCTCGGTGAATTGGCTGTTCCCGACCCCGGGGATCAACGCATCCAGCGGCTCGGAGAGGATTCCGAAAATGGGCAGTTCCCAAAGCAATCCGTCGCGCAAAACCGCGTCCCCAGATCCGGCCCAGGTATTGACGCTTTTGGTGTTTGCGTTGGTGATCGTCAATCCGCCCGCCAGCCGGCCTTCCAGGTGATTGGGTTGCCCGGTCAATGCGGTGACCAGGGCGGGCAGATGCGTGTTGGTGGTGTGGAGGGCGAAGGCGTAACTGGCTGCGCCTGGCTCGTCAAAGACAAAACGCGCCCAGCCCTCGGCGGCGCCCCCATAGAATTCTCCGGCCACATTGGTGACGATCAACGTATCTCCTGCCCAGATCACCCGGGCCTGGTAATTGGACGTTTGGAGATTCAGGGCGGAAAAATGCTTCCCGGTCCCCTCAAACACCAGATACGCATCGTCAGGATCGTGCATGGGCGCATGGCCGGAAACATGCGCCACCGGCGGCTCACCGAAATGATAGGGCGACAACGCATGTTCGACGACGGGCCCGATTACATGGACGATGTTGCTCGGTGCGAAGGTGCTGAACGCGTTGGTGAAATAAACCCGCGCTGCGTGGAAATCAGCCACCACGGCTTCGGCAGTGGCGTATTGCGCACCGCTCCAGAGACGCGGCTCCACGCAGGTTACCACCAGATTGGTGTATTCCAGCCCGGTGACGGCAGCGTCGGCAATCCGGCCCCGAAACGCGACATTGGTCAAGGCAATCCGGCCCCGAAACCCGGAACGGCTGTAATCATACCAGCGTCCCCACAGCTCGCCTTCCACGGTGGGGGGCTGCCCAAATTCACAGAAGCCCAGACCGCGCTGGATTTCGGGCTCCAGCGCGGGAAGCAGGGCCATGGGGTCCAGAGTGCTGCGCAGGCGGCAATAATAGTCGCGGGTGGCGTTGTCGGCTTCCAGTGCCAGCTGCAATCCGCCTTCGGGCCGGCCGATGACGAGATCGGGCAGACGCCAGACGCGATTCGAGAACGAAAAATGCGTGCTGGCCCAATCGGCATGAATTCCACGGTAGGTGCCGTTCGTCACCGTGGTCCGGCCGGTCAGTCGCAGCGAAGTGGCCATTTCGTGCCGCCAGTCGGGACTGGCGTTGGTCCAGGCGGGCAACGTCACGGTCAGTTCGCCCTGTAATCGGGGGGCCTGTGCCCAGGTGAATTTTCCCAGCCACTGTTGCGCCGCCGCGGGCAGCAGCGGCAGGATGGCGAACGGATCGAAATCCGAGGCCGCTTGGGCGGTCACCTCCCGTGTCAGGACATTCAATTGCGCCGTGCTGGTCAGGCTGCCTTCGTAGAGCTGCGCCTGCAGCTGGGCGATGGAAAGGGTCGGTGCGCGCCAGGCACCGGCCACCTCAAGCTGGTCGGCCTGGAGCAGCACGGATCGCAAGCGGCCGATGCGCCCGTTCCATTGAATGGCATAAGGCAGGAGCCGGTTCCAATAGCTGAGCCCCGCTTCCGTTTCGACCGGTCCGGCCCGCGGCTCCAAGCCCACGGCAACGTGGACATCCAGCGCGTGCGTCAGCCACGAACTCACCCGGCCGGCATGTGATTCCATTTCCAACTGTCGCGGGAAAAGGTTCGTGCGGTCCTGCACCCAGCCGGCTTTCAGTTGCCAGTCGCGCACCCCGGCCCAGCGGGTTTCCGCCGCCCCGGCGCGCAAGGTCAGGTGACTGTGGATTTGATCCGGCTGCTCAAGCGTGGTTTCGAGGCGCAACGCCAGTTCCAGATTCGTGGCGCGCGCCCATTTCGTTTCGGCCTGATCCGCGCGCAAGTGGACCTCGAGGCGCGATTGCTCATTGCTGCCCGGGGGGGATAATCGTGTCAGCAGCAGCAAATTTTCGCCGGTACCCCATGGCGTTGCGGCGGCGGACGCTTTGACGCTCAGCCGCGCGTCGAACGACCGCCACCGGGCCGCATCGCCGGCAACATCCAGACGGAATTCGGGCGGCGCGGCAAACTGGATCTGCCCGAGGAGGTTGGCGAGTTGTTCCAGACGGGCCAGATCGAACCGGGCGCGCCGTTTTGCGTCCGGCGGCAGACCGCCGGGGGTCGGGGTCTGGCGGCGATGTTTGAACAGGGCCGGCACGTTGGTCACCACGCCATGAGCATAAAAGTTGACGCCGCCAAATTGGGCGCGGAAATCGTCCAGCGCCCAGCGTTCGTGCGCCTGCAACCGGAGATTGGATTCGATGTTGCTGATGGTCAGGGTTCGCGGCGCTCCGTTGGTGGCGGGCAGCGTCCATTCCAGCCGGCCCCGGCGCAGGATGAGCGAATCCAGCTGCAGCTGGCCTTCGAGCAGGGCGCGAAGCTGAAAGTTGAATTCCAGTTCCTGGGCGGTGAAGTGTGGCAGCGCGGGATTATGGATGGCGGTACTGGCGCCGAAACGAACCTGCTCGGCGATGAATCCGCGCGACCAGTGCAGGCGCAGGGTGCGAAACTCCACGTCCAAACCGGTTTTTTGGAGCTGTGCGAGCAGGGGGCGCTTTACAAAGTCCGGCAACCCGGCCTGGTTGAGATAGATCAGCGCCGCCAGAATGACGAAGATCAACAACCAGACGACGATGCGGAAGCCGCGAAAATAAATCCGCAGCCGGCGCCAGAAACCGCGGGCTTTGGCCTTGGACGGCGCGGGCATATCACGGGGGGAAGGCGCCGGCGTTGAGCAACGCAAACTCCATGTATTTGTAAAGCATCAGCGGAAATTCGAAACACCAGGACTCCCCCTCCAGTTTGAGGGCGGCCACGGGATAGCCATCCGGTGTGGGGCGGCCAAATTCCACCTGGTAGCGCGTTCCGTTTTTGAGCTCGATGTCCACTTGCAGACTGTTGGTGGTGATGCCGAAGGTCGCGCGGCTGGCATCGCCATGCCCCAGCCACGTCACGGCGTTCAGCGCGGCAAATTGCTTGATGATATTCTCCACCTCCGAACCGTTGATGTTCCCCGACGGTGGCACACTTGCCCAGGCGTTGGCCCCCGCCCGCCGCAGGTCCAGCTGGTGTCCGCCCCGCCGCAGGAGCATGCGCACCGCATTGGTTTCGGCAAAGCGCCAGAGGCGGCGCTCACGCAATTGCCAATCGGCCACGGCCAGTTTGCCGTAATCGGTGTTGCGGAGGGCGTAAACCGGATTTTCATCCGCGCGCCGGACATAAACCAGTCCGTTGGTGGTCGGGGCGCCGAAGGCCAGTTCCGCCGCAAGCGCATTGGTGCCCGCGGAGGCCACAAACAACCGCAGCACGCGTTGCGGCGTGGCCAGCCCGTAGCGCGACAGATCCTCGGCGGTGATGGAATCCTTGTATTGTTGAATGGGGGCCGCCAGCAGGGTCAGCAACAGGTTTGTCACCAGCTCCTGATCCACCGGGAGCGGGCTGCCTTTCAACTGCCAGGTGTTGGTGGGCGAGACTTGCAGGGTGAACGGGTCGGGCCCGCTGAACTCCACTTCGGTCACCGCCGGCAGCGTGCTGAGCAGGTGCGGATCGCGAAATTCGTTCAGTGAAATCAGCCACGGCTGCAAGGCCTGGCGCTCGACGGTGCAGATCGTGGGTTGACCGGCGCGGCGGACATAAATCAGCGTGGAATCGTTTGTGGGGCTTTTGCCAAACTGCAGGGTCGTCAAGACGTTGGTGTCGCGCGCGAACGTCAGGGTCAGTTCCGGCGTCAGAAAACCGAAGCTTTCGGGATCGGCGGAGGGTTGATCCGTGACAAACTGCCGCACGCGGGTGGCGTTCAATTGCTGCAAGGCCGCCAGTAATCGTTCGTTGTCCGCGCGCGCCGGAATGGGGAAGGTCAGCCGCCAGGGCTGGTTGGTGCCCCCTTGCGCCAGCGCCACCACGGCGGCGGCGTTGGAGACCGTCAGCCGGTCAAACGCCGCCGGCGGCAGATCCAGCAAGGCGGTGTCGCGCCAGTCATCCGGTTTGCCGGGCAGTAAATCGAGCAAGCCGGCGTCCACCACAAAGACGCTCTCGCCACCCACCACCCGCACGTAGACGCCGTCCCCCGGCGCGGTCCGGTTGCCAAACTGCAGCGGGCGCGTGTCGCGATCTGATTGCAGGGTGAGCATGCGGCGGTTTTGAAAACCAAATTCCTCGTCGACGTTGGTGTGGCTGCGGAGTTCGGCGCTGGAAATGGTCTGCAACGGCGCCAGGCGCTCCAAGGTGGCCAGCAAAGCTTCGAGGCCCGCCTTCTGGGCCGGGTAGACGATGGGTTTGACCAGCTGCCAGACGCCATTGGTGCGATCGGCGCGAATCTCCAGCTGCCCGGGCGGCGTGTATTGCACACTGTTGACGGCGGCGGCGTGGAAGTTGGGCAACACCGGCACAACTGCGGGCGGCGGTTGGCGCCAGTATTTTTCCACGCCCAGCACCGCGGCGAACAGGATCGCCGCCAGCGTGAACCAGACCCAGGTGCTTTTGGTGTTCATGTCATGCGATGCTCATTTGCGCCGGCGCCACCAGACCAGGGCGCCAAACAGCAGGATGCCCCCCGGCAGGGCGCCCAGCAACAGCCAACGCAGTTTGACCATTTGCTGTTCGGTCAGCACCACGCGGAATTCAGTGAAAGGTTTCGGCCCGATGCCCTCGGTAAATTGCGGCCGGTCCAGCAGCCAGTTCACCGCATAGTACGCGAAATCGCGATTGGCCGGGAATTTGTTCAGATGTTCATTCGCCAGAAAGAAGGAATCGCCCACGATGACCATGCGGGTGCGGCCGCGGGGTGCGATGATGCCCGGTGCGAGCTGCTGTTCCACCGCCACGGCCAGGACAAAGGACTGGGGAGGGATGCGCGGATTGTTCACGAGCCGCGCGGTCGGTTCCGTGGCAAACAACGTTTGCACGCTGACCGGGTCGGGCGCGGCACGCCGCGGTTCACGTTTCTCGCCCAGCGCGCGTGGCGCCAGCAGATTGAGCTGGTAATTCAACAAACCCCTGACCACGGGATGTTCGGAAAAGGCGGCAATGGTCACATCGCGCCCCGGTGCCATTTTCAGTGAATTTATCGCGTGCGCCGGGTCGATCACCACGCTGTCCGTCACCACGACGTGCCACTGTTTCGCCAGCAAGGCTTCGAGGCCGCTGTCCGCTTCGGTGGTGAAGGAATTGAACAAGGCAAACAGGCGACCGCCGTCATCCAGGTATTGCCCGATTTTTTTCAGCTCGAGATCGGGAATGGGGCTGCGCGGCCCGGGGATGACCAGCAGCGCGCAATCGGCGGGGATCGCGTTGGTGCCCGTCAGGGAGAGCGGCTCGACCCTGATCGCATTCTGCTGCAGCAGCGATTTGAAGCCGAGGTAGCCGGTGATTTCGTCGCTGCCGTCAATGTTGTGTTCGCCGTGCCCCTGCAAGACGTAGGCTTTCAGTGGTTTGGGATGGGAAACCCACAGCAACATGGCGGTGAACGCCGTTTCGCCCTTGAATGCCGTGGCGCGCCGCACCAGCTCGCCGGTTTCGCGGTCGCGGCCGATGGTGGTATCGGTCAGGAAGCTGCCGGGCACAAAGCGGGATTCCGGGCCGGACTTGAAGATGACAAAATTTTTCTCGTCGTCCTTGCTGGACTCGGGCAGATCGAATTCCCGTTTGATCTCCAGCGCGCGGCCGGCGTCCCGCACGTAATCCACGGTCTCCACGTGCAACCGGGGATTCAACGCCTGGTATTCCCGCAACAAGGCGGCCACGGTGGGGTAGAACTCGTCCTCCCGGTCGTAGTAAATGGTGATGTGAACGTCGTTGGTGACGGAGGCGATGACGTGGCGCGTGCGTTCGGACAGCTCCACCCGGGTGGCGCGGCTCAGGTACTGGCGGTGGAAAAACACACCCGCCAACTGGTTGAGCAACGTCAATACCATCACCACGAACAGCGTGCGCAAAGCGAGGTTGAGGCCCACCGACCAGCGGCGGCGCGGCGTGAAGCTGGGTTGGGGATGCGGGGCGGCGGCCATGTTATTTCCAGCGGCGACTTTCCACCACACGCAACGTGAGGAACAGGAAGAGGAACGCCAGGCTCAACAGCACGACGACCGTGCGTGTGTCAATCACGCCGTGCGCGAATTCCCGCATTTGTTCAAAGAAGCAGAAACGGCTCAACACCTGGTTCCGCCACGGGCCGCTCACAAAACCCGGGCCGGCCACGTAGCCCAGCGCAAACACCGCCATGCCCAGCAACATGCTGAGCATGGCCGCCACCATCTGGTTTACCGTCAGTGCCGAGGCGCAGGCGCCGAATGAAATGAAGAAGGCGCCGAAGAGGCCGATGCCCAGGTACGTGCCCAGCAACACCCCCGGATCCAGCGCGCCCGCCTGTTGGGCGTAATGTTGAATCAGATAGCAACAGCCCAGAAAGGGCAGCCACATGATCATGTAAAAGAGCCAGGCCGCGGTGAATTTGGCCGCCACGACCTGCAGGTCTCCCACCGGGGTGGTCATGAGCGTCTCGTATGTTCCGGAGTATTTCTCCTGGGCAAACAGCCGCATCGTGATGACGGCGTTGGCAATCAACAGGATGAACCAGAACATCGGGTTCTGAAAAAACAGCTCCGTGACCGGCACCTGAAAGGGCATTGTGCCCATCGTGCGCAGCATCACCCAGAAGCTCAGGCCGCAGAGCAGCGCCACCGCCGCAATCGTGACATAGCCGGTGAGCGAGACGAAATACGTCGCCAGTTCACGACGGGTCAGGGTGAGATAGACACGCATCAGAATTCCTCCTCCTCGTTGGGCTTGGTGACCTGCATGTAAATGTCTTCCAGGGAATGGCGGCTGCGCGTCAGCTCGCGCAATTGCCAGCCGCGCGCCTGGACCAGCGCGAAAATCTGCGGGCGCAGATCGAACCCGGCCCGCGCGGTCAGCGCGCAACGTTGAAACACCCCCTCTGCCGGCGCCACTTCGTAGTGTTCCACCTCCCCCATGCGCGCCCATTCCAGCTTCAATTCCTCGGGCGGTGCGGCAATTTCCGCGACGATTTGTCCCCGGCCGGCGACGAGCCGCTGCAGATTCTCTGGTGTGTCGGAGGCCAGAATCCGCCCGCGCAGCATGATCATGACCCGGCTGCAGGTCATTTCGACCTCGTGCAGAATGTGCGAGGAGATCAACACCGTGTGGCTGCCGGCCAGATTTTTGATGAGCTGCCGCACCAGGCGAATTTGGTGCGGATCCAGGCCAATGGTGGGTTCGTCGAGGATGATCAAGTCCGGTTCATGAATCAGGGCATCCGCCAGCCCGACCCGTTGCCGGTAACCCTTGGAAAGCTGACCGATGATCCGTTTGCGCACGTCCGTCAGGCTGCACTGTTCCAGCACCACATCAAGACGCTCGCGGGTTGCAGTGCGGTTCAGGCCTTTCAGGCGCGCGCGAAATTTGAGGTATTCGCGCACGCGCATTTCGTTGTGCAGCGGATTGTTCTCCGGCATGTAGCCGATGCGCCGGCGCACCTCCTTGGAGTGGTGAAAGACGTCGTAACCCGCCACCCGGGCGGTACCGGAGGTGGCCGGCATGAAGCCCGCCAGAATCCGCATCGTGGTGCTCTTGCCCGCGCCGTTGTCCCCCAGCAGGCCCACAATCTCGCCACGCGCCACGGAAAACGAAATGTCCGCCAAAGCGGTGCGACCGGCGTAACGCTTGGTGAGCCGATGAACTTCGATCATGGGAGTGACATCCATTGCGCGTGAAACAGTCTATTCAGGCGTTGCCGGTACCGCGATGAAAATTCCTTATCGCGCCGGGATGTCCACGGATCCGGTCAGCCACCGCACCTGACCATTGGCATAACGCGTCGCGACGTTGACGAGCAGGCGGAACGGATCCCCGCTGGTCTTGTTGCCCAAGACATTGCTGAGATTGACCACATCGGTGACCGGAACGTTATCCACCGCGCTGACAATCATGCCCGCCTCCAATTGCGCCCGGGCCGCGGGGCCGTCCTTCTCCACGCTGGTTACGGGCAATCCCGTCGGGGTGGATGACGGATTCTGGCCGGCAACCCGCGACAAGGAGTCAACCGTCAACCCGAGGCGCTTGTTGAACAAGGCCCGGTTCACTTCCTCCAGCGGCACCATTTGCACGACCTCCTGGCGCTGGCGGCCGTTATCCAGGACCACCAACCGTGCCTTGTGATTGGGACTGGCGGCCATGAGCTGGCAAAACCGGGCGAGGCTGCTGACCGCCTGGCCGTTGACTTCAATCACCTGCTGCCCCTCGCGCAAGCCGGCATCGTGCGCCGGGCTGTGGGATTGAACGTAGCGGATTTCCAGCGGCTGGGGCGAGCCGCGGAAGCGCGCGCCCAGCCACAGTTTGGCGGAGTACTCCAAACTGAAAAAATCCGACAGCGCGCTGGAAATCTGCTTGACCGGAATGGCGAACCCGGTGCCTTTGCCCTCCTCCTGGTTGTAAACCGCCACGTTGATCCCGATAAGCTCGCCGCGGATGTTGACCAGGGGACCGCCGCTGTTGCCCGGGTTGATGTCGGCGTCAGTTTGCAACCAGTCCGGGTAATCCAGGCGTTTGCCTCCGGCATCCAGACGTCGGTTCTTGGAGCTTAAGATGCCCCGGGAGACCGAACCGCCCAGCCCAAACGGATTGCCGATCGCGATGACGGTCTCCCCCAACAGCAGATCATCATCCGCCGCCAGGGTGATGGGATGAAACGGCGGTTCACCCGCCCGGCGGACAATTTTCAACAGGGCCAGATCCTTCTGGGTTTGGTAGAGCAGCTTCTCCGCTTCATACTCGCGACCATCCCACAGCTGCACCTGCACCCGCTCGGCTTGTTGCAGGACATGAAAGTTCGTCAAAATGTAACCTTCCTCATCGGTCGCCTCCACAATCACGCCCGAACCGATGTTGACCTGTTCCTCGGCCGGACCGCTGCCGGCCAGATTCCAGCCGAAAAAGCGCCGGTAAAATTCCTCCTCGGGCGTGTTGCGCCGGACCAGTTTGGAGGTGCGAATGTTCACCACGCTGGGGGTCACGCGCTCAATCGCCGCCACCGTGGCGTTTCGGCGAATGTCCGTGTCGCGGAGCGGCGCCTGCGCCCCGCTGAAACTGGCAAGGCAGGCGAGGATCAGTGCCCCGGTTCCGGCCCGGCGAAAATCGGCGGTTTTTTGTAGTCGCATCTTCATCTTAACGAGACAGTTGCAATGTTGATCCGTTCATCGCGCTGCGTCTGGAATGAAGCCAGCGCTTGACTTTGCGGGAGGCTCGACGCAAAAGCAATTCCAAGTGCACCCCATTCCCGTCAACGATTACACGCGCTGGCGCACCCAACACGGGTTGCCCGCCATGCTCTGCGAAGCGGCATCCGGTCCGTCGGAAAAACTGCTCCAAGCGATCTGGCTGCATCAGCGTTTGCAACGAGACAACCTCCGCACGTTGGACGATCGACCCGTGCGCGTGCTTCATCCGGGTTTTATCAGCGTGGAAGGCGGTCCGGATTTTCGCGGCGCCGTGCTCCAGTTCGCCGCAGCTCCACCGGTGTCGGGAGACGTGGAAATCGACGTTGCCGATGCCGGCTGGCGTGGTCACGGTCACGCGCGCAATCCGGCCTTCAAGAACGTCATCTTGCACGTGGTTTGGGAGGGGCGCGCCAATTCCACCGCCCTGCCCACGCTGGCGTTGTGCAATGTGCTGGATGCCCCGTTGACGGAACTTGTCTCACAGTTGGAATTGGAGTCGCTGCGCACCCTGCCGAAGGATTGGGTCGGGCGCTGTCGCGCACCGTTGCGGCATCTGGCGCCGGATGCGCTGGCCGATCTGCTCCGAACGGCGGCCCAGGTGCGGTTGCACAACAAGGCGGCGCTCCTGGAAGCCCGCGCCCGCCGGGTCGGCTGGGAGCAGACCTGGTGGGAGGGGCTCTTTCGCGCGCTTGGTTACAAGCATAATCGTTGGCCGATGCAGCACCTCGCGGAGGTTCGCCACATTTGGCGTCCCGGCGTCACCGCGCCTTTTGCCGCGCAAATCAGGCTGTTCGGTCTCAGCGGATTATTGCCGGTCGAACTGCGACGCAACCGCCCGGCGACGGATGCGTATCTGCGGCGGATTTGGGATGTCTGGTGGCGTGAGCGGGAGATCTTTGCTGCGCATGTTCTGCCACGCGCCGCCTGGCGGTTGCACGGCATCCGCCCGGCCAATCAACCATTGCGGCGGCTGGCGCTGGCCGCGCATTGGAGCCAGCAACGCGATTTGATCGCACAAGTGGAGGCTTGGAGTCTGAGCTCCGGCACGGCGGCACGCCTGGCCGCCACGCTGACGAAAATTTTCCGGGTGCCCACCGATCCCTTTTGGTCGTGGCATTGGACGCTTCACGGCGCACGTTTGCAGCGGCCGCAACCTTTGATTGGGGAGCAGCGCGTCACGGATCTGGCCATCAATACGGTGTTGCCCTGGCTCCTCGCGCGCGCCCGGGCCGGCGGGAACAACGCGTTGGCCGAAGAGATTGTGCGGCGCTATCAGGCATGGCCGGCTGCTGAAGACAACGCCGTTTTGCGCCTGGCACGACAGAGATTGCTGGGAGGTTCGCTGCGCGGCGGGGCGGAGCTGAAATCCGCCAGCGCGCAACAGGGCTTATTGCAGATCGTCCGGGATTTTTGCGATCACAGCAACGCGCTGTGTGAAGCGTGCCGTTTTCCCGAGCTGGCGGCGGGCTGGCGGCGGCGTCCGGAGTCGGAGTGTTAGCCGGCCGCCCTGCCGGCCGGTCATGCCTTCAATTCGGAGAACGGGTTGTTGATGAAGGAGTCCCGCTTCTCCGCCGCAGGGTTTTCGCCGCGTTTGACTTGAACCGGATTCGGGTTCGCCGGTGTGGGGGTGGTGGGTTGAACAGGAGCGGGGGCGGCGGGGCCCGACGCAGCGAGGCGCGGGTTTTTGGCCCGTTTGCTCCGGGGCAGCGGACTCATCATGACGTTGATGCCGCGCCCGACCAGTTTTGGGGGAAAATCGGGATGCCCGTACGGGGCCAGTTTTTCGATGAATTTGGTCACCACCTCGAACCCAAATTCCGTGTGCTGCATTTCGCGGCCCCGAAAACGCAGGGTCACCTTGACCTTCATTTCCTCGCATAGGAAATCCGTTGCATGTCCGGCTTTCACCGAGAAATCGTGAGCGTCAATCCGCGGGCTGAGTTGAATTTCCTTAACGACCGAGGCGTTTTGATTTTTCTTGGACTCCTTGTCCTTTTTTGCCTGTTCGTAACGGAACTTTCCAAAGTCCACGATCCGACAAACTGGCGGGGTCGCCGTGGCGGCAATTTCCACCAGATCCAAGCCTGCCTGGCGGGCGAGGCTCAGGGCGTCATTCAAAGACATCACCCCGAGTTGTTTGCCCTCGGAGCCAATGACCCGGACTTCACGCGCACGGATTTTTCCGTTGATCCTAATGAACGAGCCGGGGGAATGATGACGTGAGTGATAAGGGTGGCTCAAAACACCCTCGTCGGTTGAGAGATCATTGTATCGTTCAACATCAAACCATGCCGGACACTCCCGGCCACGAATGGGGGCCAGTTAAGCAATTCCATTTGGCCGTGCAAGCAAAATCACGCGATTTTTCGCTAAACTTTCCGTCCATCCGCCCGATTCGTAGCAAGGGTGCTGCCAAGACCTGGGCGAGTTGATCCAGTTCCCCCTTCGGATCACCGGAGGAGCCTGGTTCGGCACCGCACCGCTCCGGACCGGTCGCGCGCGCCAGTTCCGTGACGTGGTGCCAAATTCCAGCACAATCCGCCCGCCTTTCTGTTCCGCAAGCCCGGAGAAGAAACTCGACAAACACTGAAATATCTATATCGCCATATCCAGCGTGCAACCGGGTCGTTCAATCATTGTAGGCTGGCTGCTGCTTTGTGGGTTGGCCCCGGCAATGGCAGGTCTCGCCCGAGCGCCTGAGGCCAAATTACGGGCGACTCTGGAGGCGCAAGGGTACGTGTCCATCGCCTTGCGCCGAACCGGGCAGCATCACTGGTTTCTCTTCGGACAAGTGGCGGGGCGGCGGCGCAGTTGCCTGATTGATACTGGATGGACCTATACCTCGGTCTCTCCCGTCGTTGCCCAACACTTGTCTTCCACCAACCGCATCGAGCGGCTCAAGCTTGGCAAATTGCAGCTGGACAACATTCCGATTCGTGTCGTGGAACTCCAAGTAAACGGCCAGCCCACCGGATACGACGTTGTTCTCGGTTGCGACCTGTTGCTGGCCCATCAGGCGCTGATCGACTTCGGCAGGGCCCGGCTCTACCTGCGTCCCAACCCTGCGACTGGAATTTCGCGCGATGCCTTGGCGGCTGGGTTGGCGGCCACGGGACGGAAAGCCGTTTCGCTGCAATTGCTAAATCCGCCCGTGTTGGCCGTGCCGGCGACCGTGCATGGAGTCGGTACGCAGCTTCTCGTTGATTCCGGCGCCATGTGGAGTTGTCTGGATGCTGAATTTGCCCGGCGGGCAACGTTGTCCACCGCCGCCTCCGTGCAGCGGCTTTCCGGGCCGGGCGCGAACGGACAGCGGAATTTTGCCGTTGCAGATCTGGCCGCCTGGTCCTTGGGAAGCATACCGCTCGCGGGACGATCCGTGGCCGTGCTGGACTTGGCAGACTGGGGGCTTGGCCCCCGGGCCACCCTCTTTCCGCGGGTCGAGGGCATCTTGGGCGGAGCCGAATTATTGACCACCCGGGCATGGTTGGACTGCGGGCAATTAAAGCTGTGGCTGGTGTCGCCGCACTAATCCGGCTTTCGCCCTGAAATTCTTTCCGGGGGTCTGGATGTGGAGCCGCCGCATCCCGACCGGCTGCGCGGATTGGCCGCCTCCATCCGGTGGGCGAAGCTCCTGGCCGAACCGCCCAACGCAGCCTGCAAACCTCGACCTGCGAAACCGGCACAACCGGCAGGCTGGACTTCGGATGGCCGGCGAGTCCGATTCAATACGGAGGCGGGCGGATCGAGCCGGCTGCATTTTTCCGCGTCAGTACGGCGGATGCTCAGGTAAAAAATCCGGGGCTGGGGCGTGATCACCCGGTAACCTGGCCCTAAATTTGCGGAAAATTTATTTATAAATTCAGTTGACAGACAGGTACTTACTTTTAGACTTTGAACGAAATGGCCGTCTGGTAACCAGAAAATCATTATATGAAAACGATCAACAAATCTCTCGTTTGGCTGGCCGCAACCGTATTATCACTGACGTTGATTTCCGGCAGTCAAGCAGACTCCGTCAAACAACGTACCGGCAAGGTGGTTCGCATCAAAGGATTAGCGCGCTACTCCACCGGCAACAAAGTTTGGCAGCCATTGAAAGTCGGGGCGATTTTGCGCTCGGGAACAGTGGTGCAAACCAGCACTGATTCATATGTGGACATCGTGTTAAGCCAGGAAGAAACCGCTTCGGCGGTCGTGGTACAACCCATGGCAGTTTCCAGCACGAGCTCATCTTCCAGTGGCGGCGGCGGACTGTTGCCGGCCCCGGATCAGGATGTCGTTCGGGTGTTGGATGACAGCTATCTGGTATTTGATTCACTCTCCGCCACGGACACCGGCGCCGACACCGTCACGGAAACCTTGTTGGATCTGAAGCGCGGCTCCATTTTTGGCACCGTAAAGAAGCAGGCGGCGGCCTCGCGGTACGAAGTCAAAATCCCGAACGGGGTGGCAGGCATTCGCGGCACCATCTACATGATCAGTGCCAATGGCAACATCGCCTGCCTGCAGGGCACCGTCGTGGCGGCACACGCTGACGCCAATGGCAATGTGGTCACCAAACCCGTCGGGGCGGGCCAGCAGTACAACATTGCCTCGGGCGTGTTGAGCTTCATCTCGACGGCTCTGAACAACACGCTGCTGGTCATCGCGCAGCAATGTAATTACACCTCGGGTGGAGGCGGCGGCCTGCCCGGCGGCTGGGGCGGGCACGGCCACCATGATCACGGTCCGGACTTGGTTTCTCCGACCCGACCCTGAGTCGAATCATCCAATCTCGTCACGATTGGAAGGCTTTACAAACCAGAGCAGCGTGAGGTTGCTCTGGTTTTTTCTTTTTACCCGCTGAGTGAAATCCTCCTGGTCCAAATCAATCCCCCTGGTCATTGCGGGAGTCCTCCTTCTCCTGACCAGCCTGCTGGCGTGCATTTCCGTGGATTTTTTTGAGCGGCAGGAGCGCATGACATACGATTGGCGCGTCCGGCTGGCTCTGCATTTTTCCGCGCCGGTGTATCCCGGCCTGGGCTTCGCCCAAATTGATGATGAAACCATCGCCACGGTAAAAAATGGATCGCTCGGGTATGGGTTTGGACTCTATTGGCCGCGGCAGGTTTACGGCCGGCTCATCAACGAACTGCAGCAGCAAGGTGCGGAAGTTGTCGCTCTGGACGTGTTGTTCGGCGAACTGCGCGAGGACCACAAGGGCGTGCGCCTGGTGGATGGCAGTTATATGGATTCCGACGCCTACTTTGCCGCGGAAATGCGCCGCGCGGGCAACGTGTTGCTGGCGGTGACCACGAACCTGACCCCGCCCGAGTTGTTTACCAGCGCCGCCGCCGGGCTGGGGGACATCTCGACCGACCGGGATTCGGACGGGATCCTCCGGCGGGCGCGGGCTTTTACCTGGCATCGGGTCTGGCACCCCCTGCTGCGGGCGCTGGAAACCAAACCCGGAGCTCACGCCAATCTGCGCCACGCCCGCATTGAGTCACTGGCCGGACAGCGAAAACTCCTTGTCCCCTTGGAAAATGCGAGCGGGGAGGTGGTGGAAATCCCGCTCGACGATCAGAATAATTTTACCATCACCCCGTCTGCGGATGCACCTGACCAGGGCCGCCAACAAGCCCCCGCGTTTACAATGGAACGTATCTGGCACATGGGAATTTGCCTGGCGGCGTGGCACCTCAAACTCGACCTGACCAACGCCGTGGTGGATTTGGAACACGGACGCATCACCCTGAACGGTCCCGACCGGATGCAACGCACAATTCCCGTGGACCGGGAAGGATATTTTTACGTGGATTGGGTCCTGCGTCCGGACGATCCCCGGCTCACCTCGGAACCCGTTCACAAATTGCTGCGGGAACAACGGGCGCGGGCCCTGGGTGCACCCGTGGATCCTCCCGTGCGTTGGCGGGACAAGTTGGTGGTGGTCGGCTCCAGTGCCTTGGGCAATGACTTGACCGACTTGGGAGCCACGCCGCTGGACAAAAGCACCTTGCTGGTCAGCAAGCATTGGAATGTCGCCAACTCCGTCATCACCGGACGTTTCATTCGAACCGCATCCGCCCCACAAAAGGTGGGGCTGATTATTTTGTTGGGCGGCTTGACAACCTTTGTTACCACCAAATTTCGCATTGGCCGGGGATTGATCGCTGTACTGGCCCTGGCCGTGACTTATGTGCTTGTTTCGCTGGCGCTGTTTGTCCAGGCACGGATCTGGTTGCCGCTTTTTCTGCCCCTGGTTGGAGCGGTGGCGGTCAATTACGGCCTGCAAATTGCCTACCGGGCCTTGTTTGAGCAGCGCGAGCAACGCCGTGTGAAGGGGATTTTTTCCAAGGTGGTTTCACCCAATGTCACCAAGGAGCTGTTGGGCCGGAAAAGCTTGTCCTTGAGCGGAGAACGGGTGGCGGTGACCGTGTTGTTCGCAGATGTCCGCGGTTTTACCGAGCTCACCGACACGCGTGAGGCGGCGGCCGCGGATTATATCCAGCGCCATCACCTCGAGGACGAGCAGGCAGATTCCCTGCACAACGAATCGGCCCGGGAAATTTTGCACACGGTCAATTCTTATCTGGCGATTGTGGCGGACATCGTGAAAAAGCACGACGGGACACTGGATAAATACATCGGCGATTGTGTCATGGCGTTCTGGGGTGCGCCGACAGCACAGCCGGATCATGCGACGATCTGTGTCCGGGCGGCGATTGAGGCGCAACGCGCCATCCAAACATTTAACGCCAGCCGTCAGGAGGAAAACCGCCAGATTGAAACGGCCAATGCTGCGCGGGTGGCGGACGGACTGCCGCCCCGGCCTTTCCTGCCGGTTTTGACCTTGGGCACGGGAATCAACACCGGAATGGTCACCGTCGGGTTGATGGGCTCGAACGCGCATATTCTAAACTACACGATTTTCGGCCGGGAAGTTAATCTGGCCAGCCGGCTGGAAAGCGTCTCCGGCCATGGCCGGATTGTGATTGGCGAGGGCACGTACCAGGCACTGCTCCAGAAAGAGCCGGAGCTGGCCGCTGCCTGTATCGAATTGGAACCCGCGCGCTTGAAGGGCTTCCAAAAGCCCGTGAGGAATTTCGAGGTGCGGTGGTAACCATCCCGTTGGTGCCGTTTTCTTCCTCGTCAAACCCTGATTCCTGCTTCAACCTGCCCACATGCGGACCGCGATTTATCCCGGCAGTTTTGATCCTTTTACCAACGGGCACCTGGATGTGGTCCAACGGGCGGCCCGGTTGTTCGATCGTGTCATCGTCGCCGTGGCCCAGAATGAGGACAAAGCGCCGCTGTTCACCCTGGAGGAGCGGCAGGCCTTCATCAAACAATCGGTGGCGGACCTCGCGCATGTCACCACCGATGTGTTGGACGGATTGTTGGTCAATTACGTGCAAAAGCAGGCGGCTCAAGCTGTGGTGCGCGGATTACGGGCCGTGTCCGACTTCGAGTTCGAATTCCAAATGGCCCTCATGAATCGCAAGTTGAACGATCATTTCGAGACCATCTTCATGATGCCCAAGGGGGCGTACACCTTCCTCAGCTCCCGGCTGGTGAAGGAAATTGCCCGCCTGGGCGGCGACGTGAGCGCGTTTGTGCCCGAGCACATTCAGGCCGCATTGCTGGCTAAGTTTGGCAAAGCCGCAACCCGCTAACCCATGCCGCTACTGGTCAATCTTCGCCATCTGGAGCGGCACGACGTGGAACTTGCCGGCGAGCTGCCGGTGGCGGACCTGGACCTGGACCTTCGCGACGAGATGATTGAGGTGCGGCATCCCCTGAAGTTCCAACTGGTCGTGCAAGGCCTGACAGACGGTTTGCTCATTCGCGGGCGCCTGTCCCTGCCGCTGGATTGCCGGTGCGTGCGATGCTTGCGGCCCTTTGTTCAGAAACTGGACTGGCCGGATTGGTCCTGTTTGATCCCCCTTGCTGGAGAAGAGGCGGTGGCGCGGGACGGAGACACCGTGGACTTGACGCCTTTTTTACGGGAAGATATTCTGCTGGAGTTGCCGCAACATCCGTTGTGCAACCCGGATTGTTGCGGTTTCAAACCACCGCTTCACAGCAAACCGAAAGTGAAGTCCCCGGACGATGCGAAAACGCCGTCGGCTTGGGTGATGTTGGACAAAGTTAAATTTAGGAAAGAGTAATTATGGGTGTTCCCAAGCGTAAACCATCAACCAGTCGTATACGGATGCGGCGGGCCTACAACAGTGTGTTAAAGCTGCCGCAGTTGAGCACCTGCCCTCAATGCGCGGCGCCTTATGTGCCGCATCGCGTCTGTCCAGCGTGTGGATTCTACAAGGGCCGCCAGGTGGTCACGGTGAAAACCGGGGCATGATCCGGGCGCGCGGCCGCTCCGCGTGCAGCGTCGCGAGCCCGCCCGTTCACTATGCGAATCGCGCTGGATGTCATGGGTGGTGATCACGGGTGCGTGGTCGCCATCAGGGGCGCCAAACGCGCACTCGACACGGACAACCGCATCACCGCGTTGATGCTGGTCGGGCAGGAGGAAAAAATCCGCGCAGCCTTGCGGGAAGCGGGCCTGGTTGACCCCCGCGTGCAGATCGTCCACGCCTCCGAGGTGCTGACGATGAAGGACAAGCCGCTCGAAGGCATCCGCAAGAAAAAGGACTCCTCGCTCGTCCGCGCCATTGAGCTGGTCCGCAGCAAAAAGGCGGACGCGGTCATTTCCGCGGGCAACACCGGCGCGTTGGTGGCCGGTTCGATGAAACTGGGCCGGGTGGAGGGGGTCGAGCGGCCGGCCATCGCCTGCCGGTTTCCCTCGTTTTCGCAGGATTTCATCATGCTCGATTGCGGGGCGAATACCGTGGCGGAACCCTCGCATTTGGCCCAGTTCGCCGTGATGGGCCGCATTTACGCCCGGGAAATTTTGGGCGTCGAGAAACCGCGGGTGGGCGTGTTGAGCAACGGCACGGAAGAAGGCAAGGGTACGGAGCTGACGCAGGCGGCCGCGCGCTTTTGCGCCCGACTCAATCTGGATTTCATCGGCTATTGCGAAGGATTTGACCTGTTCAACGATGGGGTGGATGTGGTCGTGTGTGATGGGTTCACCGGCAATATCGTGCTGAAAACCTGTGAGAGCCTCAGCAAGACTTTCAGTCGCCTGCTGAAAAACGAGGTGAAGGCCAACCCGGTGCGGGTGGTGGGCGGGGCGTTGGCCCGCGGGGCGTTCAGCGCCCTGAAGCGGCGTTTGGACCCGGAGGTGTACGGGGGCGCCGCCGTCCTCGGCGTCAACGGCATCGTCATCAAGGCCCATGGGTCCTCCCGTGAACGCGCCTTTGCCAGCGCGGTTCGCGTGGCGACGGATGAATTCGGGCGGGGTCTGAAGCAAATGATCGCCGCGGACATTCAGCAGGCCAATCAACAGATCGCCGCGCTTACCGCCGGCGCCACAGGGACATGATCTCCTCCGCTCCTTCCTCCTCCACCGCATCCGTGCCGGGCCACGCCTTGTCGGGGCGAAGCGTTTCCATCGTGGGCTCCGGAGCTTGTGTGCCGGCCAGGGTCCTCACCAATTCCGACCTGGAAAAAATCGTCGAAACTTCGGATGAGTGGATCACCACCCGCACTGGCATCAAGGAGCGCCGGATTGCCGCCCAGGACGAATTTACTTCAGACCTGGCCACACAGGCGGCGCGGCGCGCCATGGCCGCGGCGGGAGTGGCCGCCGACCAAATCGACCTGATCATCGTCGCCACGATTACACCCGACATGGTGTTCCCGTCCACGGCCTGCCTGGTTCAGCAAAAACTGGGGGCTTCGCGCGCCGCCGCCTTCGATTTGGAGGCGGCCTGCTCCGGTTTCATTTACGGCATGGAAATCGGACAACAATTTGTGCGCTCCGGCACGTACCACACCGTCCTGGTCATCGGCGCTGAAAAATTGTCTTCCGTGGTGGACTGGCAGGATCGCAATACGTGCGTGTTGTTCGGCGACGGGGCGGGCGCGGTGATTTTACAGCACCGGCCGGGTTCGCGCGGGTTGTTGACCACCGTCATGGGCGCCGACGGCGACAAATCCAAGCTGCTGTACATGCCGGGGGGAGGCAGTCGCTGTCCGGCCACGACCCAGTCCGTCATGTCCCGTTTGCATTTCCTGCGCATGGAAGGCCGGGAGACCTTCAAACACGCCGTGCAAGCCATGATCAGCGCGGCCACGGAAGCGCTGCGTCGTTGTCAGCTCGAGATCTCCCAGATCAAGTGCATCATCCCGCATCAAGCGAATCGCCGTATTTTGGACGCGGTCGGCGAACGGCTGGGCGCCAAGCCGGAACAGTTGTTTTGCAATCTGGACCGTTATGGCAATACGTCCGCCGCCTCGGTGGCGATTGCGCTGGATGAAGCCGCCCGGGCCGGCCGGATGCAGCGCGGCGACCTGGTGTTGTTGGTGGTGTTTGGGGCCGGTCTGACGTGGGGGGCGGTGGTGATTGAGTGGTAGTCTCAGCGCCGCTCCATTCGCTTCCGGGCTGTGTCGAGCACTTTCCGTTCGTGCGCCGTTAAACTCTGAATGCCATGCCGGGAGATTTTTTCCAGGATGGGATCCACGGCTTCGCTGAAAAATTCCGTTTCTGACTCCACCTCCGGTTCCGGTGCCGTGCGGCCGGCCGCCCGGGTCGGAACGGGTTTCGGCCGCGTAAGCCAGCGCAGCATCAACCACCCGCCCAGGATGCCCCCAGCATGCGCGCCGTGCGCCACACGGCCGTTATCAATCAGTATCCCCAGCAAGCTGATGCCCAAACTCACGCCCAGCAAAACCCGGGCGCTGACGGTGACCGGAATCACAAAGAACAGCAGCACCGTCAGCTCCCGGTGGGGAAACATCAGGGCATACGCGGTAATCAAGCCAAAGACTCCGGCTGATGCCCCGACCACCGGCGTGTAGAGGTGCAACCCTTCATGCACCATGACGCCAAAGCGGCTCGGCAACACAAGACTTCCGGCCACATGCACCAGGCCGCCAATGACGCCGCTCGCCAGGTAGAGCCAGACAAACCGCTTTGTGCCCAACGCCTCTTCAACCGCGAATCCGAAGAAATAGATCCCGATGGAGTTCAGCACCAGGTGCAGCAAACCAGCGTGTAAAAACTGGAAGGTGAACAATTGCCAGAGGTAACCGTGCCGCAGCCCGAGCCAGCTGAGGCTGAGGTAATCAGTCGGAAACAGGCGCGGGGCGAGCGCTTCGATCAGGAAAACGGCGGCATTGAAAATCAGAATGGCGGCCGTTGCCGTTTTCCAGCGACTGGCGCGGCCATAAACCCTTTCGGAGCGCATGTAATCTCGATCACCCAGCATGTGCCGCCAACCTAGATGGCTGGCTGGAGATTTTCAAACCTCTTGTCACTGCAGCCCCGGTCGTGTGCCGCCCGTGCGTGACCCGGACCGGCTCCGGACGCGCAGTCCTGCCGAGGGAAAATCCGGCCGGATTTGAACAAAATCCGTTTCACCCGGTCGAACTGCACGACGGACAAATTCGTATTGAATTTATCTCATCAAATTTTCATTATTTCCTCCAGATGAATACTCGACTACTTGCGCTGTTCCTGACTGCGACAGTCAGCCTGAGTTTTGCCCGGGCTGAAACCGGCAAAACCTTCAAAGACGAGAAGGAGAAGGCCAATTACGCCATCGGTTTGAGCGTGGGTGGCAATTTCAAACAGGGCAATCTGGAGTACGACGCGGCTGCGTTCGAGCAGGGCATGAAAGACGCCCTGGGCGACAAGCCGGGGCTGAGCCCGCAGGAAATCTCCGAGGTGATTCGCAAATATCAAAGTGAACGACGTGCTGTCCTGGGTGAAAAGAACAAAGCGGAGGGCGAGGCCTTCCTGGCGGAAAACAAGACCAAACCGGGAGTGAAAACCTTCGCGAGCGGACTGCAATACAAGGTGCTGGCCGAAGGCAGCGGCGATTCACCCAAGCCGGAGGATTCCTGCGTGGTCAAGTATCGGGGCACGCTGATCAATGGCACGGAGTTTGACAGCTCGGAACGTCAGCACAATGGCACGGCCACCTTTCCCGCCA
This sequence comes from Verrucomicrobiota bacterium, assembly GCA_029573725.1. Lineage (GTDB taxonomy): Bacteria > Verrucomicrobiota > Verrucomicrobiia > Limisphaerales > JADLHS01 > JADLHS01. The sequence goes on from JAKQDQ010000178.1 coordinate 360,381, forward strand.
ACCGGGTGATCAAAGGCTGGACCGAGGCCTTGACCCACATGAAACCAGGAGCGAAATGGCAGCTTTTCATCCCGCCGGACCTGGCTTACGGCGAGCATGGCAACCGCAACATCGGTCCGAACAGTGTGTTGTTGTTCGACGTCGAGCTGGTTTCCTTCAGTCCTCCTCCGCCCCCGGCCAAGCCCGCTGCGCCTCTGACCAGCGATATTATCAAGGTGCCGTCCTTGGAAGACATGAAGAAGGGCGCCAAGATCGAAACCATCAAGCCCGAGGACGTGGAAAAGCTGCAAAAGGAAAAGGAAAAGAAGAACTGAGTCCGGCGGTTCACGGGGCAGTTGGCAGCAGTGGCAGCGGGGGGTGACACTGCGGCGGCTCGCGGCGCACGATGATGGAGTGGCCCGCGACGGGCAAACCGGTTGCCGGCGGCGGCAAACCCAATGTCCGCGCCCCAAATTAGACTCTTGACAAAGCGGGCGTCCGGCGGAGACTCTTCACGCAAACGAAGCCGTAGATTCAAGTCCAATATGCAAGACTTCAAAGTGGAAAAATTCAACGGGCCGAACTCCCGGGAGACGGCGAAACTTACTTCCTTGTTGGCCCTGGCCGCCGGTGCGGTTGCCTGCCCGCAACCCGGGCATGCCGACATCATCTATACCAGCCTCGGACCAAGTGGGTATGCCGTCGGATTCACGGCCAACGAAAGTCTGCAATTTGTGGTTCCCGGTGATGCGAACGTCGGATTCAAACGGGTTTCCAGCGTCAGCTACACGTCCCCGGGTTCCCTCACCATCAATATTCGGCTGGTGCTGGCCGGTGATTTGGGTGGTGGAGCAGGAGGCGGCTTCAATGGCACGAGCGTTGCCGCGCCCAAACCATTCGGAGCTGCCTGGGATAATCCAGCCCTGCTCTACAATGTGCCGGTGGCGTGGGTGAATGATGTCAACGGGAGCAGTGGCACGAGTGATTTCGATCATCAATATTACGCCTGGATGTTCAATGACAGCACCCAGGGCGGGGCGGCGCGGTACGGCTGGGCCGAGGTCAGTCTGGCCATGGCGGGTTACAACGCTGGTGGACCGACCCTGACGGTTTGGGCTTACGCCTACGACAACACCGGGCTCAAGCCGACGATGGGGGCAATTCCCGAACCGACTTCAACCGCCCTGCTGGCGCTGGGGGCCATGGCGCTGGGCGCGCGCGGCGTGCGCAAGTGGCGCCAAGACCGGAAGCCCCTCCGGTCAGTTTGAAGCGGATCATCCAGTGATGAATTTTCTGGCGGATTGGCCGAATTAGAGGCCAATCCGTTTCGTTTTGCAGCGCATGCCCAAACCACGCGTCTTACTCATCGGCTGGGACGCGGCGGATTGGAAAATCATCCGGCCGCTGTTGCAAGCCGGTCAAATGCCGCACCTTGCCCGGCTGATGCAGGAGGGCGTGAGTGGGAATATCGCTACGCTGTATCCAGTGCTCAGTCCGATGCTGTGGACTTCCATCGCGACGGGCAAACGCGCTTACCAGCACGGCATTCACGGGTTCATTGAGCCGCTGCCGGATGGCTCAGGGGTGCGGCCCATTTCGGTGCTGTCCCGGCGCACCAAGGCGCTCTGGAATATCCTCAATCAAAATGGTTGCCGCTCCCTGGTTGTGGGTTGGTGGCCTTCGCATCCGGCGGAACCCATCAACGGGGTGATGGTTTCCAACCACTTTTCCCTCCCTTCGGGCACGCCGGGCCACCCGTTGCCGCTGCCCGCCGGCACAGTGCATCCACCGCCATTGGCCGCCTCCCTTGGGGATTTGCGGGTTCATCCGATGGAATTGACCGGGGAATTTGTGCGGGCGTTTGTACCGGATTATGACCGCGTAAACCAAACCGAAGACAAGCGCCTGCACATGCTGGGAAAAATCCTCGCCGAAACCATGTCCATCCACGCCGTGGCCACCGAGTTGTTGGCGACGCAAACCTGGGATTTCGCCGCGCTGTATTACAGTGCCTTGGACCACTTCGGGCACGGATTCATGCGCTACCATCCGCCACGTTTGCCCGGCGTCCCGGAGGCGGACTTCGCCATTTATCAACACGTTATCAACAACGCCTATCGCTATCACGATGCCATGTTGGGGACGTTGCTGGGATTGGTGGACGAACACACCACCGTGATGGTGTTGAGTGATCACGGCTTCCATCCCGATGCCCAACGTCCGGATTATATTCCCGCCGAACCCGCCGGGCCGGCGCTGGAGCATCGGCACTTTGGTGTTCTCTGTCTGAAAGGGCCGGGGCTGCGCCGCAATGAACCGGTTTATGGCGCGAGCCTGCTCGATATTTGTCCAACCGTGCTGTCGTTCTTTGGACTGCCGCCCGGACGCGACATGGAGGGCAAGGTGTTACATTCGATTTTCCAATGCCCGCCCGAACTTCATCCCATTGAGAGTTGGGATGCCGTTCCGGGCGATGCGGGCCTTCACCCGCCGGAGACCCGACTGGATGCCTCCGCCTCCGCGGCGGCCTTCCAGCAATTGGTGGAGCTGGGCTACATCGCACCGCCGGCTGCCAAAACGCAGGAAATCCTGGCCGAAGGAGTGCGGGAGCTGGAATACAACCTGGCGCGCGCCTATCGGGACGGGAATCATTGTGCGCCCGCGGCGGACTTGGCCGAGCGACTTTGGACACGCTGGCCGGCGGAACACCGCTTCGGCGTCTTGTTGATTGACTGTCTCACAGCCTTGCAGCAAACGGAACGGCGCCGGAGCGCCATCACCACGTTGGCGCAGCGCGTGGAGGCGTTTCAACGCCAGGCTCAAACCGAAACCGTCCCCCTCCCTTCGCCCTCAACGCCTTCGGCCGTCGAACCGATTGCAGATCGCCGGGCGCGCCTCCTGGAGCGGCGGCGCTGGGAGCTGGCGCAGGGCGCCGACTTGCTGCTGGAATGGCTGTGGATGTCGCAGGCGCTGATGGAAGGGCATCGGGCCGAGGCGCGGGAGCGTCTGACCCGGCTTCTGCCCCTGGTGACACCCCACCGAAGCTGGACACCACGAGTCATCAGCGCCTTGATTGAGCTGGGGGAAACCGAAAACGCACAGACCCTGCTCACCAGAATGTTGGATGAGGACGCCGAAGATCCAGCCGCTCACGCGCAACTGGCGGACCTGCATTTCCGCGCCGGAAGATTCGATTGTGCCATCGCTGCGGCCAGCGAATCCCTGAGTTTGCTTTACTTCCAACCCGCCCTGCAGGCACTGCTCGGCCGCGCGCTGTTGATGCAACGGCGTTTTGCCGAAGCGGAACAGGCGCTGCTGGTCGCCGTGGCGCAAAGCCCGCGTCATCTGGTGGCGCATGAGGCGCTGGCCGTCCTGTATCGCGACCATCTGCATCGACCCGACGCGGCTTTTGCCCACGAAGGTCGCGCGCGTTCACTGCGCCATGAACTGACGGAGCGGCAACGCAACGGGGCGTCTCCGCGCCCCCTCGGGCCGCTCCGGGCGGGCCCCGCCCCTGCCTACGTGACCTGGCGGGACGCGGCGCAGGGAGAGATGCCGCCCCCTTTTCCGCACACCCTGTCGCGCGATCGGATCGTGACCGTGGTGTCCGGCCTGCCCCGCAGCGGCACGTCGTTGATGATGCAGCTGCTGGCCGCCGCCGGCCGCGTGATCTTGACCGACGGGCAACGTGGTGCCGACGTGGATAATCCACTCGGGTATTACGAGTTCACCCCGGTGCTTTCCCTGGCCAGAGACGCCTCCTGGCTGCCGCAGGCCCGCGGCAAGGTCGTCAAGGTCGTCGCGCAGTTGCTGCCGTCGCTGCCGCGCAGCGAATATTACGAAATCATTTTCATGGAGCGGAATCTGGACGCGGTCACCGCCTCGCAACGCATCCTGTTGCAACGCCAGGGGCGTTCGGGCGCGGACCTGGAGACGGAGCGGCTCGTCGAGACTTATCAGCAGCAGCTCACCCTGTTGCGGCAGCAAATCAATCGGCGGGCGGAGATCCGCTGGTGGGCGGTGAGCTATGAAGCCCTGTTGCAGGATGCCGCGTCCGTGGTGGCCGCGTTGTCAGAATTCCTCGGGCCGCCCTTTGATTGCGCCCGGGCCGCAGCGACCGTGCGTCCGGATTTGTGCCGTCATCCGTAGCGGGCCGAAGCTGTCCGGGCTTTGGTTGCTTGCCAGCGACCGATTCTTCACGGAAAATGCGTTACCTTGGCATCATGGGTGCAAACCAGAATCAGCCTTCGAATCCGCCCCGCCCGACGCCGCCGGATTTTTCCGAATCCGGCGCCTGGCGGGATGTGGGCAGCGGTTGGCAGCCGTTGTTCGGCAGTTTCCATGGTGTGGGGTACAGTTTTGAGTGGCATGATTTTAAGGCGCGGCGTGAGTTTGATTGGGGCGCCACCTTTCATCCAAACTGTGTTGAGCTCTGCCTGAATCTTAACGGGCACGGGTATGTGACTGCCGGCGCGCACCGCGCTGATTTCTCCCCGAACACCGCCGGGTTCTATTTTCGACAGCAGAACGCCTTGGAGGCGCGCCGGACCGCCGGTGAACAGCACACTTTTTTGACGGTGGAATTTTCCTGCCCGTTCCTTGCGCAACACCTGGTCGCCGCCAAAACCATGCTGCACCCCCTGGTGCGCGCGGCGGTCGAGGCGCGTTCGAATCAAACCACGGTCGGCGTGCCCCAGCGGTTGACCGCACCACAATTGCAGTTGATCACCTCCCTGCGACAACCGCCCGTTTATGCCGCGGCGCAGCCGATTTGGTATCAATGCAAGGCACTGGAACTGGCGGTCATCTTTTTTGTGCAACCGCCGGCCGGGGAGGAGTTGTTTTGCACGCGCCAGCAGCGCCTCGCGCAGGAGCGGGTGGAACAGGTCATTTTCCTGTTGAAACAAAATCTCGCGGCGCCGCCGTCCCTGGAAGAGCTGGGAAGGAAAATCGGGTGCAGCCATTTTTATCTGAGCCGGATTTTTTCCGCGCAAACCGGACAAACGATCACCCAGTTTTTGCGGCAACTGCGCATGGAACGCGCCGCCGAGCTGTTGAAATCCCGTGAATACAATGTGACGGAAGCCGCTCATGAGGTGGGCTACAACAGTTTAAGCCACTTCAGCACCACGTTTCAGGAGACATTTGGCTGCTGTCCGGGGTTGTATCCCGTCGCAACCGCCACGCAAAAATCCGCCGCGTTGAAATCCCGCGATCATTAGAGGTGCGCGGTTTCGCAACCGCCCGACAATTTTCCGCAAGCGACCGACAGCCCGAAGATCGGGGCGTCCGTTATGCTGGACGTCTTATGGGAAAAGTTCATCGATTAGTCCTCACGGCAATTTTGGCTGGACCGGGGTGTCTCCTCTGTCCGCCTGCAGCCAGCGCCCAGATCGTGGAAAAGGTGGCGGATTTGAACATTGCCGGCGGCGGCCCCGGCGGGCCGCTGGATCGGTTCACGCAAGTTGGGACCAATCTGTGGTTCACCACCGCGAAGGGCGGCATTTTTGATCCGCGCGGCACCGTCTCCCGTTATGATTTGGTGACCCACGAAGTGACGGTGGTGGCCAGTTTGGGCAACGAGCAGGGGTCCTCGCCGGAAAGTTCGTTGCTGGTGATTGAGAATGAGGGCTATTTTACCACCAAGAGTGGCGGGACGGGGAATGCCGGCACGATCGCCAAAATCAATCTCATCAACGGCGTCGTCACCGTGCTCTATAATTTTCCGGAAAACAGTCCGGAGAACCGGGCCAACGGGATGCAAACCGGCTCGACCTCCCGCAGCGGCCTGACGCGGATCGGGGATGAACTGTGGGCGACGACCTCGCTGGGAGGAACCTCCAACCGCGGCACCATCGTCAAATACGATCTGACCAGTGGCGTCACCACCCTGGTCACCAACCTGGACGGGCCGATGTTGGGCGGGCAGGCGTTCGACGGTTTCACGGCGGCGGGTACGAATGGCTGGTATTTTACCACGTTCTCGGGTGGTAGCACCTTTGCCACGCCAGGGTTGCCGCTGGGGGCGGGAACATTGGGGCGTCTGACTTTCGATGAAGCGGGTCATGCGGTGATTTCGCGGCTGGTTGATCTCCCGGACGGTTACACGCAATTTCCCGGGCTGTCCCCCACATGGGTCGGCGACAACTCACTTTATTTCGCCACCACCGGACCTAATGATGCGCCCGGGGCCATCATCCGCTATGACCTGGACACCGGCACCTGGACGAATCTTTTCAGCTTTCCCCAGGCAACCGCGCTTGAGATCGGTTCCCGGCCCGGTTACAGCGGTTTGACCGAGTTTCGCGGCGACCTGTATTTCATCAATCGCCAGGGCGGCACTAACGCCAGCAGTCCCACCGCCACTGCCGGGACGGTGATGAAGTATAATATCGCCTCCAACACCGTGACCAAGCTGGCGGATTTGGGCGGTCCGGTAGGGCCGCAATCGCTCGGCAGCGCGTCCGGCTTCTTTGGCAGCGGCACACTCGTCGAGGAAAACGGGCGGCACTACATTTATTACCCGTTGACGGCTGGCGGGGCCTACAATAACGGCACGATCATCCGCATTGACCTGGCGGCGTTCCGCGTCAAGATCACGCCGGAGCCGGGCCAGCAGATTCGCCTATCTTGGGACGGGGGGTATCCGCCCTTCACCGTGCAGCAGCGGACCCATCCGGTGGAGGGTGACTGGGAGAACGTGGCGCAAGGGCTGATGGACCGGTTCCTGGTGTTACCGGCAACAAACGCCGCGGCCTATTATCAGGTGATTGGTCAACCATGAGGCAGGCGCCTCCCAAAGCAGCTCAACCCGGCCGGACTTCGGTGTGGTCGGGTTTTACATTGATCGAGCTGCTGGTGGTGATTGCCATTATCGCCATTTTGGCCGCCCTGTTGCTGCCGGCTTTGGCCCGAGCGAAGGACGCGGCGTACCGGGTCAATTGCCAGTCCAATCTGCGCCAATTGGGATTCGTGTATCACCTTTACAATGAGGATTATAACGGCAAGCTGCCGACGAGCGCCATGCTGGGGAATTCGAACTACCGCTACAGCACAGACACCAACAGTCTGCCATATTTCTTCCGGCCCTACTGCCCGACGAATCGAGTCTGGATGTGTCCGGCCGGCCGCAGGATCCTCACCAACGGTGTGAACTACGCCTGGTCGCGCGCGCAAAACGTCGTGCGCGAAAGCGGCAGCCAGGCGGCCTTTTTGAAAATGTCCCAGACGTTTGTCGTTTGGGACAATTACTGTTACACGCAGCCTTCGGTTTATAACATTCCTGAAATTCGCAGCGGTCCGCCCGTGGCAAACCGGGTCAACTGGTATTATCCCCATAACAACAAAAAGCGTATCAACTGGCTTTACCTTGACGGGCACACCGAAAATCGCGAACTCTGACGCCCCGCCATCTCCCACACCCGGAATATGATTCACCGTCTCGTCATGATCATCCCGCTGTGCCTGGTCTGCGCCGCCTCCAGCCAGGAGACTCCGAAGCCGCAGCCCGCGCCGGTCCGGCAGGTCTGGGATTATGCGGACGAGCTCGATTTGAGCCCCCAACAACGGACGGCCTTGTTTGCGATTCGCGACCGCTATGAGGCAGCCCGCGCGGCGGTGCGCGCCGCTTCCGGCACCAACTTGCCGCCCGACATGTTGCGCGCCGCCCAGTTGAATCTCAACGACCAGCTCCGGCTGGCCAACCGCCAGCTCGGCGAACTGCTCACGGACGCCCAGAAGGAAAAGCTGACGGAATTGCGCGAGGCCGGCACTGAGCGCCGGACATCGGCCCGCCGCCCGGCCACTGCCACCGACGATGGCGACGGTGCGCCCGCGTTGACCACCACACGCAAGCCGCCGCGCAAGCAGTTGTCCGAGGAGGCGTATCGCAAACTGGCGGCCGAGCTGCGCGCGATGTATGCGCAACCCGCGACGAACTGGCCCGCGCCGCACCTGGACGACGACATCAAACCGCACTTTCAGGAGCTGGGGTTGCTGCCTCCGGTTGTCTTTCCAACAAACAATCCCTACACCAGCGCCAAAGCCGAGCTGGGGAAGAAATTGTTTTTTGATCCGCGCCTGAGCGGATCGGGCCAGATCAGTTGCGCGAGTTGTCACGATCCGGATCTCGGGTTCGCCGACGGGCGCACCGTTGCCTTCGGGCACGAACGACGCGAACTCAAGCGCAACGCACCAACGATCCTGAATTCGGCGTTCAACACGACGTTGTTCTGGGATGGGCGCGCCACCTCGCTCGAAAAGCAGGCGGCCGATGTGGTGAATAACGCCGACGAGATGCACTCCAGCGAACATTTTGTTTACGCGAACCTCAACAAGATTCCCGGCTACCGTGACGAATTCGCCGCCGCGTTTGGTTCGCCGGAAGCCTCGCTGGAACGCGCCGTCCAGGCCATCGCCACCTTCGAGCGCACCATCACGAGTCGCGGCAACGCGTTTGATTCCTTCCTGCGCGGCGACACCAATGCCCTCAGCGACGAGGCGGTCCGCGGGCTGCACCTCTTCCGCACCGAGGCGCGCTGCATCAATTGCCACAACGGTCCGAATTTCACCGACGGGAAATTCCACAACGAAGGGCTGACCTACTACGGCCGGAAGTTGCAGGACCTGGGGCGCTACGAAGTCACGAAGCAGCCCGAGGACGTGGGCCGGTTCAAGACGCCCACCTTGCGCAACATCGCCCGCACCGCGCCCTACATGCACAACGGATTGTTCGACCTCGACGGCGTGTTGAACATGTACAACGCCGGCATGGCCACGGTGCGACGCAAGCCGGAGCAAAAGGACGATCCGTTGTTCCCGGTGAAATCACCGCATCTGCAATCGCTCGGTTTGAACAAACACGACCTCGCTGACTTGAAGGCCTTTCTGGAAGCGCTGACCGAAACCCGGCTGCGAATGCGCCCGCCGGAATTGCCACCGACCGCGGCGGTCCAGCCCTAGTTCACGGCGCAACCCGCCGACAACATTTTGCAAGCAACCGGCGGCGGTCGCCGGCGAAATCCCGTTTACTCCTCCGGTGCGCCTGCGCGCCAGTCGCATCCAGTGCAACCAACAACACAACCGTTTCGTAACACATGAACTTTGTCCTTCGTAACCGCCAGTTTCTTTTGATCCTTTCCCTCCTCCTCGCGGGAAGCGCGACGAACGCCGCCACCAATGGCTTGGTGGTGCCGGCCTTCCGCGGGTCCGCCAACAGCGAGGCGGGTTACTGGGAGGTGTTCACCATGGCGGCGGGTGCGCCGGGAAATCTCGCGGACGGGGCCGGCTCGACTTCGGGCGCCGTGCTCACCCAGCACAGCCCGAATGCTTTCCTCACCGGTTCGGGCAACATCTACAACTTCACCGATGCCAGCACCTTCACGCTGGCCGACGTCACGCCCTTCGCCCTGGGCACGGTGGTTTTGCAGACGCGCACCGTCGGGAGCGAACTGGACTACAGTTCGGTTCAACTCACGTACACCGACGGCGGCGGTGTGCACTCGGTGGCGCCGCTCTTCCGACTGGAATTGGACCGCAGTGTCGGCAACGGGGACAACGTCTCCTCGTTGTGGCAATGGGATTTGAGCGGCCTGGGCGTGAGCAGTTACAGCATCGCCTTCGCCGCCGCCGAATCGAGCATGAGCTTCGATGCCCTGACCCTCGACACCTGGAATCAATTTTCGGTGGTGCCGGAACCGTCGGTCGCGGCATTAGGAGGCATTGCGGGCTTATTGCTCCTGACCCGCGCGCGAAATTTCAAACCAGCTTTAAGGAGGTTAGGAAAGCACTGATAACCGCACCGGCGTGCCCGCGGGTCAACCGTTGCGGGCGCGGTTTCCTCCCATGATACCCGCGCGTCAACTCGGAATGGTGCTGATGGTGGCGACCTCGGTCGCCTCGGCGCAACCTTTCCTGGTGAACTACAGCCAGCCGGCCCTGGATCGCTGGATGTATCCCTACAACTCCGATCCGGCCGGACGCCCCACGGCACCGGTCTTCGGCACGCTTGGCGATGACGCAGGTGTGGACACGCGGCATGCGCAATTCCTGGTCGGCTTCGACACCTATTCGCCGATTGCCACCAACCAAGGCCCCAGGAACTACCTGGTCCGCCGCGCGCGCTTCACCGCCACGGTCAGCCGGGACCAGGTGTTTACTTACGACCCCACCTCGGACGCCGTCACGACCTACTACGAAACCAATCATCCGGCGTATCAGGCGGACAGCGACCCCGGCCGGCCCATCGAATTGTTTGGCGCCGGATTCCGCAACGGTTTCACCGCCGAAAGTTTTCTCGAAGGCTCCCCTTTCGGCACCAATGGCATTGCCACGCGCAACGCCTACGCCGTCGGCTATCAAACCAACGGCGCGCTGGTGGATGTGAGCAACAATGTTGGGAAAACCAACGCGCTGTATCCGCATTTTGAAGTGTACCCGTTCGCCCTTGGCCTGAACACCAGTCTGACACCCGGCGACCTTGTCCCGAGTGACACCGCCTTCACGTTCGACCTCAATCTGGCGGACCCCTTGGTGCGGCAGTATGTGCAGGAGGCACTCGACACCGGCCGGCTGCGCCTGATGGTCACGTGGCTGGGCGGCGGCACGCTTGGCGGACAGCCGAGCTACCCGGATTTCTACAACAAGGAAAGCGTCTTGGGGGACCCGCCGGCACTCGAAATCGAAGGCACAGTGGTTACCGCCACCGATACGGAACCGGACGGTTTACCTGATGATTGGGAGAATTTTTATTTCGGCAATCTTTCGCAGGGAGCGAACGACGATCCCGACGGCGATGGCGCGTCCAATCTCGCGGAATATCTCGCGGGCACGAATCCCAACGAGGCCGCGAGCGTGCTGCAAATCGTTTCGATTGAGAGCGCCCCCGGCGGCACGAGCCTGCGTTTTCAATTCGCCGCCAGCCGCCGCTACACCATCGAATCCTCCGGCGATCTACAACGCTGGTCGGCGGTGACGGACCCCGTGCTCACGTATTATGCCACGCCGGGCGTGGCGGAATGGAAGGACGACGGCGCCCAAACCGGCGGCCTTGGCCCCATCCGGTTCTATCGAATTCAAGCGAGATGAAACGGAGCGCGTTCACCCTCATCGAATTGCTGGTCGTGATTGCGATCATCGCCATTCTGGCGGCCATGCTGCTGCCCGCGCTCGCCAAGGTCAAACGCAAGGCGCGCTGCATCGAGGAGGTTTCATCGGCGCGCCAGGTCATGCTGGCCATGCAGCTTTACACTGACGACAACCAAGACCGCCTGCTGCCGGGCTATGCCGCCGACACGAACGCAGTGGACGAGTTGAATCAGCCGCTGAGTTTTCCCGAAAATGCGCGCTACCCTTGGCGGCTCGCCCCCTACCTCGCCAACTCGTTCGAGACCATCTATTGCGCGGACAATCGCGCCAAGTTGAGCGAGCTGCGCGCGTTGGATCGCGCCGGCTATACCTACGCCGTCAGTGTGTACCCGTCCCTCGGCATCAATGCGTACTTCATCGGTGGCAACGAATCCGAGTTCTCCGCCGGCAAGGCCAACCAGAAATTTGGCGGCGGCACGGTGGTGCTGAAATTGAATGAAGTGCGCAAGCCTTCCGTGTTGATGGCGTTCCTCTCGGCGCGTTCCGCCGTTGATGGTGAGCACGCCAATGGTTATTACCAGGTCACGCCGCCTTTCCTGACCACCCGGCAGTGGGCGACGGACTGGTCCGCCTCCCTGACACCCAAACAATGGGGATTCGTCGCGCCACGTTACAATCAGCGCGCCGTCGCGGCGCAACTGGATGGTCACGTGGAGGCGTTCAACCTGCGCGAGCAACAAGACATGCGCCATTGGTGCAACACTGCTGACCGGGCCGATTTCACCCTGCAAACCACCCCCTGATCCGATCCGTCCCCAACTATGAACATGAACCATCACTCCCTCACCGCCTGCGCCGCCGTGCTCGGGGACGGCCGCCGCCACCAACCCGGTGCAAGCCGGGGAACGCCGGCCGGCGCCTCACTGTCCAAAGTGGTGTCCATCAAATTGCGACTGCCGTCGTTTCTGCTGAGCCTTGTACTCATCGGTCTTTTCAACCCGCTGATGGCGGGAAATTCACCCACCACCGCTCCCGGTTCGAATCACAAAATCGGCGTGCTGCTCGTCAACCACGGTTCGCGTTCCGCGACGTGGCGTCAGGCGTTGCTGGACCTGGAAACCACGGTGCGGCCGGCCATCTTGACGAACCAGGCAGTCCAAGGATTGAAGACCGCCTTCATGGAATACACCGAGCCGTCCATTGCCACCCGCTTGAAGGAATTCGACGCGGAAGGGTTCACGGACATCGTCATTGTGCCCGTGTTCCTGACCGTCAGTTCGCACACGTTCGATGACATCCCCACCATCATCGGCAAGAAGACCGATCCCCAGTCCCTGGAGACCATGAAGCTGGAGAAGATTGAGCGTTACCAGCCCCGGGCCAACACGGTCATTGCGCCCAATCTCGATTTCACCGATGTGCTCAAGGCCAACGTGCTGCGCCGCGTGCGCGCCCTCTCCACGAATCCCGCGGAGGAGGGGCTGGTGTTGATCGCCTATGGCGACACCACCTACGAGCGTGAGTGGGTTGCCCTGTTTGACGCCGTGGGCGCACACGTGAAAGCGCACACTGGCATCACCACGCACACCCATGGCTGGTGCGGACACATTGCGCATTATGATCCCGCGAAAACCACGGCGGCGGTCGGGCAGGTGTTGCAGACCAAGGCCCGGGCCATCGTGATTCCAGTGCTGGTGGCGCATGACGAAAATTTCCAGGTCCGCATCATCGGCGGCGGAATTGCCAAAGTGCCGGACTTTCAGAAGCGCGTGGTGTATCGGCCGGACGCCATCCTGCCCGATGCCGGGGTCGAGCGCTGGATCATTTCGATCAGCCAGGAGTTGGTGCGCAAGCTGCAGCCACAGCCTCAACTGGCGGGTAATCACTAGAACCAGCGTCGTGCGTCTGCGCCGCCTCAATACAACCCTGCATCGGGACCTGGGTTATTTCCTGTCCGGCCTCATTTTCGTGTATTGCCTGTCCGGTATCGCGTTGAATCACGTCAACGACTGGAATCCGGACTTCGTGATTCAAAAGCGCACCATCACGCTGGATCGCGTTTATACCGCGGACGAGATCAATGCCGACCGCCTCAAGCGGTTCTCCGCCCTGGTCGGCGAGGACCAGCCCAACCTGCACGACTTTCCCACCCCGGAGCGGGTGAAGCTTTACTACGACAACGCCTCGTTGCTGGTGGACCTCAGCACACGGACCGGAACGTATGAAAGTGTGCGCCGCCGGCCGCTGTTCTATCAAACCAACGTGCTGCATCGGAACAGTCTCAAAGGATGGAAATGGGTGTCCGATATTTTTGGAGCGCTGCTGATCCTTCTGGTCATCTCGGGCTGGTTCATTCTCAAAGGTCGCAACGGTGTCCTGGGGCGTGGCAAATGGTTCATCGCCGCCGGCATCCTGCCTCCGGTGGTGGCCGTCATCCTGTTTCAGTGGCTGCAAAACTGAAACGGGTTGTGCGGTGTGCGCCAGCCACGCGCCGCGCTTCCAGCATTGTCTGACGTGCAAGCGCGATGAAGCGGTCGCCCGGCCGGCTGACTCCGGAGCGCGCAACCCCGTTGCTTCCGGCAGCCGAGCGACCCGGGAGGCGCGGCAGTTTCTGCGCCGGTCTTCCGCGCTCACAATACGGCCGGCGGAAGTTTGATGTTCCAGCCATCCTTTGAAAAAGCCGACCTTGGGATCCGAGGTTCCATTTCCGGGGTTGAAGCCGGCGCGGCCATCCGGGGCCAAAATCGGATTGCATCGCCCCATGCTTTTTCCGATGATGCAGTCCTGACGCCCGACTTGGAAAGGGAACGGGCGGCGGTTGGAGCGCGCTTAGCTCAGTGGTAGAGCATTACCTTCACACGGTAGGGGTCGTAGGTTCGAAACCTACAGCGCGCACCATCTTCACTTTTGCAACGCCTGCCCCAAATCCACCCAGTGCAACTGGTATTTGGCCGGGGCCAGCCCGGCGCGGCGGCAAAGTTCGTCCATGTCCTCCTGCATTTCGTGGCTGGGGCCGGAGGTGGAGCGCCCGCCACTGAACACCAATTGCCCCGGCAGGGGGATCAGGTCGGGCGATCCGGAGTCTCCGCCTTTCCAGGTGTTCACGGTCAGGGGCGGTACGCCGGTGCTCACGTTTCCACCCTGCTCCGTCTGGAACAGGGGATAAGGCGCCGGACCAAAACTGGGCGGAAAATAATACTGCTTCCGGTTTTCCGGTGACACCACCGGCAGGGTTTCGATGTCGTCCGGCAGGTCGCGGTCCAACAGCAGAATGGAATAATCCCGGCGCGACGGCACGGGCGTGCGCACGACGGCCATTTGAATGACCGCCTCAATCCGGCGATTGTCCCGGGTAACGAACCACACGCGCTTGCCGTTGTGCGCGGGGTTGAATCCATCCATGCCAAAACTGTGCCCGCGCGTGTAGAGATGGCGTCGCGTCAAGGCCGTCAACGGGATCTGCCCCGGATTCCCTTCGCCTTCCCAACACGGACTCAAAGCCGTAACTCCCCGCATCCCCCAGATGACGCTGTTGGTGTTCCACTCGACCACCGGCGGCGTCTGGGGCCAGCCCGGCGGGTGCCGGCGCTGCGACCAGATGCGCAAGGTGCGTCCGTTGGTGTGCGCGAGGAAATTCGTCCAGATCAAATGTGCCAGGGTGCCCTCCTGATACCCATGGAAAACGCGATTGGTATAGGTGTACTCCCGACGGTAGCGGCGTTGGAAGACGGCATTGGTCGCCAGCCGCGCCGGCAGGTTGGTGGGAATGGCATTCGAATATATTCGCGTGATCGCCCAGGATTCCCAAACCCCGGCACCATTCGTGACCAGGCCCACGGAATTCGTCGTGGCTTCGAGCAACACCGGTGGTGGTGCGGCCGTTGCCACGCCCATCCACCCCAAACCGAGCAGCAGCAGCAGTTGACGCCACCGCCCGTATAACCCGGCTGGAAGCGAGGCTTCCATAACTCAGCGGGTTCGCAGATTCCGGCCGGGGTGATGATGCCGGTGATCCATGCCGCCGGAGGCCCGCCGAATGCAGGCTGGCACGCAGCGTTGGTGGGGTTGGCCACCTGGACGCAGCATTACCGTCGCGGCTTTTATCGTGGTGACCGGCCTGACCGGCCCGGCCGCCGTCGTGGCGGCGAGGGCGCCGGCGCCGCGCCCCGCCCTGTCGCGAATGGTGGCTGCCGGTGCAAAAAAATTCTGTATGGCGACGTTTTTGAACTCAGACAGCAGACGCTGCTGATCAATGCGGTGGAGCTGATACGCCGGCGCGCCAAAGGTGACGGTACGGAAGCGGCGTGTTTTGCCGTGAACGGTTGCCTGCATGGGGTCAGCCTACGGCGAAGCGCCGGGGAACGCCAGCCTCCCGGTCATTTTTCCACGACCTTGAGGCGCTGGATCTCCGCCTGGATTTGCTTGTAACGGGAGTGGGCGCGCAACTTCTCCAGATCCGGATCCTTGGCCAGCCACTTGAAATCCCGATAACCGAGGCGCAGGGCGTTTTCCAGCGCATCGGCGGCTGCGTCGCATTGCTCCAACAGGGCGTAACTGCACGAGAGATTGTAGAAGACCAGCGGGTTGTCCGGCTCCAGCTCGGCGAGGCGTTGATCCACGCCCAGCCCTTCGGCGAACCGGCCGCGTTTGGTGTAGTTGTCGCCCAGCAACGCGAGCGCTTCCACGTAGCGCGGATCGCGGCGGACGAGGCCTTCCATGAATTGGATTTGGATGTCCAGCACTCGCGCCTGTTCGCGAGTATTACGGCTTTTTCTACTCTTGCCCGGCATACGACGCATCCAGATTTTCCGAATCCGCCGGTCAAGTCAAGCGGCGCCTCGGTTGGCCCGGTCGGCCCGGTCGCCAGGGCGCGCTTGCGTTCCGCTGCTTTTCTGGCAAGATTCCGGTTCGTTGTGGCGGCAGCCGCTGCAACGGTTAGGAAAATTCATGGTGCACAGCAAGAACACCCCGACGGCCGCACTGGATTCCGGCGTTTACCTGGAAAGATTCAGTCATTTGGAACGAACCACCCGGCAACCCGAATGGTTGCTGCCCCTGCGTCAGGCGGGTCTCTCGCGTTTCGGCGAGATCGGTTGGCCCACGTTGAAGCATGAGGATTGGCGCTTCACCAACGTCGCCCCCATCACCCGGCTGCCGTTTCAACCGGTGTTTGAGTCCCGCCATGGCGTCACCCCGGCCGACTTGCAACAGCTGGCTTTTGCACGCCAGCCGGGGACCCGGCTGGTATTTGTCAACGGTCATTATCATGCGGAGCTGTCCTCGCCCGGTCGGCTGCCTGCCGGGGTGGAGGCGGGCAGTTTGGCGGCCGCCATCGCGAACCACTCCGCCAGTCTGGAGACGCATCTGGGCAAATATGTCGCTGACGCTGACAACGGCTTTGCCGCGCTGAATCAGGCTTTTTTTCTGGATGGCGGTTTCATTCATGTGCCGGCGGATACGGTTGTTCCGGAGCCCATACAGTTGCTGTACCTCTGCACGACCCGGGAAAGCGGGGCGACCATTCATCCACGCAATCTGATCATTGCCGGGGCCAACAGCCGGGTGACCATCCTCGAAAGCTACGTTGCCCTGGGCGGCACCGGTTATTTTACCAATGCGGTCACGGAGCTGTTCGCCGCCGAAAAGGCCCAGGTGGAATTCGTCAAGTTTCAGGATGAAGCAACCGATGCCTATCACATTGCGGCGTTCCACGGGGAATTTGGACGTGCCAGCCAGGTGAATCTGCACTCCTTTGCTCTGGGCGGACAGCTTTCCCGGAACGACATCCGCACCAAGCTGGCCGGCCCGGGACTGGAGTGTGTCTTGAACGGCCTGTACCTCACGCGTCACGAACAACTGGCCGACCACCACATGGTGGTGGAACACGCCCAGCCCAATTGCGCCAGTCATGAGTACTTCAACGGCATTCTGGACGATCGTTCGCGCGGCGTGTTTCACGGGCGCATCCTGGTGCAGCCTCCGGCTCAAAAAACTGACGCCAAGCAGACCAACAAGAACCTCCTGCTCTCCGATGACGCGAGTGCCAACACCAAACCGCAGTTGGAAATTTACGCGGACGATGTGAAATGCACCCACGGCGCCACGGTCGGCCAGCTGAGTGAGAAGAGCATCTTTTACCTCCGCACACGTGGCATTGGCCTGGAAACCGCCAGGCGCATGTTGATCCACGCCTTTGCCGGCGAAATCATCGAGCGCATCAAGCACGAAACCGCCCGCGAAGAGCTGGATAAAATCGTCTGGGACCGCCTGGAAGAAAATCCGCGCCTGGCCGAAAAATAAGTGCGCCGCGCGGGCCGGCCTCAAAACCGCAGCCGGACTGAACCGCGCCCAATCGAGCAGCAGAAGCCGGGGGGCAGGACGCGGGGTTTTGTTGGTTCGCGTGTTCCATTGCTTTCGCCGTCTTCCCGACGATGCCCGGCAAAACCACAACCGCGGGCGACGCGCTTCACGAGGTTGCCGGACCAAACCGGCGCGCAAGCGCCCAGCCGGACCGGCAAAATCACGAATTTCACTTTCTCTTCATGTTTGGCCTGCTATGGATGGGCAGACGAGAGCCTGTCGCCAGGCGCGGAAGCCGATGAGAATTCTAGCCGTTGAAGATCAGCCTGACCTGCTGCGGACGATTGCCAAGACGCTGCGCGAGAATGGCTATGCCGTGGATACGGCGCGGGATGGGCGGGACGGACTGGAGAAGGCGCGGAGTGTGGATTATGACCTGGTCCTCCTGGATGTCATGCTTCCCGAACTGGATGGCTGGGAGGTCCTGCGCCAGCTTCGCAAGGAAAAGAAGACGCCCGTGTTGATGCTCACCGCGCGGGATGCCGTGCCCGACCGCGTCAAGGGCTTGAACAGTGGCGCGGATGACTACCAAACCAAACCGTTCGAGTTTGATGAACTGCTGGCGCGGATCAATGCCCTGATTCGACGCGCCGCGGGCCAGGCCGAACCCAATCTGAGGATTCAAGATCTGGAGATTGATACGGCGGGAAAGCGTGTCTTCAAAAATGGAGCGGAAGTGACGTTGACGGCCCGCGAATATTCGCTGCTGGAGTTTCTGGCGTTGCGGCGCGGGCAGGTGGTCACGCGCACCATGCTTTACGATCATTTGCTCGACGAGGAGGATGACTCGCTTTCCAACCTCATGGACGTTTATGTCGCCTCGATCCGGCGCAAGCTGGGTGCCGAACTCATTGTCACGCGGCGCGGGCTCGGCTATTTGATCGAATGAACCTGTTCCACTCCATTCGCTGGCGGTTGCAACTCTGGCACGGTGCCGTCCTGCTCATGGTGCTGACCGCCTTTGGCTTCACGGCGTATCGGCTCGCCTATGAAAACCGTTTTCGGATGATTGACCGCGAGCTGCAAAAGGCCACGGAGCGGCTGTTCAAGTCCTTCGCGCCGAAAGACCATGACGCCAAAGGGAAGCCGCCGCCACCGGACTTTTCCAAGGGCCCGGTGGACATGCTGGCGCGGGTGGACATTCCCGAACCGGAGGACACCTATTATGCCTTCCTGGAAAATGGGACCATCAAGCGCGCGTCAAAAAACGCGCCGGCGGACATTCCCCCACCGCAAGCGTTCTTCGAAGGCGCGGCGATTCGCATGCGCGGAGAGTGGCGCGAGCAGGTCATGTGCAAAAACCCCAACGCGAGCCTGGTGATTGGGCGGTCCGTGGCCACGGACCTCGCCGATTTGCACCGGCTGGCCTGGATCATGGGACTGGTCGGCGCCGCGGTGGCGGCGTTCGGACTGATCGGGGGATGGTGGATTGCCAACGGCGCCATCCGGCCGGTCCACGACATCAGCGAAACGGCCTCAAAAATCGCCGGAGGCAATCTCGCCGAACGCATCAAAGTTCCCCATGCCGGCAACGAGCTCGGGCCCCTCGCGCACACCCTCAATTCCACCTTTGACCGGCTGCACGTCGCCTACGAACAGCTCCGCGCGGCGCTGCAACGACAAACCGACTTTACGGCGGATGCGTCGCATGAGTTGAGAACGCCCGTCTCCGTGATTCTCGCCGAGACCTCGTCCACGCTGGCGCGGGACCGAACGACGGAGGAATACCAGGAATCCCTGGAATCCATCCAGCGGTCGGCCCGCCGCATGCGCCAACTCACCGAATCGCTGCTGACGCTGGCGCGACTGGACTCGAACCACAATTCCGAACGCGTCCGGTGCGACGTGCAAATCCTCACCCGGGAAATCCTGGAGGGGTTGCGGCCGCTGGCGGCGCAGCATCAGGTGAGTCTGAGCGAGGATTTGTCACCTGTGGCCATGACTGCAAATCCGGCGCAGATCGGGCAGGTGATCGAAAACCTGCTGAGCAACGCCATTCACCATAGCCGGCCGGGTGGGACTTGCCGGATCAAGGTGACGCTGGACAATGGATCGCCCACCATTACGGTGAGCGATGACGGCCCCGGCATTGCTGCAACGGATTTGCCGCATATTTTTGAGCGCTTTTACCGGGCGGACAAATCACGCTCCCAAACCCACGGCGGCGTCGGGTTGGGGCTGGCCATCGCGAAGGCCATCATCGAGGCGCACCAGGGCAACATCTCCGTCTCCAGCCAGCCCGGAAAAGGTTCAATCTTCACCGTCCGGTTCGCTCCGGGGAATTAGACCGAAAAAATTTCCCCCCGCATGGTCGTTTCACGTTCCTTTCATGTTCATTCTGCGACAATGGGCGGGATGATTATGGTTGCCAGCTCACTACAGATTTGGGTCAACGGAGGTCGGAACCGATGAAATGGAAAAGCGTTTTACTTCTGTGCCTGGTCTCAGCCGTATCCGGGTGGGTGGGATACTACCTGGGCGCCATGCGCAACCCGGGTGCCATGCGGCTCGCCGGAGATTCCGGGGTGGCCCTGGATTATCTGGTTTCAACGAAATCCTTTTCGGAGGTCGAGCAGGCCCGGGCCGTTTTGGATGCTCTGGCTGGGCAATACGCTCAAAGCGCCGAACGCTTGATTGTCCAGGAGCACCTGAGCCAGCAGTTCGACTACCGGGTTCGGATGTCCAACCCAGAACGCCCCACGGTCGCCGCCATCCATTTGCTCGATGAAGCTCTGCCCGAATTCCGGGGCACCGAAGCGGAATTACGATTGCTGCAACCACTGCTCATCGCGCTCAAGCGGGAGAAACTTTACGACCGCTGGTTGGATGCCTATCTGGATGCCTTGTACCGGCATCCGACCCACGAAATGATGAGCACGCTGGCGGCCGAGGCGCTCGGGATCGGTCAGACCGTGGGGCGGGAGCAGGAACTGACCGCCGGCCTTCGTTACGTCAGTGATTTTCCGTTCCATTTTCCGGCCAAATCAAAGATCGAACATACGTTGATGAGCGCCCTCGCCAGAACCCGATTCGCCGGCCACGACCATGAATGTCCATTGTGACCAAACCCGGCAGCGGCTGCCCGCCGCCCGCAACACACTCTGGATTTTCGCCAGCGCCCTGATGGGACTGCTGCTGGTATTCCGGACGCATTACTCCCTGTATCTGACCAAGGGTGAAAGCATGCTCCCGGGCCTGCAATCCGGTGATTTGGTCCTGGTGGACAAGCTGGCCTACCGGACAACGGAGCCCGAACGGGGTGACATTGTGGTGGCGCGCGATCACGATGACCTGATCGTCAAGCGCGTCGTGGGACTGCCGGGTGAGGAAATCGAATTGGTGCAGGGAAAACTCCGGGTCAACCGGCAGCCGTTCCCCGAAGCCTATGCCGTCGAGCCGGGTATGTTGAGCCTGCAAAGAGGCAGGTTGTGGGAAGACCGGTATGCACTACTTGGCGACAACCGTGCCGTCTCCAGTTCCACGGTCGTTCATGCGGTCGTGGCGAAGGAGCAAATCGTGGGGAAGGTGGTGCAGTCGCTGCGCCTGTGGCCGGATTGGTGGACCGCAAAGTTCAACCCGGCAGCGTGATCGGGATTCTCCCGGCCCAAGCCACATGAGCATGCGCATCGTATCAGTTACCGGAGCTTGGCAACGCATTGCCTCGCGGGGTAGGAGTGGCCGGAAATGAGATTGCAAGCGCGCGTGAATCCGGATTCGATGCCTGGCCGACGTCGCAGGCAATGACAGCAATGAAGCAACAGAAACCAGCACCAGAAATGGGATTCCGCCCCTCGCACTCCGGAGGCGGCCCCCGCTGGCGGTGGGCCCTCGGCGTGGTGGCGGGAGCGGGTTTGATTCTGCTCGCCTTGGGGAGTGTGCTGGCTTTGCAAAAGTCCGTGCCCGCCAGCGCAACACACGAACTGAACGGGGATCGGTTGTATGACCTCACCAACGTGTGGACGGTGCATCTGAAGTTCGCGCCCGATCAATGGGAGGCGATGGAGCCAAAAGGCGGGGCCAATCCGTTCGGAGGTTTTGGCGGCGGTCCGCCACGTGGAGATCGCCCCGGTGGACCTGGTGGGCGGGGTGGGTTCAGCGTGGCGATGCTGCTGTCGCCCGTCTTCATGACGCAGGGCGACGCCAACCGTGATGATCGGTTGTCCCAGGAGGAGTTCACGACACTGGCACAAAAGTGGTTTCGGGCCTGGGATACCAATCAGACCGGAAAGCTCGACGCGGACCAGATTCGGACGGGCCTCAATGCCACCGGCAATCCGCCCGGAGCTCGCGGCCGTGGCGGGCCGGGTCGGGGACTCATGCTCCAGGGGCCGGAGGGCAAGCGCAACGGCCTGGCTTCCGCCATGGGAATCGAGTTCGTTTACGTGCACGCCGACCTGGAATTTGCAGGGCGGCTGTTGCGAGACGTAGGCGTGCGCTACAAGGGCAACGGCACCTTCCTCGAGTCGCGGGGTTCACTCAAACGCTCGCTCAAGGTGGATCTCAATCAGTACGTGAAAGGCCAGGGGCTGGGTGAGGTGACGACCTTGACGCTGCAGAACAACGTCACGGACGCGAGCCTGATGAACGAGGTGCTGGCGTACCGGCTCTATCGGGATGCCGGCGTTCCCGCACCCCGCACCAGTTATGCGAAGGTGTTCATCACCGTGCCGGGAAAATTCGAGCGACAATACTTTGGCCTCTACTCGATCAGCGAAAACGTGAGCAAACAATTTGCCGCCCGGCATTTTGGCACCAAGAAGGGCGCGATCTTCAAGCCCGTCACGCCCGCGCTGTTCAATTACCTGGGCGATAACTGGGCGCGGTACAACCAGACGTACGATCCCAAGACCCAGCTTTTCGACGAGCAGAAGCAGGCGGTGATGGATTTGTGCCGCCTCGTCACCGATGCGAGCGACGCCGAGTTCGCCGCGCGGATCGGGCATCACATTGATCTGCCCGAGTTCGCGCGTTACCTGGCGGTGACGGTTTACCTCTCGGACCTGGACGGGATTCTCGGCCCGGGACAGAACTTTTATCTGCATCTGCACCCGAAGACCCAACTGTTCCAGTTCATCCCGTGGGACCAAGATCATTCGTGGGGGCAGTTCAATCGCGCCAGCCAGGAGCAACGCGATCAGTTGAGCGTTCTTCACCCGTGGCAGGGCGAGAATTTTTTCCTCGAACGCATGTTCAAGGTGGAAGCGTTCAAAAATCTGTATCTGGCCCGGCTGGACGAGTTCAGCAAAACAATCTTCGCACCCGAACGCTTCGCCCGTCAGGTGGACGAAATCGCCGCCGTCATCCGCCCGGCCGTCCAGGAGGAGTCCGAAGCCAAACTTGAGCGGTTCGACAAGGCGGTCGCGGGCGAAATCCTCACCGGTGGCGGATTCGGTCCGTTTGGCGGTTCCGGGATCAAACCGATCAAACCCTTCACCGTGGTGCGAACCGAGTCGGTGCGCGATCAAGTGGCCGGTCGGTCGGAAGGTCTGGTGGCGGGCGGCTTCGGGTTTCCGGGAGGCGGCGGCGGGGGTTCGGGCGGCGGTCCGCCGCGTGGAGGCGGTCCCGGCGGACCCGGCGGGCGGGGTGGTTTTGGCCCGGGCATGATCTTCGCCGAACCTTTGCTCAAGGCCTTGGATGAAAACAAGGACTCCGCCGTAACGCGCGACGAGTTCGTCCAGGGATTTGCACGGCTCTTCGAGGCGTGGAACACGGACAAGGGCGGTTCGCTGACGGAGCAACAACTTCGCTCCGGAATCGAAAAGGATTTGTCCCCACCTCGGGGTGAATTCCCGCCCTTTGGCCGGCCTCCGGGCCAGGGTTCCGCACCCCCAGGACCGGATCAACCGTCGCCACCCTGATCGCGCAACATTTTCCAAGCACAACTCCAATCAAGCCAACAACCATGCAAATCGAACAATCCCTCCGTGAACTATTGTGGAATCCTGAAATGGTCGCTTCCTTGCCCAAGCTCGTCCTGAGCCTCGGCATCGCCGCCTTGCTCGGCGTCATTCTGGGACAGGTTTATATCCGCTTCGGGCAGTCCCTCTCCAACCGCCGGCTCTTTGCCCGGAACTTCCTCGTGCTGGTGGTAACCACGACGCTGATCATCAGCATCGTCCGTTCCTCCCTGGCGCTTTCGCTGGGCCTCGTGGGCGCGTTGTCCATCGTGCGATTTCGCGCCGCCATCAAGGAGCCTGAGGAACTGGCCTTTTTGTTCCTCGCCATCAGCATCGGGCTGGGATTGGGCGCAGGCCAGGCTTTGGTCACCATCGTCGCCCTGGCCATCATCCTCGGTCTCATCATCCTTCGCGGCCTGACCCGGTCCACGCCGGGAAATCCCAATCTCTACCTGACCGTCACCACGCCGGCCCAGGCGCAGTTGGGTGCCGACCAGATGCTCAAGACCCTGGCGGAAGTTGGCGCGACGGCCAGCTTGAAACGCTTTGATCAATCGGCCGATCAACTCGAAGCGGCTTTCCACGTGGACTTCAAACAAGTCGCCCACCTCGAACGGTTTTCCCAGCGGCTTCGCGAGTTGAGCCCCAACGTCCGGGTGAGCTGTCTCGAAGACCGCGGTCTCCATTCCTAGAAATCCCCATCAACTTTTCAAGCCGCCGATGACTGCCGGTTTCCGCTACGAGCGCAAGTTTCTGCCGTCAGACCTCGATCTCGCCAGGGCGCTGGCGGTCGTGCATCGCCATCCCAGTCTCTTTCGGGAGGTTTATCCCCCACGGCTGGTGAACAACATCTATCTGGATTCCCCCCGGCTGGACAACTATCACGATCACGTCAATGGCACCGCAAACCGGAGCAAAACCAGGGTGCGTTGGTATGGCCACCCGCGCAGCCTCATCGAAAACCCGGCGCTCGAACAAAAAATAAAACGCGGCACGGTCAGCCGGAAGGAAACCCACCCGCTGCCGTCCCTCCGCCTGGAAGGTGAGACCGCCCGTTCCCGCCTCGACGAAACATTCCGGATCGCTTCACTTCCGGAACTGTTACGGTCCAGGTTGCAACACCTGCAACCCTCGCTCTTTAACTGTTACCGGCGGCATTACTTCCTGAGCCAGGACCGGCGGTTCCGGCTGACTGTGGACTCGGACCTGAGATTCGAAGGCATTGACGGAAACACAAATGTCACCGGCGCGTCCGCTTCCACGGCGCTTCATCCCTCCGGCTTTGTCATCATCGAGTTGAAGTATTCCGCGGAAAACGCCGGACTCGCCGACGCGGTGACCAACGCCCTTCCCTTCCGCGTGACGCGCTGCTCGAAGTACATCCTCGGCATTCAATGCGCCGTGCCGGCCTGACCGGCAGCCTGCGGAATTCTTCTGGGAACCTGCGATGGCGTGTGGTCGTCGTTGCGCAACGCATGTCGCAACCGCACGAATGACCCTCCGGATGCCGGCAGCGGTGCCCAAGCCGGGTCCTGAAATACTTCGGTGGTTGCCCTTGTGATTATCGCCGGAACAATTGCCAACCACTCCGCCGGCGTACATTCAGACCATCCGGCCCATGGGCGCCGCCGCATGACCGGCCCGGGCGCGAATCCACCCTCCTCTTGTCCGGACCACGGCAGGTCTCGATTGCCACGCCGCGAAATCCGGCGCGCCGGGCCGGGCTAAATCAGCGACAAATGTTTCAGACCTCCGCGAATGAGGAAGACGGCGAAGAGCACCAGCAATCCGGCGAGTACCCGCATTACACCGCGATAATATCGCCCCGACAAAAAGTGCCGCGACCGGCTGACCAACAGGGCCAGCCCCACCTTCGAGCCGACCAGGAACGCGTAGAATCCGGCAAGGAAAGTGGCGGCGGCAGAACCATCCTGCTGCAGGGCGTTGGCCAGCAGGGCGGTCCCGACGGTGAGCCAAAACAACCAGGGATGCGGATTGAGCAGATTGGTGGCGATGCCCTTCAGCCAGGACCGCGGGGAGGTGGCTGAGGTCGCGGGATGACGCGACGCCGGGCGCAGGGTTTCCCACGCGAGGTAGAGCACGAACAGGCCACCGGCAATGCCGATGATGCCGAGCAGGGTTTGCCACTGCGCGAACCGGGACGCCAGCAGCCAGGCGACCAAAATGATGGGCGGATCCGTGATCAGCGGCGCGAGGGCGATTTTGGCCCCCTCGCGCCAACCGTGCCGCAAGGTTTGGGCGATCACCAGCGTCAGCATGGGGCCGGGGGCAATTCCTGCGGAGAGTCCCAGCAGGAGCCCGGAGGCCAGGGCGGTCAACATGCGCTCCAGCGTAAATTGAACCCGGGGCCGGCTTCAACAGGTGACTGTCACCGGCGTCGGCTCCCGGCAATTGGTTTGCTTCGCCGGACGGGAGATTATTCAATACCAGCACATGATCGCAAAACGTGTCATTCCGTGCTTGGACGTCCACGACGGCCAAGTCACTCGCGGGGTACAATTTGGTCTGGCGGAACAAGGTGGTTTGCGCAGCGTGGGCGACCCGGTTGAACTCGCCGTGCGTTATAACGAACAGGGAGCGGACGAGATGGTGTTCTTTGACATCACGGCCACTGCGCACGGTCGCGGCACGATGGTGGAAGTGATGGAACGGGTGGCCGACCAGTGTTTCATGCCGTTGACGGTTGGTGGCGGCATCAAATCCGTGGCCGACATGCACACGATGCTGCGCGCGGGCGCCGACAAGATCAGCATCAATTCCAGCGCGCTGGCCCGGCCGGAGCTGATCCGTGAAGGCGCGGAAAAGTTTGGCAGCCAGTGCATCGTGGTTTCCATTGACGCCAAACGCGCCGCCCCGCGCGTGGATCAATGGCGGGTATTTTCGCACGGTGGGCGCCGGGACACGGGGCGGGAGGCGGTGGCGTGGGCGGAACAGGCGGTAAAACTCGGCGCGGGAGAAATCGTTCTGAATTCCATTGATGCGGATGGCACGAAGGCCGGATTTGACCTGGAAATCACCCGGCGGATCAGTGAATCCGTCGGGGTACCGGTGGTGGCCAGCGGCGGGGCGGGCAAGCTGGAGCACCTGGCGGAGGTGTTGCTGGCCGGCAAGGCCGATGCGGTGCTTGCGGCAAGTATTTTTCATTTCGGCACCTATACTGTGGGCGACGTCAAGCGGTATCTGGCGGCCCGGCAGATTCCCGTCCGGCTCTGAAGTTGCGCCCCGCCGCCGGCGGGATTGGAGAGCGCCCGGCGAACAAAATTATTGCCACGCGCACCGCCGTTTGGCTTCATGTTGGGATGGCACAAACGGCCGGAACTGCGGGCTCTGCTCCGAGCGAACGTCGCCGGATGCAGATTCTGTATTCCGGGCACGTTCAAGGAGTCGGATTTCGTTACACGGTCCAAACCCTGGCGGCAGGTTATGCGGTCACGGGGTCGGTGCGGAATCTGCCCGATGGCCGGGTGGAATTGACTGCGGAAGGAACTCCCGAAGAACTGGAAGCATTTCGCGCGGCTGTTCGCACGGGCGGCCTGGGCGCCAACATCCGGCAGGAAGAAGCGCAGTGGACACCCGCCCGGGGCGGCCTCGCCGGATTTGCCATCGAGCGATAATTTATTCAATGAAGTTTGCGATCATAGCCGACATCCACGGAAATTGGGAGGCCTTTCAAGTCGTACTGGCGGATGCGAAGGAACAGCGGGTGACCCATTACGCCTGTCTGGGCGATGTGGTGGGTTACAATGCCAACCCCAAGGAATGCCTGGATCTGGTGCGGGAAATGAACATTCCCTGCGTCAAAGGGAATCACGACGAGTATTGCTCGAGCGAGGACCAGTTGGAGGGATTCAATCCCGCCGCCGCCGAGGCCGTCAACTGGACGCGCAAACAACTGACCGCGGACGACCGCCAGTGGCTGCGTGACTTGAAATACTCCCGGATGGTCACCCACTTCACGATCGTTCATGCCACCCTGGACGGACCGCAGCGGTGGGGTTATGTCTTCGACAAGCTGGCGGCCGCCGCCAGCTTCACCTACCAAAACACCGCGTTGTGTTTCTTTGGCCACACCCATGTGCCGGTTGCCTTTGTGAAGGACAGCGTCGTGCGGGGCGGCACTTACTCGAAGTTCAAAATCGAGCCGGGCAAGAAGTATTTCATCAATGTCGGTGCCGTGGGCCAGCCGCGGGACAACAATCCCAAGGCCGCCTATGTGGTTTTTGACAGCACGGAAGGCACCATTGAACTGCGCCGGCTGGAGTACGACATTCCCGCCGCGCAAAAGAAGATTCGTGCCGCCGGGCTGCCGGAGCGCCTGGCCGAACGCCTGGCTTACGGTCGCTAATGCCATGAAGCGCCGCGGCGGAGCGGCGGCGCCGATTCCGCCCGGGCGAAACGGGCGGCCCGCCTGAGCAGCAACGCGCCAGCAAGCATGAGCCACCCACTGCAACTGATTCGCGTCATTTCGGAAGGACGGCCCGGCCACGAGAATCAAAGCGCGGGTCTGGCGTTTGCCCTGGCGCGGCGCACGGGCGCCTGGGTGGAAGTGGTGCGAATTCCTCCGACTTGGAACCTCCTCACCCGTTGCCGCGCGGCGTTGTCATCCGGCCCCACCCGTCCGCAACTGGTGATCGGCGCCGGGCACAAGGTGCATTTACCGCTCTGGTTTGCCGCCCGGAAGTTCCACGCGCGCTCGGTGGTCATCATGGAGCCCACCTGGCCGAAGCGCTGGTTTGACCTGTGCATCCTGCCCCGGCACGACACCGCCCCCGGCCAATCATCCGCCCGCATCATCGTCACCCTGGGCGCGTTGAATCGCATTCCCGAAGACATTCCCGCCAAACAACCGCAGGGCCTCATGTTGATCGGTGGTCCGTCGCGGGCCTGCGGGTGGGATGCGCCCGGGCTGATTGCCGCGATCACCACGGTGATTCGCACCCGGTCCGAACTGGCCTGGACCATCACCGACTCGCGCCGCACGCCCGCCGGTTTTCTCGAACAACTGGGGGCGGTCGGACTGTCCGCCACCGTGGTTCCGCACCAGCAAACACCCGCCGGCTGGGTGCCGGCGCACCTGCTCACGGCCGCCGAAGCGTGGGTGACTGCTGACAGCGTTTCCATGATTTTTGAGGCGGTGACGGCCCGGGCGCGGACGGGCGTGATTCCGGTGCCGGCCATCCGACCCGGCGCATCGCCGGTTCGCGCCATCCAAACGCTGATTCGCGAGGGTTACGCCACCACGTTTGACCATTGGCAGCGCAACGGGCGGCAGCTGGTTTCCGCCAAGCCGCTGCAGGAGACTGGACGGTGTGCGGAGCTGGTGCTCGAACGGTTATCTTTCCACGCGGCCGCATGAAAGTTCTGCAAATTCTTCCGGAATTGCATGCCGGTGGTGTGGAATGCAGCGTCTTGGAAATTGCCCGCCACCTCGTGCAACAGGGTCACGAGGCGCTGGTGGTTTCCCATGGCGGCCGTCTGGTGGCCGGGCTGGAAGCTTTCGGAGCGCGGCATATTGCCATGCCAGTTCACCGCAAGCGGCTGAGCTCGGTATTTCAAGTGGCCCGGCTGCGCCGGCTGCTGGCGCTCGAACGTCCGGACCTGTTGCATCTGCATTCCCGCGTGCCGGGATGGATCGGCTGGCTGGCCTGGCGGAAATTGCCGCCGGCCACGCGGCCGCGACTGGTCAGCACCGTGCATGGATTCTACTCGGTGAACGCCTACTCCGCCGTCATGATGCGCGGCGAACGGGTGATCGCCGTATCCGAATGTATTCGGAATTATATCGAGCAAAATTTTCCGCGGACGCCCGTCGCGGCGATCCGGGTGGTGCGCAATGGCGTTAACCCGGCCGATTATCCGCGCGGCTATCAACCCGGCGCGGATTGGATTGCGGGGTGGCAACGCGACTATCCGCAGTGCGTCGGCAAACGCCTGCTGCTGTTGCCGGGGCGCATCACACGCTTGAAGGGGCACCCGGATTTTTTGCGATTGATCGCCGCGTTGGCCGCAACCGACCCGCAAGTTCATGGACTGATTGTGGGCGACCTCCACCCCCGCAAGCGCGCCTACCGGAAGGAACTGGAGCGGCTGACGACCCGGCTCGGGCTGGCGCCGCATCTCACCTTCCTCAAGCACCGCGCCGACCTGCGGGAAATCATGGCCGTGTCCGCACTGGTGTATTCCCTGTCCACACAGCCGGAATCATTCGGGCGCACCACCCTGGAAGCGCTCGCCCTGGGGCGTCCGGTGGTGGGTTACGATCATGGCGGCGTCGGCGAGTTATTGGGTCAGTTATTTCCCGCCGGGCGCGTTCCGTTG
This sequence comes from Verrucomicrobiota bacterium, assembly GCA_029573725.1. GTDB lineage: Bacteria > Verrucomicrobiota > Verrucomicrobiia > Limisphaerales > JADLHS01 > JADLHS01. The sequence goes on from JAKQDQ010000178.1 coordinate 390,041, forward strand.
GGCAATGAAGCAGCGCTCGCGACGGTTTCGCGCAAGTTGCTGGCCGATCCGGTCTGGCCGGCGCCCGTCCCTGCTTCCCTCACCCTGGCCGTCATGCTGCGGCATACGCTCGACGTTTACCACGAGTTGCTCGCCGCCGCCCGCGCTTGAACCATGCACCGCGCCGTCATCGCCATCGTCAAGGGAGGGTTGGGCAATCAATTGTTCATTTATGCGGCAGCGCGGGCGCTCGCGTTGCGGACGGGACGGACGTTATATCTGGATGCCACTCGCGGCTATACCCGGGACGATTATGGCCGCAATTACCGGCTGGACCGGTTTCCGATCGAGGCGGAAGTGATGCCGGAGGCCTGGCGGATTGCGCCAACGCTGAAACATTTCCGGCACAAGCTCATCCGGGCCGGCAGCAAGCTGCTCCCGCGCAATCAACGGACTTATCTGGCCGAGCACTGGCACCGGCCCCCCACGCAGCTCACCGCGCTGCGGCCGCGCCGGAAACGCCTCACGCTGCTGGGCTACTGGCAGAATGAAGCCTATTTTGCCGATCATGCTGCCACCATCCGTGCCGAACTCACGCCACCCCCGCCAACCGACACCCAGGACCAGGCGCTCGGCGAAAAATTCGCCACATGCGAATCCATCTTTCTGCACTTCCGCCGCGTCCGATACTGGAATCTGTTGGGCAGTGATTATTATCAGACGGCCATAGATGCCGCGCTCGCCAAGCTTCCCCGGCCGCATTTTGTCCTGTTCGGCGACGACTTGAACTGGCCCCGGCAACACTTGGATTTTCGCGGCGCGAGCCAGGAATGCGTCAACCACAACTCCGGGGATGAACTCGCCGACCTCTGGTTGATGAGCCGCTGCCGGCACGCGATCGTGGCGAACAGCTCCTTCAGTTGGTGGGGCGCGTGGCTGGGGGAGGCCGCGCTGCCGCGGTTGGTCTTTGCGCCGCAACAAACCGGCTGGCCCCTCGTCATGCCGCCCCGCTGGCAACGGATTGCCAACGTCCTGGATTCCAGCGAAACTGGGCGTCCACAATGAAAGCGCTGCGCAACGTGTTCAAATTGGCCGTCCAGTTCCCGGCGCGCCCAACCGACGTGTTTTGGTTTTGGAAAACCTATGGACAATGGCAGCGGGCCGCGCCGCCGGAGTGGCGGGCGCGCCTGGCGGAACTCAAGCCCATGCTTCAGGACCGGCATGCCCCGGCGGGCAGCGCGCAGGGGCATTATTTTTTGCAGGACTTGTGGGCGGCACAACGAGTCTGGCGATTGCGCCCGGAGGAGCACGTGGATGTGGGGAGCCGGGTGGACGGATTCGTTGCGCACGTGGCCAGTTTTTGTCCGGTGAAGTACGTGGACATCCGCCCGCTCCGGACCGGAGTGCCGGGGTTGACCGGGGTGCAAGGTTCCGTCTGCGAGCTGCCGTTTGCCGATCAGTCGGTGCGGAGTTTGAGTTGTCTGCATGTGATCGAGCACATCGGTCTGGGGCGTTATGGCGATCCCCTTGAACCCCAAGGCTGGTTGCGGGGTCTGGCGGAATTACAACGGGTGCTCGCGCCGGGCGGCCAATTGTTGTTGGGCACACCGTGCGGCCGGTCCCGGGTGGTGTTTCATGCACATCGGGTGTTTGATCCGGCGCAGATCGCTGCCGCCCTGCCCGAACTGCAGCTCCAGGAATTTTCCCTGATCCGGGATGGGGCCGCCACTGCCTGGCAGGAACGCGTGCCGCTCACCGCCGCGCGCGATCTGGACTATGGATGCGGGCTGTTTGTCTGGGCGCGTCCCGGTTGAGTCCAGCCAATGAATCCAGCCGCCTCCCCCTGGTCGCCCCGGTTGCGGGTGCGCGTGTCTTCCGCGGGATTGCCGGGCGGATTGGAACTGTTCACTCCCGGAGCAGGCTTGTCATGGGGCAACTGCCAGTTTTCACTGTCGGCAGCCGATGACGCCGAATGCGACTATTGGATTGTTCTGGCGAATGCGTTTCCGCGGGAAACGGGTTGGGTCGCACCGGAGAACACCCTGTTTATTGCCGGCGAACCCCCGGCCAAAAAGGTGTACCCCCGCGGGTTCTACCGGCAGTTCGCGCGCATCGTGGACACGCACGATGGCTCGCGACATCCCCGAGTACATCTGGATGCGCCGGGTCTGCCCTGGCTGGCAGGGTTGAGCTGGCGGCAACAGCGCTACACACTGGGATACGACGTGCTGCGGGGGCTGGCGCCGCCCGCGAAGCAAAACTTGATTTCGGTCGTGTGTTCGACCACCGCCCAGACCGCCGGGCAACGTCGCCGCCTGCAATTTCTGGCCGCGCTCCGCCAACGGCTGGGCGGGGACCTGTTGATTTTTGGGAAAGGGTTTCGTCCGGTGGATGACAAGCTCGAAGCCATTCTGCCGTATCGCTATCATCTGGTGCTTGAAAACAGTCAAAGTCCGCACTATTGGACGGAAAAACTGGCCGACGCCTTTCTGGGCTGGGCTTTCCCGCTTTACGTGGGCTGTCCCAATCTAGGCGATTATTTTGCGCGGGAATGTTTTCTGGCATTGGACATGAGCGACGTGGAGGGGGCGGTGCGGCGGTTGCGCCAACGGCTGGCCACTCCGCTTTCCCCGCGCGAGCAGCAGGCGCTGCAACTGGCCCGCACCCGGGTGCTGGAGGTTTACAACCCCTTCGCGCGATTTGCCGCCTGGGCAAATAAATTTTATGCTCCGGGGCGGCGGGAACGGGTGACGATTCAATCGGCCAAGGCGTTTCGTTTCCTGCGCGGCTGGTTCTACCGGTGGCAGCACCGGTCGCCGGCCGCATGATCAGGACACGACGCGCCAGCCGGGCGGAAGCCATTGCTCGGACGGCCGTTGCGGCATCAGCAGGAGGTCGGTCCCCGTGAAGGCGGCCCCGTGTCGAACCAGCAAATCGCCATATTCCCTGAGCCGCCACAGTTCCCGGCGCTTCACGCTGGCGTAGCAATACACCTCGAATTGTGCGCGCAGCCGGGCGAAGAAAGCCTCCGGGACCACTCCCGCCCATTGCATGAACTGCGGCGTGAATTCGATGAAGCCGAACGCGTGTTGGACGCGGGCCAGCGTGGCGGTAAAACCCGCGAGTGCGCGGCTTTCGTAGCCTTCAATGTCCATTTTGAACAACAATGTCTTGCCGGTGGCGACCGGCGCGGGAATCAGCGCATCCAGGGTTCGCGCGGGCAATTTGAACTCGATGTGCCGGTGCGTTGCATTCATTTGCCGTACGGCGGAAGAACTCCCGCTCCATTCCGGGTTGACCAGAAAAGGGACGTCCTCGGCCGGCGCGTCGGCGACAAGACAATGGGTGAGAGTGATGCGCGCGCCGGCGGGGTGCTGCTGCCGGCTGCGTTCCAGATAAGGAATCAGGCGGGGATTGGCTTCAAAACCATACAGGGTTGCATTGGCGGCATACTGGGTGCCGAACAGGCATTCGCCATAATTCAACCCCACATCCACGACGAGATCGGGCTGGAGATGCGCATTAAACTCACGCCAGAAGATCAGGTTGCTGGAAACTTTGCCGCGCAGGGGCTCCTGCACCACCTTCTTGATGGCGCAGGGGTCATCGGGATCAATGTAAATCCAGTTGTCACTCTGATGCAGTCGCGCGCGGTGCGGCCGCGTGGTGCCGTAACGCAGGAAGGTGAGCGGCAGCAAATAGGCCTGTTTGAACGCCCGCTCAAGACGAGGATACAGGGGCGGAGTCATGCGCGGGCGGGCGCGCGTCGCGCCACAAAGTTGGTGGTGGCAAACTGTTCCTCCGTTTCGCGATAGCGCCGGATGCGGCTGAAGTAACGCCCGGGGGTCAGACGGTACAGCTGCATCCCCCGGGCGCTGAAGAACTGGTGGAAATCGCGCAAAAATATCCGCGTGTCAATGTTGCAACCGCCAAATTCAAAGGTGACCAAATCCACCGCCCGACGCGCAAATAGATCGATCCCGCCCCGGAGAACGTCCAGTTCGTGCCCCTCCACATCCAGTTTGAGCCAGTCAATGTGCGGCACCCGCTTCTCCGTGCAGTAGGCGTCCAGCGTGGAGAGCGTGATGGTTTCGTGCCGCGCAAATTGAATGTCCCGAAACCCGAGGTCCCGCCGCGTCAGCGAGGCGAGCCCCGATTTTTCCTCGTCGTAATACAACTCGGCCGTTCCCGCCGCCGCCCCGAGGCCGCAATGATTCAAGACCACCCCGGGATGCGCGGGCCGCGCCTGTTGCAACGCGGCAAATGTTGCCGCCGCCGGCTCGAAGGAGTGGATGGCCCCCAACCGGCCCCCCAGCTGGCTGACGGCGAGATTCAGAAATTGACCGCAATTGGCGCCGACATCAAACACCACGAGGTTGGATTTTCGGTTCCGCGCCAAATGCCGCATCACGGCCACTTCACCGCTGTCATCCACGTCGCCCCCGGCTCCGATGCCCATCAGCCAATGACACAACTTCACCTGCTTGCGCAGCAGGTACTGGCCGGGCCGGTTTGCCAGCGGATATTTCAATAGATGCCGGAAGATTGCCATGCGTCTTGATCAAGCATGCTGCCGGAACGCAAACCGCAAAGCAACCCGCGCGCGTTCGAGGGCCAGGCCGAGGCTTCCGAGCGGATGCCTCCGCCGCCACCGGTGGCGGCTCTGAATCACGGCGGGACGCACCGGCGGCGTGGGGGCGCGCTGTTCGTGTCGTTCGGCAATCAGGCGCGCGAGTTGCGGGAAGGTGGAATAACGCTCCAGCACGAGGCGGCGCGCCTCGCGGATGGCCGGCAGCCGGCGTTCGTATGCATTGTCGCGAATAGCCTGCTGGATGCGGGCAAAACTTTCCTCGAAATTGTGGATGTTGATGGGGATGAAACTTTCTTCCGGGAAATAATCCGCCGCGTTGGGCGCCCCGTGATAGAACGGCAGGCACAGGCCGAGGAACGCATCGGCCAGTTTCTCCGTCCAATGATGCGCACACACGTGGTTTTCAATGGCCACATGGTACTGGAAAGTGTCGAGCGCCTCGTTCTTGTGTTCGATGTAGCGCACGCCATGGCCGAAAACCTCCAGTTCCGGCAGCGCCTGTTTCAACCGCTGCGTGAAGCGATAGCGATACTGGTGCAGCGTGTGAGTCTGTCGCTTGCTGGAACAAACCGTCGAAATCAATGCGGTCTTGTTGGCTGGCGGATGTTGCGCGACATGGTCGTGATCCCCGACGTAGAAACGGATCAGACCGGTCTGGCAATAGATCGCGCCCGGATGCCGGATCACCCACGGTTCCTGGCTGGTTAGCACCCAGCCGAACTGTTTCAGAAAGCCGTGCCCATAGACCTTCACAGTGGCCGGTTCGCTGGTCAGCAACAAGGTCCGCTCCCGCGGGCAGGCGAGCACCTCTTCCCAGAGCGAGTGACGTTCGCCGCGGCTGGATGGCAGATCGTCATAAACCACGAGCCAGTCGTAGTCGCGCGCGTCGCGATCGAAGAGGAACCGGCAACGTCCCACCACCGGGTTGCCGCCGGGCAGGAACTGCCGCCAGATTCCGGTGACATCGCGTTCCGGATGTTTGGTCAGGAATTTGACCCGGAGGAGTGGGGCCGCGGGGTGCATCATGTTCAAAAACCGGCAAGGCGTTTGCCCAGACCCCGGAAGCCATCGGCGACCAGCCCAAGCCGGATGGTGAGGCGACGGAGGGCGTGACCGGCGTAGTAACCCCACATGCCCGAAGTGGAGGTCACCGCGCGCCGCAGTTGGGGCTGCGCGTGGTAGTCCGTTGTCCGTCCGACAATGTCCGAGAAATCATCGGTTTGATTGACAATGCCGGGTGACACGCAGGTGACGGGAAACACGAGGCCGAGTTGACGTTGGTACCAACGATCAATCGCGCGATGTCGGGCGAGCCAGGGCCAGACCTGGGCCGCATCCGGCAGGCGGGCGAGAATCCACTCCCGCGCCGGTTCCCGGACGAGATACGCGTGGGCGGTGTTGCAACCCTGCACCCGGTAAAGCCCGTGTTCCGCGTCCAATTCAGTTTCCTTGCGGCGCGGCCACCAGGGATCGGTGAAGCCCAGGTAGCACACCTCCCAATCGTACTCCTGAGACACCGCCATCAGGGCATCTGCCAGCCGGGCGAAATCCGGCGCGAAGGCCACGTCATCCTCAAGAATCAACACGGTTTTCCAGTTGGCGGCCCGGGCCCGCAGCAAGGCTTGCCGGTGGGACAACAAACAACCTGCGCGCCCCGCCCAGCGGCGGTCGCGGGGGCGACCTCGAAACCAGGGCCGCCGCCCAAAACCCGGGACGTCCGTGCCCTGGATGGCCGGAAGCCGCTGCAATTTTTCGGCCGGCACGATGTGCTGTGCGGCGGCCTGGAACGTGGCCCATCGGTCCGGACGGGAATCCAGATTGAGCACCAGTGCGCCGTCCACGGAGGACCAGAAGGCACGGGGGGCGGAGTGGTGAGCGGGCGCGATCATGCGTGCCAATGCCGGGCAATCCAGGGTGCGGGTCGGAGATGATGATGGAGGCGCTTGCCGCGATAACCACGAATGGCCTCATCCGGATCGGGGCGGCCGTGAAAGACCAGGATCCGACAATTGGTCGGCGGCTTCGGGGCACAGAGGAGGTTTAGCGGAAACGTCGGGCGGCAATGCCGTTTGTAGCTGCGCGTCCAACCCTCCGGCCACCAGCGCACTTCGCCCATGGCGTGAGTGAGGAAGGCCTGCTCGGTGTTCCACACACTCAAGTCCTCCGCCTGTGCCATTTCGCGCCTGAAGGTGTCGTAGATGTAATTCGATTTGCCCGCCTCAAAACGAAACACGGACGAGTTCCCCACCGCCGGCCGGCGGCCGATGAGTTCTTTGCGCGGGTTCACCCAGTTATGGATGATGCAGTTCTTTCCGGGTTCATACGTGAAAAAGTCATCCAAGCCGCCCAGGATCACCACGTCCAGATCGAGAAACAACGTCGGGCCGACGAGTCCGCCAAACCCATCCCGGGTGACCAGCAGTTTGACCAACACATCCGGCCAGCCGCGGCGCAAACCGGGATTGGCCGGGAAGGGAACGGTTTCCACGCCCGCCGCCAGGCCGGTCGGATCCTCCGTGCAGCAAACGAAACGAAACGGTTGATGCAAATGCCGCTGGACTCCCGCATGCAAGAAATTGACGTAGTTCGCCGGGTAGCGCGTCCCCCATTTAATGCACAAGATGTTCACCCGTCCGGGCATGCCAGCAGTCTGGCAAGCGGCCGCTCAACGGGCAAGGGGAGTTCCGGCCGCGTCCCGGGGCCGCAACGGCAAGGCTCCGGAAGCCATCAGTGCCCGCAGCGCCAGGGGCATCATTCGCTGGGAGAGATGACAGCCGTCCAGGAAGCAGTCCGCCGCCGCGGGCGCGGTCCACGCGTGATATTTTCCGGCGATGCCGGCACAGCGCAGGTTTTCGCGGTCGCAGGCGCGCTGGAGTTGCTCACAATAAATCCGGGTGATTTCCAGGCGCAGAGACTGCGGTCCCACGATCGGCAGCGGATGGTTGGTGCCGGCCGGAGTGGGTGCGCCAAGCGTGACGCCGGAAGGCTGCCATACCGTCACGTCGTAACCGGCCTGCGCGAGCCGGCGGGGCAGCGGCAGGAAGCGGCGGATGGTTGCCTGGGTCGCCGCCGGGATCGTCTGGCCCGCCAGCACCGCCCGGGGCAGATGCCAGCGGCAATCAATCTCGCCAAACACCAGCAAAATCGCCCCACCGGCCGGAATGTCGTGGCGCAACAAAGCCGCAATTTTTCGGCGGGTATAGCTCGCGGATCGGGGGGCATCCGCGCTCCAGGCGGTGGATGCCCCCGTGTGAAACACGCGAAAGACCGGCAGCAGCTCGACAAACACACTGATGGAGCGGCGGCGCAAAAATCCGGTGAACACCTTTCTGCCTGGAAAAAAGTCAAGGCTTTCGGTGCCGGAAAAAAACGCGGCGTGGCTGTCGCCAATGACGTGCAGCCGGGGGCAGGGGGGTTGCGGCGTGAAGCCCAGATGGTGCGTCAGGAGTTCCACGCGCCGCTGTTCCAGATCGGGCGGGCACTGGACCGGATGCGCCGTCGGCGGGCCCAGGCGCTGCAGCAAGGTCGTTTGCAGCTCGCGAATCTGTTGCAACCGCCCGGGCGGGACTGCGGGGAGCGCCTCCATGCGGGAAGGGATCAGCCCGGAAAAATCCGGATGCAATCGTCAGCCACCTCCACACGCCAGCCGGGGCGCAGAGTGGTGATCAATTCCCGGAGTCGGGGCAGCGTGGGGTATCCCGGACTGGTTCCGAAGCAACGGGCGTCGTCAACGAGCACCACGTGGTCCGGCTGGCCCGGCTGGAAAATCGCGCGCAGCTCCTCATTGATGGGGGTGTCCTGCAGCCCGCGCGCCGTGTCGCCTCCCGAGTAATGACCATCCAGCCAGAACAGGGCGCGGTCGGGCAGCCGGGCGACCACCTCCGCCAGTTTGATGGCGCTGTCGCCGTGAATCAATTCGATGTGAGGTGCGTCTTTGAATCGTTCACAGACTTCCTGGTAAAACTGGTCGGCCAGTTCGATGGAGATGATTTTTTTGAACTCTCCCTGCATCGCCGCCACCATGTCGCCATGGCAGGTGCCGGTTTCCACCAGGTATTTCAAATCATAGCGGCGCGCAAACTCGCGCACCACGGCCTGTTTTTGCGCGTGGGTCGGCAGTTTGGGACCGGGGTTGAGCCACCGCCCGACCCGTTCCCTCAATGTTTTTTTGCTCATAATATCCGTGTGCCGCCGGTCCCGCGAGCCACCGGGGGACGGGGCGGGCCGACGATTCCAAAATCCTGGCCGCCGCCCCGGTGGCCCGGCAGATCACTGTGATGTCGGGGCCCAGTCCACCCAGCCCGTACCGGTCCAGTGGCCGAAGGAGGTCAGGTCCAGTTTGGGTTCGGTGATCTCATTCCAGATGCGCAACATCTTCCATTCCCGGACATCGTCGAACATCACCAACGGCCTGCGGGGCAGCGTCAAGCGCCGGAAATTTTCAATGAACCGCTGCTCCATGATGCCGTCCTTCGCAGCATCCACAAAAATAAAATCGGCCCCTTGAAACACTTCACGGTATTGCGCCAGGGTCTGAAAGTCTTGCAGATCGGCAATTTCCTGGCGCAACCGGCCATCGGCGAAATCCGTGTCCCGCAGGACATTGGGTTGGATTTGCCGCCAGGGGATCACATCAAACGTGGTGATCCGTCCGTCGGACGGCAGTTGTGACAGCATGGCCAGTGCGGCGGTGCCCTGGTAGGTCCCGATCTCGACAATCCGCTTGGCCCCCAATTCCGCCACCAAGGCGGCCACCAGACGGTAATGCTCACCCGGCCAGGCATTCACGGCGTCTCCCGCCCGTTGCGCCAGGTCGCGCAACTCCAGTTGTTGAGCCCGCGCCACCGTGCGCAACGCCAGGCTGATCAAGCGCGCATTGGGCCGGCTCTTCCAGACATCCGGCGGCAGGGTCATGGAATAGAGACGGTGTCGGGTCGGCACCGGCGGCGGCAGAATCAGGCGCAGCAACAATTTGCGAATGTTCATGCCCCGCCAAGGTGGGCCGCCACGTCAAACCACGTCAAAGCCTTTTTGGCGGGCGGCAGCAGTTTCCCGTCGTGGTTCCGGCAGGGGCCATTGTAAATTGTTGCCGGTTTTTGCATGAAGACTGCGCTGGCAACTCCCACCGTCCCGGCCGCCGCGGCGCCGATTTATTGTCTGGGCGACAGTCACGTCAGCTTCTTTGCCGGGGCAGACGTGATTCAGCCGGCCTGGCCGGCGCCCGCGGCGACGCGGCTGCCCTGGTTTCGCGTGCTGCACCTCGGGCCGATTCTGGCCTTCAGCCTTGCCCGACCGAACACCCGCGAGCGCGGACGCGAGCGCCTGTTTGCCGCCTTGGAACGGACGGTGCCGCCGCGGGCGCGCGTCCTGCTTTGCTTTGGGGAGATCGACTGTCGGGCGCATTTCCTGAAACAAGCCGCCCGGCAGGGCCGTCCGGTGGAGGCCATCGTGACGGATTGCCTGGCCGCCTATTTTCACGTGGTGCAAGACGTGCAGCAGCGTGGTTTTGAAGTCATTGTGTACAACGCCATCGCGACGCGACTGCGCACCCCCCGGCGTCCCCGGCGGGAGGACGATTACGTGGCCGTGGGCTCGTGGTCGCAGCGCAACGCCGCCACCCGCCTGTTCAATCAGGGCGCCCGCCAGCGTTGCCAGGCGTGCGGGGCCAAATTTCTGGAAAATTATCCGGGCCTGGTCACGAGCCGCGACAAAACCATTCCCTGGTTTTATTTCGACGCCATCCACCTTTCACAACGCGCCATGCCAATGACACTGCGCGCGCTGGCGGAGTTATATCCGGAAGCGGGCTATCCGCGACCGCCGCTGCCGCATCCCGGCTGGCTGGCCCGGCTTGCGGATCGGGCGCGGAAACGGTTGCGGCGTTGGTGCCGGCTCACTTGAGCTGTTGCAATTCCAGCATGTGCTGGAATGCCGCGTGAGTGCGTCCGAGTTCCGCCGGCGGGCCATCTCCCGTGATCCGGCCCGCTTCAAAGACCAGGATTCGCGTGGCCAGATTCAGGGAGCTGAACCGGTGCGCAATCAGGAAGGTGGTGCGCCCCAGCACCAGTTCCTGCAAGGCTTGCTGGACTTTTTGCTCGCTCTCGGCATCCAGGGCGCTGGTGGCTTCATCCAGAAGCAGGATCGGGGCGTTTTTCAAAAAGGCCCGGGCGATGGCAATGCGCTGGCGCTGGCCGCCGGACAGGGTCGTGCCGCGCTCGCCCACCAGCGTGTTGTATGCCTGCGGCAGCGTGGTGATGAAATCGGCGGCGAAGGCTTTGCGGGCGGCTTCCCGCACTTCCGCATCGGTGGCAGTGGGCCGGCCAGCGCGAATGTTGTCCGCAATGCTGGCATTGAACAGCACGGGCATTTGCGGCACCAGCGCCATCTGCGCCCGCAGGACCTGCTTGTCCAACTGCCGCAGGTCCACTCCCGCCAGGGTGATCCGCCCCAGGGTGGGATCGTAAAACCGGGGGATGAGGGAGATGAAGGTGGATTTCCCCGCGCCGCTGGGCCCCACGAGCGCCACCACTTCACCCGCCTGGAAGCGCGCATGGATTTGGCTCAACGCCGCCACCGGGGCGCGGTCCGCGGGTCGCAGCGGATAGGTGAAGCTCACTGCTTCGAAGGCGATTTCCCGGTGGGCGGCGGGCAGCGGCACCGGCCGGGCCGGTTGCGGGACGGTGTCTTCCGCGTCCAACACCTGCTCCAATCGTTCCAGCGAGGCGGCGCCCATCTTCCAAACGGCATTCAGGATGCTGAGTTTCTTGACCGGTTCGTACGCCATGTACAACGCGACGCCCATGGTCAGAAACACCTCGAATTTCATGCCGTTTTTGAAACCGAAATACAGCGCGGCCGCAAACCCGCACGCCGAGAGGAATTCGATCACCGGATTGACGAACGCCTGATATTTCACCGTCTTCATGGCGAGGCGGAAGATTTTCCGGACGCTGGCGGCAAAGCGGGCGCTCAACTGCGGTTGCAGGTTGTAGGCCTGAATTTCCATCGGGGACTGCAGCCCTTCCACGACGATTGCATTGAGCTCGCCGGTTTCGGCGGTCAGCTGGCGTGATTTCTTGATCAGCCGTCGCGCGAGGATGCGAATGGGCACGATGCACAGCGGAATGCTCGTCAGGGTCACCAGCACGAACAGGGCGCTCCGATTGGTGATGGCGAGGTAGAGCAGGAAACTGAACGCGCCCACCAGGGTGAACGGCTGTTTCAACGCGTCCGTACTCATCATCACCACCACGTTCTTCAACTGTTCGGTGTCGGTCATCAGACGCGCCGTCAGGTCGCCGGATTTGTGCCGGAGATAAAAGGCGAGCGGGAGTTCCTGCAGCCGTCGGAAGACCTCGGTGCGCAGGGTCTCCAGCAATTGAAAGCCCGCGTAGTTCAGCCAGTAACGGTTCAAAAACGCCGTCAGGCCGCGGCAGAAAAAAACCACGGGCAATCCCAGGCAGGCGACCAGCAGCAATTGCTCCTGGTACGCCGCGCCAAACAGCCGCCGGGCCCATTCGGCGACGACCTCGGTTTTGGCATTTTGCGCGCCGGGATCAGCAAAGATCACCGGGGCCACCGTGTAGAGCATCATCGGCAGACCAAAGCCGCTGATGGCCGCAAAGGCCAGTCCGGCCAGCACGCCGCCGGCAAAATGCCAGCGCGCCGGCCGCAGGTAGGTCAACAGACGCCGGACGCGCCGTGCGGCCGATGGAGTGCTGGATTGTGCGTGCTTTGGCGTCATCGGTGCAGCGGGCAACCGTTGTGCGGTGCAGACGGTAAAGCAGCGTCCCGCGACCGGGAAGAATCTTTTTCCGTTTTTCCCCTGTTCCGCAACCCGCCGCGTGAGCCGTCCCGGGCGCGTCCGCCATTCTGCGCTTGCACATTCCCGCCGATGGTGGCCCACTGTGCGGGTGCGGGTGCGACAAATTTTTCTGGCCGGCGTGTTGGGGCTCGGAGTGACCGTTGCCTTGCGCGCCCAGGTGTCGGTCGAGATCGCGATGGACCAGGAGAATTTTCTCGCGGGAGAGACAATTCCGCTGACCGTGCGCGTGATCAACCGCTCCGGGCAAACATTGCGCCTGGGCGAGACGCCGGACTGGCTGACGTTTGCCGTGGCGTCGCGGGCCACTTACATCGCCGAAAAGAGTGGCGACGTGCCGGTGCTGGGTCCGTTTGAGCTCGAGTCCGGAAAAACCGCGCTGCGGCGGGTGACCTTGACCCCCTATTTTGTTCTGACGCACGCCGGACGTTATGAAGTGACCGCCAGCGTGCGGATTCCGCAATGGGAGACCACGGTTGTTTCCCCGCCCAAAACCTTCGAGATCGTCAACGCCGCCCGGATTTGGGCGCAGAATTTCGGCATGCCGCTGGCGCCGGGGACCACCAACGTCGCTCCGGAGGTGCGCCGTTATTCCCTGGAGCAGGCCAATTATTTGCGCGGCAAATTGCGCCTTTATTTGCGTCTGATGGATGCGGAAAGCGACCACGTTTTCAAGGTGATCCCCATCGGCGGCATGGTATCCTTCAGCAGCCCGGAAGCGCGCATTGACCGGAGGAATTGCCTGCACGTGCTGTACCAGTTCGGCGCCCACTCCTATCTTTATACCGTCGTGACGCCCGAGGGGGAGATCACCACGCAGCAGACCTACGAGATCACCCAAAACCGCCCGCGCCTCGCGCCGGATGAGCAGGGCGGGTTTTTTGTGGCGGGCGGTCAGCGCCGGCTTACGGATGCGGACATTCCAACGCCGCCGGCGGCTGTCGTTCCGTAACCGGTGGAGTCCACCTGCTCCCGGCGGGAACGTGCTCCATTTCGCTGCGCCATCTGGTCCGAAGGGTTATTGCAAATCGTCGGGGGACAGCACCTGTTTTTGCACGTGGCGCACGATGGGCAACGCGCGTTGCAGGATGGCCTGTTCGGTCTGCCCGGGAAACGACTTCATGATGACTCGAATGGCGGCGATTGGTTCGCCATTGCGATCGCGTAATGGCTGAATCACCGCCACCGTCCGCTTGTCCTTGCCGTAGAAAACCGCGCCGTCGCGGATCGCACCGGTTTCCGAGTCGCCGCCCGCCTGGCCCACTTCCCCGGCTGCCTTGCTGGCCACAATGCGCGGGATGCCGACGGCGTCGGGCGCGTAGATTTTTAACCCGACCAATCGGGGGTATTTGTCGAGCGTGTTGCCCAGGATGGCCTGGACCCGGGACGCCCTGGGTGTGTACTCGATCCGCGTCTCCGCAAACCGGCTCAGGGAGTCGGACTTGGTCCAGAAACCGATCTTTCCGCTGGCGAAACTGGTGTCCGTTAATTCCGGGATCACCGGTTGGTCGTTGAGCCAGATGCGGATTTTGTTTTTTTGGCATTGCACCCGGAGCGTGTACCAGACTTCCTTCGCAAGCGGCAGGTTCGGTCCGATGGGCGGACTGCGGAGTCCGCCCACCACCTTGTAAAAGCGCAGGTTCTGTCCCAAAACGCTCGCGCGCACCACGTAAAAACTCTTTTCGTCCTGGTAGCGGAACACCACGCCCGCCATTTGTTCCGCCACGCCATCCACGATTTTGAAGCGGGTCGTCAGCGTGAAATCGTCAAAGACCGCGCCGGCATAGACCAGGACCGGGAAGTGTTCATCTTTGACATCGGCGCTGAGCTGGGCCAGCACCACCTGGTTGGTGGCATCGGGCGTCGCCTCGCGAACGGCGCGCCACCGCCCGGGCGCGCCTTCGCCCACCAGCACGCTGGTGAAACCGGGTGGAGGGGCGTCGGTATCGGGCGGACCAAAATCCAGGATCAGCTCCGCAGCTTCCCCCGGCGCCGTCAGCCGGGCGGCGAGCAGCAGCCATGACAACCACTTCATCACCGGCAGCGTTGCAAACCGCCGCCGGCCGGACAAGCAAATGTGCGGTGCCCCCCGCGCGCGCGGCTGCATTCCAGGCTCGCTTGTGTCGTTGCGGCCGGATAGCTTTGGCGCACGGTTCGGGGGCGGGCGCCGTGCGGGGTGTCGTCCGGGCCGGCTTTGCATTAACATGAAAATCTTCGGGATCATCCCGGCGCGGTACGGTTCCACCCGGTTTCCGGGCAAGGCGCTGCACCCCATCGCGGGCCGGCCGCTCATTCAGCGGGTCGTGCAGCAATGCCAAAAATCCCGGGCGTTGGACGAGGTGATCGTGGCCACCGACGACGTCCGCATTGCGGCCGTGGCGGAGAAATTTTGCCGGGTGGAAATGACCCGCGCCGATCATCCGAGCGGCTCGGACCGCATCGCCGAAGTGGCGGCGCGTCATCCCTGCGACATCGTGGTGAACATCCAGGGCGACGAACCGTTGCTGGATCCGGCGGTGGTGGATGCGGTGGCAGCGGCGGCGCGCGGGTGTGAAATGGCCACGGCGGCCACGCGGATTCAAGACCCGGCCGAATACGACAACCCCAACGCGGTGAAAGTCGTTGTCAATGCCCGCGGTCACGCCTTATATTTTTCCCGGCGTACGATTCCGTATCTGCGCGAGGCCGCCAGTCGTTCCCTTCCTGAACAGTTGGCGGCGTTTCCTTTTCTGAAACACCTCGGCATTTACGGTTTTCAACGCGACGCGCTGTTGCGCCTGGTCCAGCTGCCGGTTTCCCCGCTGGAACAGGCGGAGAAACTGGAGCAGTTGCGGGCATTGGATCACGGCTTCCGCATCGCGGTGGTGACGGTGGATTATGACAGCGTGGGCGTGGATGTGCCGGCCGACGTGGCGCGCGTGGAACGCCTGCTGCGGGACGACTGAGATTTGCATTATGAAATTTATTTTCATCACGGGGGGCGTCATCAGCTCCCTGGGCAAGGGATTGACCGCCGCCGCCCTCGGCACGTTGCTGGAAAATCGCGGCCACAAGGTCGCCATTCAAAAGTTTGATCCTTATCTGAATGTGGACCCCGGCACGATGTCCCCGTATCAACACGGCGAGGTGTACGTGCTGGACGACGGGGCGGAGACGGATCTCGACCTCGGCCACTACGAACGCTTCACCAACACCAAGCTGTCCCGGCTCAACAGCCTGACCAGCGGCCAGGTTTACCAGACGGTGCTCAACAACGAGCGCGAGGGCGTTTATCTCGGCAAAACCGTGCAGGTGATTCCGCACGTCACGGACGAAATCAAGCGCCGCATCCACGTGCTCGCCGCGGAAAGCCGGGCGGACATCGTCATCACCGAAGTGGGCGGCACCACGGGCGACATCGAGGGCCTGCCCTTTCTGGAGGCGATCCGCGAATTCGCCCTCGAAGCCGGCGTCGGCAACACCTGCTTCATTCACGTCACCTACGTGCCCTACATCAAGGCCGCCGGGGAGCTGAAGACCAAGCCCACCCAACAATCCGTCGCCAAGCTGCGCGAGATCGGCCTCTCGCCGCAGTTGATGGTTTGTCGTTGCGAAAAACCGCTCGACAAGGAGTTGCGTCAGAAAATCTCCCTGTTTTGCAGTGTGCCGGTTGAGGCGGTGATCGAGGTGAAGGATGTGGATCATTCCATTTATGAACTGCCGCTGGTGCTCCAGCGCGAGCAGGCGGACGAACTGGTTTGCCGCGTCCTGCACCTGGACGGTCCGCCCGCCAAGATGGGGCACTGGCAGGAAATCATCCGCAAACTGATCGCGCCCCAATTCCGCGTGCGCATCGGGGTGGTCGGCAAGTATATCGGGCTGCAGGACGCCTACAAATCCGTTTATGAAGCGTTGATTCATGGCGGCATTGGCAACGATTGCGGCGTGGAAATTGTGCGGATTGACGCCGAGGAGATTGAGAAGGAGGGCCCGGAAAAGAAGCTGGGCGGGCTGCACGGCATTTGTATTCCGGGCGGCTTCGGCGAACGCGGCATCGAGGGGTTGATCAAGACGGCCCAGTTTGCGCGCGAAAACAAGGTGCCGTATTTCGGCCTGTGCCTGGGCATGCAGATCGCCACCATTGAATTCGCCCGGCACGTGCTCAAAATGGAGAAGGCGCACTCCACGGAATTCCATCCCGAGACCACCCAGGCGGTGATTGCCCTGCTCGACGCGCAACGCAAAGTCACCAAGAAAGGGGGCACAATGCGCCTGGGCGCGCAGCCGTGTCAACTGCAGGTGGGTTC
Source organism: Verrucomicrobiota bacterium (assembly GCA_029573725.1). Lineage (GTDB taxonomy): Bacteria > Verrucomicrobiota > Verrucomicrobiia > Limisphaerales > JADLHS01 > JADLHS01. Next base: position 406,719 of record JAKQDQ010000178.1, read on the forward strand.
ACTGGCCGCCAAGCTTTATGGCGCGTTCATGGCCAATGAACGGCATCGCCACCGCTTTGAATTCAACAACGCGTTCCGCGAAAAATTTGAGAAGGGCGGCCTGGTGTTCAGCGGCCTGTCACCTGACGGCAAGCTGGTGGAGGTGATTGAATTGCCCGGGCACCCCTTCTATCTGGCCAGTCAATTCCACCCCGAATTCCTCAGCAAACCGCACCAGCCCCATCCGCTCTTCAAGGGGTTCATTGCCGCGGCGCTGCAGCAAAGCCGCGTGGGCCCGGCCTGATCCGAAGCGGTCGTTTATGACCTACGCCGAGGCCATCAAATTTCTGTACGAACTGCGGCTGTTTGGGGCCAAACTGGGCCTGGAAAATACGTTCGCCCTGGCCGCCCGGGCCGGACAACCCCAGCAGCGCCTGCGCTTCATTCACGTCGCCGGCACGAACGGCAAGGGGTCCACCTGCGCGATGTTGGAAGGCATTTACCGTGCGGCCGGGTTGCGGGTGGGCTTGTTCACTTCCCCGCATCTGGTTTCGTTTCGCGAGCGGATGCAGGTGAACCGGCAGTGGATCAGTGAAGCCGAGGTCGTGGCCTTGCTGGCCCAAATCCGGCCGTGGCTGGCCACGTTTCCCGCCGCGCATCATCCCACGTTTTTTGAAGTCGTCACGGTGATGGCGCTGCTGCACTTCGTCCGGCAACAGTGCGAACTGGTGATCTGGGAAACGGGGCTGGGCGGGCGCATGGATGCCACCAACATTGTGACCCCGCTGGCCAGTGTCATCACGCCCATCAGTCTGGATCATCAACTCTGGCTCGGTGAAACCCTGCCGGAAATCGCGGCGGAAAAGGCCGGCATTATCAAGCCCGGCGTACCCGTGGAATCCGCCGCCCAACCGGCCGGGGCGTTGCTCGTGTTGCAGGCGGCAGCCGCCCGCCAGGGCGCGCCTTTTCGGGCGTTGCCGCCCGGGGCTCCGGCGCCCCCGCCCGGCGCGCTCGCGTTGTCGGGGCCGCATCAACAACAAAACGCGGCGCTCGCTTTGCGCGTGGTGGAGACCCTGCAGCCCATCCTGCCGGTGCCTCCTGGGGCCTCGGCCCGGGGGCTGGCCACCGTGCAGTGGGCCGGACGCCTGCAAGCGCTCACCCTGCCGGGCGGGCAGTCGGTTTTGCTGGACGGGGCGCACAACCCGGCGGGAGTGGCGGCACTGACGCAAGTTCTTCGCCGCGCGCCGCCCCCGCGCGGCCGCGTGTTTATTGTGGGCATCATGCGCGACAAAGATTGGCCGGCGATGTGCCGCCAACTGCTGCCGCTGGCGCGCCTGATCCTGTTCATTCCCGTGGGCAGTGACCGCACGTTATCTCCGGAAATCGCCGTGGCGTGGTGTCGTGCCCAGCATCCGCAGGTGGCCTGCGCCGCCGCCGCCTCGCTGCCGGCGGCGTTGCGCCAGGCTCCCGCCGGAGCGGAGGTGGTCATCACCGGCTCGTTGTATCTGATTGGTGAAGCTCTGGCCTGGTTGTCACCCGAGTTTCAAAGCGTGGCGGCCGAATACGCCCTGAATGAGTGGGGCGGCCACTCTGCCAGACCACAGGAAGCACTGCCCTGTCACCCCTGAACGGCCGCCGGCGCTGGACTCACATCCGGTCGCGCGGCGCCGGCCCGGAGGCGGCGGGTGTTTCGATTGACTCCCTCCCGTTTGGTTTCCAGTATGGCCGCGGAATGCGGAAGACCATTTTAGTTCTGGCCATTTTCGGCAGCGCGGTGATGGCGCCGGCGGCGCCGCATCAATACAAATATCTTCCTGCGGATTGTTCCGCCCTGGTCGGCCTGCTGCCGCCGCCGCCCGCCACCAACTCTCCGGCAGGCATTGCCGATTTGGAAACTGTGCTGCAGGTGCAGGCGGACCGCACGCCCGGTCAGGTCCAGCGCGCGCGGCGGGTGGCCAGTCAATCGGTGTTTACCTTCGCGCAACCCGTTTTGGGTGGATGGTTCAACCCGACCAACTGCCCGGCCACGCAGCGCTTGTTGGCGGAAATCACACGCGAAAGTCAGACCATCGTGGACGACCAGGTCAAACCGCACTGGCAACGCCTTCGTCCCTATCAGGCTTCGCCGGACGTCCGGCCGATTGTGGGCCGGCCCGGCAATACTTCGTATCCCAGCGGACATGCTGCGGTCGCCGCCTTGTGGGGCACCATTTTGTCCGCCGCGTTTCCAGACCAGGCGGCGGCGTTCCAGGCGCAGATTCGGGAGGTGATGTGGTGCCGGGTGATTGGCGGCGTGCATTATCCCAGCGACACCGCCGCGGGAGCGAGACTCGGCACCGCCATTGCCCACGCCATGCTTGCCGCGCCCGCCATGCCCGAAACGCTGGAAACAATTCGCGCCGAAGCCGCTCCGTTCCGGAACCCGGCAACCACACGATCCGCCGCGCCCGTGGGTCAATAACGCTCCGCCGCGGCGGCCGGCCGGCCCGCGGGCACTCCGCCGGTGGCGGTTAATTCGCCAGGTGTGCGCGGACCAGTTCCGGCAGATATTTCACCGGCACGGAGCCCGCTTGCAATACGGCCTCGTGGTACCGGGCCAGGTTGAACTTGTCGCCCAGCTCCCGCTGCAGGGCCTGGCGCAGGCGTTGATGGGCCAGATATCCGACGAAATACGTGCTCAATTGCGTGGAGCTTTGTTTGGCGCGAATGATCTTGAGCCGCGCCTCGCCCTCCGATTGGAAGGCCTCTTCCACCATCAGCCGCATCGCTTCGTCGTCGGTCATCGTGGTGCAGTGCATCCGGTAATCGAGGAGCGCATTGACGACGGTGCGCAGGTAGAACTTGAGTTGCATCAGGCGGAGGCGGAGGTCGCCCCCGCCGTAGCCCTGGTCCAGCATCATGGACTCGGTGTAAACCGCCCAGCCCTCGATGTACACGCCCGAGGCCAGGATTTTCCGGATCAACGAGGGGTTCCGGTTGGCGTATGCCAGTTGCACATAGTGCCCGGGATACGCCTCGTGAATGGTCAGGATTTGCAGCAGGTGGGTGTTGTATTCCTCCAGATAGGTTTGCACGCGGCGCGCGTCCCAATCCGCGGGCGGCGGGCTCACCGCATAATAACTTGCGGCGCGCGGATCCAAGGGCGGCGCACTCTCGAGGTACGCCACGGAGTTGCCGCGGTTGAACTCGGGCATTTCAATCACCCGGCAGGCATCCGGCTCGGGCAGGCGCAAAATCTTCCGCTCGCGAATGAACGTCTGAATGCGGCTCACCGTGGCTTGCGTGTCTGCCAGCAGCCGGTCCGGTGGACCGTGTTCGGCGCTGGCGGCGGCAATCACGCGGGCGATGGTTTCGCGGCGGCCGGCGGCATTCCCGGGCGGCAGCGGTTGCGGCGGGAAATAGCGGCTCCACAACTGGCGCGCGATGACGTACAAGTCGCGTTGCACCTGCACCAATTCAGCTTCGGCCGCGGCCACCACCTGCTCGGCGCTCCAGCCCGCATCCAGCACCAGCTCCAGTTTCCGGGCGAATTTGCGTTTTCCAATGCGCCAGTTCCCGGTCGCGCGCCGGCGCAGTTCAGTTTCCAGAAAGTGCTGGTAATCCTGCAACGCCGTGACAATGGGAGCGGCGGCGGCTTCGAGTGACGCCCGCTGTGACGTCGGCCCGGCGAGCTGGAAGAGGCCGGTCTCATAGAACGTCAGCGCCCCGCGATTCTGGCGGATGGCGGTTTCCAGCACGGCTTCCGGCGGATGCGTCAGGGTTTGTCGGGCGATGGCAATGACCCGGGGGATGGCGCGCATCCGTGCGATGCAGTTGGCGAGGTTGGTCTCCGCCGGCAGTGTAGACTGGGTCAGCAGGCGGTAAACACTGTCGCTGATGTAGGCGCCGTACGTGCGTGGGTCGGTTTCAAACGGGCGGAAGCTGGCGTCCAGCCAGAGCTGGCGTCGCAGTTCCTGCTGCAGGATTTCAAAATCCATCTGGGCCGGGCGGGACAACTTTCGGTAGGCGATGCGCCGCGGCAGTTCCCGCAGCGTTTGCCGGGTCAATTTTTGCCAGCGGGCCCGGGCGGCGGGGGTGATGTCCTCCAGTTGCGCATCGAAGCGGTGATCGCCCAGCGCCGAGGCGGTGGTGGGTTGTTGTTGGAAAACCTGCTCGAGATATTCCCGAAAAAAAGTTTCGAGACGCGCATCTTCCGTCGCCCGCAGCGTTGAGCCGCCCAGCATCCATTCCACCAAGAGCAGTAAGAGCAGTAAGCGCGCTTGCATCAACAGCCCAAGGTTGAGTCAGCCGGAGCCGGATTTCCAGTCTGAACCGGGTGGAATTTTTGTCGCCGTCCTGCGCTGCGTCAACGGCGCTGCCGCCCGGATCGGGGCGGGTGGGGAAGCGATGCGGAAGCCCCCTTACGTGCAAATCGCCCCGGCGGTGCCGACCAGTTTTGCGCAGCAGCGCTGGAAGACCTCGCGGCAGTCGGCCTCCCGCAATTGCAGATCCCGCGCTGCTGCATGAATGAAGCCGCGGGTGGTTTGGTGCGCGTAACCGAGCAGCCCCTGGCGCAAGGGCAGCGAATAAAGCACCAGCGTCATGCCATACACCAGCGTGTGCCAGCCGTGCGCCTGCCGGTTCTCCACCGCGGCCAGATACCGTTGCACCACGCGTTCGTCGCGCAGGGGCCGGAGTTTTTCCAGCTGCGCCCGGCCCACCCGCCGGCTCGCTGCGGCAAAATTCCGCCAGACCGGCCGGCCCGCCAGCGTCTGATCGTAGGCGATCAGTTCTCGCAACTCGTTCCTGCAGATGTGCTGGTAGGCCCGGCGAATGGCCGGCAGTTCGTGGGGGAACAAAATATCCTCCAGATAGACCCGCAGAAATTTTTGCAATGCACCAAGGCTGGTCACCGGTTGCGCCACCAGTGCCTGGGCCAGGCAGTGCAACGCCACCAAACCATCCGCCGAGCCAAGTTGGGCGACCAGCGGATGCGCGTCCCCCAGCCATTCGGCTGGATCGTACGCCAGTTGTGGTTGCGGGTCCACGCTCATCACCTTAGCCAGTTACATGCCTGCAGGCTGGCCTTGAACAAAATTGTTGCTCTGTCCAACGCGGAATGGCGAGAGGTAAAATTTCCGCGGCCCCAGTTTTCTGTCTTGACGCGGGAGCCGCGGTATTGCGGGTGTGCCGGACGCGCCTGCAGGCCCCGGCGGCGCCGGATCGCGGGGAATTGAAATTTGTACTCGCCCCGGGTGCCGGCCTTGGTTACTTCAAGCATGCATGACCGGTCCCGCTGCCCCGCCAGGCGGCGCCCCCACCCGGGCGCGATATTGGGTGGTGGCGTTCGCCGTGTCATTGGCCGTCATTCAATACATTGACCGGATCTGTATTGCGCAAGCGGCGCCGCTGATCGCGCGGGATTTGCATCTGGACCCGCGCCAGATGGGATGGGTGTTTGGCGCCTTTACCCTGGCGTATGCGCTGTTCGAGATCCCCACCGGCTACCTCGGGGACCGGCTTGGCCCGCGGCGCATTTTATTGCGCATCGTGTTGTGGTGGTCGTTCTTCACGGCGGCCACCGGCTGGATGCGTCAGCTTTGGTCGCTGGTGGTGGTGCGGTTTCTTTTTGGGGCGGGCGAGGCCGGCTGTTTTCCCAATTTGACCAAGGCGTTCAACCGGTGGCTGCCGGTTGCGGAACGTCCGCGGGCGCAGGGCATCATGTGGATGAGCGCGCGCCTTGGCGGGGCCTTCACCCCCTTGCTGGTGGCGGCGAGTCTGGCCTTTGTTTCCTGGCGCACCGCGTTTGTGCTCTTTGGTTTGCTCGGGGTCCTCTGGGCCGTCGTTTTCGCGTGGTGGTATCGGGATGAACCGCGGACGCATCCCGCAGTGAACGCTGCGGAAGCAGCCCTGTTGCCCCGGGAGGAGACCGCCGGGGCGCGCTTCAAAATGCCCTGGCGCACCCTGTTTTCATCGCGCACAGTCTGGTGTTTGTGCGGGCAGTATTTTGCCTGCAGCTACTGTTTCTATTTTTTCATCACATGGTTTCCCACTTACCTGCTGGAGCAACAGGGCTTTGACATGAAGCAAGGCGCGTTGCTGGCGGGCACGCCGCTGCTCGTGGGGGCGTTTGGTTCGTTATTCGCAGGCTGGTTGCTGCCGGCGCTGGAGTCCCGGCTCGGGGGGGCCGGCCGGGCGCGGCGCTGGTTTGGCGCGGCGGCGGCGGGCGGCGCGGCGCTGTTGCTGGTGACCGCCGCGCAACTCACGCCGCCGTATCTTGCCGTGACCGCGATCGCCCTGGTGGCCTTTTGCAACGACGCCCAGATGCCCGGGGCATGGACGGCATGCATGGATGTGGGGGGGCCGGCGGTCGCCACGCTGTCGGGCACGATGAACATGATGGGCAACCTGGGTGGTTTTCTCTCCTCCATTGCGTGCGGTTACCTGGTGCAATGGACGGGGAGCTGGAATCTGGTGTTTTACGCGGCCGCCGTCATGTACGGCGGCGGCTTGGCCTGCTGGCTGGCCATGGACCCGGTCACACCGCTGGCGCAACAATCACGTCTGCGTCCTCCGTGAGCGTGTTCCGCGCCCCGGTGGCGGCGGGCGCGTGGTTCACAATTTTTTGCCGGTCAGGCGTTCGTAGGCTTCCAGGTACTTGGCACGCGTCCGGGCCACCACCTCGTCCGGCAACGCGGGAGCGGGTGGCGTTTTGTTCCACGCCAGCGTTTCCAGGTAATCGCGCACGAATTGCTTGTCGAAGCTGGGCTGGCTTTTGCCGGGCGCGTATTCGCTCGCCGGCCAAAACCGCGAAGAATCCGGCGTCAACACTTCATCAATCAGCAGCAGTTGCCCGTCAAACAGCCCGAATTCGAATTTCGTGTCGGCAATGATGATGCCCCGCTGGCGCGCGAAATCGCGGGCGAACGCATAAATTTTCAAGCTCAGGTCCCGCACCTGGCGCGCGTGGTCCGCGCCCAGGATCGCGGCGGCGGCGGCGAATGAAATGTTCTCGTCGTGGCCCGTGGCGGCCTTGGTGGAAGGCGTAAAAATCGGTTCCGGCAACGCGGCGGATTCCGCCAAACCCGCGGGCAGCGCCAGTCCGCAAACGGTTTGAGATTTTTGATATTCTTTCCAGCCGGAGCCGGCCAGATAGCCGCGGACGATGCACTCGACCGCCAGGGGGCGGGCCTTCTTGACGACCATCGCCCGCTTGGCCAGCGCTGTCCTGGTGGTGGCGGGCAGCGCCGCCAGCGCCGGAAAATCGCAGACGGCATCCGCTTTCACCATGCGGTGATTCGGCACCAGCGACTCCGTTTGATCGAACCAGAAATGCGACAGCTGGGTGAGCACCTCGCCCTTCTGCGGAATGCCGTTGGGCATCACGCAATCAAACGCCGAGATGCGGTCGCTGGCCACAAAGAGCAAGGCGTCGCCCAGATCGAAAATTTCCCGCACCTTGCCGCTCCGGATCTTCTGAATGCCGGGAAGATCGAGGTTCAACAGAATCGAATCAGCCATAAAAAACCATGATGGCGGTTCCGCCACCGGCTTCAATCTCAAAGCACGGGCAGCCGGGCCCGCCCACCCGCCGGTCCGCGGCCCTGCCCCGCGCATTGGCCAGCGGCACAGCTGCCGCGCGCGCCTCGAGGCCGTCCCTTTGTCACTTGGCCCGCAGGCGGGTTTGCGTTACAACCAGCGCATGGACAAAGAGCGCGTGGCGGAGATCCTTCTGGAAATCGGCACCTTGCTGGAACTCAAGGGTGAGAACCCGTTCAAGACCCGCGCCTACCAGAATGGCGCGCGCATCATCGGAAGCCTGAACGAGCCGCTGCCCCGGCTGATCGCCGAGGGTCGCCTCGGGGAACTCAAAGGCATTGGGGCGGCGTTGCAACAAAAGATCACCGAACTCGTCACAACCGGCCGCCTGAAGTATTACGAGGAACTGAAAGCCTCCGTGCCGTCGGGGCTGGTGGCGCTGCTGGACATTCCAGGGCTGGGCCCCAAAAAAATCATCGTGCTCAACCAAAAACTCGGGGTGGACTCGCTGGAAAAACTCGAGGCCGCCTGCCAGACGGGACGGGTGGCTCAACTGCCCGGCTTCGGCGCCAAGACCCAGGAGAATTTGCTCCAGGGCATTGCGTATCGCCGGCTCTACGCGCAGCGCACCCGCCTGGACGAGGCGTTGCAAGCCGCCGAACCGATCCTCGAAAGCCTGCGACAACATCCGGACGTGTTGCGCTGCAGCATCGCCGGCAGCCTGCGCCGCTGGCGCGAAACCATCGGCGACGTGGACTTTCTGGCTTCCTCGCGCCAGCCGGTCCGGGTCATTGAACATTTTGTCGCGTTGCCGGGACACCGTAACGTCGTTGCCCGGGGTGACACCAAAGCCAGCGTCATTCTGGCGACCGGAATCCAGGCGGATTTGCGGGTGGTATCGGATGCGGAATATCCTTTTGCGCTGGCCTACTTCACCGGCAACAAGGAACACAACATTGTCATGCGGCAGCGGGCCATCGCCCGGGGCCTGCGCCTCAATGAATACGGATTGTTCCGGTCCAAGGAGGAAACGCGCGATCCCAAGCTTCGCCTGGCCTGCCAAACCGAGGCGGAGATTTTTGCCGCGCTGGATCTCGCCTACGTGCCGCCCGAACTGCGCGAAGACCACGGGGAATTCGAGGCCGCCGAGCGGGGTGCGTTGCCCCGGCTGCTCGAGTGGACCGATCTCAAGGGCGCCCTGCACAATCACACCACTTGGAGCGACGGCCACCATACGCTGGAGGAAACGGCTGCGCACATGGAGGAACTGGGCCTGCAGTACTGGGCGGTCACCGACCATTCGCGCGCCGCCTTTCAAGCCAACGGCCTCGAGCCCCAACGCCTGCGGAAACAAATCAAGGCCATTGCAGCATTGAATCAACGTCTGGCCGATGCGGGCCGGGAATTCCGCCTGCTCACCGGCAGCGAGGTGGACGTGCTGAAAGACAAATTGGATTTTGATGATCGGTTGCTCGCCGAGCTGGACGTCGTGGTCGCCAGCCTGCACGTGCCCGCCCGGGAGGAGGCTGAAAACACCAAACGGCTCATTCGCGCCGCGGAAAATCAATACGTGCACATCCTCGGCCACCTGACCGGCCGCCTGCTGCTCGAACGCGAGCCTTACCCCGTCAATCAGGAAGCGGTGATTGACGCCTGCGCCGAAACCGGCACCTGGATCGAACTCAACTGCAATCCCTGGCGGCTGGATCTGGATTGGCGCAAATGGTTTTATGCCCGGAGCAAAGGGGTGAAGTGCGTCATCAATCCTGACGCGCACCGGAATGGGGATGCCGGTTATTTGCGGCTCGGCGCCGGCGTGGCCCGCAAGGGCTGGCTCACCCGGGCGGAGGTGATCAATACGCTGCCGCTGGCTAAATTACGTCAGGCGCTGCGCAAAAAGCGGGACCGGGCCGCCCGCGGCTGAGCCGGGCCGGGCCGCGTCCGAACCCGCGCAGGCCCGGTGCCGGGGCGCCCGGATCGCCGCGTTGGTCCGGGCTTTACGCAGTGGAGGAGACGTTTACACTCGGGGGCATGAAACAAGCGCCATCCCCCTGCACTGCTGCGGGCGGTCCCGGGAATGTCTCCCCGGGATTTCCGCCGCTGAACCGACGTTCCTTCCTGCACACGGTGAGCTGGGGCGCGGCCGCGCTCGGACTGTCTCCCGCCGTCATCGCCGGCGCGCAAACCACGAATCCGCCCATCGCTGGATTTGAAGCGGCCCCGGCCACCGCGGAAACACATGCCGGCTGGCAGCCGATCTCCGAGCGGAAACTGCGGGTCGGGCTGGTGGGGTATGGCGTCTGCAAATTCGCCGCGGCGTTCGGGTTTCAAAATCATCCCAACGTCGAGATTGTCGCGGTGAGCGACCTGGTCCCCGCGCGTTGTGCGGAACTGGCGTCCGTGGTGAAGTGCAGCACCACCTATCCCTCGTTGGAGGAACTGGTGCGGGATGATCGGATCGAGGCGGTGTTTGTGGCGACCGACGCCCCGAGCCATGCCAGGCATTGCATCGAAGTGCTCAAGCATGGCAAGCACGTGGGCACGGCGGTGCCGGCGGTGTTCGGCTCGCTGGAAGATGCCGATCGCTTGTTCCACACCGTCAAGCAGAGCGGGTTGAAGTACATGATGTTCGAGACTTCCTGTTTTCACGACGATCTGTATGCGATGCGGCAGCTGTACCAGGCCGGCCAGCTCGGACGGATCGTTTATGCCGAGGGCGAGTATTTTCATTACATGGAGCAGCCCATTGATTCCTACAAAGGCTGGCGCATCGGTCTGCCGCCACAATGGTATCCCACCCACTCCAATGCGTATTACGTGGGAGTCACGGCGGGCAGCTTTACGGAAGTGTCTTGCATGGGCATTCCAAGCCACCTCCCGCACTTGCAACCGATGAACAATACGTACCACAACCCCTTCGGCACCGAGATCGCCCTGTTTCGCACCAATGAAGGGGGCATGGCGCGCATGGGGGTCAGCTGGGATACACCCACCAACGAAGGTGAGATGGGGCGCATCCGCGGCGACAAGGGCTCGGTCTATTTCAATACTTATCGCGGTCTCGAAACCTTGAAGACCAACTTGAAACGTCCGCCCCTGCCCCCGGGCGTGGCCGCGGGCGGACACGGAGGGTCGCACGGATATTTAATGAACGAGTTCGTCACCGCCATCCTGCAAGATCGGCAGCCGCTGGTTCACGTCGCGATGGCGTTGAACATGACGGTCTCCGGCATTGTGGCGCATCAATCCGCCTTGAAGGACGGGGAGTTGCTGCGGATCCCGCAGTATCAGCTGTAAGGAAACCGCCGGCCCACGTCCAGTCCGGCACATCACTTCACCTTCAAACTCCACCCTCACTGGCCATCGGGATAAGCTCCTGATTGAGCCACCTCCAGCGAAGGCCACGCGAAGTGCTGCCCCAAACGGGGCCGGATCTGTCCCGCGCACCCGACACACCGACATCCCTGTAAAGGAAGGTTCATTCATGGCGTGAATTCCGGCTCAATGAACTAAATTGTTATTATTTTAAACTTTTTTGTTGCGTTTTGAACAATGCGCCAGTAATTATGTGGACGGTTAGTTCGTAAGTTATAGATAAATGAACAATATCGAAATAGGTGAACGTGAAAAACGGTTGCTTGATGAGCAAGAGCGGCTGATCGTGCGCGCCCTGATTCGCGATCCGCGACTCAGTGACAATCAGATTGGGAAGTTAACAGGGGTGCCGACACCGACCGTGCGGCGCAAGCGCAAGAAGCTCGAGGACGAGGGTTTGCTCAGTTACTACTGTGCGCTGGACATGCAGGAGCGCGGCACCGGCCATTTTAGCGCGCGGCATCTCTACGTGATCAAGTTCCGGATCGGCATCACGGTCACGCAGATCGTGGAGGAGATCAAACACGAGCCAAACATCCGCACGATTTTTACCGACTTGATCTATGAGTCGCACATTGCGGAAACGGAAGGTCGTGTGGCCTTGATCATGATCGTCGAGGGCAAGCATGCGACGGACATTGTCGAGAACATGCACGCGACCATCATCCCGTCGTTGCGCAAGAATCACGGCCCGGATTCCATCGAAGAAGTTTCCTCCATCCGCCTGCTCGCGCCCATCCGCATCTTCCACAACTACGTGCCGCTGGTGAACATGCACGGCGGGGTGCTGCGGGCCGACTGGCCAAAAGACGCGGTTTTCGTAGGTTAAATGTTATGACACCTCCTGGTTTTCCCTCCCGGCAAGGCTTGTACGATCCCGCCCACGAACATGACGCCTGCGGGGTGGGGTTTGTGGCGGACATTCGGGGTCGCAAGTCGCACACGATCCTGCGGCAGGCCCTGCAGGTCTTGAATAATTTGCAGCATCGGGGCGCCAGTGGCAGCGAAATCAACACCGGCGATGGCGCCGGGATTCTGCTGCAAACGCCGCACGAGTTTTTGGTGGCCGCCTGTCGGCGGGAACAGATCTCCCTGCCCGGCCCGCGGGAATACGGCGTCGGCATGGTTTTCTTGCCGCGGAATCGGGCGGATCGTTACAAGTGTGAGAAGCTGTTTGAGGAAATCGTGGATGCCGAAGGGCAGACCGTGCTGGGGTGGCGGCCCGTGCCGACCTGCAACACGGGATTGGGGGATTGGGCGCGGCAGAACGAGCCGATCATCCGGCAGGTTTTTATTGGCCGCGCCCCGGGCCTGGCCGACGATCTGGCGTTTGAGCGCAAGCTCTATATCATCCGCAAACTCGCAGAAAAGGGCATTCGATACTCCGGCATCAAAGGATGCGAACAGTTCTATATTCCCAGCCTGTCGTACAAAACCCTCATCTACAAGGGCATGCTGTTGCCCAGTCAACTCGAGGCGTATTTTCCCGATCTCAGCGATCCGGCGCTGGAAACCGCGCTGGCCCTGGTGCATTCACGCTTTTCGACCAACACCTTCCCCAGCTGGGAGCGCGCGCACCCGTACCGGTATGTGGCGCACAACGGCGAGATCAATACTTTGCGCGGCAATGTCAACTGGATGCTGGCGCGTCAGGCAACACTGGTATCCGAGGTCTTTGGTGCGGACCTGAAAAAACTGTTTCCGATCATCAACGAGGATGGCTCCGACTCCGCCATGTTTGACAACGTGCTGGAGTTTCTGGTGCTGGCGGGCCGGTCGCTGCCGCAGGCGATGATGATGATGGTTCCGGAGCCCTGGTCCGGCCACGAAGGCATGAGTGATGCAAAGAAGGCATTTTATGCGTATCACGCCTGTTTGATGGAACCCTGGGATGGGCCGGCCAGCATGGTGTTCACCGACGGCATCCAGATCGGCGCCACGCTTGATCGGAATGGCCTGCGTCCGTCGCGGTACTACATCACCAAGGATCATCTGGTGGTGCTGGCCAGCGAAGTGGGTGTGCTGGATGTGCCGGCGGAGCGGGTGCTGCACAAGGGCCGGCTGCAGCCCGGTCACATGTTTCTGCTGGACACCGCCCAGGGCCGGGTGATTGCCGATGCGGAGATCAAGGCGACGATCGCCGCGGAACAGCCCTACCGGCTGTGGCTGAACACGCACCAGATCACGCTCGCAGCCCTGCCGGAGCGGGCGGTGCCGCCCTCCGACCCCGCAACCCTGTTGCCGCGGCAGCGGGCATTTGGTTATACATTCGAGGACTTGCGGCTGATTCTGGCACCCATGGCGCGGGACGGCGCGCAACCCATCGGTTCCATGGGCACCGACACGCCCCTGGCAGTGCTCTCCAACCAGCCCCAGTTGCTTTACAACTACTTCAAGCAACTGTTCGCCCAGGTCACCAATCCGCCGATTGATGCCATTCGGGAGGAGATTGTCACCAGCACCGAGACCGTGCTTGGGGCCAGCGGCAACCTGCTCCAGTGCGTGCCGGAAAATTGCGCCAACATCAAGATCCCGGGCCCGATTTTGTCGAACGAGGATTTTGCCAGGCTGCAGCACTGTGCGTTGCCGAACTTCAAGCCGGTCACGCTGCCGATATTGTTTCCGGCGGCGGCTGGCGCGCGGGGGTTGGAGCGCGCCGTGGACCAGCTCTGCCAGCAAGTCACCCAGGCGATTCGCGCGGGGCGGACGTTCATCATTTTGTCGGATCGCGGCGTCAATGCGGAGCAGGCGGCGATTCCGGCGCTGCTGGCGGTGTCAGCGGTCAATCATCATCTGATCCGGACCGGCACGCGCACGCGCGCCAGCCTGCTGCTGGAATCCGGCGAGCCGCGCGAGGTGCATCACTTCGCCTTGCTGCTCGGTTACGGTGCCAGTGCCATCAACCCCTATCTGGCGTTTGAATCACTCGATGATCTGATCCGGCAGGGAATGTTGACCGACATTCAGCATCCGCAAGCGGTCCGGAACTACCTGAAGGCGGCCACGAAAGGCGTGGTGAAAACGATGGCCAAGATGGGCATCTCGACGATCCAATCGTACCGGGGCGCGCAGATTTTTGAGGCGATCGGGCTCAATTCGTGGGTCATTGACAAGTATTTCACCTGGACCGCTTCGCGCATCGAGGGCATCGGCATCGAGGAACTGGCGGAGGAAGTCTTGCGCCGGCATCGGCACGCGTTCCCCGGACGCCCCGGGCCGGACCCCACGCTGGACACCGGCGGCCAATACCAGTGGCGGCACGACGGTGAACATCACCTGTTCAATCCGGAAACCGTCCAGAAGCTGCAACTGGCCGTGCGCACCGACAATTACCGGGTGTTCAAGGAGTATTCCACGGCCGTCAACGATCAATCGCGGCGCCTGTGCACCCTGCGCGGGTTGTTCCAGTTCAAGTATGCGCCGACACCCCTGCCGCTTGACGAGGTGGAATCGGTTGAGAGCCTCGTGCGGCGGTTCAAGACCGGGGCCATGAGCTACGGCTCGATCAGTCAGGAAGCTCATGAAGCGCTGGCCATCGCCATGAACCGGCTCGGCGGCAGGAGCAACACCGGCGAAGGCGGCGAGGACCCGGCCCGGTACGTCCGCGAACCCAACGGGGATTCGAAGAATTCCGCCATCAAGCAGGTGGCCAGCGGCCGGTTTGGCGTGACCAGTCTGTACCTCACGCAGGCCCGGGAATTGCAGATCAAGATGGCGCAGGGCGCCAAGCCGGGCGAGGGCGGCGAATTGCCGGGCACGAAGGTGTATCCGTGGATTGCCAAGACGCGCGGCACCACGCCCGGGGTGGGGCTGATTTCGCCGCCGCCGCACCACGACATTTACTCCATCGAAGACCTGGCGGAGCTCATCCATGATCTGAAGTGTGCGAACTCGGAAGCGCGGATCAGCGTGAAGCTCGTGGCCGAAATCGGCGTCGGCACCATTGCCGCCGGGGTGGCCAAGGCGCATGCGGATGTGGTGTTGATTTCCGGACATGACGGCGGGACCGGCGCCTCGCCGCTCTCCTCCATCAAACATGCCGGCGCCCCGTGGGAACTGGGGCTGGCGGAAACGCAACAAACCCTGCTGCTCAACAATCTCCGCAGCCGCATTGTGGTCGAAGCGGACGGCCAGTTGAAAACGGGCCGGGACGTGGTGATTGCCGCCTTGTTGGGTGCGGAAGAGTTCGGATTCGCGACGGCGCCGCTGGCGGCCTTGGGCTGCATCCTGATGCGGGTTTGCCACCTCAACACCTGCCCGGTGGGAATCGCGACCCAGGACCCGCGCCTGCGGGCCCGGTTTGCCGGGGCCCCGGAACACGTGGTCAACTTCATGCGGTTTATTGCCCAGGAAGTTCGCGAACTGATGGCGCAGCTCGGATTTCGCACCCTCATGGAAATGGTGGGGCGAACCGACAAACTGGAAATGCGGCCGGCCGTGGAACATTGGAAGGCGCAGGGGCTGGACTACGGGAGAATCTTTCATCAACCCGCACTGCCGCCTGACGTTGGCCGGCATTGCCAGATGGCGCAGGATCACGGGCTGGCCAGGACTTTTGACCGGCGTGAGTTGTGGGAGGTGTGCCGGCCGGCCTGGGAACACGGCCGACCGGTGCAGGTGACCCTGCCGGTGCGCAACATTGATCGGGTCATCGGCACGCTGATCGGCAGCGAGATTACCCGGCGGCACGGGGCGGAGGGGTTGCCGGCAGACACGGTGCAGCTGAATCTGCACGGGAGCGCCGGCCAGAGTTTCGGTGCGTTCGTGCCGCGCGGGCTGACGCTCACCCTGGTGGGTGATGCCAATGATTATCTCGGCAAAGGGTTGAGTGGCGGAAAAATCATCGTCCGGCCGCCGGACGCGGCCACCTTCGCGGCCGAAGAGAATGTAATCATCGGCAACGTTGCGCTCTACGGCGCCACGAGCGGCGAGGCCTACATCCGCGGCGTGGCGGGCGAACGATTCGCGGTGCGCAATTCCGGCGCCCAGGCGGTGGTGGAAGGCGTGGGTGATCACGGGTGCGAGTACATGACCGGCGGACAGGTGGTGGTCTTGGGGGGCACCGGACGCAATTTTGCCGCCGGCATGTCGGGCGGCGTGGCGTACGTGTTCGATCCCGCCGGCGAGTTTGCGCCACGGTGCAACCGGGCCATGGTGGACCTGGAAAGCCTGACCGATCCGGACGAGGTGGAAACGGTGCGCCGGCTGATCGCCCGGCACCACGAGTACACCGGCAGTGTGCGCGCCCGGGATATTCTCGCCCAATGGGCGCCGGACCGGTTTGTAAAAGTGATGCCGAAGGACTATCGCCGCGCGCTGGCTGCATTGCAGCGCGCCCGGGCGGAGGGGCTGGAGGGCGAGGCGGCGGTGCTGGCAGCGTTCGAGAACAATGCGCGGGAACTCGCGCTCGCAGGAGGACATTGACATGGGCAAGATCACCGGATTTTTGGAGTTTTCACGGGAGCTGCCCGAGGACCGCAAGCCGGAGGAACGGCTCCGGGACTGGCAGGAATTTCACCAGCCGATGTCGGAAGACAAGCTCCGGCAACAGGGCGCGCGTTGCATGGATTGCGGCATCCCGTTTTGTCATACGGGCAATCTGCTGGCCGGCATGGCCAGCGGTTGTCCCATTCACAACCTGATTCCGGAATGGAACGATCTGGTGTACCGCGGGCTGTGGCGCGAGGCGCTGGAGCGGTTGCACAAGACGAACAACTTTCCCGATTTCACCGGCCGGGTGTGTCCGGCCCCCTGCGAGGGCTCATGTGTGCTGGGCATGCACCAGCCGCCCGTCACGATCAAGAACCTCGAATACGCCATCATCGAGAAGGGGTTTGCGGAAGGGTGGGTCACGGCTCAGCCGCCCGCCCAACGCACCGGCAAGTCGGTGGCCATTGTGGGCAGCGGCCCGGCGGGATTGTCGTGCGCGGCGCAGTTGAACCGGGCCGGACACCTGGTCACGGTGTACGAGCGGGCGGACCGGATCGGCGGTTTGCTGATGTACGGCATCCCGAACATGAAACTCGATAAGGCCGTGGTGCAACGGCGGGTGGATTTGCTGGCGCAGGAGGGCATCCGGTTCGTGACGCGCTGTGAAGTCGGCCGGGACTTGCCGGCCGGAAAGCTCTTACAGGATTTTGACGCGGTGGTGCTTTGTGGCGGGGCAACCCGCCCCCGCGATTTGGCGGTGCCGGGGCGCGAACTGTCCGGAGTCCACTTTGCGATGGAATTTCTCACGGCCAACACCCGGCATTTGTTGGACCCGCAGGTGCCGTACATCAACGCTGCCGGCAAGGACGTGATCGTCATCGGTGGCGGGGACACCGGCACGGATTGTTGTGGCACGGCCCTGCGACACGGCTGCCGGAGTCTGATCCAGCTCGAAATCATGCCGCAACTGCCGCCGGAGCGGGCGGCGGATAATCCGTGGCCGCAGTGGCCGAAGGTGCATAAGCTGGATTATGGCCAGGCGGAGGCGGCGGCGGTGTTTGGGGCGGATCCGCGGCAGTATTTGGTGACCGTGAAGCAGTGTCTTGGTGCCGGGGACGTGCAGGCCCTTGAGATCGTCCGCGTCGAGTGGAAGAAGGACGCTCAGGGACGGTTGACTCCGGCAGTGGTGGCCGGCAGTGAGCAGCGGCTGCCGGCGCAGCTGGTCCTGCTGGCAATGGGCTTTTTGGGGCCGGAGGATGGACTCTTGAAGGCGCTACAGGTCGAACAGGATGCGCGCAGCAACGTCAAGGCCGAACACGGGAAGTTTACGACCAACATCCCGGGAATCTTCGCTGCGGGAGACATGCGCCGCGGACAAAGTCTGGTGGTTTGGGCCATCAACGAAGGCCGGGGGGCCGCGCGGGAATGTGACCGGTATCTGATGGGCGAGGTTTCGGAGGCGTTGCGGTGAGGCGCCCGCCTCCCGGGATCCCGCGAACCTGATGGAGGTGATGCGTGAAACCCTTCGCGAGTGAAACCAAGCCGGAATGGGTGCGGTTTACCGAGGAGGTCTGTGCCTGGGCGGCGGAAAAGGGCGGCCGGGTGGCGGATGGGCTGGGTCTGCTGCTGAACATTGCCTACATGCTGGAAAGCCGCCCGAACTTGCGCGCGGTTCTCGCGCCGATTCTGGCGCAAATGGAACAGGTGATGGCCTTTCAGCGCGGCCTCATTCTCATTCTGGATTCCAAGCACGACGCCATTTCGATCACTGAGACGATCGGCCTGCCCCGCAGTGTCGCCCCAACGGAGTATCTCAAGCGGTGCCGTCCGGTGGTGGACCAGGTGATTCGCACCGGCGCCCCGCTGGTGTTGCCGGAATTCGCCCCCGCCGCCCCCGCTCCAGCCGGAGTCCCGGAGGTGGCGCCTGAAACAATGGCGCTGCTTTGTGTGCCGGTGAAATGCGGCGGGGAGGTGGTGGGTTGCCTGAGCGTGGAACGGCGGCGGCATGCGGAAGCCAGCCTGGCGGCCGATCAGCGGCTGCTGTCGCTGGTGGCCAACGTCATGGCTCAAAGTGTCCAATCCCACCGCCAGACGGCCGACCACCTGGAGACGTTGCGCCGCGAGAACGAACGCCTGCAGGAGCAGCTGGAATCGAGCCTGCGGCCGCCGAACCTGATCGGCAACTCCACCGGGATGCGCTCTGTCTATCTGCACATCGAGCAGGTGGCGGGCAGCAGCACCACCGTGTTGGTTCGCGGGGAATCCGGCGTCGGCAAGGAACTGGTGGCGCGCGCGCTGCATGAGCAGAGTCCGCGTCAGGGGCGCGCCTTCGTCAAGTTCAACTGCGCCGCCCTGCCGGAATCCATCATCGAGAGCGAACTGTTCGGTCACGAACGGGGCGCCTTTACCGGGGCCATCGCCATGCGCCAGGGGCGGTTTGAAATCGCCAATGGCGGCACGCTGTTCCTGGATGAAATCGGCGACGTGTCGCCCGTCACACAGGTCAAACTGTTGCGCGTGTTGCAGGAAAAGGAATTTGAGCGGGTGGGCAGTCACACCCCGATCCGCACTGACGTGCGGATCATCGCCGCGACCAGCCGGAATCTCGAAGAGATGATCGAACAGGGCAAGTTTCGCGCGGATCTCTACTATCGGCTCAATATTTTCCCAATCTATGTACCGCCGTTGCGTGAGCGGAAATCGGATGTTCTCCTGCTCGCCGATCATTTCGTCGAAAAGTTCAGTCGCAACAGCCGCAAGCCGGTGCGCCGGATTTCCACCGCGGCCATTGATTTGCTCATGAGCTATCATTGGCCCGGGAACGTCCGTGAACTTGAAAATTGCCTTGAACGGGCCGTGCTGCTCTGCCAGGGCAATGCCATCGAGGCGCACCACCTGCCGCCCACGTTGCAGAAGCGGGAGGCGACCGAGCCGGGTGCGGGAGGAACACTGCAGGCGGCCGTGGCGGCGTTGGAATATGAAATGATTGTTGCCGAACTCAAAGCCAGCGACGGCAACATGGCGGCCGCCGCGCGGAGTCTGGGTCTGACTGAACGTCAGATCGGCCTGCGCGTGAAACGATTCGGCATTGACTTCAAGCGTTTTCGACGCGGCAGTTAATGCGGTCTGCACAAGCTACGTTTCCGTAGCTTTCCTGCCGCGTTCCCACCTGAATGTCGCTTTGCTACGGCGAAGAGTTCGGCGCGCAAGGAATCTGCGCGCAAAATTTTCTGCAGTTTTCCTGAGGATTCCGGCGTGTTTTTACGCGGGCCGCATTTGTTCCGGGCGGATGGCATGACCCCTGCACAAAGACCGGCGAGTTGGCGATGCAACTCATTTAACCCGTGCAAACCACCGACAGCTCCATGAAACGCGTTTATCTTTGGGAATGGCTGGCCACGCTGGCGATCGTTACGCCGGTCGCGTGTTCAGGAGAGCTTCGCGAACCGGAGGCCACGACAGAACGTAACTGGAAGGCGGAAGCCGGAGCCGATTACTACAGCACCTACCTCTTTCGCGGGGTGGACATTTCCAAACACCACCCGCTGGCCCAAACCCGTCTCCTGCTTGAATACAAGCGTTTCACCGCCGCCTACACCGGTTACTACAGCCCGGTGGATCAGCCCGGTTTGAAGTGGTACACAGAACATAATTACACGCTCGATTATACGGCGACCTGGGAGCAATTCTCCCTTACCGCCGGGGCGCAATATTATCAGTACCCCAATGGCCGTTCCGGAGTGGATACTTGGGACCTCTACGGCGTTCTCGCCTACGATTTTCCGCTCTTAAACCCCAGAGCCACGCTGAACTGGGACGTGGACGAATTCCACACCGGGTACGCGACTGTGGGCCTCAGCCATGAGTTCGATCTCAGCAAGCCGGCCTGTTTGCCAGAACCAGGCATGCTGACCCTGACCCCTTCCGCCGCGCTGGGAATTGACCTTGGTTACAATTCCAGGAAAACACAGGCCAACCTCAACTGGAACGATGTCTTGCTGGGTCTCACTGTCAATCTGGCCGTAACCCGGAACATCTCCCTCCATACCGGGGTGCTGGCGTCCTTTGCCCTCGATTCGCTTCACGAAATCAACCAAGGCAACGAAGTCATCGGAAATTTTGGCGTCGTGGTCACCTTCTGAAAGGAAAAAGGATATGCTGAAACTTTGCCCCTGGATTCTCCTGGCCGCCGGTCTGTGCCTGGTCACAGTGGGGTTTGGCCTAATGGCCACGGCCCGGGCGGATACGCTGCCGGACCCGACCCTCGAACAGCGCCTCGCGGATCTGGAAGCCTACGTCAATAATGGTCCGCGCACCGCAGAGGTCGCCGGCAGGATCGCTGGTGCCGGCCCGGGACACAACGCCTGGATGATGACGGCGGCGGCCCTGGTGCTGTTCATGACGCTGCCGGGTCTGGCGTTGTTTTACGGCGGATTGGTACGCCGGAAGAACGTGCTGTCGGTCCTCGCGCAGTGCCTTGGAATCGCCGGGCTGGTGACGATTCTCTGGTGGGCCGTTGGGTACAGTCTGGTGTTTGCGCCGGGCCGCTCCCTCCTCGGCGGTCTGAAATTTGCCTTTCTCAACGGCGTTGGCAGCGCGCCGAATCCGGATTATGCCGGCTGGGTTTCACAGAACGTGTTTGCGATGTTCCAGCTGATGTTCGCCGTGATCACGCCGGCCTTGATCGTCGGTGCCATCGCGGAGCGCATGAAATATTCCGCCGTGCTCCTGTTTGTGGCGCTCTGGATGCTGGTGATTTATTTCCCGCTCGCCCACATGGTGTGGGGCGTGGACGGATTGATGAACGGCGCCTGGAACGCGGCGGCCAGGATCAAGGCCATTGATTTTGCGGGCGGCACGGTGGTCCACATGTCCAGCGGCTGGTCGGCGCTGCTGCTCTGTTGGATCCTCGGCAAACGCCACGGCTTTGGCCGGGTCATCATGGCGCCGCACTCGATGGTCTTGTGCATGATCGGTACCGGCATGTTGTGGGTGGGCTGGTACGGCTTCAATGCCGGGAGCGCGCTGGCGGCCGACGGCATTGCGGCCAATGCGTTCATGACCACCACCCTGGCGGCGGCGGTGGCCAGTGTGGCATGGGCGGGTGCCGAATGGCTTTTGCGCGGCAAACCGAGCGTGCTGGGATTCTGCTCGGGGGTGGTGGCCGGGTTGGTGGTGGTCACGCCCGCCTGCGGATTCATCACGGCGAACGGGGCGATCCTCATTGGCGTGCTGGCCGGAGTGATTCCGTTCTTCGCCTGTTGGAAGCTGAAGACGTGGCTGGGTTATGACGATGCGCTCGACACGTTCGGAATTCACGGCGTCGGCGGCACCCTCGGCGCATTGTTGACCGGATTTCTGGCCACACCCGAAGCCAACGCGAATCTGGCGACCCATCTCGAGGGAATCGTGGGTCACACGCTGTGGTTGCATCAGTTGGCCGCCATGGGAATTACGCTGGCGCTCGCCCTGCCGGGCACGCTCGTGATTGCCTGCCTGGTAAAGTTTACGCTCGGACTGCGCCCCAGCGCGGAGGAAGAGCTGCAGGGTCTGGACGTCGTGGATCACGGCGAAGCCGGTTATCTCCTCGACTAAAGAAAGGAACCATCCGCATGAAAATGATTGAAGCCATCATCAAACCCTTCAAGCTCGACGACGTGAAAGAGGCCCTGGCCGGCATCGGCGTGGAGGGCATGACGGTGTCCGAAGTCAAAGGCTTTGGCCGTCAGAAGGGGCACACTGAAATTTATCGTGGCAGCGAGTACGCGGTGGATTTTCTGCCGAAGATAAAACTCGAAATCGTCGTCGCGGACGCGCAGGTGGAAGCGGCCCTCCAGGCCATCGCCGCCGCCGCCCGCACCGGGAAGATCGGCGACGGCAAACTTTTCGTCCTGCCGGTCGAACAGGCGGTGCGGATCCGGACGGCGGAACGTGACGATCAGGCCGTGTAACAAAAACTTAACCAGTAAAACCAACATCCTATGACCTCCCAAGAAGTACTGACACTGTGCAAAAACAAGAATGTTCAACTCGTGGACGTAAAATTCTGCGATTTCCTCGGCACCTGGCAGCATTTTTGTGTGCCCATTGCCGAACTCAACGCCGAGGTGTTCGCGGAAGGATTGGGCTTCGACGGCTCCTCCATTCGCGGTTGGAAATCCATCGAGGCCAGCGACATGCTGCTCCTGCTGGATCCCGACACGGCGATCATTGATCCATTCCCCACCACGCCGACGCTGAGCCTCGTGGCGGATGGCGTGGACCCGATGACCCGTGAACCCTACAGCCGCGACCCGCGCAACGTCGCGCGCAAGGCGGAGGCCTATCTGAAAAGCACCGGGGTTGCCGACACGGCTTACATGGGGCCGGAAGCGGAGTTTTTCATCTTCGACGAAGTGCGGTACGGCCAGACGGCCAACAGCGGGTTCTATTTCCTGGACAGCATCGAAGGCATCTGGAACAGCGGCCGGGAGGAGGGCCCGAACCTGGGCAACAAAATCCGCCACAAGGAAGGATACTTCCCGGTGGCGCCGGCCGACACGCAGGTCGAGATCCGCAACGAAATGATCAACGTGATGCGCGATTGCGGGCTGCGTGTTGAGCGGGAGCACCATGAAGTGGCGACCGCCGGACAGGCGGAAATTGATCTACGGTTCAACTCCCTGGTGAAAATGGCCGATGACATGATGCTCTACAAGTACATCGTCAAAAACGTCGCCCGACGCCGCAATAAAACCGTCACCTTCATGCCCAAGCCGTTGTTCGGCGACAACGGCTCCGGCATGCATACACACCAGTCGCTGTGGAAGAAGGGCAAACCCTTGTTTGCTGGCAATCAATACGCCGGCCTGAGCGAGATGGCCTTGCACTACATCGGCGGAATCTTGAAACACGCCCGCGCCATGGCGGCATTCACGAATCCCACTGTGAACAGCTACAAACGCCTGACTCCCGGCTTCGAAGCGCCGGTCAATCTGGCTTATAGTTCGCGCAACCGGTCGGCCGCCATTCGCATCCCGACCTACTCGCCCAGTCCGAAGGCCAAGCGCATCGAATATCGCCCGCCCGATCCCACGGCGAATCCCTACCTCGCCATGGCGGCCATGTTGATGGCCGGTTTGGATGGCATCCAGAACCGGATTGATCCCGGCGAGCCCCTCGACAAAAACATTTATGAACTGCCCCCGGAGGAACTCAAGCAGGTTCCCTCCATGCCCGGCAGTCTGACCGAGGCGTGTGACGCCCTCGAAAAAGACCACGGTTTTCTTCTCAAAGGCGATGTCTTCACCCGGGATGTGATCGAAACCTGGATTGAAATGAAGCGCAAGGAACAGGACCAAATCCGATTGCGTCCGCATCCCTGGGAGTTCAGTATGTACTACGACGCGTAAACCGCGCCCGGAGATAACTGATCGATGTCGCCCGCCCTGCTTGCGTTGGAAGATGGCTCTCTGTTCTATGGAGAGTCCATCGGTGTTGCCGGACGGGCCGTGGGTGAGGTGGTGTTCAACACCGCCATGACCGGCTACCAGGAAATTCTCACCGATCCTTCCTACGCCCGGCAGATTGTCACGCTCACTTATCCGCACATCGGCAATACCGGCACGAACCCCGAGGACATGGAGTCCGACCGGGTGCATGCGGCCGGGCTGGTCATCCGCGACCTGCCCCACCTCCACAGTAGTTTCCGCGCCACGGAGGCCTTGCCCGATTTCATGCGCCGCCACAAGCTGGTCGGCATCGCCGGCCTGGATACCCGCCGCCTCACGCGCCTGCTGCGCGAGAAGGGCGCGCAAAACGGTTGCATCCTCGCGGTGGGCAAGGGGCGCCGGCCCGGGGTTCGGGCCGCCTTGAAGGCGGCCCGCGCCGTCCCCGGCTTGCAGGGTGCGGATCTGGCCAAAGTGGTCAGCATCAAACAACCCGGCCGCTGGGACGAGGGCTTGTGGGTGTTGGGCAAAGGTCATGCCCGGCAGCAACGTCCCCGGTTTCATGTTGTGGCGTACGATTACGGCATCAAACGCAATATTTTGCGCATGCTGGCGGCCCGGGGGTGTCGGATGACGGTGGTGCCGGCGCGGACGCCGGCCGGGGCGGTGCTCAAGCTCAAACCGGATGGCGTGTTTTTGTCCAATGGTCCGGGCGACCCGGAGGCCTGTGACTACGCGATTGTAGCGATCCGCCGCTTTCTCGACGCCGGCCTGCCCATTTTCGGCATCTGCCTTGGGCACCAGTTGCTCGGCCTGGCGGCCGGGGCGCGCACCATCAAAATGAAATTTGGTCATCATGGGGCCAATCATCCCGTGCTGGCGGTGCACAGCGGCCGCGTGTTGATCAGCAGCCAGAACCATGGCTTTGCGGTGGACGAAGCCACCCTGCCACCGAACGTGCGCGTGACCCATCGCTCGTTGTTTGACGGTTCGGTGCAGGGCCTCGAATTCACCGATCATCCGGTCTTCTGCTTTCAGGGGCATCCGGAGGCCAGCCCCGGCCCACATGACGTGGCCCCGTTGTTCGACAGGTTCATTGCCGGCATGGCAAAGCGCCAGTCCGCGGGCCGCCCCAAGCCGAAAGGGAAGCCCATCGCCTCGTGACAGATTGGCGACCTGCAATCGTCCACCGGCCCCTGATCCTATGCCCAAACGCGCCGATCTAAAAAGCATCCTCATCATCGGAGCCGGGCCGATCATCATCGGTCAGGGCTGTGAGTTCGACTACTCCGGAGCGCAGGCCTGCAAGGCGCTCAAGGAGGAAGGCTATCGCGTGATTTTGGTGAACTCCAATCCGGCCACCATCATGACCGATCCGGAGCTGGCCGACGCCACCTACATCGAGCCGATCACCTGGCCAACCGTGGCCTGCATCATCGAACGGGAGCGTCCGGACGCGGTGCTGCCCACCATGGGCGGGCAGACGGCATTGAACTGCGCGCTCGCGCTGGACCGCGAAGGCGTGCTGGCGCGGTTCGGCGTCGAAATGATCGGCGCCCGGCGCGAGGCCATCGAGAAAGCCGAGGACCGCGAGCGTTTCAAGCGGGCGATGGAGGCCATCGGGCTGCAGTGCGCGCGCGGCGGCATTGCCCACAGTCTGACGGAGGCGCAGCGGGTGCAGGCCGGGATCGGCTATCCGGTGATCATCCGGCCCTCGTTCACGCTCGGCGGCACCGGCGGCGGCATCGCCTACAACCCGGATGAATTCACCGCCCTCTGCGAGCGTGGTCTCGACGCCTCGCCCACGCGTGAGCTGTTGATCGAGGAATCCATCATCGGCTGGAAGGAATACGAGATGGAGGTGGTGCGTGACCGCCAGGACAACTGCATCATTGTTTGCTCCATTGAGAACTTCGACCCCATGGGGGTGCATACCGGCGATTCCATCACGGTGGCGCCCGCGCAAACCCTCACCGACAAGGAATACCAGCTCATGCGCAACGCCGCGATCGCGTGCCTGCGCGAGATCGGCGTGGACACGGGCGGCTCGAACGTGCAGTTCGCGATCAATCCACGGGATGGACGCGCGATCATCGTCGAGATGAACCCGCGCGTCTCGCGCTCGTCGGCGCTCGCCTCCAAGGCCACCGGATTTCCCATCGCCAAAGTGGCGGCCAAGCTGGCGGTCGGTTACACGCTGGATGAGTTGAAAAACGACATCACGGGCGGGGTCACCCCGGCCGCGTTCGAGCCGGCCCTGGACTATGTCGTGACGAAAATTCCGCGCTTCGCCTTCGAGAAGTTTCCCCAGGCCGACGCCACGCTGACGACCCAGATGAAATCCGTGGGGGAAGCCATGGCGATCGGGCGCACCTTCCAGGAATCATTGCAGAAGGCGTTGCGCTCACTCGAGATTGGCAGCTACGGCCTGGAGTCGAAATGCGATCCCGGGCTGGACCGGGACGAGGCGCGCCAGCGCGTCATCCGGGCGCTGCGGGTGCCGGGGGCCGAACGCGTCTGGTACCTGGCCGACGCGTTCCGCCTCGGCATGAGCCTGCCGGAAGTTTATGCGCTTTGCCATGTTGACCCGTGGTTTCTGGCGCAAATCGCCGACCTCGTTGAAACCGAGAAGGTGATCGCGCGGCACCGCGGGAAAAAGCCTGCGGCCGGCCGGCTGCGCGCGTGGAAGCGCCAGGGATTTTCCGACCACCGCCTCGCCGTTCTCCTCGGCCGCAGTGAAGCCCAGGTGCGCCAGTGGCGCCATGCCGCCCGGGTGCGGCCGGTGTACAAGCGCGTGGATTCCTGCGCCGCGGAATTCGCCGCGTCCACCGCCTACCTGTACTCGACCTACGAGGAGGAGTGCGAGGCGCAGCCCGAACCGAGGAAAAAGATCATCGTGTTGGGCGGCGGCCCCAACCGCATCGGCCAGGGCATCGAGTTCGATTATTGCTGTGTGCATGCCGCGTTCGCGTTGCGGGCGGATGGTTACCAGACCATCATGATCAACTGCAATCCGGAGACGGTCTCAACGGATTACGACACCTCCGACCGGCTGTACTTCGAACCGTTGACGTTTGAGGACGTGCTCGAGATCATCCACCTGGAGCAGCCGGCGGGGGTGATTGTGCAGTACGGCGGCCAGACCCCGCTCAAACTGGCGCGCGCGCTTGAGGCCGCCGGCGCGCCGATCATCGGCACCAGCACCAATTCCATTGACGTGGCCGAGGACCGCGAGCGTTTTCAAAGGCTGATCCGGAAACTCAAGCTGGCGCAGCCGCCCAATGCCACGGCCCGCACCCCCCGGGAAGCGGTGCAGCGGGCGGAGCAGATCGGCTACCCGCTGGTGGTGCGGCCGTCCTACGTGCTCGGCGGGCGCGCCATGGAGATCGTCCATGCGCGCGCGGACCTGGAAACCTACATGCGCGTGGCGGTGCGGGTGTCCGAGGATTCGCCAGTGCTGCTCGACCGCTTTCTCAACGACGCCACCGAAGTGGACGTGGACGCCGTGTCCGACGGCCGGCAGGTCATCATCGGCGGCATCATGGAGCATATCGAGGAGGCGGGCGTGCATTCCGGTGATTCCGCCTGCTCGCTTCCCCCGTTTTCCCTGTCCCGGAAAATCCAAAACGAGTTGCGCGCGCGGACGGTGAAGCTGGCCCGGGCGCTGAAGGTGGTTGGCCTGATGAACGTCCAGTACGCCATTCAGAACGGCCGGATCTTTGTGCTCGAGGTGAACCCGCGCGCCGCGCGCACCGTGCCGTATGTGTCCAAGGCGACCGGCCGGCCGCTGGCCAAAATTGCGGCGCGCTGCATGGCGGGACAGTCCCTGAAACGTCAGGGCATCACCGGCGAAATCGTGCCGCCCTATTATTCCGTCAAGGAGGCGGTGTTTCCGTTCATCAAGTTCCCCGGAGTGGACACGGTGCTCGGTCCGGAGATGAAATCCACCGGCGAGGTCATGGGAGTGGGTCGCAGTTTTGGCGAGGCGTTTGCCAAGTCGCAGGTTGCCGCCGGCAGTCCCATCCCGAAGCGCGGGCGCATTTTCATCACCGTCCGCAACGCCGACCGGAACGGGGTGATCGAGGTGGCGCGCTACTTCAGCCGGCAGGGGTTCGAGATCCTCGCCACGCGCGGCACGGCGACGGTGCTTGAGCGGGGGGGGGTGGCGGCCCGCGCCGTCAACAAGCTTTCCGAGGGGCGGCCGCACATCATTGACATGATCGTCAATGGGGAGGTGGACATCATTGTCAACACTGCTTCCGATCCGCAGAGTCTCGCCGATTCCTATGCGATCCGGCGGCAGGCGCTGCAGCACAAGGTCACGTTCTACACAACGCTGGCCGCAGCGCGCGCGGCCTGTCAGGGGCATCGGGTGGCGGACGCGGTGCGGGTCAGCCGCTTGCAGGATTTGCACCGGGAATTATTGACCGGAACCTCAAGCGCGGCCTGACTGCCAATCCGCGCGGCCCGGCGCCCCTTCAATGTCGTTCCGGAGGCGGAGTTCTGGCGTGGTTGCGCTGAAAATAGATCTCATAAACCTCGCGCACCGCCGCACGCCAGTGCGCCAGCGCGGCGGCAAACGCCGTGGGCGCGGCAAACCCGCACCGTACCGCCACGCGCTCATACGGTTCGGGATCGCTCGGGAGAACGGTTTCCCCTGCGTAACTCCAACGGCGCAGGATGCTTTCCACGCGGCGCAACTGCCGGTAATTCTCCAGCAACTTCCCGGCTTCCGGCAGGAGCCCGGCGGCCGCCGCCCGTTCCAGCGCCCGCAAGGTATGCGCTTCCTGCCAGCCGTGTTCGAGGCAGAGGGCCTGGGCGATGAACTCCGCGTCCATCAATCCCCCCTGGCCGGTTTTGATGGCCAGAGCCTCCTGACCGGCGGGCGTGCGTTCCTTTTCGATGCGCATGCGCATGTCATGCATCCGGGATTTCCAATCCGGTGTCGCACAGGCGGGCAACCCCGCTGCGGGGCGGCGGGGGGCCGTCGCTGCCAGGGTGGCAAAATTCGTCATGCGCGCGGCCAGTTGTTGGAAGCGCGCTCCAAGTTGCGGATCGCCGGCCACCGGCCGGGTCCGGGTGAGGGATTGGATCTCCCACAACTGTGCGCGCTTCAAATAATAGGCTTCATAGGCGGCCAGGGTGTTGACGAGCAGCCCCTTCTCGCCGTCGGGCCGCAACCGTGCGTCGGTCTGGAAAGTGGTGCCGTGGTCCGTCCGCCGGGATACCAGGTCCATGAATTCGACGGCCAGCCGTTGCCGGGAGGGGAGTTGCGGCAACGGCACATCCGCAACAAACAGGAGATCAAGGTCGGAACCGTAATTGATTTCACGGCCACCCAATTTTCCGAGCCCCACGATGACAAACGGCGGCGTCTTGAGTCGGTGCCGGCGCATGATGACTTCCAGGGCGTATTGGAGACAGGCATCGGCCAGGGCCGACAGTTCGCCCAGGTTCTGCTCGAAGTCGGCCAGGCCGAGGATGTCGCGCAAGCCCAGTCGCGTCAGCTCCGCTTCATGATAACGGCGCAGCCAGACGTATTGGTCCTCGTCCTTCAGCCCGTGGCGAAGATCGCGCAGGATTTCCGGGGCCGTCTTGCGCACGTTCAAACGTCCGCCGTAAACCAGGTCATCCAGCAATTCGGGGGACCGGATCAAGGCTTCGGCCAGAAACTCCGAGCGATCGAACAACAGCAGCAACAGCTCGAAAAAATTCGGGTTGTTGTGCCACAACTCAAACAGCGCCGCGCGCGCGCCATAGACCGCGATGAAGTTGTCCAGACGGGTGAGCACCCGATCCGGATCGGAAAGGGTTTTCGGCGGCAGCTCCCTGTCCGCGCCCTGGCCCTCATCCGTGCGGCACAGGGTAAAGAGCCGGGGCAGAAGGCCGCGCGCCAGCTCGAGGGTGCGCGCGGAAACGTGGACGAATCCCGGGCCCTGCACAAATTCCCTGAGCGTTCGCAGCGACTTGTCCACGTCGCGAAACCCATGCCGGGTCAGCAGGGCCTTCCACTCGGCCTCCGCCCCGTCGAATTCCGGCGGAAAGGGGGAAGCCGGCGGCGCCGGCTCGTCTCCGAACAGGTCGTCAAACACGCGCCGGACGTTGCGGCAATGAGTCTGCCGGGCCGTTTCAAAGTCGCGCCACGTGGCAAAGCCCATCAGCCGGGCCAGCCGCTCCCGTGCCGGGCGGTCCGGAGGAATGGTGTGAGTCTGGAGATTTTCGTCCATTTGCAGACGGTGTTCCACGTCGCGTAAAAAGACGTAGGCGGACTGCAGCTGCTCCGCCTCCCGGGCGGCCAGCCGGTGGTATTGCACCAATTTGTCGAGACACCGGAGCGTTTGCGCGGATTGCAGAAAGGGAAGCCGGCCCGCATCAACCAGTTGTTGCGCCTGCACGATGAATTCGATTTCGCGGATGCCGCCGCGTCCCAGTTTCACGTTGTACTCCCGTGCTTCCACGTCGAGCAGCTCGCGCTCAATGCGCGCTTTCATTGCCGCAATTTCGCGCCGGACTCCCGGATGGACTGCGCGCGGGAAGCGAAACGGCTGGATCATCTCCAGGAACTCGGCGGCGAGGCTGCCATCGCCCGCCACCCCGCGCGCCTTGATCAGCATCATCCGCTCCCAGGTTTGCCCCCACTGGCTGTAATAATTTTCGTAGCTGGCCAGCGAGCGGCACACCGGGCCAGTGTTTCCTTCCGGCCGCAGCCGCAGGTCGATGCGGAATAACGTCCCGTCCTCCGTCATGGGCGACACGGCCGCGATGAACGCCTCCGCCAGGCGGTTGAAGAACTGATGATTGGACAGACGGGATGCCGGTTTCCTCGCCTTTCCGGGCGGCGTCGGAAACACCTGCCCCTCCTCGCCATACACGAAAAGCAGGTCCACGTCCGAACTGTAATTCAATTCCTGCCCGCCCAGTTTGCCCAGGCCAAGCACACAGGCCGGCGTCGGTTGCCAGCGCCCCGCCGCATCCTGGTGATACGGCTGCCCGAGCTGCTCGCGGCCCTGCTGTTCGCACAAACGCCACGCGAACTCGAGGCAGAGATCGGCGACATCGGAAATTTCCTGGACAATCTCCGCGGTGGTTCCAAGCCGCGCCAAATCCCGGGCCGCAATCCGGAGCATTTGCGCCTGTTTGAAACCGCGCAACTCACGGAGCGCATCGCGGTAATTCCTGGTCGTCAGCAGTGGTTGCAAAAGGCCGTCGATTTCCTGGCGCAGGCCTTGGGGCCGCCGGGGATGGCGGAGGTGCTCCAGGTCGAGCCCTGCCAGCCACTGGGGATTTGCGACCAGCAACCCGCCGAGTGCCGGCGAGGCGCTGAGCACCAGTGCCAGCAGTTGCGCCTGCGCTTCCGTGGTTTCGGCCAGCTTCTCTCCCGGAGCGGTCGTCATCAGGATTTCCCAAAAATGCCGCGCCCGTTGGGGGTCGGGACAGGCCTTGATGATTTTGGACCAGAGGGGATTTATCATGCTTTCTTCCGTCCGGCTTGGATCCGTGGCCTCCGGCGGGGCGTTGCCGGCGGCCGGCTGGGGCGCATGCGCCGGTGGAGCGCCACCGCCCATCCGACGTTCCGGAGGTTGCCTGTCCGTGCCGTCGCCACCGCTTGCGGCAACGGCAGCCGCGTCCGGAAGGAGCAACCGCTGGCTCCGTCCAAATTCAAAACGACATTCACGAAAGGCCTCTCCCGCTTCGTCCAGCGCGAGAACAGTACCAGCCAGAGGCACACCGTGTCACTGGGGAATCCCACGACCGGACCGCGGATCACAAACAAAGCTTTTGCCTCATCCCGGCACTGGATTAAACTCGATCCATGCAATCACCCGCCGCCCGCCCGGGGGAACCCGCCAGAGAGCGCTTGCGTCAGCCGGGCGGGGCGGACGTTGTTATGCGCCCGGATCGAAGGCATCGCGCCTTTTGGTTTCGATTGTCGCACGGGCTCCGTCGCGTCCGGGCGCAGATGCAGGGCGGGTGGTTGGCGCGGCGGGGGCGCATCCTGCTGTTGCTGTTTTGCCCGGGCGTGGTGGCCGGGGCTCTGGCGGCGGCGGACCGGCCGGCCGCGACTCCACCCTCCGCCACCGTGGAAATCGAGGAGGACGTTTACTCTTTTGAGCCGGCGAACAACGGGGCCGGGCCCTTATGGTGCAGCGGCTCCACCTGCCTCGTGCGTGTCGGCAGCCGGGTTTTCGCCAGCGGCATCGAAACGCTTCCGGACGCCAAACCGCTCAACAACTGCCGGTGGACCCTGTATGAACGCCTGACCAATGGCTGGCGGCGGGTGGGAGCGGACGCCACGGACCGCACCCGTGAGCCTTCGCCCCTTGCGGCCCTGGCCGACGATCGCCTGCTGCTTTCCGTCAATCCCACCCTGGTCACCAACCGTGAGGCCTACAGCGGCCCGGCGCGGCCGGAGATTTTACAATTTTCAGCGCGCGACGTGTTGCGTCCACCCGTCATCCTCCGGCCCCAATGGGATGGCCGGCCGCCATTCAGCGAACATTCTTACCGCAGCTTTGCCGCGGACGGCCCGGGGCGGGAATTCATGCTCTTGCAAAACATCGGTTACACGCACGCGGAGTGGGCGTTTCAGAACCGGGCCGGCCAATGGTTCAAGGGGCAATTGCGCTGGCCGGACGGCCGGGAATATCCGCAACCGCAACCGGTCCGGGTTTATTATCCCAACGTGTTGCTGCGGAATCGCGCGGTTTTTTTCTGCGGCGTCAGCGACATCGTCGAGCCGTATCCGGCATGGCGGCAGTTCAAAAAGGAGCTCACGGGCCAGGAATGGGATTACGACTTCCGCCGGTTGTTTTTCACGTGGTGTCCGGACATTACCACGGGGAAATTCAGCGCGTGGATTGAGGTGGCGAGCCGCGACTCCACCTGTGGCTGGATCATGCCGGGCGATCTCTGGGTGGACGACGACGGCACGGCGCATCTGGTGTGGACCGAGCGGGCGCTGGACGAGCGGTTGCGCGCAAAATTCTTTCCCGCAGCCAGGCAAAGCCACTCCATCGGTTATGCCACGGTGCGGGAGGGCCGGTTGACGGGACGGCGGACGCTGCTCATGGCCGAGGAGGGCGGATCGGGGGAAATTCCCTCCGCGCCGCGGTTTCAGGTGACTCCCGACCGGCATCTGTTTCTGATTTACTACGTGCAGGGCACCGATGCCGCCGGTCGGGCGGTTTCCGAAAACCGCCTCCTGGAGATTCTGCCGGGGGGGGAAACCAGTCCGGCGGTAAGGGTGGGTTTCCAGAAACCGTTCACCAGTTACTTCACGGCCACCGTCCGCGCCGGCTCACCACCCTCGAACACACTGGAACTGCTCGGCCACCGCGCCGGCGGCGCCCAAACCATCAGCTACGCCCGCGTCCGGCTCCGCCGCTGACGCGCCGTGGCCGGCGCCGGTTCGCCCCTTGCCGCCGCGTTGCGAATCGCGCTAACATGCCACGATGGCGCACGCTGATTTCGTCCACCTGCATCTGCACACCGAGTATTCCTTGCTCGATGGCGCCTGCCGGCTGGACCGGTTGTGCGCCAAGGCCCGCGAGCTGAAATTTCCCGCGCTCGCCATCACCGATCATGGGGCGATGTACGGGGTGGTGGATTTTTATCAGGAAGCCCAGCGCCAGGGCATCAAACCGATCATCGGTTGCGAGGTGTACGTCGCGCCAGGGTCGCGGCTGGACAAAAAGACCATGAACGGCGGGCGCGATGTTTATCATCATCTGGTGTTGCTGGCCAAGGACCAGGCGGGCTACAAGAACCTGGTCAAACTCACCACAGCCGCCCATCTGGAGGGCTATTACTACAAGCCGCGGATTGACAAGGAAATCCTGGCCGCCTGCCGGGAGGGGCTGATTGCCCTGTCCGGTTGTCTGGCCAGTGAGATTCCCCAGGCGATTTTGACGGATCAGCTCGCGGCCGGGCGCGCAGCGGTGGATTGGTTCAAGCAGACCCTGGGGGCGGAAAATTTTTATCTGGAACTGCAAAATCACGGGGTCGAGGAGCAGTTCCGGGTCAACCGCCAGCTGCTGGCCTGGGCGGCGGAGTTTGGGTTGAAATGCGTGGCGACCAACGACGTGCATTACCTTGAGAAAGCCCATTCCCATGCGCACGATTGCCTGGTCTGCATTGGCACGCAGGATTTGCTGAGCAACCCGAAGCGCATGAGCGCCGGTTACGCGCCGGAACAGTTTTTCCTCCGCAGCGCCGAGGAAATGAAGGCGCGCTTTGCCGAACGGCCGGAGGCGATCCGCAACACGCTCGAAGTGGCGGAAAAGTGCAACGTGGCGTTTGACTTCAAGACGCTGCACTACCCGAAGTTTCATCCCCCGGAGCATTTCACGCGGGAAGGGTATCTGCGGCATCTGCTCGCCGAGGGGCTGCAACGGCGCTACACGATCCGCGCGCGCGCTGTCGGCCAGGAGTTTGTCATTGAGGGCATCGAGCAGCCGCAACGGTTGCCCACCTACCGGCCGGCGGGCCCCACCGGGGAAAAGCCGGATCATCGGGACCCCGCCGTGGCCGCGGCCATCCAGGCGGTGATTGACCGGCTGCAACTGGAACTCAAGGTCATCGAGAAAACCGGGTTCATCAGCTATTTCCTGATCGTGGCGGATTTTGTGCAGTACGGCCGGCGCATGGGGGTGGCGTGCGTGGCGCGCGGCAGCGCGGCCGGTTCGCTGGTGACGTATCTGCTCGAAATCGCGAACGTGGACCCGATTCGTTACGGACTGCTGTTTGAGCGGTTCCTGAACCCGGAGCGCGTCAATCCGCCGGATATTGACATTGATTTTGCCGATGACCGGCGCGCGGACGTGATTGCCTACGTGCGGCAGAAATACGGGCATGACGCCGTGGCGCAAATCATCACCTTCGGCACGATGGGCGCCAAATCCGTGGTGCGCGACGTGGGTCGTGTGATGGGGTTGAGCTACGGCGACTGCGACCGGCTGGCCAAGCTGATTCCCGCGGAACTGAAAATGACCCTGGAAAAGGCATTGCGGCAGTCGGCCGAGTTGAAAGCCGCCTACGAGGAGGAACCCGTCACGCGCGAGTTGATGGACGTGGCCTTCATCCTGGAGGACCTGGCGCGCAACGCCAGCGTGCATGCGGCCGGCGTGGTGATCGGTCCGGAACCGCTCGTCAATCTGCTTCCGCTCAAGACCGACGATGCGGGGGCGCTGGTGACCCAGTATCCGATGAATCCGGTGGGCGAGCTCGGCCTGCTGAAGATGGATTTTCTCGGGCTGAAAACGCTCACCGTCATTCGCAACGCCTGCGAGCTGGTGAAGCAGACCCGCGGCCTCACGCTGGACATGGATCATCTGCCGCTGGATGATCCCCAGACCTACGACCTGCTGAATCGCGCGGAAACCTCCGGTGTGTTCCAGCTGGAATCCGGCGGGATGCGCGACCTCTGCCGCAAGTTTCAAATCGCCAGCATCGAGCACATCACCGCGCTGGTGGCGTTGTATCGTCCCGGCCCCATGGATCTGATTCCGGAATTCATCAAGCGCCGCCACGGGGAGGTGAAGGTCGAGTATGAACATCCGCTGCTCGAACCGATTGCCAGGGAGACGTATGGCATCCTGATTTACCAGGAGCAGGTGATGCAGGCCGCGCAGGTGCTGGCCGGGTACACGCTCGGCCGCGCGGACCTCCTGCGCCGCGCCATGGGCAAAAAGAAGGTGGAGGAAATGCAGGAGCATCGGGCCATCTTCGTGAAGGGGTGCGCGGAGACGCATAAAATTGCCCGGGCCAAGGCCAACCAGATTTTTGACCTGCTGGAAAAATTCGCCGGCTACGGTTTCAACAAGTCCCACGCCGCGGCCTACGCCGTGGTGGCGTACCAAACCGCATATCTCAAGGCGAACTATCCGGTGGAGTTTCTCTGCGCGTTGCTGACCAACGACATGAACGATACCGCCAAGTTGAGCGAGTACCTTGCCGAAACGCGCAGCCTGGGCGTGGAGGTGCTGGGCCCGGACGTCAACGAGAGCGAGCTGTTTTTCGCGCCGGCGCCGGAGAACCGGCGCATCCGCTTCGGGCTGGCAGCGATCAAGGGCGTGGGCGAGGCCGCCGTACAGGTGCTGCTGAAAGCCCGGCGCGAAGGCGGGCGGTTCAAATCCCTGGCCGACCTGTGCGAGCGCGTGGACAGCCGGGCGGTGACGCGCAAGACCCTGGAGGCGCTGATCAAGGCCGGCGCGTGTGATGGCTTCGGCTTGAATCGCGCCACGCTGTTTGCACAGGTCGAACGCACGCTGGCCCGCGCGGCCAGCATCATCAGCGACCGGCAAAAAGGGCAGAGCTCGCTGTTCGGCATGTTGGAGGAAACGCCCGCTCCGGCGGCGGCGGAAAAGGAGGCGTTGCTGCCCGAGTGGCCCCAGCATGAACTGTTGGCGCACGAAAAGGAGCTGCTGGGGTTCTACGTCACCGGGCACCCGCTCGCCCCGTACGCCGCCATTCTGGAAAAATATTCGCTCACCAGCACCAGCCGGTTGATGGAACTGCCGCATCGTGCGATGACCCGCGTGGGCGGGTTGATTGCCGCCGTGCAGCACGGCGTGGCCAAAAAAAGCGGGAAACCTTACGCGCTCGTCACCCTGGAGGATTTGCAGGGCACGGCCCAGGTGCTGGTGATGAACGAGCATTATGACCGGTTCCGGTCGTTGCTCGAACCCAACCAACCGATCATGGTGGTGGGCGAGGTCAGCACGACCGAGGACCGCCCCAAAATTTTTCCGCAGGAGATCCTGCCGCTGGAGGACGCGCCGAAGCGTTGGACCCGGCGCGTGACCCTGCACCTGCATACCGCGCACCTCACCGCGGCCGCCCTGGACCAGGTGCGCGAGCTGGTCGCGGCGCACCCGGGCCGCTGCGAACTGCTGCTGTGTTTCCGCTATCCGACCGGACGCTACGTGTTTGTCGCGCCCAATGAGCGCTTCGCCGTCACGCCCTCGCGCGAGTTGCAGGCGGCGGTGACCCGGCAGTTTGGCGACGACGCCTACCACGTGAAGGTGGACTCGAGCCTGCCCGAGCGGGAAAAGCGCTACGGGCGCCGCTCGTCCAACGGGGCGGATTGACGGGCCCGCGGGTGGCGGCCCTACACATCTTTTGACATGCGCCAGCGCTTGACCTGACGGGAAGGCCGGGGAAGATTTGTCGCAATTTATGCAGAAAATCAGAGCTGTGTTCCATGCCCTGCGTGTCGTTCCCCCCGCCGCCCTGCTGCGTTTTTTTTGCCGGCGTGCGGTCGCCGGCTGGGGCCTGCTGCTGATCTGGGGCGCCGACGGCATGGCCTTCGCGCAGATCCGGGACGGGGACATCAACCCGCGCAACCTGGGGCGCGGCTCCTGGATTTACATCCTCTCCACCGCCATCGACGGGCTGGGAGGCAATGTGCCGTCCGTCAACACCCTTTCCAACCTGATGACCTACATGAAAAACCAGGGGTTGCAATATGTCATCATCAAGGCGGCGCAGGCGGACACGGTGTTCACGGACAAGGGCGTCGCTCAATTCACCCCGGAGGTGGTGGCGGCCGGGCACGCCGCGGGGCTGAAGGTGTTTGGCTATCTGTACACCACCGGCGCCAATGTTCCGGGGGAGATCGCCATGGCCGATTACATTTTCAACCAGGGCGCCGATGGTTTGATTTACGATGCGGAATTGGAATGGGAAACGGTGGGGGGCAGCGCGGCGGCGCGCTCCGCCCTGGCCATTCAGCTCTGCGGCACGGTCCGCACCAACTGGCCGAACAAGTTCATGGGCGTTTCCACCTGGCCGTATCGCGCCCTGCACCCCAATCTGCCCTACAAGGAGTTTGCCTATTACTGCGACGTGATCATGCCACAGGTCTATTGGATTGAATTGGGCGTCACTCCGACCGCCTGCGTCAATCGCGTCAACAGTGAGTGGACCAGCTGGAAAAACGGCCTGACCGGAATCTGGACCAACGCGGTCAAGCCCTTCGTCATGACGGGGCAGGGCTGGAGTTCGGGCGGTGGCACCGTCACCGCCGCGCAGATCACGGAATACGAAACCGCCCTGCGGAACGTCGCCAATCCGGTTTCGCCCGGCGGCTTTCGCGCCGTGGATTACTGGCGGGCGGAAAAGCATCCGCCCGATGTCTGGGCCGCCATCCGCACCAATTTTCTTGCCTGGCCCCATACCAATGCGCCAGTGGTGCAATATCCGCCCGCGGTCGTCGCCCAAGCCACCACCGCCACCATTTCGTGGCCGACGGATCAGGTGAGCGATGGCGTGGTGGAGTATGGATTGACCCCGGCGTACGGGTCGGCCCGGACGAACTCGGCCCAGCTGTGGTATCACACGGTGAACCTGACCGGACTGAGCCCCGACACCACCTACCATTACCGGGTGCGCTCCCGCGGGACCAACGACCTGACCGGGTACTCGGCGAATGGCACGTTTACCACGACCCCGGTGGAGGTGCCGGATCTGGTGATTGATGAAAATCCCGCCAACAACACCGGCGGCCACGCCGTCACCTTTACCGGTGCCTGGAGCGCGGCCACTTCCGGCAAGGCGTACCTGGGTTACTTCCGGTATGCGAGTCCGCGTTACGTGCTGGGAAGCCCGGATCGCACGGCCCGGTTCACCCCCAACATTACGGTCGCCGGCCATTACAACATCTACGCCTCGTGGTCGGCTTCCGCGCCCGGAGGCAATCGTGCCGTGGACGCCCCCTTTCGGATTTTTGACGGGGTCAACACCACCTTGACCCGGGTGAACGAGGAGGCCAATGGCAACTCGTTCCAGTTGATTGCCAGCAACCGCTATTTGCCGGCCGGCACCCTCAGTTACATCGAAGCGGGAAACGATGTCACCCAGGGCGTCGGCGGGGACATTGTCATTGCGGATGCGGTGAAGCTGGTTTATCTGCCGCCGCCGCCCACGCCGCCCGCCATCGTGGCGGCGCCGCAGGACCTGACGGTCAACCAGGGGCAGCTGATCCAGTTTACCGTGGCGGCCAGCGGCACCGGCCCCCTGGCCTATCAGTGGCGTCATGCCGGCGACGATCTGGCGGGCGCGACCAGCGCAACCTTTCTCAAGTTCAACGCGCAGCCTGCCGATGCCGGCGTTTACCAGGTCGTGATCACCAATGCGTTTGGCGCCCTCACCAGTGCGCCGGTGTTGCTGGTCGTCCAGACCGCGCCGTGGATTGCGGCGCAGCCGCAAAGTCTGGTCGTTGCCGCGGGTGATCCGGCCACGTTCAGCGTGACGGCCACCGGCGTGCCGGCGCCGACTTATCAATGGCGCTTCCAGGGGGTGGACCTGCCGGGGGCGACGGGCTCCAGTTACACCCGGACTGCCGTGCAGCCGGCGGATGTCGGAGATTACACGGTGGTGGTGTCCAATGACGTGGGGGTGGTGGTCAGTGACGCGGCCTGGTTGACACTGGCCGCGCCCGAACCGCCGTACATTGAGGCCATCACGATGCTGCCCAGCGGCCAGGCCCAACTGCTGATCCGGGGCGGTCCCGGACAATTCACCGTGGAGCAATCCACCTCCTTGCTTGAGTGGACTCCGGTGATCACCACCAATCTCAGCGGCCCCAGTTTCTGGTTCACGGATCCGGAAAGCAATCAGCCGGTGCGCTTCTACCGCGCAGTTCGCACCCAGCCGTGAGGCCCGATTCAGCGCGCGGCCGGCGTGGCGCCGTCCAGCCGCCGCAGGCACCGGCATAATGCCGTGAGGTGAGGCGTGCGCACCCCGGCGATTTGCGCCTGACGCTGCGGCGCCAGGAACAGGCTCTCCAGTTCCAGCGGCCGGCCGTGTTCGAAGTCAAGCACCGTGGAAGGTTTGTACGGCCCCATGGTGCGCGTGCGGCGGATCATGGTTTCGACCAGGGCCGCGTCCAGGTGGTGGCCAAGCGCGTGCGCGACCGCAATGACCTCCAGCATCAACGCGCGCACCCGGGCCTCCCAAAGTCCGCCATCCAGCAGCCGATCAGTGGTCCGGCAGGGCTGGGCGGCCGCGCGGGGGGCGTGCCCTCCATCGAGGGCGGCGTCTCCCGCGGCGCTGGCCACCCCCAGGCCGTTGAAGGGAATGTTCCAGACCAGCTTTTCCCAATGCGCGCGCGCCAGATCGTCCGCCACACGACAGACAATTTCCGCGCGCTGAAATCGCGCCACCACCTCACGCAATTGCGGCGTGGGTGGGCGGCCCAATTCACCCATCATGATCAGGCCGTGATCCAGGTGTTGGATCACCCCGGGCGCGATGCGATTGACGCAAACGAAACAAAGCCCGCCAAATATCCGGTGTCCGGGAAACAGTTGCGCCAGCTGCTCTTCATTTCCCAAACCGTTTTGCAACGTCAGCAGGCCGGTGTGCGGACCGACCAGGGGCGGCAACAACCGCGGGAACGCGGCGTTGGCGGTTGTCTTGAGCGCAATCACCACCAGATCGCTGGGCCCGATTTCCTCCGGCCCCGCGGCCGCCCGGGGGTGCGCCGTGAAATCACCGCGCGGGCTCTGAATGTGGACCCCGCTTTGCCGCACGACGGAATAATCACTGCGGAGCAGAAAATGCACCTCCTCGCCCGCGCGACGGAGCAAGGCGCCGTAGTAACTGCCAACGGCGCCGCAACCGACCACCGCAATTTTCATCGCTGGTCAAGAGACGCCGCGGGGCGAGAAACGGCAATCTTAAAATTTGTCCTGAAATCCACGGCCGGGCATTCGTCTGGAACGGGTGACTGGGCGGGTGCCGGCCCGAGGCACAGGCACGACAGGAGGGTTGCCAGCGCCCACACAGCACACAGCCTCGGCTGGGCCCCCCGACGCAGGCACGGATGGATGAAGGCGCGGATCTGGACTTCTCCGCTGGCTCCGGCGGACGTAAAAGGAAGCCACTCCTCCGGGGAAACCGCTGGACGCTTAGTTGGAAACAGTTGCGGCATCATGGCAGGCACAAATTGGCGTCGCAAGGGTCGGTCTTGTGTCTATCAGAGGTGCGCCGGCTGTCGAGCCAGCAATTGCGCAGCCAATAATTGCCCCCGCCCGACCCCCGCCCCGTGAGGCTCATCCGTGCGCAGGGCCCGGGCCGCCCGCGCCGATGGCGTTCCGGCCCGCACCGCCGGTGCTGTATCCGTCTCCCGCCGGCGGAGGAGCAGCCTGCGGGAACGCCCGCACACCGGCGGGAGCGTGGGGCCGGACTTACGGCGTTGAGCCGACGTGTTGCACTTCCAGGCCCAGCACTGCGCCGAGTTTTGTGAGTTTGTTCGCGAGATGGCCGACGCCGATGGCGCAATGATGCGCCGGGCCGGCTTGCGACCACTCGTTGAGAAACGCCTTCGCCCCAAGGCGGAAGCGGTAGCGGCTGTTCGTGTTGCCGATCTGCAATACCGGTCCGGCCACCGATTCACCTTCCGCCACCAGCAACGATAATTTCCCGCCCGCGCCCTGCACCACCGAGAGCAACGTCACCGGTCCGTGTTTCACCGTCATTTGAATCGAAAGACCCCGCCCCGGTTTGCCATGGTACACCGGCAGCGGCACCAGCCCGACGTGACCCTCGGCGATGGCGAAATGCGCCGGGCCGTCGTGCCCCAGCAACACCACGTCGTCCTTGAAATCGGCCAGGTAAAACTCGGAAAACGAACCGCCCGCGCCGAACAAATCCAGGATCTTCATCGCCTGCACGTTTTTGATTTCGCATTCGCCGGCCACCGGCACGTGATGGCCCGTCAGCAGCGTGTTGCCGGCGATGACCGAGGTGACAATGTCGCGGTACGCCGTGCCGTCCTCGCTCTCGTAGTAATACGCCAGCGCTCCGAGCTCGTGTCGTTGTACCAGCGCGTCCAGCGCGCAGGAGGTTTTCGCCGCGCGGACCAGTTCGCTCTTGGCGCACTCGGGCGCCACCGCGAACTCGCGACGGAATTGTTTCAGCTTTGCCTCCACCTGCCGGGCCGTCACCGCCTCGCGCAATTTATGCAACGCGCAGATTTCGAGCAGTTCAAAGTGGTTGCCGAACGCGGCGGATTGCTGGGTCAGGTCGCTGTAGACGTCCAGCATGCCGCAGTAATAATGGCCCAGCACCCCCACGCGGTTCCGGCGCAGCGCGCTCGCCACCTGCGCCGCATCCACCCACTCCTGAATCTCCGCCCACG
Organism: Verrucomicrobiota bacterium; assembly: GCA_029573725.1. Classification (GTDB taxonomy): domain Bacteria; phylum Verrucomicrobiota; class Verrucomicrobiia; order Limisphaerales; family JADLHS01; genus JADLHS01. Next base: position 448,590 of record JAKQDQ010000178.1, read on the forward strand.
CCGCCTCGTCCGCGAGATGGCCCGTCACCAGGTGATACGGGATGTTGGTGCGATTGAACACGCAGGCGATCTCCGGCGCGGCACACGACTGGCAATGCTCGAGCCACACGCCGGTCATCAGGCCGCGATCACCCAGCGCGTTGAACCGGGCGTAATCCAGTTGCGGCACAGGCTGCAGATTCAGCACCACCACCGGCGCGCGCGCGGCCTGCACCACCGGCAGGACCGTGGACGACAACGCGTAGGTGGAAACGTAGAGGAAAATCAAGTCCACCTCCTCGCGGCGGAACAACGACCCGGCCACGCGAGCCTTGGCGGGGCTGTCCACCAGCCCGGCATCAATCAACTCGACCCCGCCGGCGCGAATCCGCGCGGCAATGCGACGTTGATAACCCTGGAGGCGATTTTTCAAACCTTTGAACTGCGGCCAGTACGTGTCGAGGCCGATGCCAAACAAACCCAGGCGGAGCGGAGTGGAATTCATGATGAATAAAAATTAGCGATGCGGATCAAGCGTCGCGGAAATGGCGTTGGTCGGCAAGGGTTGCGGCGGCTTGTTGATGGAAACGGGCTTTGGTTGGGTCATGCGCTTTTGTTCGGTGGTTAGCGTGCCGCGCGCGGACGGCGAAAGCAATGTCCGATAGAGCGTCGCAGTTTCGGCCGCCCGGGGCCGTCGTCCTCGAATTCCGGTCGGTGAAAAGCGGTCGTGGATGAGGCAAGTGGAAGTCGTTGGAGGAATTTCGTTGGTCGGGGAAAATGGGACGGTTTTCAGATGCCTGGCCAATCTGCCTGGTGCGGCGCATACCCAACCCCGCCTTCCGTCTCCGGCAAGACCAACTGCGTCGCCACAAGCACGGCCCCCTCGGGAGTCAGGGACGAACCCGCTGTATCATTGCGCCGGTTGAACCGAACCGGCATCATCATGCCCCGTGCGATTCGATCGCTACGAAGCCTCCCACCAACGCAGCCGGCTCGCCGGACAACTCCAGGCGCGCGCGACGCGGGCCGGAATGCCGGCCATTGTCCTGGTTTTATTTGGTTTGCCATTCGTCGCGGTTGGCCTTGGGGCGATGCTGGCGGGCACCGGACACATCCCTTTGGCGGCACCGAAAATGAATGCTCCACTCTGGATATTGGCGGTGTTTGGATTGGTCTTTGCCTTGGCCGGTGGCGTCGTTTGGAACATGGCCTGGCGGTTGCACCGGGCCAATCGGCGGCTTCGCGAGTTGGGTGAGCGGAATCCGGAATTGGCGGATTACCCCTGGGATCAACGCGGTTTCACCCCACCGCGCTGGTCGCGGGTCATCAAAGGAATCGGTCTGCTGATTTTTCTGGCGCTCTTTCTTTCAATGTTCAACTGGTGGGCGTTTTGGAGCAACGGTCCGTGGCCGGTGAAGATGATCGTGGGTCTCTTCGATTTGTTTTTGGTGCTGGCCGTCTGGCAGGTGATCATGGCGCTGGGGCACGCCCTGAAATTCGGCCCGTCGCGCATCGAATTCGGTCGGTTTCCATTTCGTCCCGGCGAAACGGTATCGCTCTACTGGCAGGTGCCGCGAGGAATGGCGCGGGTAGCGAACGGCAACTTCACCTTGCGGTGCGTCGAGGAGTGGTACGAGACGCGTGGTTCCGGAAGAAACCGGAAGCGTACGCTGGTGCAGGAACAAATCTGGAGCGGCATCGGCCACCTTGACCAACCGTGCGAAATTTTGCCCGGCAAAACCGAGGAGTTACAGTTCGCGCTGCCGGCCGAGGCGGTGGGCACTGCACTCAGTTACCGTGGTTCAAAGGCGGTCTTCTGGGAATTGGTGATCCATCTGGATCTGGCGGGGCTGAACTTCCGGGAAAGTTACTTGGTGCCGGTGTATCGTCAGGCCGGCGGCGGCGGCAGCAGTGAACCCGCGTCCCTCCGTTTGGAACAATAGGGATCCGTCACGGCCAGGAGCCCAGGCGGGCGCGAGGCCTCCCAGGCGGGCGCGACGACCAACGTTTGGGTTTTGTCGCCACGAAACAACCAATGTTCCGGTGGTCACTCGCGGCATCCAACTTTCATCACGGAGGTGTGGTTGCCCGGCAAGTTTGCGAGCCGCCCCGGAAAACCCCAAACCAAGGCTTGCCCGGCCAAACGACACGGCGTAAAAATCCTGTTGCGGGCCGCCTTGGTTTGTTGGTCGAGTGCCGACCGGTATCGGTCCAGCAAACCTGTTGGGCGACTCCGCGCGCACTCCATGACTTTGCTTCGTTATTTTGGCTCGTTGCCGCCGCGCAAACTGATCCTTTGGTGCTACCTGATTTGGTACCTGGTAACGGTGGTGTTCCTCTTCGATCCTTCGCCCGCGCTTTGGCTCAACTCCGCGGGAATCAGCCTGGTGATTGGCATTGCGCTGCAGCTCAGCGTCTCGGCCGCCAGCCCCAGGGAGAGGCGGTGGCAGACGTTCCGGCTTTTTCTCATGCCGTTTTGCGTCTCCAGCTTTGCCGCCCTCATCAAGGGCCAGGGTTACGTGCTCATCCTTCCTACGCGCATTCCCATCCTGGTCTGTTCGGTATGTGCCTGCACCGCATTCGCGGTGGCGGCTTTTGCGCTCAAGAAATTTGTTTCGAGCAACTCCGCAACCGACACTGTTTAACTGAGGCCTTGGCGCGCCACCAAAAGCTCAACGAGCCGCCGACCGGAAAAACTCTCAAGCGGTTGGACGCCGGATAATCTCTTCTGGCCAGCCGTTATGCGAGTCCTGCCGGCGAAGCGGACTCCCGCTCTGGATCCCACGCGTACTGCCCCCTGCGATCACCACTTCAATTCCTGCAAACGGCGGGCGACTTCCTCGGCGTTGGCGCGGCTGTTGAAGGCGCTGATGCGGAAGTAGCCTTCGCCCTTCGAGCCAAATCCGGAGCCGGGCGTGATGACGACGTTCGCCTCGCCCAGAATCTTGTCAAAAGCCTGCCAGCTCGTGACGCCCTTGGGCGTGCGCACCCAGAGGTACGGCGCATTGACTCCGCCAAACACTTTCAGCCCGGCCTTCTTGGCGCCTTTGCGCAGCACCTCGGCGTTGCCGAGATAATGCGCGATGAGCGCCTTCACCTGCGCCTTGCCTTCCGGCGAATAAAGCGCCTCGGCAGCGCGCTGCACGATGTAGCTCACGCCATTGAACTTGGTGGTCATGCGGCGCGCCCAGAGTGGATGCAGCGGTTTCGCCTCGCCGGCCTTGGTGCTGGCGCTGAGGGATTTCGGAACGACGGTGAACGCGCAGCGCGTGCCGGTGAAGCCGCCGTTCTTCGAGAAGCTGCGAAACTCAATGGCACATTCGCGCGCGCCGGGGATCTCGTAGATGGAATGGGGAATCGCCGGGTCGGTGATGTAAGCCTCGTAAGCGGCGTCGAACAAAATGACGGCCTTGTGTTCGAGCGCGTATTTCACCCAGGCTGCGAGTTGTTCGCGCGTGGCAACGGCGCCGGTCGGATTGTTCGGCGAGCAGAGATAAATCACATCCACGTGTTTCTTCGGCGGCTCGGGGACAAAACCGTTGCCCGGGCGGCACGGGAGATAAACCAGCTTGGCATACGCGCCGGCTTCGTTGGCCGGACCGGTGTGGCCGGCCATCACATTGGTGTCCACATAGACCGGATACACGGGATCGCTGATGGCGATTTTGTTTTTGTCCCCGAAGATGTCGAGGATGCTGCCGCAATCGCACTTCGAGCCGTCGCTGACAAAGATTTCATCGTCGGCCACGTCGAGGCCGCGGTCGCGGAAATCATTTTGTGCAATGGCCGCCCGCAACCAGGGATAACCCTGTTCCGGACCATAGCCCTTAAACGTGTCGCGGGACGCCATTTCGTCCACGGCCTGGTGCAACGCTGCGATGACGGCGGCCGGCAGGGGTTCGGTCACGTCGCCGATGCCACAGCGGATGAGCCGTTGGGCGGCGGCGGGGTTGGCTTCGCAAAAGGCCTTCACGCGGCGGCCGATCTCGGGGAAGAGATAGCCGGCCTTGAGTTTCAGATAATTTTCGTTGAGCAGTGCCATAATGTTGTGGATTCCCACCAGGTCCGGACGGGGCCCGGCGCGGGTCGGCCGGGAGAATAGGGGAAGGAGGGATGCGGGAGCAACTGCGGGAAGGTCTTCCCGGGTCACCCGTCGGGCCGGTTCAGGCATAGAGCCGGTGCGGTTGCGTCCGCTCCGCCCAGCCGGGTGCCCGGGTCCAATCGTCAATGCTGGCGTTCCCATGGATCGCCGGTTGCATCAACGCTTCCCGCAGGTCCACCCGTCCGATCAAGCGCTCAAAATGTCCGGTGCCCTCCGGGTTGGCGGCGGTGGGATAAGCGGCCCATTGGAAACGGGATTGAGGGCAATGAATCACCGCCTGCAGGAGTCGCAGTCCGGCGGCCACCGGCCGCACGCAGCCGTCCTGGCGGATGTGCAACCGCACCCCCGCGCAAGGGATGCCGGCGTGGGGATTCTGCGTGGGGGTGAATGTGCAGGGGGCCACGGTCAGACCCGGGAGTGGCTGGGATTGGAACTGCGTTACGAGGGCCGGGGCCTGCAACCACGGCGCGCCGATTACTTGAAACGGGAGCGGCGTGCCCCGGCCGACGCTCAGATTGGTCGCCTCGAACAGCCCGAGCCCCGGATACAGCAGGGCGGATTCGTAACTTGGCATGGCGGGTGAAGGGGGCACAAACGGGAGACCTGTCGCCGGCCAGCGCAGCGAACGTTGCCAGCCGGCACACGCCACCACTTCAAGCGGTGCATGCAGTTGCTGCTCGAAGTTCCACAGCCGCGCGAGTTCGCCCAGGGTCAGCGAATGGCGGATGGGAATGGCCGCCCGCCCCAAAAAACTCGCCGTCGTTTGCACATCCAGCACCGGACCTTCGGCGGCTGACAAGTCTCCGCCCAGCGGATTGGGGCGGTCCAGAAGGATGAGCGGAATGCCCGCTGCCGCGCAGGCCTCCAGCACGTGGGACAGGGTCCAGAGGTAGGTGTAAAAGCGTGTGCCCACATCCGGCAGATCGAACAAAACCGCATCCAAATCCACCAGACTTTCCGGCGCGGGCCGCATCCGCTCGCCGTATAAACTGACCACCGGCAGACGCGTCAGGGGATCGTACCCATCGGCCACGGGTGCGCCATCGGCCGCCCGGACGAACAGTCCATGTTCCGGAGCAAAGAGCCGGACCAGATGGAAGCCGGCCTCCTGCAGGGCGCGGCGGCCCGGCCGCTGCGGGGACTGCGCGGTGAATGCGGCGGCGTTGGTGACGAGCCCGAAACGGCGGCCATCCGGCGGGGTGGTGAGCCATTGGTCCAGGCCAAAACGTATCGCATGCATGGTTCGGCAGGACCGGGCAGTGCGGCCGGCGCACGCCTGATGGTTCACTCAAGGTTGCGTCCTGCCCAAGGCTTGCGCCAGCGCCCGACGCATGACCGTTTCCGTCATGGGCTGCACCCAGCAATAATGGTCCTCATAACCGTCGCGCCAGCAGGCGTCCGTGGGGATGTAGCCCGGAGCGCCATCGCCAAATCCGGCCACCATGACAAACGACTTGGGCCGCAGCTGCTGCGCAGCCAGCTGGTAGCCGACGAAACTTTCCGCCGGCAAAATGGTGAACAGGGCGGCGCCGTCGTTCAAATCCAGGCAGGGCACATCCACGGGCTGGTCCCGGCTGACGCGGGCCCGCCAACTCAAACCGAGCGCGGCGGAAATCCGTTGCCAGCGGGTGGCGTTGGTGTTGGCCAGCGTCGCGCGCATGGCGGGGATGGTGAAGGCGCCGGTGTCCCGCGGGGGCAGGCGCAATTCCGCGGCGCGAAAAGTGACGCGTTTCAGGGGCTGCCGCCGGGTGTGTTGCCAGGCGTCCACCATGCCCTGATACAGCCGCCCGGCGAGGACGGCACGATTGGTCGGATCGCCGGTGTTGTATTTGCCCGCCGTGGTGTCCCCCGCGCATCCGGTGAAATAGATTTGAAAGACCGCCGGATCATCCTGTTGCCGGCGCTGCCGGGCCAGCCCGGGAAAATCAGCGGAGACGCCCCCCCGGCCGTAATGACTCATCGGATGAATGGCATAACAACTCCACGCCAGCAGCGGCGTTTCCCCGTTCCAAAGACTCAGAGTCTTGAGCCACGGATCAATCTCGCCCTCCGGCGCGTGATAGAGATCGCCGCTCATGCTGCCGCGCTCCCAGGTGATCTTGCCGTCCGGGCGGACGATGCGCCGGTTCGAGGCCAGTTTTTCAATCCGGGCCTGCCCTAAACCGCAATGCGTGACGCGCCGCGCGGTGGGCAGCGCCTGGCGCAGGGCGGCAGCGGTGCGCTGCACCGCGCGCTCGTGAAACTCCGGATCGCAGTTCCAACCGGGCAGCCCCTGGTCGTCCAGCAACCGTTGCGCAGTCAGATCACAGATGGGGGCGTCGTGCTGATGCACCGTGGCCAGCATCACGCGTTGCGGCGTGGTGCCCGCCGCGCGGGCCAGCACTTCGCGCCAGCGATCGTACGAGTCGTTGTTGCATTGACACCAATCCAACGCCACGACCACGATCGGCTGATCGGCCCCCAGCAGCACAAAACCCTTGGCGAACAGCGGATCAACGATTTCACGCGCATCCGCCACGCCACCCCCCATGCAGGCGTGGCCGATGGGAATCGTGATGTCCGCCTCGAAGGTGGCAACGCGAAATGCGGCGGGGGCGGTGAACCACGGGAGCACGCCCAGCCACGTGACGAGCCAGCGCCGGGCGAGGACTCGCAACGGAAACCAAAGAACAGTCTGCAGATGCACAATCACTGACTTGGCCCATTCCTGCGCCGCGCTCAAGTAAAAACCACGCGCCGGCCCGCCACCGCTGTGCGCACGCTTCCGATCCGCTGCGTGCGCCACGGATGATCCGCCGCAGGTTTGCCGTTGCCTCTCTTGCCCCCTGCCGGCGTTATCGCTTTCTTCTCTGCAGGCCGCTTCGCGGGGGCGGCGGCCACCGCCGGCATGGCCCGCAAGTGACGCGTGGAGTATCCCGGGGCGATTTATCCTGTGATGAATCGTGGCGAGCGCCGGGAGGAGATTTTCAAAGATGACCAGGACCGGGAGCGGATGATTGCTGAAGAATTGCAGCGTCGCAAATGGCGGGCGGGCGGTTTGGCGGCGTGGGCGAAAGGCGACTTGAGCAAGGTGGCAATAGCGGCGCCGGTGCGGGCGGAGACGGTGGTGACGGTGGCGTGGCTGGCGAACCGATTGCAGATGGGCACGGCAGGCTATGTGAACAACCGTTTGTACCGGTGGCGACAAGGAGTCCTCAGGTGAATGATGTGAGTGAACAATACCAAGAACTGACCCCTTTCCGTCCCTGTAGGGGAGAAGCCGCCCAGAGTTGTCATTACCAAGAACCGACCCCTTTACGCGAGCCGCTACTTCCGTTTTCGGTTCCGCATCTGCGTTCATACTTGGCTTTCGACCTTCGACATCCGCCCTCCACATTCCGCACTCCGCACTCCGCACTCCGTCTTTCTACCACAGGCTTTTTGAAGAACCGCAAGTCCTCAGCTTCCACGCAGAATCCGCACTGTCAGGCGCTGCCTCGAACTGCCGCGCACAGACCCACGCCGACACACTTTTTTCAAAAAAACTTTTGACAGGGTTTGGAATTGGAAAGTCCGCTCTCGCCACGGACCTGCGCCATCACTATCCTTCGCAAGCCTTTGGCCATGAGCCTCGTTAAATCCAAACAACGCGTCGCCGACCACGGGGAAGTCTTCACGCCCCCGTGGATGGTCGAGGCCATGCTCGACCTCGTCAAAGGCGAGACCGAGCGCATTGACTCGCGGTTTCTTGAACCCGCTTGCGGCAACGGCAACTTTCTCGTCCAAATCCTCCGCCGCAAGCTCGCCGCCGTGGAACTCAAATACGGCCCGTCCGATTTCGAGCGCCGCCACTACGCGCTGCTCGCTTTGATGTGCGTTTACGGCATTGAGCTGCTGCCGGACAACATCGCCGACTGCCGCGCCAACCTCCTCGAAATCTTTGCCGAGTACTTGCAACTCGAACCGTCCGACGACTTCTATCGCGCCGCCGTCTGTGTGCTTTCGGTCAACCTCATTCACGGCGACGCCATGACCATGCGCACCGGGGACGATCTGCCGATCACCTTTGCCGAGTGGGGCTATCTCTGGAAAGGCCGCTTTCAACGGCGAGACTTCAGCCTCCAAAGCCTCACGCTGTCTTCGACCTTCAGCGCCGACGACTCGCTCTTTTCCCAACTCGGCAAACACGAGATCTTCACCCCCACCAGGACCTACCCGCCGATGACGGTTAGTGAACTGGTTGCCGCCACGCCGGAGGCATCCCTATGAGCGACGAGCCTTTGCCGAAGTCGGAAATCATTCTCTACCAGACCGAGGACGGGCAGACGCGCGTGCAATGCCGGTTCGCGGATGAAAACGTCTGGATGACGCAGGCGTTGATGGCGGAATTATTTCAAAAGGATGTCCGCACGATCAACGAGCACATCCGGAACATTTTTGAGGAGGGTGAATTGAGCCGGGAGTCAACCATCCGGAAATTCCGGATAGTTCGACCGGAAGGCAGCCGTCAGGTGATGCGGGAGATTGAGCATTACAATCTGGACGGCATCATCGCTGTCGGCTACCGCGTGAAATCGGCGCGCGGCACGCAGTTCCGGCAATGGGCCACCGCGCGGTTGAAGGAATATCTCGTCAAGGGCTTCACCATGGATGACGAGCGGCTCAAGAACCCGCCGGGCAAAGGCCACGTGGATTACTTCGATGAGTTGCTGGCGCGCATCCGGGACATCCGCGCCAGCGAGCGCCGGATGTATCTGCGGGTGCGGGAAATCCTGGCGCTGGCGGCGGATTACGAGCCGGACGAGCCGGAGACGCAGGTGTTTTTCCAGACCATCCAGAACAAGCTGCACTTTGCCGCCACGGGCAAGACGGCGGCGGAACTCATCGCCGAACGCGCGGACGCCACGCAGCCGAACATGGGCCTCACCGCCTGGCACGGCGGCGTGGTGCGGAAGGGGGATGTGACCATTGCCAAGAACTATCTGCGCGAGCCCGAAATCGAGGAGTTGAACCGGCTGGTGGTGATGTTCCTGGACTTCGCGGAAGATCAGGCCCGGAGGCGGAAGCAAATCTTCCGGCAAAACTGGCTCACGCGGCTGCATGACTTCCTGAACCTGAACGAGCGGGCGATTCTCCCCGATGCCGGCAAGGTGAGCCGCGAGGAAGCCCACCAACGAGCCGAAGCCGAGTATGATCGCTTCGCCGCCCGCCGCCGCGCCGCGTTGGAAGCGCAAGGCGAGGCGGATTTGCTCGGCTCGCTGACCGAAGAAGTGAAGCAGCTGAAACGGACCAGGAAGGGAAAGAAGCCATGACCGCCCAAGTCCCCTTCACCCTGCGCGGGCGCAACCCGGACGTGCTCACCTGCATCGCCAACCTCTCCAACGACGAGGTGTTCACCCCGCCCGAGTTTGCCAACCGCATGCTCGACACCCTCGCCAAGGCTTGGGCGGCGAACCACAAGGGCGCAAATATCTGGGCCGACAAGACGGTGAAGTTCCTCGACCCCTGCACCAAATCCGGCGTGTTCCTGCGCGAGATCACCAAGCGCCTCACCGCCGGGCTGGAGCACGACATTCCGAACCTGGAACAGCGCGTGGACCACATCCTCACCCGTCAGGTGTTCGGCATCGGCATCACGCAGATCACCAGCCTGCTCGCGCGCCGCAGCGTCTATTGCTCCAAGCACGCCACCGGCAAACACTCCATCGCCCGGACCTTCAAAACCGACGATGGCAACATCTGGTTCAAGCGCCTCAAACACACTTGGGATGGTGATAAGTGCCAGTATTGCGGCGCGGGCAAATCTGTTTTCGACCGGGCGGCGGGACTGGAAACCCACGCCTACGCGTTCATTCACACCGACAACATCAAAACCCGGCTCGCCGGGATTTTTGGAGGCAACATGCAATTCGACGTCATCATTGGAAATCCACCGTATCAGATAGCGAGTGAGGGCGGCACACGCGACATTCCGATCTACAACAAGTTTGTGGAGCAGGCGAAGAACCTTGAGCCACGCTATCTCTCGATGGTCATTCCATCGCGTTGGATGGCGTCAGGACTTGGCCTCAGTGATTTTCGCAAAGTCATGCTTGAAGACCGGCATATCAGAAAGCTCGTGGACTACGAGCGGATGGATACGGTATTCCCGGGCGTGGATTTCGAGGGCGGCATTTGCTACTTCCTGTGGGATCGCGATAACGCCGGTAAGTGCGAAGTCACCACGGTTACCGGCGAGGAAACCATCGGGCCGATGCAGCGTGACCTGAACGAATACGATATTCTCGTGCGCGATAGCCGTGGGCTAAACATCCTCAAAAAGGTGTTGGCAGTAGGCGAGCCGTCCATCATCGACATTCTTTCCGCCGACAAGGAGTTTGGCTGGACGTCCAACTTCGATGAATTTCGAGAGGACAAAAGGCCTAGCGATGTCGCGCTGTATTATGGGCGTGCTGGCAAGCGGCTTGTCGGTGGCATTGCCCGCAAAGATGTCACGAAGAGTCCACATCTGATAGACAAGTGGAAGGTGATGGTCTCTGCGGCCTACGGCGAACGTGGCGCGCGGCCTGCGATGGTGCTTGGTCCTAGCTTCATTGCCGGATCACCTTCTGTTTGCACGCAGACATACTTGTTCTTTTATGTGGATTCAAAGAAGCAGGCTCAAAGTCTGCAAAGTTATCTCAATACTCGCTTCTTTCGCTTTCTGATTTCGTTGCGAAAGATCACCCAGCACGCCACTCGCGCGACTTACACTTGGATTCCGCAACAGACATGGGATCGGGTCTGGACGGATGAGGCCCTTTACAAGAAATACGGGCTAAACAGCGCCGACATCGCCCACATCGAAGCCTGCATCCGCCCGAGAACTACCGCCGATGAGTAAGCCACTCGAAGAAATTCTCGCGCCGAAGCCGGAGGCGCGTCCGCGCATCTACGCCTACTTGATTGCCGACAAGGCGCACGCGGGTTTGCTCAAGGTCGGCCAGACCACTCCTGTCCTTTCCCTCTCCTCTCCTTTCGAAGGAGCGGAGAGGGTGGCCGCAGGCCGGGAGAGGCGTGGTCGTTCGAGTTCGCGCCTTCACTCCCTCTCCTCCATTCGGAATGGAGGAGAGGGCCGGGGAGAGGAGGGACTCGGGTTCATGCGAATGAGGGCCGGAAGGATTTCCCCTCTCCCCAACCCTCTCCCCGCTCGTGCCTCGCGGGGAGAGGGAGTCGAAAGCCCAGAGCTTCATGGCAGCCGCGCTGCGGGACCCGCTCGTGCCTCGCGGGGAGAGGGAGTCCGACGAAGCCGGTCCGCGCCCATGAGTAAACCCCTCGAAGAAATTCTCGCACCCAAGCCGGAGGCGCGGCCGCGCATCTACGCCTACGCGATTGACGACAAGGCGCACGCGGGTTTGCTCAAGGTCGGCCAGACCACTCCTCTCCCTGCCCTCTCCTCTCCTTCCGAAGGAGCGGAGAGCGTGGCCGCAGGCCGGGAGGGGCGTGGTCGTTCGAGTTCGCGTATTCACTCCCTCTCCTCCATTCGGAATGGAGGAGAGGGCCGGGGAGAGGAGGGACTCGTCACATGAATCCCACCGCGCGCGCCCGGCAACTTCGCCGCGAACAGACCGACGAGGAAAAGGAACTTTGGCGGGCCGTCAAGGCGGGACGGTTCGCGGGCTTCAAGTTCCGGCGTCAGCATCCGGCGGGCAGATTCTTTCTCGACTGCTATTGCCCGCTGGCGCGCCTGGCGGTGGAATTGGATGGCTTTCAACACGGGTTGCCGGAAGGAATCCAACGCGATGAGGAGCGGGAAGCATTTCTTGCGGACCAAGACATTGAGGTGTTGCGATTTTGGAATCATCAGTGGAACAAGAATCGCGAGGGCGTATTGCTGGAAATCTGGCACGCACTCCACCGGCGGACGGGTTGCGTGAAGGTGATGCGAAAAGAACAGAATCACCGGTTCGCGCCGCCACAGCCGGAGCAGTTGACCGGTGAGCCGAAACCGTTGCCCAGAAAACGAACCTCCTCTCCCCGGCCCTCTCCTCCATCCGATGGAGGAGAGGGTGTCCGGAGGACGGGAGCGGCGGCAGCAGGAGCGCGCCGATGAGCAAGACCCTCGAAGAAATCCTTGCGCCGAAGCCGGAGGCGCGTCCGCGCATCTACGCCTACTCGATTGACGACAAGGCGCACGCGGGTCTGCTCAAGGTCGGCCAGACCACGCGCAACGTGAAGCAGCGCGTCGCCGAACAACTCAAGACCGCCAACATCAAGAATTACACCATCGTGCTGGACGAGCCTGCCGAGCGCGACGACGGCACGACCTTCACCGATCACGACGTGCGCGCGGCCCTCGTCAAAAAGAAATTCGAGAACGTGGAACTGGAATGGATGCGCTGCACGGTGAAGGACGTGAAGGCCGTGCTGATCGCGCTCCGCACGGGGCAGCAAATCACCGGCACGCGCGATCAGAATTTTCCGATGCGCGCCGAACAGCGCGCCGCCGTGGACAAAACCCACGCCTATTTCCATTCCATCTGGAAGGAGGACATGCACGCCGTCCCGCGCTTCCTGTGGAACGCCAAGATGCGCTTCGGCAAGACGTTCACCACCTATCAGCTCGCCCGGAAACTGGGCGCGAAGCGCGTCCTCGTGGTCACTTTCAAGCCCGCCGTCGAGGATGCGTGGCTGACGGACCTCGAATCGCACGTGGATTTTGAGGGCTGGCAATACCTGTCGCGCCATTCCGGCAGCGACCACTCCTCTCCCGGCCTGCGGCCACCCTCTCCGCTCCTTCCGAAGGAGAGGAGAGGGAAGGGAGAGGAGTGGTCGGGTTGTGATCCCAGAAAAGTCTCCGCCAGCAAGCCGCTCGTCTATTTCGGGTCATTCCAGGATCTGCTGGGCCGCGATGATGCCGGAAACATCAAGGCCAAGAACGAATGGTTGCACAAGGTGAAGTGGGATCTGGTCGTGTTCGACGAATATCATTTCGGCGCGTGGCGCGAGACGGCCAAGGAACTGTTTGAGGGAGAGGAAGAGGCTGTTAACGATGTTAAAGCGGAGTTCGGAACGACGCTGTCGGGCAAAACTTCGAAAGAAGCCAATCTTGCTGTCTTCGAAGAGGAGTTTCACAACCAATCAACACCCGAGCGAGAGTTCCTGCCCATCACCACCAAGGCTTACCTGTATCTCTCCGGCACGCCATTCAAGGCGCTGGCCACCGGCGAGTTCATCGAAGAACAGATTTTTAACTGGACCTATACCGACGAACAGCGTGCCAAGGAAGATTTCGAGAAAAAGAATCCCGGCAAGTGGAATCCTTATGGCGCCTTGCCGCAGATGCGGCTGCTCACCTACCAAATGCCCGAAGAATTGGTGGCGATCGCCAGCGGTGGGGAATTCGATGAGTTTGATCTGAATGCGTTCTTCGAGGCCACGGGCACGGGTGCGAAGGCCCAGTTCAAGCACAAGAGCGATGTCCAGAAGTGGCTGGACATCATTCGCGGCGGGTATGCGCCCAAGACGGTGGAGCAACTCAAAACCGGCACGCGTCCGCCCTTTCCGTATTCGGACGTCCGCCTGCTGCCCTACCTCCAGCACTCGTTCTGGTTTCTGCCCAACGTCGCGGCCTGTCACGCGATGGCCAACCTGCTGGCCGAGAAACATAATGTGTTCTGGCACGAATACACCGCCATCGTCGCCGCCGGCACTGCGGCGGGCATCGGCTTGGACGCGCTGCCGCCCGTGCGCAAGGCCATCGGCAGCGGCTTTGGCACCAAGACCATCACTCTCTCGTGCGGCAAGCTCACCACCGGCGTCACCGTGCCGCAATGGTCGTCCATCTTGATGCTGCGCAATTTGAAATCCCCGGAAACCTATTTCCAATCCGCGTTCCGTGTCCAATCCCCCTGGTCCATCAAGAACCCCAACGGCGACGATCCGAGCGCGGAAGAAATCCTCAAGCCCGTCTGTTTCGTGTTCGACTTTGCGCCCACCCGCGCGCTGCGGCAGCTCTCCGAATACGGGATCGGCCTTTCGCCCGGCGAACCGAACCCGGAGAATGCCGTCAAAGACCTCGTGTCGTTCCTGCCCGTACTGGCCTACGACGGCGCGAACATGACGCAGATTGACGCCGGCGGCATCCTCGACATCGCGATGGCTGGGACTTCCGCCACGTTGCTCGCGCGCAAATGGGAAAGCGCACTGCTCGTGAATGTGGATAACGACACGCTGCGCCGCATCCTCGACAACCCGGAGGCCATGGCCGCCGTGGAGCGCATCGAAGGCTGGCGTTCACTGGGCGACAACATCCTCGAAACCATCATCAACAAGAGCGACGTGGTCAAAGGCCTGAAAAACAAGGCGAAGGAAAAAGACCTGTCGAAAAAGGAACTGCAACAGCTCACGGAAGAAGAAAAGGAATTCAAGTCCAAGCGCAAGCTGGTGCAGGAAAAACTCATCAAGTTCGCCACGCGCATCCCCGCGTTCATGTATCTCACCGATTTCCGGGAGAACACGCTCCAAGACGTCATCACCAAGATCGAGCCAGACCTGTTCAAAACGGTTACGGGCCTGACGGTAAAGGATTTCCACCTGCTCGTGCGGCTCAAGGTGTTCAACACCGAGCAAATGAACCAGGCCGTCTTCGCCTTCCGCCGTTACGAAGACGCCTCCCTCCGCTACACCGGCATCGAGAGTCACGAGGGCCTGACCCACTACGGCCTTTACGACACCGTGGTCGCCCGGGAGCTCTAGGGAACATGAAATGCGCAACCGAAGACGTGAGCATCATTGTTGACGGCGCAGAATTCTACCCGTTCGTCCGGGCCTTGAAACGCTCAGATCACCCGAGCGATGTTGGCGATGCGACATTGTGGGTTCAAGATGACGCGTTGCACGCCAGCACCACCAGTGCATCTGAGAATCCGCGGCAAAGAATTTGTTCGGCTCGTCCACCTCGGTTGGGATGCCAAAGCCGCAGGCCCTCTCAAGATCTTGTTCCGGCCTGTAATCGGCGTCATCTCGCTCCCCCGCTCCTCAGCGAAAGCCAAATTCTTCAAGCGTCTGCCAACGCGATCAAGCCTTGGCCAAATCCGGCAACGGGCAGTTTCAGGCGGCCGTATTCTCGCCCGGCTTCGGGTTTGGATTTGGGCGGGTGGCCCTGCTTACCCGGCGCAGGCGCACTTGGACCTCTTTGCCATTCGGCATATCTTGCTGGCAGTTCCCCAAGATGGTCAGAATGTTGAAAAACGCCTCGCCAAAAAATGCCTGGATGGCCTGCTCCGTCTCCAAATCCTGATGCGCCATCTTCGCCAGCGCCGAAAGATGTTCCTTGATCCCAAACGCGTGCCACTTGACGGACTCGACGTGGTTCATGGGCTTGCCCACGGCCAACACGAATTGCTGGCTTGTGGCCTTGGCGTATTCGCAAAGCTCGCGGATGGTGATTTCATCATCGGCGCTGCTTTCCAATTTGGAAATGGCGCCCTGCGTCTTGCCCACCATCTCGGCTAATTGGTGCTGGGTCAGTCCAGCGCTTTGGCGCATTTCGACCAGGTTTTGGACGATACGTGTCTCACGGTCAAACTCGGCAAACTTGGTCCGCACCTCGGGCGCGACGGCTTCCCCGCTCATCAAGTCTTCCACCGTCGCGTAGCGGCGGCCCGTGCGCTTTGCCGCAGTCTTCTTCTCTCGTTCGATCAGAAAAGGGGTCAAAAGGGGTCAGTTCTTGGTATTGACTACTCGCTGTCCACTGGGCGGGCCTGGTCATGGCGCGGAAGTTACGCGTGGAGTATCCCGGCGCGATTTATCCTGTGATGAATCGTGGCGAGCGCCGGGAGGAGATTTTCAAAGATGACCAGGACCGGGAGCGGATGATTGCTGAAGCATTGAAGCGTCGAAAATGGCGGGCGATTTGGCGGCGTGGGCGAAAGGCGACTTGAGCAAGGTGGCAATAGCGGCGCCGGTGCGGGCGGAGACGGTGGTGACGGTAGCGTGGCTGGCGAACCGATTGCAGATGGGCACGGCAGGCTATGTGAACAACCGTTTGTACCGGTGGCGACAAGGAGTCCTCAGGTGAATGATGTGAGTGAACAATACCAAGAACTGACCCCTTTCCGTTCCATGTAGTAGTGGAGTCCTCTGGTGTTAATAGTCTGCTTATATCGCACCCCCGCACGCGGTCAACTGATTACTCAGCCCCGTGTCAAAAGTTGAAGTGGACGCGGTCGGAGGCGTCCCGCAAACTCGGCCCCATGAATGGTCCTTGTCCGGAAATCACACGGAGGATCCGCCATCGCGCCTGGGGTGGGGTGGGGTTGGGAGTGCTCCTGGGCGCGCTGGTCGCCCGATCGGCGGTCGCCGTCGAACCCTGTTTGCGGATTACGAGCCGTGTGGTGACGACCAACCGGCCGGGTTATCTGGCGGCGGTGTATGCGGAGCCGCAAGGCGGGCGCCTGTTCGGATTTAATGCGGTTTCCGCAGACAACGGACGCAGTTGGCGGCCGCAGGTCTGGCAGCCGGACCCTGCCGCGGCGCTGCCGCATGGTTATCGCCGTGAACCGGTGACGGCGGTGCGTGACCCCCGCACCGACCGTTTGCTGGTGTTGTTCAATTCCCTCGACACGCCCGGCCTGGATCCGGCGGCGGTGGAGCCGCCCATTGCCCAGGAAACCTATTATCTGCGTTACCGCGTGTCTGCCGACGGCGGGCGCACGTGGTATGCGGATGAACCGGTCATTCAAGCGGGCGACTACCACGCGCAGCATCCGGTGGCGGGCGTGTGGATTGGCACCAACGCCATCTACCTCGGCGATGTGGGTTGTCTGCCGGTCATCACGCAGGCGGGCGAGGTGCTGGTGCCGGCCCAGGTCACGGTGATCGGGGCGGACGGCCAACTGGCCAATCCTGCCGGCGGCTACACGTACACCGAAGTCGTGGTCTTGATCGGCACCTGGACCGGGGAGGGCCGGTTGCGCTGGACCGCCAGTGCGCAGGTGCGCGGCGACGCGTTCCGGACCACGCGCGGCTTGCTCGAACCCACGCTGGTGGAGTTTGCCGACGGCCGCCTCCTCATGGTGATGCGCGGCAGCAACGGCGGCAAATCCGACCCGAAATTCGCGCTGCCCAGCCGCAAATGGTTTTGCCTTTCCGCGGACGGCGGGCGCACCTGGAGCGAACCGGACGTGTGGACCTGCACCGACGGCGCGCCCTTCTTTTCGCCCAGCAGCATGTCCACGCTGTTCAAGCACTCGAGTGGCCGCGTGTTTTGGATGGGCAACTGGTCGGCCACGAATTGTGAGGGCAATCTGCCCCGCTGGCCGCTGGTCATCGGCGAGGTGGAGCCGCGCAGCCGGAAACTGGTTCGCGACACCTTGCTCACCCTCGATACCCAACGTTCCGAGGACGAGGCGCGGGGGCGGTTGGACCTCTCGCACTTCACCTTGCTGGAGGATCGCGAGACCGGCGAGATCATCGTCTGCTATCCGCGGGCGCACCACGCCTACCAATCCTACGAATGGGCCACCGTGCGGCTGGCGCTGTCGCGCCCGTGAGTGAACGGGCGCGGTCCGCCGGCGGGCGGCATCGCGCCGGGTGTTCCCCCGGTCAAAGCGGAGGTGGACGCACGCGGAGGGAATCATCCATACTCCGCGCATGAAGCGGCGGCATTTTCTGGCGGGCCTCGGCGCCGGCGGCGCGCTCGCGTTGCTGAATCAGGGGTGTCGCAGCGCCGGGGCGGCGGCGCGCCCGATTCAGCCGATCCGGGGCAGTTGGATCAGCGTCTGGTGGGACGATCACCGGCATTATTATTGGAACGAGACGTGTCGCCGGTTCACCACGGAACAATGGCAGCTCGCCATCAAGGAGATGGCGGAGCTTGGCCTGGAACACCTGGTGTTGCTGGCGGTGGCGAAGGGCGGTCACGCCTTTTACGACACCCCGCTGCTGCCCAGGCTGGAACTGACCTGTCCGGATCCCATCGGCGCGATGCTCACCAGCGCGGACCGGCACGGAATCAAGTTTTTCATCAGCAGCGACTGGTATGGCGACTGGGATGATCGCACGCTGCTGGACGCGGATTTGATGGCCAAACGCTTTCAAATGATGCAGGAACTGGCGGCGCGCTACGGGCGGCACCGCAGTTTTTACGGCTGGTACTGGCCGAACGAGGCCGCGTTGACCCCGTATTACTCGGACCGGTTCATGCAGCATGTGAACGCGTGTAGTCGCGAGGGCCGCCGGCTGTTGCCGCACGCAAAAATTCTGATTGCCCCCTATTTCACCCATCGAGCCGTGGATGATGACACTTACGCCCGTCAGCTCGAACAACTGGACGTGGACATCATCGCTTATCAGGACGAAGTGGGTTGCCGGCGCATGACGCCGGAGCAGAGTGCCACAGCTTACGGACGTCTGCGGCGCGTCCATGATCGCGTGCCGCAACGCGCGCTGTGGGCCGATGTGGAGACGTTTGCCTGGGAAGGTCCGGAGAATCAGCAGAGCAGCGCACTGATTCCCGCGCCCTTCGAACGGGTGCGGGCGCAACTGGAAGCGGTGTCGCCGTACGTGGACCGGATTCTCATCTATCAATACCAGGGCTTGATGAACCGCCCCGGCAGTCGCGCGTTTGCCGGACATCCCGACTCGACGAAGCTTTACACCGACTACCGCGCGTGGTTGCGCTCGGGTCGTCGTCCGCAGGGCCGGGCCGCGTTGTGACGTCCGGTGCGGCCGGCGGGGTCAGTGGGGGGGAATGGTCGGTTTGGCGGTGAACTCTTTGACCTGGCGTTTGGCTTCGTTCACCTGCGCGCTGGTCATGCGCCCCTGCACTTCCTGGCGAATTTCCGGCGCTTCCGCCACCCCGCCATCTGCCGCCAGGCTCAACCACTTGTAAGCTTCCACGGGATTAGCCGTGACGCCCTGGCCATCCTTGTAGCGCATGCCCAGATGGAATTGCGCATAAGCATAGCCCCCATTGGCGGAGGCGCGATACCATTTGAGCGCGTCCGCGTCGCTCTTGGTGACGCCCGTGCCGGTCATGTAATACACGGCCAGGGCGTACTGGCCGCGGGCGTAACCCTGTTCGGCCGCCTTGAGCGTCCACTCCGCGGCTTCCTTGGGATCGCCGGGCACGCCCCGACCGGCTTCGTACAATTGTCCCAGGGAAGTCTGGGCGGCCGCATTGCCTTGTTCGGCGGCCTTCCGGTAATACTCCGCTGCGAGTTTATAGTCGCGCTTCACACCTTCGCCGTTGGCGCAGATCTGGGCGTATTTCAGTTGCGCTTCCGCGTCGCCGGCATCGGCCCGGGTTTTGATTTCCGCCGGGTTGACGGGAGGTTGCGCCTCGGGGGCGGAACGGGGATCTGGCGACTTGCCGCAGGAGATCAGCGCGAGGGCGAGCCATCCCAGCGATACGCCCGCACCGATCCGGCGCAGCGTCGGGCTCGACATTAAGGTGGTGTGTGTTGATGGACGCATAAATTTCAGTCGTTCCGCCGGCGCGCGGCCGCCGCCACCCTCGGTGGTGGAACCTCCCGCCATGGTCATGGCTTGCGGTGCGGGCGGTGGATGCACCAGCAAAGTTGCCGCCATTTTGTTCGGTAATGCGGTTTCGTCCAGAGAAATCCGCGCCGTCGCCCGTGGAACTTGTGCGGTATGGACGACCGGAAGGTCAGGCTTCCGGACCCGGCCCGGGCGGTCGGGCCGGGTGGCGGCGGGGCGCGTTCATGGTCTTTCGGAAATTCATCGCTTGACGATCGGGTGATGCGTCGTAGAATCCGGGAAAGCATACCCCAATGATGAGCCTAGTCTGAAAACATAGCGGTTTGAAAAACGGACACCCCCCCATAGCCACCATGCGTCACCACCACCCAGCCCATTCGGAAAAAGGTTTCACCTTGATCGAACTCCTGGTTGTCATCGCCATTATTGCCATTTTGGCAGCCATGTTGTTGCCGGCGCTTGCCAAAGCCAAGGACAAGGCCAAGGCGGCACAATGCATTAACAGCATGAAGCAACTGGTGATCGCCGGCACCTTGTACGCCGGTGACAACGGAGACAGCTTCTACTTGCGCCCCGACGGGGGACTGCCCAATGGCGGGCAGTGGACCGCCTCCCCGGCGTCGGAGGTGCTCTTGGATCCGGCGGTGGATAGTCGCGCCTATTGGGGGCTTGGCTATGTAAGCTACATCGTCAAGAGCAAGCGCGTGTTTCGTTGTCCTTCCGCCTATTACGTGGACGAATGGCGGGAGACCGGGTTGAGATATCCCTCGGATTGGTGGCGGGACTCCAGCTACGGGATGCACCAAGCGCTGCTGCTGCCCTACAATCTCTCCGTGGAGCCCCGGCGGAAAAAGTTGAGTTTTTACCAGGACCCCACCAAGACCATCTTTTGCCATGACGCGGCGGAGCAATTAATGGATGGCCCGGAGGACAGCCTGAGCTCGTTCACCGATCCGCCACGGGGCAGAATCCTGTCCCAGTGGGCCATTGGCGGTGGCTTGGCCAGCTACTACGGCAATTACGACTTTTCGAAGGAATGGTTCCGGCACAGCAAACGCAGCGGCACCGTCTGGGTGGACGGGCACGTTTCAAAGATCCGCAATACGGGTTTGACCAGCGGTGGCATTGATTACCGGTACTACACGGGACAGCGGCCCAAATATGCGCTGCCCGAGTAGGACGGATCCGTCAGATTCTGCAGCCTTATGAGCATGAATGCATGGAATTTCAAGGGAGTGGCCTGCGCCATGTTGCTGGCCGTGGTGGTGGGAGCCGGCTGTGATCGGCCCGTTCCCCCGCCCACGCCGTATTCAGATGCCGAAGTTGCCGGCGAAATCGAGAAGGCCTTTACGGCAGACAAGCCGGCCGGGACCAAGGCCCTGGCCACCGAGATTACGACGGCCTTGCAGGCAAAGAATTTCAGCAAGGCCTTTGAGGCCGTTCAGAAGCTTTCGATCATGGAAGGCTTGAGCCAGGAGCAGGGCATGGTTGCGGCGCGGGCGACCCTGACGATCAGCGCCTTGCTGCAAAACGCGCAGGCCCAGGGTGATCCCCAGGCCGCGCAGACGCTCGAACACTACATGCGCACCAAGTAGAAGGGACGGCCGGGGGGTCTCCCGGCATCGCGGGTCAATGGCCCGCTGTCGTGGCGCGGAGACCGGAGTTGAGACCGATTCCGGGCAATTGGATGACCGCCGGTTGAGCGTTCGGAAACGTCGCTTGCGTTCGCTTGGGGACTCCGCCAGCATCACGACACGAGTTGCCCATGAAAACATTCACCACACTGGTCCAGGTGGGTGCGGTCCTCGGAATTCTTTTTCCCGCCAACTTTGACGCCCACGCACAGCGGCAGCTTCCCGCTGACTTGAAGGACTGGCAGGATTGGGCGACTTGGGAGGTGAAGCATCGCGACTGCCCGACGCCCTTCAATGACGCGGCGAAGCACCTTTGTTTCTGGCCCGGCCAGCTCTCCCTCCAGGCGGACCAGAAAGCCGCAACCTGGGAGCTGGCAGTCACCGTGTTCAGCAAGACGTGGGTGCCGCTGCCAGGCGGCGGGGACCTCTGGCCCGTCAACCTCACTGACGGCGGCGTGCCGGTGGTGGCCGTGGAACGAAATCAACAACCGGCGGTCGAACTGGCGCCGGGGTTGCATCGAATCTCCGGCGCGTTTCATTGGGAGGCCGAAATGCCGCAGGCCATTCGCATTCCGCGGGAAGTGGGCGTGCTGGCCCTCGAGTTTGAAGGCAAACGGGTCGAAATCCCCAACTGGGATGAATCGGGCAATCTTTGGCTGAAACGGGTGCGGGTGGAGGCCACGGACCGGGACATGATGACCGCGCAAGTGTGGCGGGTGTTGGAGGACGGCATTCCGTTGTGGCTGCGCACCGAGATCGAGTTAAGCGTTTCGGGCAAGAGCCGGGAAGAGGAGCTGGGCAATGTGCTGCCGGCCGGCTGGCAACTTTCCTACGTGGACGCGCCGGTTCCGGTGGCGGTGGATGACCAGGGGCGCTTGCGCGCACAAGTCCGGGCAGGCAAATGGATCATTCACGTGGATGCGTTTCGCACGACGGATGCCGGCGACATCCAGTTCGCCCCGGGCGCGAAACCCGTGGTGGCCACCGAACTGGTGGGCTTCCAGACCAAGCCGGAATTTCGTCTGGCCGAGCTGGAAGGACTGGTGTCCGTGGATGTGTCCCAGACGACGTTCCCGCAAAAGTGGCGGACGCTGCCGGTGTATCAATGGCCCACCGGGCAGGCTTTCCGATTGGTGGAAAAGATGCGCGGCATGGGATTGCAAAAACCGGAGGGCCTGCGGATCAACCGGGTGTTGTGGCTGGATGAAAACGGACGGGGCCTGACCTTCCGCGATCAAATCAACGGTGCGATGCAGCAAATCTGGCGGCTTGACGCGGCGGAAGGCCAGGAACTGGGCGCGGCCAAAATCGGCGGGCAACCCCAGTTGATCACGGTCAATCCGGCCAACGGCGCGCCCGGAGTGGAAATTCGCGCGCGCAATCTGGACCTGCAGGCCATCGGCCGCTCGGTGCGCGCGAGCGCCATTCCGGCGACGGGCTGGCGCGCCTCCGCGGACGGATTGAACATCACCGTGAACCTGCCGCCGGGCTGGCGGTTGTTCGCGCTGTTCGGAGCGGATTGGGTGGTGGGAGATTGGTTGAGCGCCTGGACTCTGCTTGATTTGTTTCTGCTGCTGATCTTTTCACTGGCGGTGTTCAAATTGTGGGGCTGGCGCGCGGGCCTGGTGGCGTTGCTGGCGTTTGGTCTGGCGTATCAGGAACCGTGGGCGCCGCGGCTGGTTTGGTTTTTCCTCCTCGTGCCCCTGGCGCTGTTGCGCGTGGTGCCGGCGGGCATCATCCGCAAGTTGCTGGACGGTTGGCGCTGGCTGGCGATTCTGGCCCTGCTGCTGTGGCTGACCCCGTTTGTCGCCACCCAGTTGCGCGGCGTCATTCATCCCCAACTGGAAACCCAAGGGCAAAGTTACGGTACGCATCCGCTGTTCTGGTGGGAGGAAATGA
This sequence comes from Verrucomicrobiota bacterium, assembly GCA_029573725.1. Classification (GTDB taxonomy): domain Bacteria; phylum Verrucomicrobiota; class Verrucomicrobiia; order Limisphaerales; family JADLHS01; genus JADLHS01. Next base: position 471,666 of record JAKQDQ010000178.1, read on the forward strand.
CCGGCGGCCGGGCCCGGGCGCAGCGAAAAAGCGTTGCCCTGTCCGCTCCCGCCGCCAGCACGCTTCCCGCCCTGGTTCAAGAGTCGGCTGACGAGGGGGTCGCGGTGGCGAAACGCGTCTCCGCCTACGGCTGGGGCGGACTTGCGAGCCGCGTTTCCCCGGCCCAACTCGAGGGGAATTTGCTTTACGATGCCAAGGCGAAAATCCAGACGGGACCGGCCGAACCGGAATGGAAGTGGAACGAGGTGACGTTCGGTTGGAACGGTCCCGTGTCCGCCGACGAAAAATTCCGTCCGCTCTTCATCCCCCTGGGCCTGCACCGAATCCTCTCGGTGCTGCGCGTGGCGTTGCTCGTGTGGTTGGGCGCATTGCTGCTGCGTCGCCGTGAGCCACCGGCCGGCCCCCCGGCACCCGGTGCTTCCACGAACCTCACCGCCGCGCTGGTGGCGTTGATGCTCACACTGTTTGCGCCCGTGCCGGCGGCTGCGGAGTATCCGAACAAGGAGTTGTTGAACACGTTGCGCGATCGGCTGCTGAAACCGTCGGACGCCTATCCGCGCGCGGCCGAAATTCCCACGGTGGACCTGCAGGTGACCGAGGGCGGCATTGTGATGAACGCGGAGATTCACGCGGCCATCCCGGTCGCGGTGCCGCTGCCTGGCAAGCTCCCCGCCTGGTCGCCCGTGTCGGTGCAGTTGGATGACAAGTCCGAGGCGGTCCTGCGGCGCAGCGACGGTTACCTGTGGCTGGTGGTGCCCGCCGGGGTGCATCGGGTACACGTCACCGGGCTGCTCCCGGCGACGACCGAATGGGAGTGGGCGTTTCTCTTGAAGCCGCGCCATGTGAGCATTACCGCGCCTGGCTGGACGGTCACGGGGGTGCGCCCCAATGGCGTGCCGGAGAACCAGGTCTTTTTTGTCCGACAACGCGAGGCCACCGCCGGCGAAGTGGAATATGATCGGAAGGATTTCAACGCCATCGTGGCGGTGAATCGCCAGATCGAGGTCGGTCTGGTGTGGCAGGTGCATAACGTGGTGACGCGGCTTTCGTCGCCAGGCAAGGCAATAGCGCTGCGCATTCCGTTGCTGCCGGGCGAGAAAGTGCTCACGGGTGGAGTGGTGGTGGAAGACGGCGGGGCGGAAGTGCGGCTCGCCGCCGGACAGGCGGAGTTTGCCTGGGAGAGCGAACTGCCGGTCGGGGAGAAAATTGCGCTCAAGGCGGAGCCGACGGATCGCTGGGTGGAACGCTGGCGGCTGGTGACCTCCCCGGTCTGGAATGCGGCGATGTCCGGAGTGTCCCCTGTCTTTGAATCCACCGAGACGATGCTCGCGCCGGTCTGGCATCCGTGGCCGGGCGAGGAGGTCACGCTCACCTTCAGCAAACCCGAGGCCGTCAAGGGCGACACCGTCACGGTGCGCCAGGTGAATCAGGAAGTATCCCTCGGCAGCCGGCAGCGCACCGTCAAACTCACGCTCAACGTGGAGGCCAGCCTGGGAAACGATTTTGTTCTCGATCTGGATCCGCAGGCGGAGATCACTGCGCTCAAGCAGGACGAAAAGGTGATTCCCGTCCGGCGCGACGGCGCGAGGTTGATTGTTCCGGTGCATCCGGGCAGCCAGGTGTTGCATATTGAATGGCGCGCGAACGAGCCGTTGGCGCTCCGCACCCGGGCCGACCGCGTGCAACTGTCCGTCGAGGCGGCAAACATCACCACGGTGCTGCGAGTGCCGGAAAGCCGTTGGGTGCTCTGGACCGCCGGGCCGTTGCGCGGTCCGGCAGTGCAGTTCTGGAGCGTGCTGGCCGTGGCGCTGCTGGCCGCGTGGGTGCTGGGGCGTTTGAAACTGTCGCCCATCAGCCGCTGGCAATGGTTGTTGCTGCTGCTTGGGTTGACTCAAACCTATCTGCTGGCGGGCATGGTGGTGATCGGCTGGTTCTTCCTCATCGCCTGGCGCGGTAAACACCCGCAGGCCCTGCCGTCCTGGCGCTTCAATCTGTTCCAGGTTTTTCTCGGTGGCCTCACCTTGACCATGCTGATCATTCTGGTGGCCACGGTCGCCGAAGGGCTGCTGGGCAATCCCGAGATGTTCATCCGCGGCAACGGCTCCACCCGCACCGCGCTGCAATGGTTCCAACCGCGCAGTGGTCCTGAACTGCCGCAACCGGCGGTGATTTCCGTTTCGGTTTGGTTTTACCGGTTGCTGATGCTCGCCTGGGCGCTCTGGCTCGCCCTGGCGTTGATCCGCTGGTTGAAATGGGCCTGGCAGCAGTTCAACCTGGGCGGTTGCTGGCAGCGTGTCCCGGCGCCGCCCGCGCCGCCTCCATCGGTTCCGCCTCCATTGCTGAACAAATGATTGTTGTTCCGGCCGCCGATTTTTCTTGCTTCGGGACCCCGCGATTCTCTACGATGGCGGGCAAGCAGAAAAACACCGGAAAGCATCCTCTCATGCAAAGCACAGTTGCTGTCCTGCGGAATGTCGTGCGTTCAGCCGCGTGGAGAGATGAATTGCCTGCAGCCGGGGTGCAACCTTCCGGGCAACCAAAATCAATCATCCCATGAAACGAATCAGTCCCAAACTCAACCGGTGCCTGGGCGTATGCCTCGGTGCGTGGTCCATGGCGGCAACCCTGCAAGCCCAACCCAGTATTCATGACATCTCGCCGAACGGAAGCCGGCTGTTCCAGGCGGCCACCGAGTTGACTTTTGGCATCACGGCCAGTGGTGCCAACGTCAATCCCGAAGGGATCACCGTACGGCTCGTTTCGACCAATACCGCCGGGCGGATCCAGGACGTCACGCTCACCTCGACCACCGGACTGACGGTGGGCGGCACCCCGGCGGAGCGTCTCGTCACCGCGCCGCTGAGTCTCAACGTGGTCGGCTATGCGGTGACGATTACGGCCACCGACACGGCCAGCAAAACGGCCACCAGCCAGGTCAATTTTGACACCTTGGCCCCGAGCGTCGTCATCGAGGCGGAGGACTTCAATTTTGGGAATGGTCAGTGGGTGCCCGAGCCGCAAACCAATGAATATCGCCGGGCGGTGCTGCTGACCCCCGCAACGCAAGGGGTGGATGTGCGTGACAATTACTTCGACGCCGGCGGGAGTCTGGGCAACCAGGCTTATCGCGATGCCGGGTTGTTCACCGAGCCGACTGCGGACACTCCGCGGGCGCCGTACATCGGCACGGGCAAGACGGACTACAACATTGGCTGGTTTGATCCGGGCGACTGGGGCAACTACACCCGGTCCTACCCGGCGGGCACCTACTACGTGTATTATCGGGCGGCCAGCGATATTGGCGCCCCGAGTTCGGCCACGCTTTCCCTGGTGACGAGCGACCGCACCCAGCCGGGCCAGACCACCACCGGGTTGGGCACCATGGAGTTTCCCAGTCGCGGCTGGCAGGTCTATGCCTACAGCGCGCTGCGGCGTCCCGACGGGAATCTGGCCACCGTGACCCTGGACGGCACGGAGCAGACGCTCCGCTTGACGGGGGTGGGCGCGCACAATGGCAATTTTCTGGCGTTGTTCCCGGTGGACACCGCCGCCCCAACCATCGAAGAGGTTTATCCCGATGGCGCCCACCTGATTCAACCCACCAACACGATGAGGTTCGTGGTGCGGTCCTCGAGCGCCACGGTTGACCCCGCAGGCATCAAGGTCACCCTGACCTACAAGACCACCTCGGGTCAGTCCGGAACGCGTCTCGTCACCTCCACCAACGGATTGACGGTCGGCGGCACCGGCGCGGAACGGACCGTGTCCCTGCCGTTGCAGACCAATGTTTACAGCTACCAGACCATGATCGAGGCGACCGATGTCAACGGGAAGGTCAGCGTGGCCAACTACAACTTCGGCACCGCCGACCCGGTCTTCTCCTTCGAGGCGGAAGATTTTGACTACGATTACGGGCAGTTCATCAACAACGGAGCGATCAACGCCTACGGCTATGCGGCGGAACTGGCGCCGGCCGTCGAGGGGGTGGACACCCACGAAGGCGATATTCTCAACGGCGGGACCGCCTATCGTGAGCCCGGTTTGCACACCGAAATCACGGCGGACCGGCTCCGAACCCAGTATGCCGCTGCGAGTGAGCCGGATTACAACGTGGGCTGGCTCGATAACGGGGACTGGGGCAACTACACGCGCAACCTGCCCGCGGGCACCTTCAATGTGTACGTGCGCGCCGGCACCGGAAACGCCTCGCCCGGCGGAATCACGATGGCGGAAGTGACTGGCGGCGTCGGCACCATGGAGCAAACCACGACCAATGTGGGCACGTTTGTCATTCCCCCGACGGGAAGTTGGACGGCTTTCACGTGGGTGCCGCTGAAGACGGCAAACGGCGCACTGGCCACGATTGAAGGAGGGCGGCAGGTCACCCTGCGCATGACCACCACCGGCGGCCATAACGCGAATTTCTACGCGTTCTTCCCGGCGGATTTGAGCGTGCCGACCATCACGGAGCTGCACCCCGACGGGACCCTGCTGATTGAGCCGACGAACACCATGTCCTTCAAAACGGAATCGGCCGGCTCCACCATCGCGCCGGAGGATATTTCCGTCACCTTGAGCTACCGGATGAGCAACGGGTTGACGGGCACCACCAATCTGACGGCGGGCGCCGGTTTGACCGTGGGCGGCTCGCCCGCCTCGCGGACCGTGTCGTTGCCGCTGCGCACCGACATTCTGGAGTACCAGGCCACCATCCAGGTCGTCAGCGGCAACGGCAACAGCGTGGAAAAGGCCTTCCGGTTCGGCACCCTCCCGCCGGCTTATACGTTTGAAGCGGAGGATTTCAACTATAACTTCGGCCAGTTTATCAACAACCCGCCCCTCAATGCCTATGACCGCGCGGTGCTCCTGGATCTGCCGGTCGAGGGGGTGGATACACACGAGGAGGATCCCGCCGGAGGCGCCACCGTCTATCGCGATCCCGGCCTGCATACGGAACAAACATTTGACCAGGCCCGGTCGCAGTACGTGAGCGCGGGGCTGCCCGACTACAACGTGGGCTGGTATGCGCCGGGCGATTGGGGCAACTACACCCGCAATCTGCCGGCGGGCAACTTTTACCTCTACGCCCGGGTGGCTACCGATTACGTGCCCACGCCTTCCACCGGCCTGGCCGTCGCCGAGGTGGTCGCCGGGGCCGACACCTATGACCAGACCCTCGCGCCGTTGGGCTCCGTTCTCATTCCGGCGACGGGGGGATGGCAGAGTTACATCTGGGTGCCGGTCCGGGATGCCTTTGGCAATCTGGTGGAGATTGAAGGAGGCCGTCAGGTCACCCTCCGCATGACGGCGACGGGCTTTTTGAATGCGAACTTTTACGCCTTCTACCCGTCCGATCCCAGCATTCCCACCATCACGGAGGTGTATCCGAACGGAGCGGAACTGCAGCAAGGCACGAACAAGTTCAGTTTCAAGGTGGCTTCTTCCGCGGGCATTGATCAAGCCAACGTCCAGTTGAAAATTGATGGTCAGACGGTGTCCGGTCTGGTGTTCCAGGGCTCTCCCACGGCCTGGGCGGTGAATTATCCCAATCTGACCGCCAACACCCTCCATACCGCCTCGATCACCGTCACCGCCAACAATGGCCTGACCCATACCGTCAATACCGCCTTCGACACCTTCGATCGCGAGGCCTTTACCGTGGAAGCAGAAGCCTTCAACATTTTCGGGGCCTTTTTTGACAATCCATCCCAGGCGGATTACTACCTGCAGGAAGCGGCGGTGGACATTGACTACTCGGGCACCGTCGCCAGCGGCCTTTACGACTACCGCAATTCCGGTCTGAACACCGAACATTGCTTCGATCTGGTGCGGCCCTGGCTCAATGACCCCAACGCCAATGGCGACTACAACGTCGGCTGGTTTGACAGCGGTTTCTGGGGCAACTACACCCGCACCTACCCGGCCGGCCGCTACAACATCTACCTCCGGGCGGCCAATTTCACCGGCACTCCAAGTTACGTGTATGCCGCGAAGGTCACCTCGGACCCGACGCAGTCCGGCCAAACCACCGCGGCGCTGGGCAGCTTTGAGATTCCCCCCACCGGCGGGGCGCAAAAATACACCTGGGCGGGATTGAAAGACAATGACGGCAAACTGGTGGCGGTGGAGTTCAACGGAGTGGCCACGTTGCGCTTGACCGCCGGAGGCGGCAACAACGTCAACTTCTTCATCCTGACACCGGCGCCCACGACCGTCACCCTCACGATCGCGCGTGATGTTGCAGGCGTCCGGGTCTCGTTTGCGACCGAGTCGGGCCGGACCTATCAGGTGGAGCGCAAGCAGAGCCTTGCCGACGCCATCTGGCAGCCGCTGGGCGCGCCGGTCAGCGGTGACGGCACCGTCAAGTCGGTGACCGATTCCACCGCCGCCGGCAGCGGGTTCTATCGGCTCCACATCCAGTGATGACCGGCGGGGTTCGGGAATCCGGCCGGGTTCCCGAACCCCAACGGCTGGCCGTCATCGGCTCATCCGAAGTTTCCATGCCGGAGTTTGCGCGCGGTTTCCCCGGGAAGACCCGGAGGCCCCGGCCCGGTGCGCTCCGGGAAAGCGCCCCCGCAAGCGATCCCCGGCTGGCCACGAAACCCGACTGCGATATACTTCCCCAATGATGTACAACCCGATGCGCCGCCGCCGCCAATGGCGGAACGGATTATTGGCGGTGGCGCTTGCCCTGATTTCCCCGGCCGCCCTCGGGCAGGTCATCATCTCTGAATTCATGGCCAGCAACGGGAAAACCCTGGCCGATGAAGACGGGGATTTTCCCGACTGGATCGAGCTGCAAAACACCGGCAGCAGCCCCGTGGATCTCAACGGTTGGTTTCTGACCGACAAGGCCTCGAAGCCCACCAAATGGCGCCTCCCCGCCGTTACGCTCCCCGGGCATGGGTGGTTGCTCGTTTTTGCCTCCGGCAAGGACCGCGCGGTGCCGGGGCTGCCGTTGCACGCCAATTTCAGTCTCAGCGCCGAAGGCGAATACCTGGCGCTGATCCAGCCCGACGGGGCCACCGTCGCCAGCGCCTTCGCGCCGCAGTTTCCGCCGCAATTCCGCGATGTTTCCTACGGCCGGGGGCAGCTCATCACCACCAATGTGTTGTTGCCTGCCGGCGCTGGCGGACGTTATCACGTGCCCGCCAATGGGGCGCTTGGCAGCACGTGGCTCCAGCGCGGCTTCAACGATTCCACCTGGTCGGCGGGGACCACGGGACTGGGGTACGAAACCGAAGTGGCCGGATTCGCGGTGCGCTGCTTCAAGGCCAACGTCATCGTGGACAGCCTGGCCACCGCCAACGGCGTGCTGCTCGATCCCGCGCAACAGGTCAGTGTGACGGGCGAAAATGTCTCGCTCATCAATTATCTCAACACCGGCGACGCCGGTCATTATGGGGATGACCTGACGTTTCCGGGCCTGGCGCCGGGCGTGGATGTGGACGATTTCGTGGTGGAGGTCACCGCCACCCTGCAGATTCCCAGTGCCGGTCAGTGGACCTTTGGCGTGAACAGCGACGACGGCTTTCACTTGAGCATCGGCGACACCTTCACCATGACGTATCCCAACCAGCGGGCGCCGGGCGACACGCTGGCCACCTTCAATTTCCCCGCCGCCGGCGATTATCCGCTGCGCCTAGTTTTTTACGAACGCGGGGGAGGCGCGGAGCTGGAACTGTTTGCGGCGCCCGGCAGCCGGTCCGCCTGGGACAGCGCGAACTTCCGCCTGGTGGGCCACACCGCCGGGGGCGGACTGGCCGTGCGGGCGGTGCCCGTGACCGGCGGCGGCGGCGGCAGCCTGCGCCCGGCCATTGCGACCGATGTGGAAACCCAGATGAAGGGGGTGAATGGTTCGGTGTATCTTCGCCTGCCCTTCCACCTGGTGGATCCCGCCGCCCTCGAATCCCTCGTGTTGCGCGTGCAGGATAATGACGGCTTCGTCGCCTGGCTGAACGGGCAGGAGGTGGCCCGCCGCCATGCGCCGGCCACCCCGCAATGGAACTCCCTCGCCACCACCAGTCGCACCGTGGCCGCCAGCCTGGCCGCGACCGAGTTCGACTTGTCCAGCGCGCAGGGATTCCTGGTGACCGGCGACAACGTGCTGGCCGTTCAGGGCCTGAATGTCACGGCCAACGACGTCAATTTCCTGCTGGGCCCGCAGTTGATCGAGTACCGGTCCCAGGCGCTCAGCAACCTTTATTTCACCCTGCCCACCCCGGGCGCGATGAACGGCAGCGGCGTGCGGGGATTCGTGGCCGCGCCGCAGTTCAGCGTCGAACGCGGCTTCTTTGACGCGCCATTCAATCTGACCCTGACCACCGCCACGCCGGGGGCGACCATCCGTTACACCACCAACGGCACGGCGCCCACCCTGACCCATGGGCTGGTGTACACCGCCCCGCTCCCCATCAACCGGACGACCGTGCTCCGCGCCGCGGCGTTTCTGGACGAGTCGGCGCCGTCGCCCGGGGTCACGCACACGTACCTTTTTCCGGCCGACATCATTCAGCAATCCCCGACCGGCGCCGCGCCGCCCGGCTGGCCGTCCAGCTGGGGGGCGAACGTGGTGGATTACGGCATGGACCCGAATGTAACGACCGCTCCCCCCTACGCCGCCACGCTGACCAACGATCTCAAGACCATTCCCAGTTTTTCCATCGTGATGAACCTGGCCGACCTGTTCGATCCCACGACCGGCATTTATGCGAATCCGCAACAGGACGGGCGGGCGTGGGAGCGGCCGTGTTCCGTGGAATTGATCCACCCGGATGGCACGCCCGGTTTCCAGGTGCCCGCCGGCATCCGGATCCGCGGCGGCTACAGTCGCAGCACCGCCAATCCCAAACACGCGTTCCGGCTCTTCTTCCGTTCGGAATACGGCGCGGCCAAGCTGGAATATCCGCTGTTCGGGGAGCGCGGCGCCGACACGTTTGACAGCGTGGATTTGCGCACCTTCCAGAACTACTCCTGGAGCTTTGAACATGACAGCCGGGGCATTTTTGTCCGCGACCAGTTGAACCGGGACTGGCAGCTGGCCATGGGGCACGCCGGGGAGCGCGGGGACTATTATCACCTCTACATCAACGGCCAGTACTGGGGATTGTACAACACGTGCGAACGGCCCGAGGCCAGTTACGCCGCCACTTACTGGGGCGGGAACAAGGACGACTACGACGTGATCAAGGTCGAGGCCGGCCCCTACACGGTGAACGCCACCGACGGCAATCTGGAGGCGTGGACGCAGCTCTACCAGCTGGCCCAGGCCGGCTTCACCAATGCCGCCAATTATCAGCTGGTGCAGGGCAACAACCCCGATGGCACCCGCAACCCCGCCTTCGCCAACCTGCTCGATGTGCCGAACCTGATTGATTACATGCTGATCATCTACTACGGCGGCAATCTGGATGCGCCCATTTCCAATTTCATCGGCAACAACAAGCCCAATAATTTTTACGCCGTCCGCAACCGCCTCGGCTCCGAGGGCTTCCGGTTCTTCATCCATGACGCCGAGCACACCCTGCTGGATGTGAACCAGAACCGGTTGGGCCCGTATCCCGCCGGCGACTCCTCCGTTCTGTACAGCAATCCGCAGTGGCTCTTCCAACGGTTGATGGCCAACGCGGAATTCCGGCTGCGCGTCGCCGACCACGTGCAACGGCACTTTTTCAACAACGGCGTGCTCACCCCGTTGCGCGTCCAGGAGCAGTTCCTGCAGCGCACCGGCCAGATTGACCGGGCGGTGGTGGGGGAATCCGCCCGGTGGGGTGACGCCAAGGGCGAACCGCCCCTGACCCGGGCCAATTGGTTGAACGCGGTGAATGACCGGCTCAACAACTACCTGCCGCAGCGCACGGCGGTGGTCCTGAATCAACTGCGCAACGCCGGCCTGTATCCCAATGTCGCCGCGCCCGTCTTCAACCAGTTCGGCGGCCCCATCACCAATGGCTTCGGGCTGACGCTGTCCGCGTCCGCCGGCACCATTTATTTCACCCTGGACGGTTCGGATCCCCGGCTGTCCGGCGGCGCACCCTCTCCCACCGCCCAGATTTATACCGGGCCAATCACCCTCGCCGAAAGCACCCAGGTCAAGGCCCGCGCCTTGAACGCCGCCACCTGGAGCGCCTTGAGCGACGCCACTTTTACCGTCATCCAGACCTTCACCGATCTGCTCGTCACGGAGATCATGTATCATCCGCCCGCCACGGAGGAGTTTTCCGAGGGCCAGCTCGAGTTTCTGGAGTTGAAGAACACCGGCCCCGAGGAATTGGACCTGAGCGGGGTGCAGTTCACGGCCGGGGTGCAGTTCACGTTTCCCCTGGGCACGCGGCTTTCTCCCGGCGGCTTCCTCGTGCTGGCGGGCGACGTCGCGGCGTTCACCAACCGCCATCCGGGCGTGCCGGTGGCGGGCCAGTTCACCGGACGCCTGGCGAACACCGGCGAACGCCTGACCCTGGTGCATGCGGTGGGCACCCCGATCTTCTCGGTCCAGTATTCCGACGCCCCGCCCTGGCCGGCGGCGCCCGATGGCCAGGGCTTCTCCCTCGTGCCGCTGGACCCGAACCTGAATCCCGATCCCGATGACCCGGCCAACTGGCGCAGCAGCAGCGCCCCGGGCGGCTCGCCGGGACAGGATGATCCCCCGTTGAACACGCCTCCGGTGGTGATCAACGAAATCCTCACCCACACGGATCCGCCGCAACTGGATGCCATCGAACTGCACAACCCGACGGCGGCCGCGGTGGATGTGGGGGACTGGTATCTGAGCGATCAGCGGCTGACCCCCCGGCAATTCCGGATTCCCGCCCCCACCCTCATTCCGCCGGGAGGCTACGTGGTGTTTGACGAAACGGATTTCAATCCCGTGCCGGGCGTGCCTCCCAGTTTCCGCCTCAGTTCGCACGGGGAGGAAATTTATCTGTTTTCCGGCGATGCGTCCGGCCAGCTCACCGGCTACAGCCACGGCTTTGCGTTTGGCGCCGCCGCCAACGGCGTTTCCTTCGGCCGGCATCTGCTCAGCACCGGCGCGGCGGACTATCCCGCGCAACAGACTCCCACGCTCGGCGCCGCCAACGCCGGGCCGCGGGTCGGACCAGTGGTGATCAGCGAGATTCATTGCGCGCCCTTGCCCGGGCAGGCGCAGTTTGTCGAATTGTTCAATCTCACCGCTGCCCCGGTGGCGTTGTTCAACTCCGCGCATCCGGATTTGACCTGGCGAATCAACGGCATCGGCTTCTCGTTTCCCACCAACACCGTGCTGCCGCCGCAGAGTTATCTCCTGGTGGTTTCCGGTGATCCCGCCGGATTCCGCGCCAGCTACGGTGTGCCGCCGCAGGTGCCGATCTTTGGCCCGTTCCCCGGCACCCTGCAGGCCAACGGCGAGCGCCTGCAACTGTTGCGCCCGGACGACCCCGATGTGGGCGCGGACGGCCAGCCGCTCGTGCCCGAAATCGTGGTGGACGAGGTCCGTTACGGCGTCCAGGCGCCGTGGCCGGAGCTGCCTGCCGGCAGCGGCCGCTCGTTGGAGCGGCTGGAGGTGGCCGCCTACGGCAATGACCCCATCAACTGGCGCAGCAGTCCGGGCGCCCCTTCCCCCGGCGTGGCGAACACCGGGAACCGGCCGCCCCTCGTCAGTGCCGGCTCCGGCCGGACGGTGAGTTATACGAACGCGCCCGTCGCGGTGTCCCTGGCCGGCAGCGCCACCGATGATGGCGTGCCCGCCCCGGCACAACTCACCCTCGCCTGGTCGCAACTCAGCGGGCCGGCGCCGGTGCAATTTGCCGACGCCACCGCCTCCAACACCACCGTGTACTTTCCCGGGGCGGGCATCTACCAGTTGCGGCTGTCCGCCAGTGATGGCGAATTCGTCGCCAGCAGCGAGGTGGTTTTCACGCTCACCCGCGCGGTGAACCCGCTCACTTTTGTCCCCGCCGGCGCGGTCTGGAAGTATTACGACCTGGGCGGGGATTTGCCGGCCAACTGGAACACGCCCGCCTTCAATGATGCGGCCTGGGCCAGCGGCCCGGCCCGGCTGGGCTACGGCAGCGATGGCGAAGTCACGGTGGTGGGCTATGGCAACGATCCCGGCCACCGCCACCTCACCACCTGGTTCCGCCACCGGTTCACCGTCCAGCAGGCGGCGGCCGTCACCGCCTTGAAGGTCGGCCTGTTGCGCGATGACGGAGGCATCGTCTATCTCAACGGGCAGGAGGTGTTCCGCAGCAACATGCCCGATGGCGATCCCACCGCCACCACCCTCGCCACCAGCGCCGTCGCCGGTGCGGACGAGGCCGCCTTCTTCGAACACGCCATTGATCCCGGCCTGCTGGTCGAGGGCGAAAACGTGCTGGCCGTGCGCATCCATCAGATCAGCGGCTCCAGTTCCGATCTGGGATTCAACCTGTATCTGACCGGCAGCGGCTATCCGCCCAATGCCGGCCCCACCGCCCAGGCCGGCCCGGATCAGGCGGTCAATCTGGGCGCCGCCGCCGCGCTCGCCGGCCAGGTGGCCGACGACGGTTTGCCCGTGCCTCCCGGCCAGTTGACGTGGAACTGGTCGAAACTCAGCGGTCCGGGCAGCGTCACCTTTGCCGCGCCGGACGCGCTGCAGACGACGGCGACCTTTTCGCTGCCGGGCGCGTACGTGCTGCGTCTGACCGTCAGCGATGGCGGGTTGTCCGCCACGGACGACGTGGCGGTGACCGTGCAGGGGCTCACCTTTGCGGCGTGGCGCGCCCTGCATTTCACGCCGGCGGAGCTGGAGAATCCGGCCCTCAGCGGGGCAACGGCGGATCCCGATCAGGATGGCCACGATAATTACCAGGAATACCTGGCGGACACCGACCCCCGCGACCCGGCCAGTGTGTTGCGGCTGGTCGGCGTCGCCCTCATCCCGCTTCCCGCCCCGGCGGTGCAGTTGCAGTTCAACGCCGTCTCCACCCGCGCCTATGTCTTGCAGGCGCGTCCGGAGACGCCCGGGGGCGTTTGGGAGGACGTGCAGCAAATTCCCGCGCCGGCGCAAAACGGCGTGCTGACGGTGTCCGTGCCCTGGTCCGCCCAGCAAGCCACCCGGTATTTCCGCGTGGTCACCGCGCCCGCCCCGTGAGCGGACGGCGCTCCGCCCGCGCGGACCGGGCGGGGACCGCTCAAGGTTTCCAGACGCCCAGGGTCACCAGCTGACGGGTCACCGTGGGCGCCCAGCCCCGGTTCGCCAGCGGGTTGGCCGGACTCGGGTGCAGGATCTGTCCCACCTTCAACTGCCGGGCCGCGCCGCACGCGGCCCCACGCTGGCGCGCGAAACCGCCAATGCCCACCAGCCATTCCGGTTCGAGCGCCGCCAGCACCTGGCGCAGGTGGACATCGCAAATCGCAAACAACCGCTGCTGTTCCGTCCGCGACAGTTTGTCCGGGGTCAGGTTGGCGCCGGATGCCGTCAGAAAGGTGAGCGGACAATAGTTCACCACCAGATGCTCCGCAAAAAAGCGTTCCGGACGGCCGAAACGCCCGGCAAACAGGCCCCATAACCGCCGGCCGCTCACCTCCGAACGGTGGCACGCAAAGCCGAGAATCGGCCGCTTGGGATGTTCCCGCGGCGGTTTGCCCACCGCCGCCTCAATGCCCAGCCAGTCCCGCACCATGCCCACCTCCCCAAACGGCACGCCCACCTGCGTCATGCCAAACGGACCGGGGTTCATGCCCAGGAACACCACCCGTTTGCGGCCGCGGGCGTAGCGCCGCAGATATTCCGCATACGGCTGCCAGGCATAGTCCAGGGGATTGTACACCTGCGCCACCGGCCGCTTGAAGCGCAGGCGATCCACGCGCGCCGCCAGTTCCTGCGCCGCCCGGATCAGGGTCGGGGCGACGTTCATGGTGCGTCCGCCTGCACGCGCGCCAGCGTGAAGCCGTCATACCCCTTGCTGCCCACGGTTTGCAGGGTGGTGGCGCTGACCCGGGCCTCGCCGGCCAGCAGCTCGTGCAGCCGCCGCATCGCCTGCACCCGCGGATCCGCGCTGTGCGGATCGGCCAGCGCCCCGTTGCGCACCACATTGTCCGCCACAATCAACGTCCCGGGACGCGCCAGCCGCAGCGACCATTCCCAGTACGCCGGATAATTTTCCTTGTCGGCGTCAATGAAGATGAAATCGAACGGGCCCCGGCCGGCGGCCGCCAGTTGCGGCAAGGTTTCCAGCGCGGGCCCGACCCGCAACTCGATGCGCGCCGCCAGACCGGCCCGCTGGAAATTCGCCCGGGCCACGGCGGCATGGCGCGGTTCCGCTTCCAGGGTGACCAGCCGGCCGTCGGGCGGCAGCGCCCGCGCCAGCCAGAGCGTGCTGTAACCGGCCAGCGTCCCGATTTCCAGGATGTTCCGCGCCTGCTGCGCCTGCGCCAGCAACTGCAACAATTTGCCCTGCGGAGGCGAAACCCCGATGGCCGGCAGACCCGCCGCCTCCCGGGACGCCACCACCTCGTCCAGCACCGCATCCGGAGGGATCAGCCGGTCGGTGATGTAGCGGTCCACCGCCGTCCATTCTGCCGTTTCCATAGCCGGTTCAGAGTGGGCGCGGTCCACCGCACATGCAAGGGCGCAATTCATTCCCGCGGAACGGAATCGGAAAATGCGGGCCGCCCGCCCCCCTCAGCCCGGCGGATGGCCAGAGGCACAGTTGCGCGTGAGGAGACACAGCGGAACCCACCCTCTCCCCAGCGGATGGGGCGAGGGGCAAAGTCTCGTGACCGATTGGCGGGTGGCGTCTGGGCCGGCTTTGAGCGCCTGATGTATGGTGTTGCTACACCCCTCACCCGGCCTGGCGGCCACCCTCTCCCCAGCGGGTGGGGCGAGGGACGGAGGTGCGGGAGGGTCGGCCGGTGGCGGAAATTGCGGAAATCATGATCCACGCCGCCGTGGCAGGAAATTTTCCGTCCTGACGATGGGGACACGAAATTTTTGTCCCCCTTGAGCGGCGGCCTCGGTAAAAATACTGAAGGAAAATATCCGGGAGACATTTTGCAACCGACTGGTGGACAGCAGGTTGCGCTGGGTGGTTCGGCGGGAAATTTTGTTCAAAAATTTTTCAAAAAACTATTGACGCTTTGTCCCCCTTTTGGGATAGTCATGCGCACACGGTAACTAAAAACCATACAAACTATGAGAACAAAAACCATACTTGCTGCCGCAGCATTCATTGCGGCCGGAGCTCTGTACTCCACAGCGCAGTCCAATGTGTATTCTCTGAATATCGTTGGCTACGTTAATGTTGACCTGACCGCCAACCAGTACGCGCTCTTGTCAAACCCCCTGAAACCCTCCGACGGGAATTATGATGTTTCGAATATCGTGAAGCTCGCGGACGGAAGTTCGGACAGCTCGCAGTGCCTCACTTGGAGTGGGACAGCTTGGGAGAGCATTGACTGGCTGGATGGGGTTGGTTGGAGTGAACCGAAGAACATCGCTCTTGGCCAAGGCTTCTTTGTCCGTGCGACGAGCAATCAGACGATCACGTTTGTCGGTGAAGTTCAAACCGGCACATCGAGTACCACGTTGTCTCCGGGATTGAGCCTGGTGGGCAGCAAGGTTCCAGTCGCTGGAAATTATCCTGGTTCAACTGTGGGAAATGACTCGGATGCGATCTTTGTCTGGGCGGGTAGCGCTTGGGATACGATTGACTATATCGGAGGATTGGGCTGGACCTCCGCCGATCCGAATGGTCCAGCAATCGGCGTGGCTCAAGGCTTCTTTTACAACAACACCGGGGCGGCCCTGAACTGGGAAGTCACGTTGAATCCGTAATTTGAATTTAGTCGAAACAAGCTAAAAATACACAAATATGAAAAAAACCCTCATTACACTAATGGCTGTCGGTGCTGCCAGCACCATGGCCTTCGCTCAAGGCACGGTTAGCTTCAATAACAACGCTGCCTCCATAGTCATGGTTGACCCAGGTGACGGCAGTGCGCTGGTTCCAGCACCCGCCAACGGTGGCTTTGTCCAATTGTTGTGGGCACCGGTTGGAACGACGGACTTGAACCTCTTTCAGCCGACGTTGAATGTCGCTGGTGCGAACATCACTGAGAATGGCGCTGCGCGCTTCTTGGCTCCGGGCCGTTTCGCGGCTGGAGTTGTGACCATTCCTTCCATCTCGCCTGGCGGAGCTGCCGCTTTGGTGGTGCGTGGCTGGCTGGGAACCGCTCCGACTTGGGCGGACGCTGTGAATCAAGGTGCTCCGACGGGTTGGAGTCCTATCTTCACAATTCCTGCCACGGGTGATCCTACGGCCTTGCCTCCAGGATTGCCGGTTGCCGTGAACACTGTGTTCCCGGCTGGGATGGTGATTGCCGTTCCCGAGCCGACCAGCATGGCCTTGGCCGGGCTGGGCGCTGCGGCACTGTTGATCTTCCGCCGCCGCAAGTAATCTAATCGGTTTCTTTCAAGAGCCGCTCTTCGGAGCGGCTCTTTTTTTTGTGCCTTGAAGGGGCTCCGTTCCACCGCGTCGCAAACCATACGCAAACGGAAAGGCGCGGGAATCAAGGGCAAGGGAATGGGAAATGGCGGAGCATCGCCGGCGCGGACGGTGGTCGTTCGCGCCCTCGCGCGCGGCCTCGGATTCCGGGAGCTGCAACAGGTGGGACGCGTCACTCCGCGCGCGCCGTCGGCCCATGAGGGGCTGCGACGTGCCGGGGACGGCCCGCTCCATCCGTCCTCTGCGTTTCGGTTGCTCGGTGGTTCTTCCTTCGCCTGCTTCTGTGGTCTGGCCATTAAACCGCCCGGCCACTTTGACGCTGAGGACAATTTCACGTTCCACAGAACTTTGAAGTTTCCTTGAAGACTTGCCCTGCAGTGGGATAATCGTACCGTGAAGTTGGCGGCGGATGATACGGGGCGGTTGACACGCCTGGAGTTATTTCGATCCACGGCCACGTTTGGCGTTCGCCGGCAACCGGATGGCGCGGTGCGCGGTGCTGAATTGGTGGAAAACGATATGGCTGTGGTTCAGCCGGTTCAGTCCGCCGACGGGCGGCTCGTTTCTCCAGTTGAAGTTAAGCGGGAAGTCATTCGGGCGGCATGGCGCGCAGATCGCGAGGCACGATGACGGTTTGCAGGGACAGTTCCGCAATTGTCGCTGTCTGGATTGGTCCGGAAATCCGGATGCGTCTGCATCGGGCACGCGAGGTAACGCGCACCCATGGCCTGGCCGGGGTTTTCCCGGCGGTTGCCGGAGGCCATTTAACGGTCCGGCCAGATGCCGGTGAAGCGGCGCGGCGACTGGCTCACGGCAAGGGCAGGCGCGGTGGCCGGGGGCATGATTGCCGGCACGCTGTCGCGACGGACAAGATCCAGGCGACAAAGCGGCTGGCGGTTGATCACAGTGATTGCGATGGAATCAGCGCCATGAACATCGAGCAACTTGGTTGGTGACATTCGCCGTCGGATGTCCCTTCATTCAATCCGCAGATGAAACCTTTCGAACCATGACCGTCAAGCCGGCATTCTATTCCATCTTTGACCGTTCTTTCTGGCGGTTGTCGCTGTTGTTGGTCCTCGGGGTGGCGGCGGCTTACCTGCCTGCGCTTCAGGCACATTTTGTCAACTTCGACGACACCCGCTACGTGTATGAGAACCGGATCGTCGCGAACGGCTGGACGTGGGAGGGGCTCAAATGGGCGCTTTCCACTGCGTTCATGGGCAGTTGGCATCCGCTCACGTGGTTCAGTCATTTTACCGACGTGGAATTGTACGGGCTGCGTCCGGCGGGGCATCACGCGACCAGCCTGGGGTTGCACGTGATGAACGTGCTGCTGGGTTTTGCGCTGCTGCGGGCGTTGACCGGTGCGCTGTGGCCGAGCGCGGTGGCGGCGGCGGTGTTTGGGCTGCATCCGTTGCACGTGGAATCGGTGGCCTGGGTGTCGGAACGGAAGGATGTGTTGAGCGCCTTTTTCGGTCTGCTGACGTTGCTGGCGTATTGGGGCTACGCGCAGGCCCGGCGGACGGCGGCGGACGGCGCGGCGCGGCGGGCGGAGTCGCCCCGGCTCTGGTATGGGGCGGCGCTGGTGTGTTTTGGGGCGGGATTGATGAGCAAGCCGATGTTGGTGACGTGGCCCGCGCTGTTGTTGCTGCTGGATTGGTGGCCGTTGCGCCGCCTGGAATGGGTGCGCGGCGCTTTTCCGTGGCGGGCGGCGGGGCGGCTGGTGGCGGAGAAAATTCCGTTCTTCCTGCTGGTGGGCGGCATGGCCTGGCTGACGTGGCGGACGCAGTTTGAGCAGCAGGCCATTCAATCCCTGGGCGACTGGCCGTGGTCGGCGCGGGCGGCCAATGCTTTGCACACGTATTTCGTTTATGTGCGCCAGTTTTTCTGGCCGGCGGGACTGGCCATGTTTTATCCGCTGCGCGTGTGGCCGGCGGGCACATTGATCGTGGCGGGCGTGGTGCTGCTGGGGCTGAGTTTTCTGGCCGTCCGGGCGCGCCGCGCGCATCCGGAGCTGACGGTGGGCTGGCTCTGGTATCTGGTGGTGCTTTTTCCCGTGTGCGGACTGGCCCAGGCGGGGTTGCAGGCGCATGCGGATCGTTACACGTACCTGCCTTCGCTGGGCTGGAGTCTGGCGTTGATCTGGCCGCTGACGGCGGTTTTTAATCGGCGTTCCAAGGGGGCGTATTGGGGGAGGGTGTTGCTGGGCGGATGGCTGCTGGTCTTGGGCGTGCGCACCTACCAACAGAGCCGGGTCTGGCACGATTCCAAGACCTTGTTCCGTCACGCGCTCGCGGTGACGACGGGCAATTTCATGGCGCATCAGGGGCTGGGGGAGGAACTGACCCGGGAGGGGCGGGACGCCGAGGCGGAAACGGAATTCCAGACCGCCCTGGCCCTTTATCCCAAACTGCCCAGCGCCCGGAACAACCTGGCGGTGATTCGTTTGCGGGCGGGGCGGACTGCGGAGGCGCTGGCGCTGTTGCAGCAGGTGCTTGCCGAGGCGCCCGAACTGCCCATCACGCATTTCAACCTGGCGCAGACCTACGACAAGCTGCAACAACCCGGGGCCGCCGTCCGGGAATATAAATTGTTCCTGGCGGCCGTGCCGGAGGATGTGGAAGCGCAGGCGGGCCTGACCCAGGCACTCACCCGGGTGCTGGCGCAGACGAATGCGGTGCAGCAGTTGCAGGAACTGCGCCGGGATTTTCCCGCGGACCGCTCCTTCAGTCTGTTGCTGGCGGAGCAATACCAGGCGGCCGGCGACTTTGCGGCGGCCATCGCCACGTATGAATCCGTGCTGGCCACGCCGCCGCCCTCGGCGGAAGTCCACAACAACCTGGCCTGGTTGCTGACCATCTGTCCCGAGCCCGGACTGCGCAACGGGGAGCGCGCGGTGGCCCTGGCGGAACGCGCCTGCGAACTGACCCGCCATCGGCAACCGCTGTTCCTCGGCACCTTGGCCGCAGCTTATGCCGAGGCCGGCCGGTTCGAGGACGCGGTGGCCACGGCGCAAAAGGCCATTGATCTGGCCACCGCAGGCGGCCAACCCGACCTGGCGGCGCGCAATGCCGGACTGCAGAAGTTGTATCGCGCCCATCAACCCTATCACGAACCGGCGCAGGCCCGGTGAGGCGGAAATTCCCCCGGGGCCGCCCGGGGCAGGAGGCGCGGAGATCATCCGGTGGAATGGCATCTTTATGTTTGCCGATTTGCGGGAACGGGCTTGGTGACCGGCCCAAACTGGGGTAGGATGGCGGGCGTCAATCTGGAATTCGAGTTGCGTATGTGTCGTCATTTTGTGGTTGCGTGTCGTCCAGCCCGGCTGCGGGTCCGCATCGGGCTGTTGTTTTTTGCGGGTCTGCTGCTGCCGCTGGCCGGAGGCGCGAGCCAGCCGGAGTCCGGCCCGGCGGATCGCTGGGTTGAAGTGTCGGCCGAGGAGATGCTGGCGGCGCAGACGCCGGAGGTTTCCGAGGGGTACGTGCCCCCGGTGTCGGCGCCGCCTCCGGCCGAAGCCGCGTTGTTTGGCGCTTACGCTTCGTCCGTGCAACAACACCAGGGCGCCTTAAGCGGACGGATTGTTTACATGAACAGCGGGCACGGCTGGACGTACGATCCGAACTACTGGCGTTTGCAACGCGGGGTGGGCAACGACATGAACGAGGATTACGGCAACCTGGATCAGCTCAATTTTTTTGCGCAATACTGTTTCAATGCCGGGGCGACGGTGGTTTCGTTCCGACCGCTGGGCCATCAAACCAACGAGGTGATTCTGGACAACGATGATCCGGGCGTGACCTTTGCGGGCAGCTGGTCGGACAGCTCGCAAACCGTGTTTTGGGGGTCGGCCGGGGATGTGCCCTACCGGTTCGCCTCGCTCAGCGCGACGGAAACGGCCACCGCCACCTACACGCCGAACCTGCCCGTCGCCGGTTTTTATCCGGTGTATACCTGGGTGCTGAACGGTTCGGATCGCGGCGATCAGCTCTACCGCATCCGCCATACCGGCGGGGAGGCGCAGGTGCGCATTCCGCATCACATGGTGGGGAACGGCTGGATTTATCTGGGCGAATACTATTTCAACGCGGGAGCAAATGCGGCTCTCGGCGCCGTTGTGGTCAGCAATCTGCGCGGGTCGCCGCAGGGGAACGTGGTGATTGCCGATGCCATCCGGTTCGGCAACGGCATGGGGTCGGTCAACCGCGGCAGCGGCGTCTCGGGCTATCCGCGCGAGGAGGAAAACATGCGCTACTGGGTGCAGGCCAACCTCGGCCAGGGACAGTCCAGCTCGTTGTACGACGGGTCCGGCGCGGACGAGAGCGACAGCTGGTCGGCGCCGCCCAAGATGTCGGCGCACATGAACCGCGAGGCGGCCGGGACGGTCCTGGACCGGATTCACATCAGCTTCCACTCGAACGCCGGCGGCGGGCGCGGGGTGGTGGGTTTGATCACCGGCACGCCCACGCCTTACCAGAGCGAGCTGGCCTACCTCTGCGGCAAGGAGGTCAACGACGATCTGGTGGCGCTGGGTTCCCCGCCGCTCGAGTATGCCTGGTACAACCGGGGCAACAGCGTGACCTACACCGGCGCCTACGGGGAAATCACCGGCAGCTATTTCAACTACGAAATGCCGGCCACCATCATCGAAGTGGCGTTTCACGACAATGCCTCGGACGCGGCGTTGATGCGCGACCCCAAGGCCCGGGCGGCGGTGGCCCGGGCGTCGTTGCATGCGGTGATCAAGTTCATGCACCAGTACGACACCAACAATCCGGCGCCCCTGGCGTTTCTGCCGGAACCGCCCGCGAACGTGCGCGCCGTGGCGACCGGGCCGGGCCAGGCGCAATTGACCTGGGCGCCACCGACCAGCCAGGGCGGCAGCCAGAATGCCACGAATTATGTGATCTACCGCTCCACCAACGGCTACGGCTTCGGCAACCCGGTGGCGGTGGGCAACGTCACTTCCACGGTGATTTCCAACCTTTCCGCCGGCGTGGCGTATTATTTCCGCGTGACGGCCGCCAATGCCGGCGGCGAGTCCATGCCCTCGGAGACGGTGGGATGCCGGACGGCGGTGGACTCCGGGGCGCCCCGGGTGCTGGTGGTGAACGCGTTTGACCGCCTGGACCGCACGGGCAATCTGCGGCAGGGGGTGGCGGCGCAAAACTGGGGGCGGCCGGGGAATACCGGGAGCATTGAGCGGGTGTATCCGCGCTGGAACAACGCGTTTGATTACGTGGTGGCGCATGGCCAGGCGATCAGCGCCGCCGGTTGGGCGTTTGATGCGTGCCAGAACGAAACCGTGGCCAACGGGCAGATCGCCCTGGCCAATTACGCCGTGGTGATCTGGGCGGCCGGCAACCAGGGCACGGCCGAGGAAACATTCAAGAGCATCGAACAGAGCCGTCTGATCACCTACTTGAACGCCGGCGGCGCGTTGTTCGCGTCCGGCGCGGACATTGCCTATGACTTGGGCCGGCCCTCCGGGCCCACGGCGGCAGATCGCAATTTTCTACAAAATCAACTCCGCGCCGGCTTCGGCGCGGACAATTCCGGCAGCTATACCGCCAACGCGACCGCCACGGGGATCTTTGCCGGTCGCGCCGGCGGTGTATTCGACAACGGCAACAACGGCATTTACTGGGTGAAAGCGCCGGACGTCCTCGTGCCGGCGGCGGGCGCGGTCGCCGCCCTGAACTATGCCAATGGATCCGGGGCGGCGGCGGTGCAATACGACGGCGCCAACGGTGGCGGGCGGGTGGTGGTGTTCGGGTTTCCGTTTGAAACCCTCACCAGCGCCACGCGCCGGAACGAATACATGCAGAACATCCTCAACTTTTTGGGAGTGCCCCCGGTGACGAACGCGCCGCCGGCAGTGGTGGTGGCCCCGACGGGCGGAAAAGTGGTCATCGGCGGCAGCGCCACGCTGACGGTGGTGGCCAGCGGCACCGCGCCGTTGAGTTATCAGTGGCGGTTGAACGGCGTGAACCTTCCGGGCGCCACCGGTTCGAGCTACACGCGCAACGGGTTTCAACCGGGACATTCCGGATTTTATGACGTGGTCATCACCAACGCCTGGGGCCAGGTGACGAGCGTGCCCGTGCTGTGGGAGGCGATGTTGCCCCCGGTGCAGACGTTGTTCAGCGACGACTTTGACATCAACACCATGGGGAATTGGATTCTGAGTAGTAGTTCGGCCGACACGCGCGTGACGTTCAATTACAATTACGCGGCCGATGGAATTGCTTCCGCGCCCAATTCAGTCGGCGGCACAACGCGCGGGGTGAAGTTCGAGGCCAATCTGGCCAACGGCGCGGTGGCGGCGCTGAACATTTCTCCGGTGGGACAGAGTTTTGGCGGCGATTACCGGTTGCATTTTGACATGTGGATCAATGTCAACGGCCCGTTGCCGGATGGGGGCACGGGTTCAACCGAACATCTCACCGCCGGCGTCGGGACGACGGGCGATCACGTGCAGTGGAGTCCGGGCAGCGCCGACGGCGTGTGGTTCGCCGTGGACGGGGAGGGCGGGGCGGCCGATTCGGCGGTGACCGCGAGTGACTGGCAGGCCTACGTGGCCGGCACCGTGCAATTGGCGGGCAGCGGCGTTTATGCCGGGGGCACGGAAACGGAGGTGCGCGGCAACGGACATCCGTATTACGCCGACACGTTCCCCGGGGGCCAGACGGCGCCGGCCCTGCAGCAGGCCAATCACCCCCAGCAGACCGGCGCCCTCGCGGTCGGCACGGTGGGCCTGGCCTGGCGCGACGTGATCGTCAACAAAACCGGCAACCAGGTGGAATGGTGGATTGATGGATTGAAAATCGCCACGGTGCCCGGAGTCAATCTGACCGCCAGCAATGTCTTTATCGGTTATTGGGACGCTTACGCTTCCATTTCGGATAATGCCAGTTTGAGCTTTGGCCTGGTGGACAACGTGCGGGTGGAGCGGCTGGTCACCAACGTGCCACCCTACATCACGGCGCCGCCGGTGCCGGTAGCGGCCGCCACCGGCGCCAACGTCGTCTTCTCTGTCGCGGCCGGCGGCACCCCGCCGTTGACCTATCAATGGCAGTGCAACGGCACCAACATTGCCGGGGCCAACGCCAGCACCTGCACGCTCCTGAACGTCCAGGCGGCGCAGGCGGGCAATTATGTGGTGGTGGTCACCAATGCGAGCGGCACGGTCAGCAGCAGTCCCGCCGCCCTGATCCTCACTCCAAGCCTGCCCCTCCACTTCACCGCGTTCCACGCGGACGCGAACGGCCTGCAGTTGCAGATATCCGGCGATCCCGGATTTGCGGTGGAGGTGCAAACGTCCACCAACCTGACCGACTGGTCGGTGTTGACCAACCTGGTGAATCCCACGGGGACCTTCTGGTTCACCAATCAGTTTGATCCGGCGGTGCCGGAACAATTCTTCCGGATGCGTTATCCCTGAGCGGCCGGCCGCCGCGGGCCCGGCGCCGGGGCGTTCATCCCCGGTGCGGTTTCCGGATCAGGCATGCAGCCGCGCGAGCGCCTGTTGCGCCTGATCCAGCCAGGCGGAATCGGGCAGGGCGTAAGGCCGGAAGGTTTCCGTCCAGCCCTCCTGGCCGTTGTAGAGCAGGGCGCGGTGCAGGCCCAGCTGGTTGGCGGCGGGTGATTCAATCAGGCTGGCCGAGTCGTTGGCGCTCATTTGGAACACCACGCGCCGTTCGCACTCACTGACGGCCTTGCGGCTCAGGAAACGCATCACGTTGTTGTAGCTGTCGCAGGTGGCGATCACGTGCAGGCCCAGACCCGCGCCTTCGATGATGAGCTGGTTGAACTGCAACCCGGGGTCCGCCGCGGCGCCGGCGTCCAGGGAAAAACTTTTCTCCTCGTCGAACCGCAGCTTTTTCTGGTTTTGCAGCCCCTGCACGAGCACGAAGATTTCCGGCCCCGCCGCGCCGGGGGCGGCGGCGCGCGCCGCCTGCTCCGCCGCCAGCGCCGCCAGCACCGTTTCCGTTTCGCCGCCCGCCGGCATGGTGACCTCGTGCGGCAGCGAGCCGGCAATGCGCCGCAACAGGCGGGCTTCGGGGGAATCCGGCGGGCTGGAGGCGAAGATCAGAAAGCGGGCGCCGGCCTTTGGCAGCTGGGCCGCCAGCGCAATCAAGGCCAGGCCCAGCATGCCGAGCGCGGCTTCCGGGCGCTGGCCGACAATCAGCAGGTGACTGCCGCTTTGGCGCCGGAACTCGACCGTCGTCGGTCCCTTGATGGAATTGGGGGCGCCCAGCCAGATGGCGGGAACGGGGGCGGCGGGCAGCGCCGGGGCGGTGAGCAATGCCTGCAGCGCGGGATTATCGGCGACGTTGGCCGGGGCGTTGCCCTCGAAAATGATGGGTTTGGCGGTGACGCCGCGCGCGGCGGCCAGCGCGGCCACTTTGCCCAGCCATTGGTCGCGCACCGGATCGGGCAGCCAGACGACTTGAAACGGGCTGTTGCCTTGAATCGCGCCGCCCTCGTCGTTATAGATGGCTTCGCCGGGGCGCGACAGCAGACGGGGCGCGGGGTTGTCCTCGTTCATGATGAGGCAGGCGTCGGCTTCGTTGCATTGCAGCGCGATGCGGACCACCATTTGCCCGATCGTGGCGCGGGCCAGCGTGTAGGCGCCGCCGAGGGTCTGCGACCCGAGCAGCACGTGGATTCCAAACGCGCGGCCCTGGCGCACAATGCGGTCGAGCAGCAACGCCGCGCCCTGCGCGATGCGGTCGTCCTCCACGAACAATTCCTGGAATTCGTCAATCAACAACAGCACCCGCGGCATCGGTGCGGTGCCGCCCGCGCTTTTGTAGCCCGCGATGTTTTGCGCGTTCTGTTTGCGGAACAGGTCGCCGCGCCGTTTGAGTTCCTCGTCCACGCGCTGCAGGACGCTGAGGCCGAATTCGCGGTCGCTCTCGATGGCGATGACCCGCGCCTGCGGCAGATGATGGGTGGCATAGGTTTTGAACTCGACGCCCTTTTTGAAGTCCACCAGATAAAACTCCACCTGCTCCGGGCCGCACCAGAGCGCGAGGTTGGTGATGATGACATGGAACAGCGTGGATTTGCCGGACCCGGTCTTGCCGGCCACCAGGCCGTGCTGGCGCGTGCCCTGGCCCAAGGCCAGGTACTGCAGCTTCGTGGCGCCGGTGCGGCCGACGGGCACGCGCAATTCCTGGGTGGTGTCGAGGCTCCAATACTCGGCGGCGGCCGGCGCGACCTCGTCAAAGGGCATCTCCACCCGATAGGCATCGGTGCTGGCTTGGCCCACTTGCTGCAACAGGCGCGTGGCCAGCTCGGCATCCGGCGGCTGTTCAAGCGCGAGCTGGACGCCCGGCCAGTCCGCCGGCGCAAGGGCCGGCGGGGCCGCATCCGACGGTGCGCCGGCCAGCGCGTAACCCTCGCCGCGACTGATCATCCGGATGGCGTGGCGGCGCAGTTCATCGGGCGCCCATTCGACGGGCGCGGTTTTGCGCTGATCCCAGTGCAGCAACAGCTGCACCCCGCAGCGCGGGCCGCTGGCGGCAATGCTTTGCAGTTGTTTGGCTGCGATTTCCGTGAAGCCGGTGGGAAAGTCTGCAATCACCAGAAAATGGTATTTCTCGGCCAGCCGCCCGGCCTGCGCGTTGTATTCCGCCAGCGAGGGGTATTCGTTGCGGAGGTACATTTGGGTGACCTTTTCGATGTGCTCGTTCAGCTCCGCCAGCCGCGCTTCAATCTGGGCCGGCTGCGTCCAGATGCGGCTGTGAATGATCCGCGCTTCAAAGTCGGCCAGATGCATCAGGCCCGCGAAATTCTGGCCCAGCCCGACCGGATCAATAATGGTGAAGGCCAGCCGCCCCGGGGGCGCACTGGTGAGCAGGCGAAGGATGATGTTGTTCAGCGCCCCCATGATCGGGGCCGGGCTGGTCGCCCGGGTTTCAAACAGAAGCGAGGCCTGTTGCGGCACGACCAGTTGCAGCGGCACGCGCAGGGAGCGTGCCGGCAGGGATATTTCCCCGGCGAGCGGGATCTCGCAGAAGGATTCGAGTTCCAGCTCGAGCGCCCCAAATGGCACCGCCGGGGGAAAATCCTCCGGCAACACCAGCCGGTGCCAGGCGTCGGCCGACCAGGGCGGGAAGGCGCTTTGCGTCGCCGCGGCGGCGTGGCACAACGAGCGCCAGATGGGCAGGACCACGGCCTGCCATTGGGTCTCGACCGCCTGCAATCCGGCGGTGCGCGTTGCCTGACTGCGCGCGAGATTTGCGGCGTATTGACTTTCGCGGGTCTGCTTCGCGCTGGAGGCCTGCGCGTTTGCGCGGGTGATGGCTTCCGATTTTGCGGCGGCCAGCTCCTGGAGCCGGCGTTGAAGGCGCGCGGCCGTGACCTGGTGCAAGCGCGCGGTCCGCTCGTATAGTTGAGCGATGCGTTGCTCCCGGCCCTCCCGGGTCAGGGCATGCGCCTGTTTCCAGGCCTGGTTAATCTGCCGGCTCGCGTCGGCAAAGGTGGATTGGATGCGCTGCGCCTCCGTCTGAAAATGGACGGTGGCTGCCTGCGCGCATGCCTGGGCCAGCCGGCGTGCCCGGGCCAGGGCCGTGGCGGTCGCCCTCGCCGGCGCGGCCAGCCGGTTGCGGGTCAGGGCGAACAGGCCCCAGAGGCCGAGAAATCCCGCCGCGCCAAGAATCCAGAGGCGCGCCGGCACGGCGGCAAAATCCAGGCGGCGCAGTTCCGGCGACCCGGCAACCAGCAGCGCGGCCAGCAGCAGCCAGCCCAGCCAGAGGCGGAAAAACCGGAAGAATTGGGGCAGCCCCAGTGCCCGGCAGCGGGCGAGGTGTGCGCGGGCCGAATCGCGTTGTTCCCGCAACTGCTGGAGCAGTTCGTCCGGAGTCGCGGTGGCGGCCGGAGGGGCGTCCCCGGCCTCGCACTCCGCCGTGCGCGCCAGGCGTCCCAGGCCCGCCAGGCGTTGGCGGAATTGTCGGGTCAACTCGTCCAGGGCGGCCTCCTCGTTGTGCAGTTCCCCGTTGAACTGGTCTTGGCGGGCCTGGTTGTGCCGGAGGGCGTCGTCGCGTTGCTGTTCGGCGGCCAGGATGCCCTGCTGGTTTTCGAGGGTGGACTGGTGTTCGGCGCGTTCGGCGGCTTGCTGGCGTTGTTGCCGGGCGTTTTCCAGCGCGCGGCGCAGTCGCTCCTGGCGCTGCCGGCAGACGGTCTCCTGTTGTTCCCGCGTCTGCGCGGCCTGGGCTTCGATGCGGGCGATTTCCGCTTGCCAGCCGTCGTCGTCGTCGGCGGCGGCCTGCGCGGCCTGCGCCTGGAGCTGGTGGGCGCGGCGCGCGGCCTCGTGTTCGAGTTCCTGGCGGCGGACAACACCGGCGCGCGTTTCCTGCCGCAGTTGTTCCAGTGCAGCGATGGTTTCCGCAACGGTGCGGGGTTTATTCACAATCCTGGCGGAGTTTGGTGAGGATGCGTTCAAGCGCTTCAACGGTGGCAATGGCCTGGTTGACCGCCGGGGTCAGCTCGCTCATGAAGCGCTGCTCGAATTCCCGGCTCTTGGCGTCGTTCCAGTAGTGTTTGGTTTGTTCCCACTCCACTTTCAATTCGTTGGTCAGACTGATCAGGCGGTTTTGAATGGCGCTCATGGGTGGGGCGATTCGGGCGGACGGGGCGGCGGCGCCGCAGGTTCCCCGGGGGCAGTGGTCCGGGGCGTGGGGGGCGCAAGCTCCGCATAGGCGGCCAGATGGCGCAGCGCTTCGTTCAGAAAGGCCAGCGCCTTGTCCAGGTCGTGATCGAGGAAGTGACGGAGCTTCTCCACCTGCCGCGCGGGCGTCTCCACGCGGGTGTCGTACTGCCGTTGCCATTGGGCCACGGCGCGCCGCTTCTCCTCCGCCGTCGCGATCGTCTGGCGCAATTTTTTCACGGCCATTTGCTGGTGGAGCGAGGCGTCGCGCAGTCCCGAGAGCTGGGCGCTGAGCAGCTCCTGTCTGGCGCGTTCCAGTTCGCGTTCGAGGCGGCGGATGTGGTTCTGCCAGTAGGTGGGCCGGTCCGTCTCCAGCCATAACCGCGTGCGCGTCACCAGGTCGGTGGTCTCATCCAGCGCGCTCCGCGCCTTGCTGCGATAGAGGATGAGTTTGGCGCGAAAGGCTTCCAGGGCTTCCAGCGAGGTGACTTGGGCGCGCTCAGGCATGAAGACTCAGTGCTGGTTGAGATATTCCTCAATGCGCTGGGCCTTGCGCAGCAGGAACGGCGTGTGCCGGTTGGAGGTTTCGATGAATTTTTTCAACACCTTCATGGTGTCGCGAAATTCCTCGGAAAATTTGGCGTGCTCCTGGTCCTGCCAGGTGTCTCCCAGCGCGGCAAAGCGGGCTTGCAACAACGACATGCGGCTCTGCACTTCCAGGTTGAAGCGCTTCAGTTCCTCGGCAAACCGGCGGACCTCGCCGGGATCCATGATGGCTTGTGGCACGGGTATCCTCTCATTCGGTTGTCTGCTGCGGCCACTTTAGCAAAAACCGGCACGGCTTCCAACGCGAATTACCACACCGGCGCGCCGCGCGGCCGCAGCCGCGCCACAACCCGGGTGACGGACGGCCTTTCCCGTCCACAATGCAACGGGATGAATGGCGGAGCGGGGTTTAGGAGGCGGCGACCAGGACGCGCGCGGGAACGAGGACGGGATCAACCGAAGTCGCCGTCTGGAGAACCGGGGGCGGGACGACGCGGGATCGCTGCGCTTTGATGAGCAATTCTTCAAACAGGCACGGGAACACCAGCAGCGGACTGTCGGTCTTCCAGGCCAGTTCTGCGGCTTGATCGGCGGCGCGGCAGAAGCTTTTCAGCTTTTCGGGCTGCGGCGCGGTGGCCAGTGCGGAACGGAGCAGGCGGCGCTTCAGTTGGTAGAGGCGGGTGTGCATCCGGTCCCGGGCCGAGGTTCCCATGACAAAGACCGCTCCTGTCCGGCGGGTCACCATCAGCGGCAGGGTCCGGCGGGGATAGGCAAACAAATGCCCGGCGAAACTGACGCGTGATGTGCTTCTCATACGGGTCCGGCCGCTTTGGCGGGACTATTTGCTAGACGCAGCCGGGGCGGCATTGTTTCAAAAAAATTTCGGTTCGTTGGCGCGCCGGCCGGATCTGGGCGGTCGCGGCTGCGGGGCGGCGATCTGACCGCCCGGACAAAAGTTTTCGCAATGGAGCCTCGACAAGCCGCATCAGAATTGTTTCCGTTTACCGGAATAAACAAGCCATGGACGAATGAGGGTGGATGCGGTTGAACTTCAGGGCGCGGCGCGCCTCCGGTGGGGGTTGACCCGGCGACCCGCCTGCCGGTTGCCACGGGGGCGCCGGGTGCTGGGCCTCGGCGGACTGCTGGGCCTGTTGCTGGGTGCGGGTTGCGCCACCCCGCATGGGGAGGGCGTCCGCGTCACGCCGCTGGCGGATCGGGTGCGCGTCGAAATCAACGGCCACTTGTTCACGGAATACGTCTTCAAGAATGTTTCCCGTCCGTTTTGTTATCCCCTGCTGGGGCCGGGCGGGACGCCGATGACCCGCAACTGGCCGATGCAGACCGTTCCGGCGGAAAGTCACGACCACCCGCACCAGCGCTCCTTCTGGTACGCGCATGGCGACGTCAACGGTCAGGATTTTTGGAGCGAGGCGGATCGCGCCGGACACATCGAACACGTGCGCTTCACCCGCCTGCAATCCGGCCGGGAGGCCGGCGTGATTCAATCTCACAACCGCTGGGTGACCCGGGAGGGAGCGGTGTTGTGTACCGACGACCGGACGCTGCGGTTCTACAATCGTCCGGATCGCGAGCGCATTTTCGATTTTGAGATCACGCTGCACGCGGAGAAAACCGCTGTGACTTTTGGTGATACCAAGGAAGGGACCATGGCTTTGCGTCTGGCGGAAACCATGCGCGTCAAACCGAACCAGGACAACGCCGGCAAACCCGGCGGGCACATCGTGAACAGCGAAGGGGTTCGGGATGGCGCGGCCTGGGGCAAACGCGCGGCGTGGTGTGATTATTATGGTCCAGTGGACGGCAAAATCGTCGGGGTTGCGGTGTTTGATCACCCCAACAATCCGCGTTTCCCGACCTGGTGGCACGTGCGGGATTACGGGTTGTTTGCCGCCAATCCATTCGGACGGCACGATTTTGAGAATTTGCCGGACCGGACCGCCGGCCAGCTGGTCATTCCAGCCGGGCAGAGCGTGAGGTTCCGCTACCGGTTTTATCTCCATGAGGGCGATGAGCGGCAGGCCCGGGTGGCGGAACATTTCGCCGAGTTTCTTCAATCCAAGTAACAGTAACGTCTATGAAAAAGCTGGATCGTCGCGCATTTTTGAAACATTCCATGCTGGCCACGGCGGCGACGAGTTTGTTGCCGACGTGGGGGTGTGCCACCCGGTCCGCGCCCGCCACCCTGCGGGTGCCGGGGGCCAATGGAGACATCCGGGTGGCTGTGGTGGGCCTCAATGGCCGCGGCCGCGATCATCTTTCCGGGTTCGCCAAATTGAAGGGCGTACGCGTGGTGGCGGTGTGTGATGCGGATCAGGCGGTGCTCGAGCGGGCGGCGGCCAAACTCCAGGAGTCCGGCGGGACCGTCGCCACCTACGTGGACATCCGGAAGCTCCTGGAGAACCCGGAGATTGATGCGGTTTCGCTGGCGACCCCGAATCACTGGCATTCGCTTGGCGCCATTTGGGCGGTGCAGGCGGGCAAGGACGTGTATGTGGAAAAACCCGTTTCCCACAATGTTTTTGAAGGCCGGCAGGCGGTGCGGGCGGCGCGCAAATACCAGCGGATTGTGCAGAGTGGCATGCAATGCCGTTCCAGCCAGGGGCTGATCGAAGCGGTGGCCTGGGTGCAATCCGGGCAGCTGGGAAAGATCATTCGCGCGCGCGGGCTGTGCTACAAGCGCCGGCCCAGCATCGGGAAGGTGGCGGGGCCCCAGCCCGTGCCCGCCAGTGTGGATTACAATCTCTGGTGCGGGCCGGCCCCCCAGGCGCCGTTGATGCGCAAGCATCTGCATTATGACTGGCATTGGGTCTGGCCCACCGGCAACGGAGACCTGGGCAACCAGGGCGTGCATCAGGTGGATATTGCGCGATGGGTGCTGGGGGAGGACGCCGTGGCGCCCCGCGTGTTCACCGTGGGCGGACGTCTGGGCTACGTGGACGACGGCACCACACCCAACACCCTCATCATGTATCAGGACTACCCGCGCGCCCCGCTGATTTTTGAAGTGCGCGGTTTGCCGGCCCGGAGCGGCGAGGACAAAATGGACAATTATCACGGGGCCAGCATCGGGGTGGTGATTGATTGTGAGGGCGGCCGTGTGGTGATCCCCAGTTACAACAAGGCCATTGTCTATGACAAGAATGACAAAGAGATCAAAAGGTTCGAAGGCGGCGGCGATCACTACGCCAATTTCATCAACGCGATGCGCAGCCGGAAAACAGACGACCTGAACGCGGACATTGAAGTCGGGCACGTCTCGGCCGCCTTGTGTCACACGGCAAACATCTCCTATCAGTTGGGGCGGCCACTGGCGCCCGAAGCGCTGCGCGCCAAGGTGCGCGAAAACGCCGATCTGGCGGAGGCGTATGGCCGCATGGAAGAGCATTTGCGGGCGAACCAGGTGGACTTGCAGCAAACCCCGGCGACCTGGGGAGCGGTGCTGAATCTGGATGTGAAGCGCGAGCGTTTCACGTCGCAGACCGCTGCGAACGCCATGCTGACGCGCCCTTACCGCGCGCCCTTCGTGGTGCCGCAACGGGTGTGAGCGCGCCGCGCCGCCACCCGCTTCAGCGCTGGTGTTGCGCCTCCACCGCGCGCCGCGCTGCGTCATCGCGCAGACCGATCGCTTCCACCGGGATGCGTCTGAAGCCGTGCGCGAAGGCGGGCGAGTCCGGCTGCAGCACAAAATCCCGGAGGCTGGCGGAGTCCTGAAGCGGTGTGGCCAGACTGCCGGCGGCGTTGGTCAGGTTGTTTGTTAACTCAAGCAGGGCGGTGGTGGCATGCCAGCCGACGTCGAGCCATTTCCCCACACAAACATTCTGCGCGAGGCGATTTCCCTCCGGCGGCACACCGTGAAACGCCCCGCCGGTGATGGCCGGTCCGCCGGGCGGGCCGTAATAGGCGTCGAGTGACTTGAGCGCGGGATAGCGTGTCCGATAAAGATCAAGCGGCACCTCGTGCAGCCGCCGGCGCATGGTGTCGTTCACCATGTTGCGCCAGACCGGGGTGGGATCAAGGCCGCGTCCGTCCACGCGCACCGCCGGATCGCAGTCCACAAACAGATTGTTCTCGACCCGGTGGTCCCGGCCCCCGCCGATGAACATGGCCCAGTGCACCTGGTGGAACACATTCCCGAACACCTCCGTGCCGCTCACGCAGTCATCCATGTACACGCCCATCGAGCCCATGCCGACGCCGCCGGTATGATGAATGAAGTTGTGGCGGATCCGGTTGCCGCGAAAGGTGTAGTCGCGTCCGGTGTAGATCGCCCCCACATCGCCGGTTTCCAGCGCGATGTGGTGGATTTCGTTGAATTCCATCAGATGATCGTTGCCCCAGAAAAGGATGGCGCAGTGCGGCTGATCATGAATCAGATTATGGGAGGCGCGCAGGCCGACGCCGGTCAGGTGGATGGGCGGCACATAGCATTTGGACCACCGCCCCTGCCGCTGAAAATGACAGTTCTCCACGTAATGCCCGCCCGGAACGAGGGTTTGCCGGTCTCCACCGTTCAAATCCACGCCACCATCCCCGGTGTCCCAAATGTCACACGCCTCCACGCCGTGGCCGTAGCCGCCGCTGACCACCACCGCACTGTTGCCGATGTTGCGCAGCAGACAGCTGACCATGCGGATATTGGCGCCACCGTTGATTTCGATGCCGTGAGCGCGGGTGGCTTCGAACGTCAGTCCGCGGAAGACGACGTTGGAGACCGCGTTGAGTTTGAGCAACGGCTGGTCGAGCAGCGAAAGCAGGATTTCCGGAGCCGGGTTGGGCGTGGGCGGCGGCCAGAAATAAATCCTCCCCGTCCGGCGTTCCAGAAACCACTCGCCCGGTGCGTCCAGTTCCTCGAGAATATTCAGGAAATAAAAGCGCTGATCCTTGCGGAAGCCGTAGTGTCCGTAGGGCGGCGCGGTTCGCACCAGGCGCCGTTCCCGGTCAAGGGAG
This sequence comes from Verrucomicrobiota bacterium, assembly GCA_029573725.1. GTDB lineage: Bacteria > Verrucomicrobiota > Verrucomicrobiia > Limisphaerales > JADLHS01 > JADLHS01. The sequence goes on from JAKQDQ010000178.1 coordinate 505,299, forward strand.
GCGATTCTTTCATACGAGTTCGCCCAGTCATAGGCCCAGTAACCGTGCGCCCAGAGGTCGCCGACCTCCCGCCAGCGGCGCGGCCGGTCGCCGGAATAGAAGAAGCCGTTGGTCAGCGCCCCCAATTGTCCGCCGTGTGCATCCGTTTCACCGGCCGGATAGCCGGCGATTTTGATGAACTCCCCCTCATTGGGCCACCGCGCCAGCGTCATCGGCCGATGGTCGAAAAACAATTCCCAATGCGCCACGGCGGTGGGCCGGTCAAAACCCCGGGACTTCATTTCGCCAAAGCCGGTGATGCCCATGGCGCGGAGGTCGAATTGGCGTATGTGGGGTCGCGCCGTTTCGTCAAAACGCGCCCGGACGGCGGAGTCGGTGACGGGTTGAAAGGGTCCCAGCGCGCGGCCGCCCAGCAGACGCGCGCGGTCCTGTTTCCAGGCGCGCCAGACGGTGGGGGCATTGGGGGTGCCGGAATCGGCCGGACCCAGTTCCAGGGCATTGGTGCGAAGATAATCACCGCCATGCAACCAGACCGTGACGGTTTCGCCGGCGGTGGCGGCGCGCGCCTCCTGCACGGCGGCGCGCGCGCGTTCCAGCGACGCGAACGGCCTGGATTCGCTGCCGGGGTTCGCGTCGTGGCCACCCGGAGCGACATGGTATTCGGCGGCACCGGCCCACGAGAGGCCGAGCAGCAGGATGAGCAGCCCCCACCAGCGGGTGGCGGCGGACGCACCCGGAGCGATGCCCGGGGCCTTGCAGGGCGGATGGCGCATGGGCTTCAGCCGGCTCCGGGACGTGGACGTGCTCATGGGCGCAGGAACGCTTCAATGTCGCGCTGCATTTTCTGCAGGTCCGGTGGGTTGACGTACATCATGTGCCCCGCCGCGTATTCTGCATGGAAGATGTTGGTATGATACGGTCCAGCCAGCGGCATGTGGTTCAAGCTGTAACGCATGCCGTCAATCGGGCAGGCGAGGTCGCGCAACCCGCCCAGCACCAGCAGGCGCAGGTGGGGATTTTGATTCATGACGCCGGCGAGGCGTCCCGAGACCGTTGGCGCGCTGTTGCGGGCGTCGAAATTCCAGGGATGCACGCCGGCCAGGATCTCGTAAGGCAGATCATTTTCAAATTTCAATTCCTCACGCACGTAGGCGTTCATGGCGGCGGAGAAGGGGCCATAGGTGGCGGCGTAGGACGGATCGAAACCGGGGCTGGCCGCGCCGGCATCCCCATCCCGTCCCGTGATGCGGGCATCGTACCGGCCCAGAATCAAGCCCTGCTCCGCGAGCAGTTTTTTGCGGAAGGCGGCGGGTGAAATCCGCAGATTTTGGGCGATGATCCAATCGGCGGGCAAACCGGTCAGGCGCGCCAGCCTGGCGCCGACTCGGGTGCGGTCTGCCGCGGGGAGCGCATGTCCGGCCAGCAACGCCGCCGGGTAATCGGCGCGCGTGAATTCGCGCGCCTCCGCCAGCGCCTGGGCCAGATCGTTCTGCAAATCCGGCGGCAGTTTGTGATGGTAGTGGGCGGTGGCGGTGTAGGTCGGCAGAAAGAGCAGATACGTCAGGTCGCCGGCCGCGCCGCCCTGGAGCGTGGCAAAATCCAGGACGCCGGACACCAGGATGAGTCCGTTCAAATACATGCCGTACCGCGAGTGCAGGTGGTCCGCCAGGCCGGCCGCGCGAAACACTCCGTAACTTTCGCCACACAAATACTTGGGCGCCAGCCAGCGATGGTGCCGCGTCGTCCACAACCGGATGAACTCGCCGATCGCCTCGATGTCCTCCGATTGTCCGAAGAACTGCTCGACCTTTTCGTCCTTCGCCGGCCGGCTGTAACCGGTGGCCACCGGATCAATGAACACAAGGTCGGTTGCGTGGAGAATGGAAAACTCATTGTCCGTCAGCCCGAATGGCGGTGGGGGCAGGGTGCCGTCCGGATTTAACCGTACCCGTCGCGGTCCGAGCGCGCCCAGGTGCAGCCAGACGGAAGAGGAGCCGGGTCCGCCGTTGAAGGAAAACGTGATGGGCCGCGGGCGGGCGTTGGGGGCGTCGGACACCGAATAGGCAATGTAGAAAACTGAAGCGCGCGCGCGCCCGTCGGACTTCAGCAGCGGCAGCATTCCGGTTTCCGCAACGTACGTGACATGACGGCCCGCGATGGTGACGGTGTTGGTGGTCAGGACCGGCCGGGTGGTGGCGTCGGGCACCGTGGCGAGGATGGCGTTGGTTTCCGTCCCGGGCAGTTTGGCGCCGGGCCCGGGTGGGGGCGGTTCCGCGGCCCCGGCCGGGCCGGGGCCGAGCAGCAATGCCGCCGCAAGGGGCAGGAGGGCTGGAGTTGTCTTCATGTGAGGGCAGACTGGCGTGTCCGCATCGTGGGGGGTCAAAAGCCTTCGCCAAACAGATTGGCCAGGCGGGCGGTGAGCTTGCGCCGGGCGACGGCATAGGAAAAGTACTTCAAGGCGAGTTGATAATTCTTGAGGGCCCAGTTGGCGCGCAACGCCGTGTTGGTCAGGAGTTCGCGCGTTTCCGCCACCACTTCGCGGGTGATGAACTGGGACATGGCAATGATCTGGAATCCCAACGGTCCGATGTCCCGCGCGTACACGGCATACGTGTTCACGACCACGGGCTTGCCGAAATAAATTGCCTCCAGGAAGGCGTTGCCGAAGCCTTCGTAATGGCTGGGATACGTGACCAGATCCGCGTGGGGATAAACGTCGAAGAGCGTGTAGATTTTCCGGCCTTCCGGTGTGCGCCCGCGTGTTTCCCCCACGCGATCGGCAATGAAACGCACATCAATTTTCGCCTCCTCGATCCGGTCGCGCATCAGTTGCATGTACGCGTTGCCTTCGTCGCCTGCGGGATGGGAGATGACCAGTTTGGCGCGCGGATCTTTCAACTGGCGCACCAGCTCGATGGCGTGTTCGATGCCCTTGCGGGCCACGACCCGCGTGGGCTGCAGGATGAACCAGTCGGAATCCGCCAGGCCGATTTCCTGCCGGACGTCCCGGTTGTAGTCATCCAATCCGGGCGCGGGCGTTTCATAATCCAGCACGTTGGGAATGATGGCGGAGGGCAGACTGCAGCGGCGCGCCAGCTCCTTCTGGGCCATGGAATTGATGACGACGTGTTCCACGCCCGGGAGGGAGGCCGGAAAGGCGGCGCGCAGGTAATCATTGACGGCGGTAAGGGTGAACCGCTCGCGTTCCCAGGCGAAGTCGTGGTGATGCGCAATCGTGGGCAGACCGGTTTCCGCAATCACTTCGGTCATGGCCAGGCCGAGCGCCACATGCATGGGGATGGCCATGATGTTTTGCGGGATCAGCACCTCCAGTTTGAACTGCTCAATGAAGCGGTATATTTCGTCCTTCAACAGGTCCTTGAGGGTCTGGATTTCCCGGGTGATCTCCCGATTCCGCTTGGTGACGCTGAACAGCCGGCCCTGTAACGCCGCCACGCGCGGGTGGTTGAAAAACGCCAGCGGCGCCGTGTAACCGCTGCCGGCGGGCGCATCCAGCAGCCCCGCCATCCAGAAGCAGTCGTGCCCCATCTTCTTCAAAATGTCCGCCCACTTGCGCGCTTCGAGCGTGACCCCGTCCGTGCCGTGGAACCGGGTGGAAATGAATCCGATGCGTTTGGGCGGGCAGCGGGTGAAGACGGTGTCGCTCATAAATGCGCCATTAACAAGACTCCCGACACTGCCCCACGGGCTGGTTCAGGTGCGCGACCGTCCCCAGCTCCGGCAGTTCGGCAATGACACCGTGGCGTTGCTGAATCAGCCGCGCCAGCGGTTCGCGTCCGCGCGCCTCGCCATGGGTCAGGAACAGTCGCGGGCGGCAGTGCGCCATCTGACCAAACCAGCGCAGCAGTTCGGTTTGCCCCGCGTGCGCGCTGAAACCGTTCAACGTGTGGATGGTGGCCCGCACGGCGATTTTTTCCCCGAAGATGGACACCTGCTCCGCGCCCTCCACCAGACGCCGGCCCAGCGAACCCTCGCCCTGATAACCGACGATCAACACCCGGGTGTTGTCGCGCCAGAGATTTTGCTTCAGATGATGCAGAATCCGCCCGCCCGTGCACATTCCGGCGCCGGCCAGAATCATCAGCGGCCCGGGCAGGGGATTCAACGCCATGGAGTCCTGGGCCGTCGGCGTGGCTTTCAGCGTGTCCAAATCCGCGAGCACCGGACGCCGGGCGTTCAACGCCTGAAATTCCGCATCAAACAAGTCCAGGTGTTCCCAGTAAATTTTGGTGGCCTCCACGGCCATGGGGCTGTCGAGATAGATGGGGAATTTGGGCACCACCCGGCGCCGGAACATCAGGGCCAGTAAATACAGCAGCAATTGCGTGCGCCCGACCGCAAAGACCGGGACCAGGATCTTGCTGCGCTGCGCCACCGCATTTTTGACGAGCGCCTCAAATTCCCGCACCGTTTCCGGGAGCGGTTTGTTGTCCCGATCTCCGTAAGTGGATTCCATGACCACGATGTCGGCTTTGTCGAAGCCCACGGCGTCGTGCAGAATCGGCGCGCCTTTGGGCCCTAGATCCCCGGAGAAGACAATCCGCTGCGTGATACCCTGGTCCTGCACGCACAACTGCAGACTGGCGGACCCCAGCATGTGCCCCGCCTCGACCCAGCGCGCCAGAATGCCGGGCGCCACCTCCACCGGTTTCCCATAGGGCACCGCCTGAAACTGCCGCATGAGGGCCGCCACCTCCGCCGCCGTGTAGAGCGGCGCCTGCAGCGGCTCGCCCGCCCGTTGGCGCTTGCGATTCGCGCGCTCCGTGTCCATCGCCTGCAAATGGGCGGAGTCGCGCAGGATCAGATCGGTCAACGGAATCGTCGCTTCGGTGGCGTAGATCGGCCGGCGAAAATCGCGCCGCACCAGCAACGGCAGCCGTCCCGTATGATCCAGGTGGGCATGCGTGACGAGCACCGCGTCCAGCTTGGCGACGTCCAGGGTGGCCGGGATGTGGTTGTGATCTTCGTGATTGTTGAAACCCTGGAACAGGCCGAAGTCAATCAGCACCGCCGCCCGGCTGGTTTGGATGAGGTAGGCCGAACCCGTAACGGTCCCCGCCGCGCCATGAAAAGTCAGTTTGATGCCCATGCAGCGTTCGTTAGAAAATCCGCACCACGTCCGGCCGCCCGCTTCAACGCCGGGTCATGGACCGGACCCAACGCCAGGCCGACAGGGCGGCCGGCGCCCATCGTTTCAGGTTGCGCCAATACCGCCAGGTGACCAGTCCGGCCACGGCCCCGCCCGCCAGCATCCACGGGCTGTGCGTGACGCGGGTGCGGGTGGCGGATAATTCGGAGAGGGCGGTGCGCCACTTTTCCGCTTCCAGCGTGATCAGGTTGCGATGCAACTCTGCTTCGAGGAGGAGCAGTTGACGCTGTTCCGCCAGGCGGGTTAATCGCGATTTTTCAGGCATGCGTTGTCCTTGCGAAACTCTTCCACGGTGTGGGCGAACGGCGGGGCCTCCGTGCGCAGGCGCTGCACCAGTTTCCAGACGATGAACGCGGCGGCGACCAGACAGGCCACCACCAGGCCGATGACGCCCGGATAACCGGCCCGACCCCACAACCAGCAGGCCAGCGCGCCCAGGGCGATCAGCATTCCCGCGCTGCCGAGGACTCCGGCCAGCGCCAGCCAGCCGAGCAGGCGGATCAAGCGCAGCTTTTCCTCCTGCCACTCGACGGCGAACAACTCGAGCCGGTTGCGCACCAGCGCCTGCAGCGAATCCGTCATTCGCCGGAGGGACTCACGCCATGCAAACAGATGGGGCGCTTCGTCGGCCATGGACGGTCATTTGCGCGCCAGCAGTGCGCCGAGCAGCAACCCCACGCCAAACGCAACGCCCAGGGATTCGTAAGGATGCTCGCGGATCAGGTTGTCCGCCTTCCGGGCGGCGGCCCGCGCCGTGGCGCCCGTCTGTTCCTGAAGCTGCGCACAGGTGATTTTGGCGCGCTCAAGAGCTGCCGTCATCCGCACACGGGCTTCCTTGGCCTTTTCGCTGACGTCCCCAACAGTGGCCCTTAATAAGTCCTCCGCATCACGCGTCAGAATTTTCAAGTCCGCCATGACCCGCGCCCGCGGGGAAACTTCCATGCCCTGCTCAAGGGACTCTGTATCGGTTGCCATAATTTTCCTTGGTCTTGGCCTTTGTACCGGCCGGTTCAGTTCGTCGAATCGTTCGCTTGCTGCCAGTCCACCCGGACCACGGCAACTGTACGCCAGAATTTCGTCGCTGCCAAGCAAACTAGGTCATTTATCCAGGCCGGCCGTTCCACGCAAAGCTGACCGGACCACGCCACGCTGCCTCCCGGGACTTGCGATGTCTTTTCCAGTGGCCGCAGGAGGCGGGTTTCCTTCCACCCATTTTGCCGCCCGGCACTGCGCCGGATCCGGAACGGTTCAATCCACCTTCCTGTCATCGCGCGCCCCAAGTCCGGCGGGCGGTTGGAATTTGCCGCGGACTTTCGTGCGCCGCGGGGAAGGGCCCGCAGGATTCCGCCTGCGGGCCTTGCGCGCTACTTCAAGGCTTCCAGGCCGGCCCCGAAGTTGATGTGATAGGCCTGTCCGTTCATCACCAGGGCGGGCACGGATTTGACGCCGGCCTTTTCCGCCTCGGCCACGCGCGGCTTGCTTTGGCCGAGATGGACGATCTCCACGTCGAACCGCAAGCGGTCCAATGCGGCGACGATGTTTTGTTCAGCGGCGAGGCAGACCGGGCAGCCCGCGTGATAGAATACGACTTTGGTCTTCATGTGATTCCTTTCGTTGTGTGCTCGTCAGTGAGCAGGTTTCAGTATCCTCCAAAAGCAATTCCGCGCCAGAGGGCACAAATCAGCGGGGAGGTTACCAAAAAGTTCCCCCGCGACTTTTGGCCGTAGTGCGCTAAACTGGCGGCGCATGAAACGCCAACCGCTGTCGGCGCGCGCGCGCGCGGAGTATCATCGGCTCGAAGACGTGATCGGGTGCAAGTGGAGCGCGGGCATCGTCGCCGCCATTGCCGCCGGCGTGCGCCGCCCTGGTGCATTGGAGCGGTACATCCCCGGCATCTCCACCAAGGTGCTGAATGAACGGCTGCGCAAATTGCGGGCGTTTGGCCTCATCACCCGGACGGAATTTCCGGGCCTGCCCGCGCGCGTGGATTATGTCCTGACGCCCACCGGCAAAAAGCTGGCGAGGATTCTCGGTCAACTCCAGGACTTGAACCACCGGCACACCACCGATCCCACCGCTTCATGAAGCCCGCGCTGCTCCTGTCCCTCCAAATCGCACCCGTCAACACCATCGCCGCCACGGGCAGCGGCGCCTGGTGGGATCAGCCGTGGACGAGCGGCTTTCACAAGCAGACCGTCGCAGGGCGGGTCTGGCTTGGCTACGAGGGTTTGCGCGGCGACCAACAGGCGGATCGCCGGCATCATGGTGGCGTGGAAAAAGCCGTTTGCGTCTATCCGATCGAACATTATCCCGCCTGGCGCGAATCGCTACACCTTCCCGAGCTGGCGCCGGGTGCGTTTGGCGAAAATTTCACCGTGCAAGGCCTGCCGGAGCCGGACGTGTGCATCGGGGACGTGTTTCAAATCGGCGGCGCGCGGGTGCAGGTTTCCCAACCGCGTCAACCCTGCTGGAAACTTGCCCGGCGCTGGCGGATCAAGGATCTGACCGCGCAGGCGGAGCAGAGCGGACGTACCGGATTTTATCTTCGCGTGCTTGAGCACGGCTGGGTGGCGGCGGGTGGGCCGATTGAATTGCGGCAGCGGTCGTTTCCGCGTTTCACCATTGCCTACGCCAACGAAGTGATGCACCAGCGGAAGACGGATTTTGCCGCCGCCGCCGAACTCGCCGGCTGCCCGCTGCTGTCCGCGAGTTGGAAGGACTCCCTCTGGTTGCGCGCCGAGCAGAAACAGGCCGCCGACCCCTCCGAACGCACGGAACAATAGGGTTCCAGTCGCGTGTCGAACCGGCATTGCTTCGGTTGCAAATTGATGAGCATCTCTCCGGTACACTGTTCGGAAGTGGACCGGGAGCGAACGGAAGCGCAGCCCGGCACAGCCGTCTCCTCTACCGGCACGACGAGCTCGCCCGTGATGTAATCCTTCCGCTCGGGAATGTTCTTGTCCGGGTGAGAGCCTGATTCACAACTCCGAGTGGAGCTGTTGTCGGGCGAATGGTTGGATGGCGATCAACAATGTTTCCGCCACCCCTTCAGGGTGGAAATGATTTCTTGGAACGCTCCCCGGGGTGGTCGCTGCGCTCCAACCCCGGGCTAATTTCCGCTGCCCCATTGGGGCAGATCAGTTCGGCTTCGCGGAACATCGTGGACGCACGGCAGGGCGTCCCTGCCGGATCACTCCTCCACCGGCACGACCAGCCTATCCATGATGTAATCTTTGCGCTCGGGCGTGTTCTTGCCCATGTAGAAGGTCAGGATCGGCGTGGACTCGGCGCGCGGGGCATATTCCACTTTGCTCAAGCGCATCTCCTTGCCGATGAATTGCGCAAACTCCTTCGGGCTGATTTCGCCGAGGCCTTTGAAACGCGTGATTTCGATCTTGCGTTTGAGTTGCCCCTCTCCCGGCTGCGCCACCCTCTCCCCATCCGATGGGGAGAGGGACGGGGTGAGGGGTTTCCCACCGAGTTCGGTCACCGCTTTGTCGCGTTCGGCTTCGCTGTAGCAGTAAATCGTTTTCTCTTTGTTACGCACGCGGAACAGCGGCGTCTCCAGCACATACACGTGCCCGTCGTGGACCAGTTGCTCGAAGAAGCGGAAGAAGTACGTGATCATCAGGTTGCGGATGTGCATGCCGTCCACGTCCGCGTCGGTGGCAAGGATGACCTTCTCGTACCGCAAGCCCTCGGTGTTGTCCTCGACATTGAGCGCCTGCATGAGGTTGTACATCTCGTCGTTCTTGTACATCACGTCGCGCTTGAGATCCCAGACATTGAGCGGCTTGCCCTTGAGCACGAACACGGCCTGATTGTTCACGTCGCGGCAGCTCGTGATCGAGCCGGCGGCGGACTGGCCTTCGCAGATGAAGACCATCGTGCCTTTGCCCTTTTCCTTCTTTTTGTCGAAATGATTCTTGCAGTCCTTCAACTGCGGGATGCGCAACGTGATCGCCTTGGCGCGTTCGCGCGCGAGCTTCTTCACGTTCTGCAATTCCTTCCGCAACTCCTGCGTGTCCTTCACCTTCGCGACGATCGTCTCGGCGATCTGCTTGTTGCGCTGGAAGAAATGCAACAACTCCTCGCGCACGTTGTTGACGAGTTCGGTGCGGATTTCCGTGTTGCCCAATTTGTTCTTCGTCTGCGACTCAAACATCGGGTCTTTGAGACGAATCGCCACCGCGCCAACCATCGCCTCGCGCACGTCGTCGCCCTCGAACTTGCCGCCGCAATACTCATTTACTGCCTTGAGCAAACCTTCGCGAAACGCGCTCAAATGCGTGCCGCCGTCGCTGGTGTATTGGCCGTTGACGAAGGAATAGAACGTCTCGCCGTAGCGTGAATTGCTGTGCGTGAAGCAGAACTCCAGCGTCTTGCTCGCGTAATGGAGCGGAGAATACAACGGCTCGCTGCCGTCCCCCGACAAATCTTCCATCACCAGGTCCATCAGGCCGTGGCGGGATTGGAAAATCTTTGGACTATCCTCGGTAGGGACATCGCGCTGCGATGTCCGGTCGGCGCAGCGCGCCGACCCTACCATATTCAGAATCAGCTTCAGCCCCGTGTTCAGGTAACTGTAATGCCGCAGCCGCTTTTCGACGTGCTCGGGCTTGAACTCCGTTTCCTTGAAGATCTCCGGATCCGGCTCGAATTCGATGTAGGTTCCGTTCGGTTCCTTCGTTTTGCCCGAGTCCTCCTTCTTCAGTTTGCCGGTCTTGAATTGCGCCTCGGCATATTCACCATCGCGATGGCTGCGCACGATGAAGTTCTTGGACAGCGCATTCACCGCCTTGGTGCCGACGCCATTCAAGCCGACGCTGAACTGGAACACGTCGTCATTGTACTTCGCGCCGGTGTTGATTTTGGAAACGCAGTCCACGACCTTGCCGAGCGGGATGCCGCGGCCGTAATCGCGCACGCAGACGTGCGTGCCGTCAATGGTGATCTCCACCTCCTTGCCGTGGCCCATGATGTATTCGTCAATGGCGTTGTCCACGACCTCCTTGAGCAGGATGTAGCAGCCGTCGTCGTAATGGTTGCCATTGCCGATGCGCCCGATGTACATGCCGGTGCGCAGCCGGATGTGCTCCAGCGAACTCAGCGTCTTGATCTTGCTCTCGTCGTAGTTGTGCTTTGGTTTTTCAGCCATAGAAAGTTGCTGAAGTAGAAGATGGGAAAAATCACACCGGGAGGAAATGCGAAAGTGAGGTGTAAGATTGGATTGCGTCCATCCGAAAGCGGCGGTAAACACGCCGCAGTCCAGACGCTTCGCGCGGTTTGGAGACGCCCGGTGGTCGCGCCAGCGTCTGGACTGCGGTGGCTTTAGCACCGCTTTTACTACGAACCGCCAAGACGCTTTCACCTTTTCCAAACCTCCCGCCTCCGGCATTTTCCCGCCATGACCGCCGACCCGCAGCCACCTAATTCTGAGCCTGCGGCGCCAAGCACGTTCAAACTTCCATCAGTTCACTTGGTTGATCTCAAGTCTCAACTACCGCCTAAGGATTGGCCACATGCGCCGATTCATCGGCTGGCCGAGAATGCCGTATATTTCGTCACCGCCAGCACGTTGCACAAACAACACCTGTTTGATACGCACGCAAAGCGTGATTTGTTGGAACGACTGCTCCTCTCGTTCGCCAAGTGTGACGGTTGGCAACTGGAAGCGTGGGCGGTGTTTGCCAATCATTATCACATCGTCGCGCGGGGCCGGCACGATTCGCGGAATCTCGGAGATATGCTCCACGATGTGCATGGAGTCTCCGCCCGTGAACTGAACAAGCTGGACGGTGTTTCCGGCAGAAACGTGTGGTTCAATTTTTGGGATGCCAAACTGACCATCCAACATAGCTATCTGGCGCGGCTCAACTACGTCCATCAAAACGCGGTGAAGCACAAACTTGTCCCGGTGGCGAACCAATATCCGTGGTGTTCGGCGGCGTGGTTTGAGCAGACGGCTTCGCCGGCACAGGTGAAGACGATTTACGGTTTCAAGATTGATCGGGTGAAGGTGGAGGATGACTTCTGAAGCGTGGGAGAGCGGTGCTAAAGCCACCGCACTCCAGACGCTCCGGCGGTTTGGAGATGCCCGACATTCGCGTCAGCGTTTGGACTGCGGTGGCTTTAGCACCGCTTTTGTTTGCCAACCTGACTCCCGCCAAAAAACTTCGATCTTCCTACTTCAACCCTATTTCAAGACGCTCTGATGAAACTCGTACCAGTCGTCGAGGTTGTTCAGGTTGATGGCGTCCGGGCACACGGAGCTGGCGTCGGTGATGCCATTGGCCTTCAAGATGCCCGTGCGGACGTCGTCTTTGTGGATGTAACCCTGGATCGCCAGGTTGAGCTTGTGGATGGTGGCTTTGTCGAGGTGTTTGGCGTTCTGTTTCACCCACGCCTCGAATTGCGGGTAGGTGGGCTTTGTGGTGGCAATGAACTTCTTCACCGCCTCGGCATCCAGTCCCAGGGCCGCGCACACCATGGAGTCGTAACCCTGGCCGATGCCGGGGTAGCCGTCGGCCAGTTTGCCGCAGGCTTCGAGCGAGACCTTGAGCCACATGCGCGGCAAGTGGAGAACTCCCAACGGGCCAGCCGTGCCGGAACTGATCATCGGAACTATTTTTGCCATAGCTTTGTTTGGTGGATTGTTTGAGATGTGAAACTGCCCTCAGCTTGCACGGGAGTCGCAATGGCTTCAATCGGAATTTCTCGGCGAAGATTTTCTGAATGGAGAACGGCCGAACTCCTCCCTTGGCTTTCCTTCCGTTTCCGTTCGTTCCGTCATCAGGAGCAGTCCTGCCGGGATCAGGGGGCAGGCTGGTGGGCGCGATAGTTGAAGCGGTCGTTCGGCGCGGTGTCGCCATTGAGGGTGAAGTCGGTCCAATCGTCTGCCGCGAGGCAGTTGTCCGCCCACTTGAAATCGAGCCTCGCCGCCGGCGACTGCAAACCCAGCAGTTTCCAGGGGATGGCCAGTTCCAGTTCGTTGCCGGCGACGCGACAGGACACCGAGCCTGCCGAGGACCACGCGAAACGATTGGCGACGTTGGTTTCGAGCGACCCGGCGGCCGTGCGGTTGACCACAACATCGTAACCCAGCCAGCCGGTTTTTGGATTCGCATCCGCGTCCAGGAACAACAGCATCCAGTTTGTGCCCTGCGGCGCGGTGATTGGATCGCGCGTACGGACATAGAACCACGCGGTCTCCCGATCCGAACTGAACTTCGCGGCGACGATGTCGTTGCGTCCGGTTTCGTTGCGATAGGTGACCTTCGCGTCCCAGCCGCGATGCCCGCGATGCACCGGGTCGCCGACGGTGTCGCGAAACTCGGGTTGCACCGCGCGCCAGTCGTCGAACCTGCCGTCCACCGTGATTGGCCGCGATTGAACCGGCGGCAGCGGTCGCGCGCCCTTGAATTTTCGCACGTAGCTGACGAACTGATAATAATAATCGTCGCCGTGCCCGCCGCGCATCGGTTCGATGTCCCGGCTGTGCTCCTGGTCAAACTGATCCACGAACATCACCGGCAGCTTGATGCCGTTGAACTCGGCAAAGCGGCCCATGATCCATTCGTTCCAGCCGGTGACGAAGATGAAGCGCGGGTCTTCCTGCAAGGCGCGAGCCCATTGCTCGGTGACGTTCAAGCCGAGTCGCACCGCATCGGGGCGGGTATCGGTCGCGCCAGCATGGAAGCTGCGGCCATGCGCGCCCGGTTCACTCATCGAACCCAGCCGGCCGTTAACCGCGTTCTGCGCGATGCCAACCGACATCTGTTCCTTCTGCCCGGCGGCATTGGTGAACACATGCTGCGGATAAACCTCGAGCCAGCTCCACATGTTTGATTTGGTCGGCCCCTTGAAATAGTCCGGCTGCGGCGCGCGAAAAGTGAAGAACCGGAGGAGCGCCTCTGTTTCGGCGTCGGTGAACGCAAGCCGCAGCGTCCGATCGCCAGCCACCGCCGCGCCGTCGGCAAAGGCGCTTCCGCGTGAAAATTTGTCCTCCGGGTGGCTCCACCAGCCGATGTGACCTTGCGGCTCTGAAGCCTCGAGGAAATAAGTTCCCGCGGGAGCAGGCGGTTGGAGTTTCAGCCGCAGCCAGGAGTTGTCGCGCACGTTTTGAAATCGCTCGGTGGCAACGACCGGGCCGGCGGGGCCATTGCTGCGCAACGTCAGAGTCACGGCGCCGGTCGAGGTGTGCCAGGTGGCGAATCGGGCGCTGACGGTTTGCAGCGCGCGGTCGGTGGTGAAGGATTGTCCGAGCGGATGGCCGGATTGAATTTCGGCGGGAGCATCCTGGTGCGCGTTTTCTTCACTCACGAAAACGAGTTCGGGGTCGGCGAGAATCAGCGGTTTGCCCTCCCAACGAAACCACAATTCGGGGTGCAACTCGGGCTGGTAAAGATCGCGCCAGAGTTCATGCACGACTTTCGAGGGACTCCAGAATGGCGTGAGGAAAGCGACCTGCGGGGTGCGATTGCCCTGGCGGCGCATGTCCGCCCAGACGCGCAACAGGGCGCGATACCAATCGCGGTAGGTGATTTGATTGGTGACATCGAAGATGACCACGTCCACGCCGGCGTCAGAGAGCATCTGGGCGTGCTTGCGCAGGACGCCCTCGTCGTTCGTCAGATAGTATCCGAAGAGCGACTCGCCCCAATGATGCGGCGCGTGCAACGGTCCCCACAGCGGGCTGTCCGGCTTCTGCATGGCCTGCGGATCCGCGGCGAGAATCTTCCTCACATCGAACGGCCCGCCCTGAATGTGCTCGCCGAGCCAGAGGAAATAGAAGATGCCGACCGTGCGATCGGCCCGTGGCGCGGGAACGGCGGGATACGTGGGAACAGTTCGGCCCAGCGCGTCGGTGGCCACCCAGGTGTCGGAGTAATTGTCCCAGTCAGGTTGCGCGGCCACCGGGGCCGCCAGGAATAATCCGGCGGCCAGTGACGTGAAACTTTTACGGCTCCGATCAAAAAATTGCACAGGCGTTTAATAACTCATCCGTCCTGCAGGTCAACCGTCCAACGGTTCCCAAAGCCCTGCGTAGGGTTGCAGACGGTAACATTTCCTCGTACGCCCGGGCGGGGATAGCGTCACGGCCTCCGCACTGACGTTCTGCAGGCACAACACCGCCGACGCGTCCGTCACGGCGGTGCGTTGCGTCGCAAACACCCGGGGGTCCCAGCGCAGAATTTCCTGCTTCGCAGCCGGGGCGAAGGCCGGATGGCGGCGCCGCTGGCGCAGCAGATCGCGCAGGCCGTGAAACACCTGTGCCCGCAGGGTCGCCGGCTGCTGCAGCTCCGCCTCCAGTCCGGCGAGCGCCAGTTTCTGGCGGTTGATCCGGCGTGGGAGGCCACTGCTTTCTGCTCCCGCCCGGTCATTGCGGGATCCGAACATGGAGTGGAAATAAATGCCCGGCACCCCCGCGAGTGCGAACATGATGGCGTGAGCTCCCAGGAAGCGTCGGACCTGGACTTCCTGCGATTCTGCGGCGGCGGGATCGGAAAGCGCGTCAAAATAGTTAATGTTCAATTCGTAGGGGCTTTGGGAATCATCGGCATTTTTTTTGTATGACACATACCCATTGTGCGCTTTAGCGCGGGTGACGAGGGCCTCGAGTTCGTCCGGACTCAAAATGCCGCGCACCGGATTGAGGCCAATGCCGTCGTGCGAAGCGAGAAAATTGAAGAACGTGGTCTGCGCGGAGGGGGTATTCAATGTGTCCGCCCAGGCGGACAGTTTTTCGGCGTTGCCCGTGGCCAGGGCATGCAGCACCAAGGGCGGCAGCGCGAAATTGTACACCAGTTGGGCTTCGTCCGTGCCATTGCCGAAATAGGAGAGGTTGTCGGCGTGCGGCACATTGGTTTCGGTGATCAAGCGCACTCCGGGCGCGACCTCGTCCAGAACCGCGCGCATGAGCTGGATGATTTTATGCGTCTGCGGCCGGTGCAGGCAGGTCGTGCCGATTTCCTTCCAGAGAAACGCGACCGCGTCCAGGCGGATGAATCGGGCGCCCTGCTGCACGTAGGTCAGCAGCGCGCGCAGCACCGCCAGCAGGAGCTGTGGATTATGGAAATTCAAATCCGCCTGATCCGGGCCAAAGGTGGTCCAGATCCGCTCCGGGCCGCGCGCCGTTTGAAATTCTGTCAGGAGCGGTGAAACCCGGGGGCGGACGACCCCGGACAAATCCGGATGACCATGCACGGCAATGAAGAACTCGCGAAATTCCGGCACGTCGGCGGCGAACTTCGCAAACCAATCACCCTGGACCGACAGGTGGTTAAACACGGCGTCAAACATCAGCGTGAATTCAGGTGCAAACCGGCGCAGGTCATCCCAGGTTCCGTACTCGGGCGCCACGGCAAAAAAATCCCGCACGGAAAAACCGTCGTCCGAAGACCAGGGATAGAACGGCAGCAAATGCACGCCACTGACGACACCGGTCAGCCGGTCCCGCAAAAAGTCCGCCAGGGTGGCGAGCGGTTTGCGCGACGGCTCCCGCACCTGGTCGGCGTACGTGATGAGAATGGCGTCGCGCTCCGTCAGTTCGGCGGTGCGGGGTTCCTGCGGCGTGCGGGGGACCGTCGCTAATAATTGTGCCAATGGGCGGTGAAGCCGGGCGGCCACCGCAGTGGGGTAAATGCCTTCCAAGAGGCGAATGATGCGTGCATCCATGATTGTGCGGCGTCAAGGGAAGCACGATTTTTCCCGGGTGAAAAGCCGGACGTACCGCGCCCGGTAGATTTTTTCAAGGCCCGCCGCGTGGCCAGGTCTGGCCGCGGGCGAAACTCGGGGGATGGTTGTGCCGGCGGACTGGTCAGGCATGGGGCCTTGGGTTAACCTGAACGCATGACGATTCGTCGATTTTTGCGCTGGTCGCTTTTGGCGGCCCTTGGCCTTCTGATGTTGTTCAGTTTGGCCGCCGGGGCCGCCTGGTGGTACTTCCATCCCCCGGTCAAGCGCACGGATGGGATCATCTATGGTGATCGCGGCGGGCAGGCGCTGGCGCTGGATGTGATCCGGCCGGCCAAGGCCAACGGGCTGGGCGTTCTGGTGATGGTGAGTGGTGGTTGGAAATCGAAGCGGCCCGGCGAGTTGAGCACCTGGATGGCGGCTTCACTGTTGCGCCGGGGGTACACGGTGATTCCGGTTTACCACGTTTCACAACCGCAGGCGAGCATCATGGAGATCATTGCGGACGTGAATCGCGCGGTCCGGTTCGTCCGCCACCACGCCCGCGAGTACGGGGTGGACCCGCAGCGGCTCGGCGTGACGGGTGGCAGCGCAGGGGGACATCTCAGTTTGATGCTGGCGACGTGTGGCGGGCCGGGGCCGGCGGATGCGCGTGATCCAGTGGACCGCGAAAGCAGCGCGGTGCAATCCGTGGCCATCTTTTTTCCCGTGACGGATTTGTTGAACCTCGGCAAGTCCACGGAAAACCTGGGCGACGGCGGTCCCCCAAAAAGCTTCCGGCGCGCGTTCGGACCGGAGGGAACGAATTTGCCGGTCTGGCGGGTGATCGGTCGCGATTGCTCGCCGATTTATCATGTCACTTCGAATCTGCCGCCGATTCTCATTTATCATGGCGATGCCGACACGCTGACGCCGCTGGAACAATCCGAGTGGTTTGTCGCCAAGACGGAAGCCGTGGGGCGTCCGGCCCGGCTGGTCGTGCATCCCGGTGGCCAACACGGCTGGCCCGGGATGATCACGGATCTGCGGCGTTTTGCGGACTGGTTCGATCAGACGCTGCGGCAGCGGAAGTAAGGCACTCCGTCCTGCGGGCGGCCGGTTATTGTCCCGACTTGAGCAGCCCGACCACTGCGGCATGCGCGAGGATGACATCGGGGTCCCGCTGCAGGGCATCGAAATAATGGCCGGCGAATCCGTGGCCGTGTTCCGCGGCCACGAGCAGGCGTTCCGTTTGTTGCCGGACGGCTTCGACCTCCGCGGGGTGAAGCGGGCGGCGTCGGGCTTCGAGCACCTGATCGAGGCTGACAATCAGGAGCGAGAGGGGATGCAGCCAGGCGAACCAGGGATCGGTGGTCAGGAGATGCAGAAAATGATTGGGCGTGGAAATCCTGCCCATGGTTTGTTCGTAGCTGACGCGTTCGGATTCCACCAGGGTTTTATGCAAACGCAGCAG
Organism: Verrucomicrobiota bacterium; assembly: GCA_029573725.1. Lineage (GTDB taxonomy): Bacteria > Verrucomicrobiota > Verrucomicrobiia > Limisphaerales > JADLHS01 > JADLHS01. The sequence goes on from JAKQDQ010000178.1 coordinate 522,617, forward strand.
CGCTTCACGAAGCCGGGGCAGGTGCGCGTCGGTCATCCCGCTTCGGATTCCTTTCCATGGCGGTGCCGCATCGCAGGGGGACGGGTCACAAGCTGTTCAGGACGTCCACCATCTGGCGGAGCCGGCCGTAATCGCGGCGGTTGAAACCAAACGCGATGCGTTGCTGGTCGAGGCAGTCGTGGTCCTCGCGCTCCTCGGGCGTGGGGTCGGTGCGTTGGATGGGGGCACCCGAGATGATGTCGGCAAAATCTTCATTCAGCGCCTCGAGGGCGGTGTCGGTGGGGGCATGGCGCAGGCGGATGACCAGCAGGTCCTTGACAAAGCGGGTGGAGTGGAAGTTGCGATAAAACCGGGACACGATCTTCACCGCCTCGTCGGCGTGGTCGGTGATGCGATAGAGGTGCAGGTCATCGGGCGAAATCAGGCCGTCGCGCAGCAGGTGTTCGCGGATGTTCTTGTCCCAGGTCTTCCAATAGGTGCCGCCGGGCTTGTCCACCAGGACCAGGGGCATGAGCTGGCTCTTGCCGGTTTGCATGAGGGTGATCGCCTCGTAACCCTCGTCCATCGTGCCGAACCCGCCGGGGAACAGGACGATCGCGTCCGAGTGCCGGATGAAGGTGAGTTTGCGCGTGAAGAAGTATTTGAACGTGACCAGTTTCTTGTCCTGGGCGATGACCGGATTGGCATTTTGTTCCCAGGGCAGGCGGATGTTGGCGCCGAAACTGTTCTCGGATCCGGCCCCCTCGTGCCCCGCCTGCATGATGCCCGAACCGGCGCCGGTGATGACCATGAAGCCGGCCTGGACGATCTGGCGTCCGAACTCCACTGCGGTTTGGTATTCGAGTTTGTTTGCGGCGGTGCGGGCCGAGCCGAAGATGGTAACTTTGCGGCGGCTGGCATAGGGCGCGAACAGGCGGTAGGCGTAGCGCAACTCGCGCACGGCGGTTTGAATCACCCGCACGTCGCCGGTGTCCTTCACATCCTGCAGCAGCTTCAGCGCGTTTTCGATGATGTCGGCCACGGCGTCTTCATTGTAGCCGCCGCCCTTGAACCGGATGAGTTCCCGGACCCGGCGATGCAATTCCGGGTCCACCGGAGGTTTTTCGAATTTCGCACTCACCCCGCGAAAATAATGATGGGGGCCGGGTTTGCAATCTCGCAGCGCATTTCGCAGTGCTCCCGCTACCGGGCGGAAGCCCCGGCAGCGGGAGCATTGGTCCGGCCGGCTTCCGCAGGCGGATCTTTGGGTTCCAATTGTGGCGGCACGGCAATGGGCGCGGCGTCGTCCGACCAGCGCTTGTAGTCCCAGAGGATCAATTGCTCGGGGAAATAGCCCGGTTGCGCGAAGCGCAGGGGAAACTTCTCCGGGGCGCGATTGCGCAACAACGATTCGAGGATGAAGGTGGGCCAGCTGCGATCACCCGCGCGCACCCAGTCGGTGAGAATCCGGCTGTCGGTCGTGACCGGGGTGAGGTACAGGCAGCGGATCGGTTTGATGTAATCATGCACCTGATAGAACTGATCATCGGGATTGCGCGTCAGCCACAAACACTGCCGCTGACCGTACCAGGCCACCGCCCAGGGGATGTCGCTGATCATCATCTCGTTGGGCCGCAGATACTGGGCGACATCCTGGATGGCCGGCGGATAATAGGGCGGATAATCGACGGGGCGCACCTTGGGCGACACCAGGGTCAGGATCAACGGCAGGTTGACGATGACGGCAAACAGGCCGATCACGATGTACCGGAGCTCGCGGATCTTCAGGTTCATCTGTTCGAGCAGCTGGAAGAACAGGCCGGCGCCGTAAACGAAAATCAGCGGCACCAGCAGCACGAGCAGATTTTCCGAGTTGAACCCGGGGTGCTCCACCGACAACTGGGTTTTGCCCAGCGCCTGCACCAGGAACAGCGTGCCCAGGGCGGCCAGCAGGAAGTAGCGCAGCCGCCGGATCGCGAGGCTGCGATAGGACAGCAGCAAACCGGTCAGAAACAGCGCTCCGACCCAGCTGCCACCCAGGCGCGGCAACGCATCCGTGATCAGCTCGCGGGCGTTATACAGGAACTTGTAGAGGAAGAGCGGCAGGGCGATGCCGCGAAAATCCGGATCCAGCGAGCGTTGCAGGCGGAATTCCGGCAGGGCAAAGGTGCCTTCCAGCAGTGCATACCCGGCGGTGCCGAAGGGCGTGCCGCTGACCTGGAAGTTGCGCCAGAGCCACGGCGCAATCACAACCAGAAACGCGCCGGTCAGCAGAGTGAGAATGCGCCACCGGCGCAGCGCGCAAATCAGGCCCACATAGACCAGCACCGGCACGACCAGCCACCCGAAGGAGTAAGTCGTCAGCGTGCCCGCGCCGAGCAGCGCGCCGATCAGCAGCGCGAGCCAGGCCTGGGCGCGCGGACTCCACACCGGGCTGCGCTCTTCCCTCTCGATCCAGACCAGGCCCCAAATCAACCCCTGAAAAATCAACATGAGCAGCAGCGTGGGCAGACCGGTCACGCTGAAATGCCAGAGCACCTCGCAACAAATCACCAGCGCGAATGACAACCAGGCGACGGAGCGGTCGAAGAGCGCGCGCGCCAGGAAAAACACGCTCACCGCGTTGAGGATCAGCAGGGATTGATTCAACAGGGCGATCAGAAAATCCGGTTCATAGCGCCAGAATTGCCGGGCGGGCGTGTGTTTCAACTGCTCCGGCGTGAGCGAGGCCAGACGCGGATTCGGGATGCTCCAGAAGGGGTTGACGACGTTGACCGGATAGCGGAACGGCAGCACTTTCATCGCGCCGGCCAGGAACAGCGGGTACACGGGCGGGTTGGCCAGGTCCGGATGTCGGGCCTCTTTCACTTCCGCCAGGTCGGGGCGCGGGTCGGTTGCCGTGCCGGCCGTGCGCTTTTGATTGTGGGTCTGGACGAGGTGCAGGCTGAACGGCCGGATGAACTGCGTGGTGAAGCCGTTGCCCTCGGCGAGGTTGCGCGCCACCTGCGCGGCATCCATGGCCTCCTGATTGCTCAGATTGCGAAACCCGCGCCAGTTGTACACCACGAGCAGAAAGCCAACCAGCAGCACCACGAACACGATCCGGAGCCCGCCCGCGCCGCGTTCTTCCAGCTTATGAATCCAATCCTGAATTGACGGCATAAATCAAAATCCTTCCAGATGGTAGGTGTGCAGCTTCCGGTGGAACGTCCGGCGCGGCATCCCGATCTTCTGTGCGGCGAGTGTCCGGTTTCCCTTGGTCTCTTTCAAGGCGCGTATGATCAATTGTTTCTCGGCTTCCTTCACGGTCAAGTTATTCTTCGCCAGCAACCGGACCGGATCGCTCGTGGCGGCGGCTTCCGAGCGAACCGTGCGCGGCAGGTCACGCGCCTGGATCCGTTCCCCGCGGCACATCACCACCGCGCTTTCAATGGTGGCGCGCAGCTCGCGCACGTTGCCCGGCCAGCGATGGTTCAACAGCAGCTCCATGGCTTCCGAGGTGAAGTCGGTGATGGCCTTGTCGTTTTCTTTGGCGTATTCGTGCAGAAAGGTCGTGGCCAGCAGGGGCACATCCTCCAGGCGTTCGCGCAGCGGGGGCAGATACAGTTCCACAATTTTTAACCTGAAGTACAAGTCTTCGCGGAACGTGTTCGCCTTGACCATTGCCTCCAAATCCTTGTGGGTGGCCGCCATCAGCCGCACATCCGCGGTCTGGGTCTTGTTGGAGCCCACCCGCTCAAAGGTGCGCTCGCCCAGGAAGCGCAACAACTTGATCTGCAGTGTGGGGTCGATTTCGCCGATCTCGTCCAGGAACAACGTGCCTCCCTGGGCCTGCTCGAAGCGCCCGATCCGCCGCTCGTGTGCGCCGGTGAACGCGCCGCGTTCGTGGCCGAACAGTTCGCTCTCCAACAGGGTGGGCGACAGCGCCGCGCAATGCACCGCGACCAGCGGCTGGCGGGCGCGGGGGCTGAGCTGGTGGATGGCCTTGGCAATCATCTCCTTGCCCGTGCCGCTTTCGCCGAGGATCAACACCGTGGCGCGCGTGGGGGCCACCTGTTTCACGGTTTCAAACACCTCCAGCATCGCGGCGGATTTGCCAATGATGTGCTCCAGGCCGAACTTGTCCTCCAGCTGCTGCCGGAGCGTGACGTTCTCTGTCTCCAGTTTCTGCGTGCGCACCGCCCGGGCAATGCGCATTTCCAGCTCGTCAATCTGCATCCGCCCCTTGGCGAGGTAATCGTCCGCGCCGCGCTTCATCGCTTCCACCGCCAGTTCCTCCGAGCCATAAGCGGTCATTAAAATGCAGACCGGCGGTTTGGCCAGAGACTTGGCCCGCGCAATCAATTTCATGCCATCCTCGTTCGGCATTTTGAAGTCGGTCAGCAGCACGTCGAAGTTTTCCGTCTCAAGCAAATCAAACGCGCTCTTGGCATCCTCCGCCAGATAGACATCGAATCGTTCCTCCAGGGCCGCGCGCAGTCCTTCACGCGTCGGTTTTTCATCGTCCACAATCAACAAGGTCGGTTTCATTTCCAGGTGTCGGTTTGGCCCGGCCGCCGTGTTCCCGGCCGGCCCGACCCGTGTTTCCCGGCGGCGATCCGGGGCGGTTTTCCCGGGCAGCGCTTCATGCTTCCAATGCGGCCGCCAGCAACCGCGGCTTCTTCTCGTGGCGCGGGAACCCGAGACGAAAGGTCGTCCCGTGGTCCACGCGGCTGTCCAGTTCGAGGCGTCCGCCATGTGCACGGACAATGCGCTGCACGATCATCAGGCCCAGGCCGGTGCCCTTTTTCTTCGTGGTGTAAAACGGTTCAAAAATCCGGGCCAGTTGCGCGGCGGGAATGCCGGCACCGGTGTCGCGGATGCTGACCCAGACCGTGTCGTGGCTTTCCCCCGTCTGCACGGTCAGCGTGCCGCCCCGGGTCATGGCCTGCATGGCGTTCTTGATCAGGTTGACCAGCGCCTGTTGCACTTGCGTTGGATCAATGGGGGTGGCTGGAATTTGTTTGGCCGGCTTGATTTGGACGTGGATGCCGCGATTGTCCAGTTCGGGCCGCAACAGCCCAAGGGTGCGCTCCACCACCTCGTTGAGCGAAACGAGTTTGAGTTGCAGGGGGGCGGGGCGAATGGCCTGGAGAAACTGGGTGACGATGTAGTCCAGCCGGTTGATTTCGCCTTTGCAAACTTCCAGGTATTGCTCGAGGCGGCGCACGTCCGGCGTGGGGTGGCGCGCCGCCGCCTTGCGCGGGAAGCGCAGGCCGCCTCCTTCGGGTTTCGCTTCGCGGCCGCGTTTCAATTCCCGCTCCATCAATTGCAGATGAATGTGCAGCGCGTTGAGCGGATTGCCGATCTCATGCGCCACGCTCGCGGCCAGCAGCGTCAGCGCCTGCACCCGCTCACTTTCAATCGCGTCAAAGGTTTTTTGCCGCGCCTCGGTGGCATCGTGCAGAATCAACGCCACGCCCGAACTGCCCGCGCGCTCGCCATCCAGGGGCGCGGCGTAGAGCCGCAAAAAGCGCGGACGTGGATATTCCACCTCGAACTCGTGCCGCACGATGGGGGAGCCGCCGGCCTGATCCAGGCCCGAGATTTTTTCCCAGTCCACCTCGGGCAGCACCTTGTTGAGCGACTGGCCTTCGGCGCTGGGTTGCAGGCCGATCAAGCGCGTCACCGCCTGGTTGAAATACACAATGCTGCCGTTTTCATCCACGACCAGGACACCGTCCTCGATGGTGTTGAACAAGGTTTCGAGCAGCGCGCGTTCCCGGGCCAGCCGTTGCACGACGGTTTGCAGGCCGCCGGTGTCGAGTTGTCCGATGCGGCCCAGGACCTTGTCGAGGAAGCTGGATTTGATCGCGGCCATGATCAGAACCAGTTGCGGCGCTTCAAATACCAGTAGGTTATCAGCGTGGTCGCCGCGGCCAGGACGCAGGCGAACAGGTACCCGTGCGTCCAGTGGATTTCGTGCATGTCCTTCTGGAAATTCATGCCGTACCAGCTGGCGATGAGGGTGGCCGGGGTGGAGAGGATCGTGATGAGCGTCAGGGCCTTGACCACTTCGCCGGTGCGGTTGGAGGACATGTTCAGATAAACCTGCAAGATGCCGGTCAGCGAGTCGGTGTAGTTCTGGGCCAGTTCGGAAATCTGGAACAGCCCGTCATAAACGTTGCGGTAGTACGGCACCAGATGCGGACGGATCAGCTTGAATTCGCCGCGCGCGAAGCGCGCCAGCACCTCCCGCTGCGGGCCGATGATCTGGCGCAGGTGCATCACTTCCTTCTTGATCTGGAGAATTTTGTTCAGCGTTTCCACCGAGGGCGATTGCAACGCCTGGTCCTCGAGTTCCGCGATTTCCAGCGAGAGTTCGTCCAGTGCCGGCTTGTAGTTTTCCACAATCGAATCCAGCAAGGTATGGGCCACGCGATCCGGGGCGCGCGCGATGTGCATGGTGGCCTTGACCGCCTGTTCCTCGGTTTGCGTGACGCTGCGCGACGGTCCGTCGTGATAGGTGACGAGGAAATTTTTCCCCAGGAAGAAGTTCAGCTCGCTCGTGGCAAACACCCCGTCCTTGCGGCTGTAATCCACCGCGTGGATCAGCATGAACAGATACGGCGCAAATACCGCATCCTCCTTGGGCGAGAATTCCTCCACCTTGGGCGACGGGCTGGCCTGCACGCAGTCCTGGATGGACAGCGGATGGAAATGAAATAAATCTTCCAGCACGAATTTCTGCTCCTCCTCGGTCGGGCTCTCCAGGTCCACCCAGAGGAACAAATTGGTGTCGTTGAGCAGCGTCGGCATGAGAAACATCTCGACATTGCGGGTGTGCAAACGCCCCTGAGTGGTGAAGGCAAGCGAGCGGATCATGGCATCATCTCATTGGGTTGGCCGGACGTGACAGCTTGGCACGAAGCTTAGTCCCCCCATGCCGGGATGCAAGACTCCGTTTGCGCTGAATCGGCACAGCATGGCCGGTGTGCCAGTCCGGTCCGGAGGCGCTCTCCCGGATTGCACCCGACCCCCGGAACACGCACGACGGACCGCCTTCTGGTCCGGCCGGTATTACTCGTGCCATCGGGCGGGCAGCTGGCTGTATTGACATCATGCAGCACGCGCCAGATCGAAAGGCGGACCGCCAGCGGCCGGAGTGGTCACCATGGCTGCCGGGAAGCAGTCCGCTGCTCTGGAGACGGCGCTCGTACTCGACCCGCAGGTTTATTCCAACACCGGCGGGCAATCGTCCACCGCCACGTTCATGGGGCGGAACACCAAGTTCAGCGTTCATGGCAAGGTCATTCCCGAGAAGATTGAGCGGCGCAAGGAACTCGCGCAGATCTGCATGATGCACCCGAACACGTTCGTTTGATCCAGGTAGCAGCCGACGTGAGTCGGCTCAAACTTTTTCGGGTCACTTGAATGGGTGTCTGTCTCGGTGTGAAGATTTGAGCGGGCTGACGTCCGCGGCTACGAGTGAGAACGGGTGGACACGCGCACGTTCCCGGTGCTCATCTGCGACCCGCGCAAAGGCGACAAGATCGCCCAACGCCTGAGCCTCCAGGGCAATCCCGCCGAGAAACAGGATTTCTTCAGCGAGCCGAAGACGAACGAAGTCTATGACTTCATCCGCTTCGCGCGCACGGAAGGTCGCTTTGCCAAACACTTCGACAAAGACGGCAACCCGAGCGAGACACTCCAGAAGGCCAAGCAAGAACGTCTCGAAAACTGGCGCACCTTGCAAGAGTTGGCGGGGATTATTTGAGCTAAGTTGAAATCAACCATTGACAGCTAACTGCGCTCGCATAGAATCGCGTATATCTACCAAAAACCATGCCTTTGAAGATTCAAGAAGGTTCTTTCATGCGTTCGATAAAACGCAAGAGTGGACTATTCCTTCTTCTGGCAGCAGGTTCGACGGGCTTGTTTTTCTGGATCGTCCACCGTTCAGGCAATATCGAACTGCCGGGCACAAGGGGCGGCATTTCGGAGAATGCTCATGTACCAGTTTCTTTTTAACCAAGACGGTTAGACCTTGGAACTGCATATCAATATCAAACCTTGGTACGTTCGGTACAGCTTACAAACGCGAGTACGAATGATCTTACAATAACAGCCGCGCATTCAACGTGTGGGTGTACCGTGCTGAGCTCCAATCTTGTCGGCAGTGAAGTTCGGGCGGGGCAGAGCATACCGATAACATTGTCGTTTGATTCAGGTGGGCGTGATGGTGCATGGAGTTCCGCCGTTACGGTGCGGCTTGACGATGCAAAGGGCCGCACTTCGTATATGACCCAAGTCGAATTGTTCGGAGATGTTTTTGCTGATTTCTCGATTGAGCCAACAGTTTTACGTTTTGGAGAGGTGGATCCAGGAGAAACGAAAGTCAAAAATGTCGCCATCATTCCGAAGCTTGCAAATACTTTTCAGATCACCTCGATAGAATCTTCCCGGCCTGAGCTTAATGCGACCATACGCACCGCAGGTACAAACACAGTTCCGGCTGGTCTTGACATTCAGTTCAATGTGCCAAAAGCAGCGAGACGTGAAACATTGTCGGGATTGATAAAGGTTTCGACCACAGCACCCCGCTTGCGGGAATTTCACATTCGCGTTGAGGGAATCATAGTGCCGGACGTAAAGGCCATTCCTCAAACGCTGGTCTTTGCTGGAGACGTGACGAACCAAAGCAGCCGGTTGCTTGTTCGAACTAGAGAAGCGTCCGTTGTGAAACAAATGACTGTTCACTTGGTTAATGGCACGGAGAAGGCACTGAACGTGGCAGAGGCAAGCGGGCTGCAGAAAGAACACCTCATTTTGATACCCGCTGAAAGCATCCAAGAAGCAAAGACAATTTCCGTCACTGTCGTGATGGGAAAAACCCCTGACCGTAACGAGGCCCGGCAGATTGCAATAAACGTAATTGGCCTCAACAACAAACAAAAGGAACAGCATAAAAACTAAAAGTAAGACAATCGGCTGGCTTGCCCTCGCGGCCGTCTTTGTTGCGGCAGGTATTGCTTACGCCTGCGACAAGAAAGAGGCGTCAAGTGGTCTATCCGCTTGTGCGGAGAAGAACTCGTGTTCGGCATCAACGCCGATTAAAAGCGGCGACAACTACTATTGTGATCCGCAAAATGAAGTGAACATGTTTCCATCCTCGTGCATCGTGGCTACAAACCTAACTAATTGCGACGAGCCGTTGGCCAACTGTCACAGGCCCGTAAACTGTTACTACAGCCTAGGAGATTGCGTACCGCAGACCAGTTTTGCCAACTGGACACAGACAAAAAACAGAGTGACCACAAATTGCCGGTCAGGGGGTTGAATCCAAGTATTTGGATAGGGCTCGGCATGGGAAATGTCCTATGTCGAGCACTTTTCCGGAGCCTACACATCTATGAAGCAATACCAGCTACATGTTCTATGCCGACTGCTGATTGCAGTTTTAATTCTATGCGCCCAAGACAAGACCCAAGCTCAACCAGCATTGCCTGACCCCACCCTTTTACTTCAGGGTGTTGTTTCGTCGAGACTTCAGTTTCCCGCTCTTGAAATGGAAGTAGAGATGGAAAATAGCGACTCTTTTGGAAAGCATACAGCAGATTACTCGATTGAGTTTGATGGGGAACGGCGACGATTTCGTCGGTTGGATCCGCCTGGTCGGGCAGCAAGAGCCGCTTACGACGGGCGTGAAATCGTGTGTTATGATCCGAGCCTTCAAGTCGCTGAAAAACGGTTTATTGATGGCTATAGTCGTGATTTCGCGTTCGATCCTCGAACTCTTGGCGTGAACCATTATTTTCTAGCACCCATTACAATCCACTCGGCACTTCAATTTGAAGACGGTGGTGCTGCTGTTTTAGTTGGGAAGGAATTGATTTCGTCAAACGAGACTTGGCACGTGAAGGTCACACCATCACCAAAATGGAACAATCCTGAAGGTTATTTCATTGATGTTTGGATAGACGCACAGTTTAGAGTGCATCGCTACGTGCAAAATGGAGTTGAGGTGGTTTCTTACTACAACAAGGATGTAGTCGAAGGCCTGCCAAACAAAGTTATTGCGACCCGTAAGGTTAATGGAGCCGTAAATGGCTACACATCGTGCGTGATACGGAAGGCGAAGCTTATAAAGGACAGACTTCCTGATTCAACATGGACAATTGAAGGCATCAATCCTCCGAACAGCACACCCGTCCATGACATTCCTTCTGCTGCTCGTGTGGGTTATTGGGATGGTACGCGCGTTGTTGCTTCGTTTGTTGAGGCTCAAGCAGCCCCAGTACGTGTTGAAAAGTCCAAGGTTTGGTTTTTTCGGATCATACTCTGTTTATTTGCCATCGCCCCCGTAACGTTTTTGGTAAAGCGGCGGCTTTCACGTCAGGGCAAACGGCCAGCATGATTTACTTTCCTCGTTACCAGAGCGGTAGGTGATTTTCCCAAAAAGCTAAACCCGTTTGACCAACCTACAACCCGTATCTCGTGCCGTGGACGAATTCGCTCTTCGAGAACGCGCCCGCCGACGCGATGGGCATCCGCGCGCGCTGGGATCAGATGGGTTGGAAGGACAAGAAACTCTGGGTCATCGGCGGCGACGGCGCGATGCTCGACATCGGTTTCCAAAGTTTGAGCCGCATGCTGGCCAGCGGCATGAACATCAAGGTGCTCGTGCTCGACACACAGGTTTATTCCAACACGGGCGGGCAATCGTCCACCGCCACGTTTATGGGCCAGAACACCAAGTTCACCGTCCACGGCAAGGCCATTCCCGGCAAGATCGTAAAGGGGTCAGTTCTTGGTATTGTTCACTCCCATCATTCACCTGAGGGCTCCTTGCCGCCACCGGTGCAAACGGTTGTTCAGATAGCCCGCCGTGCCCATCCCCAGGCGCTCGGCAATCCACTTCACCGTCACCACTGTCTCCGCTCGCACCCGGGCCGCTATTGCCACCTTGCTCAAGTCGCCTTTCGCCCGCGCCGCCAAATCGCCCGCCCGCCATTTTCGACGTTTCAATGCTTCAGCAATCATTCGCTCCCGGTCCTGGTCATCTTTGAAAATCTCCTCCCGCCGCTCGCCACGATTCATCACAGGATAAATCGCGCCGGGATAGTCCACGCGTAACTTCCGCGCCATGACCAGGCCCGCCCAGTGGACAGCGAGTAGTCATTACCAAGAACTGACCTCTTTTCGCAGCGCCTTCAACTCCCCGGATCGGCCCAGCGCCAAACGGCGACTCGAAGAAATCGCGTCTGATTACACCCGGAGCGCTCCCAAGCTGACCGCTTGGATAAAGGAAAACCTGCCCCAAGGCTTCACGGGCTTTTCCCTGCCCGTCGCCCACCAACGCGCTCGAACGGGCCAACAGGAAACTCCAGCGCCGCACGCGCAGCGCCGGACTCTTTCCCAACGAAACGTCGCCGCTCCGATTGGTCAGTACGCTGCTGACCAAGTTTAGTGACAAATGGGAAAACGGAAAAATCCACCTCAACATGGAATGCCTAACCTATCCCTCAGTTTGAGGCTCAATGATTCTACAGAAAAGAATTTGCGCCGCCTGACACCAATGCGCTTCATGATTTATGTAAACGCTTCAGTGAGCCGCGCTACCCTGGGAAACCGTTGCCACAACTCCGTCGGAGTTGAACCACGTCGGCTATCTACTCGACGAAAACCAAAAACGACATCACGCCCCCACCAACTTCGAGCCGACCATTGATTGCGTTGTGACAAAAATTCCCCGGTTCACGTTTGAGAAATGCTCGCAAGGTGCTGGCGCACGGCCACCATTCACGCTCACCACGCCGATGAAATCCGTGGGCGAAGCCATGGCCATCGGACACACGTTCAATGAAAGCCTCCAAAAATGCCGGTGCTCCCTGGAGACACGGAGGCCGTGTGCCCACCAGCCGCCGCAGTCTGGGCTGACGATGGCAAGCCGTGGCAAATTGGAACAGAAATTTACGGCGACAGCGACATCCTATCGCCTGGCGAGGATAGAGGAGCGCCGTGACATGCTCTTACCGTGGGGCGTCCAAACTGGCCGGATTCAACGCTGCCCCACGTCGAAATGTTCCGTCCGCGTTCCGATGCAGGTCATCATCCGTCCAAAGCTTACCGTCGCGGCCCGCGGAACGGATTTCGTAGCGTCCACCACCCAGAGCGTGAAAAAACAGCGGTGTATCCCACCGATCCACCAACTGGCCGGCCGGGTTCAAGGCAATATGACGATCCGGCAGGAGACGTTCGCCGGCAGCATTCTTGCCGCGGAACAGGCCGGCCCAGTCCTCATTGGCGCTCAACGGACGATTGGCGGCGGACTTCAAAAGCAGGAGCGAATTTTCCATGAGCCGCGACATCAGGATGAGATCGTTTTCGGGAGGGAGATTGGTGTTGGCGTAATCGTATAGAATGGTTTCGCCCAATAACGACCCGGGTTGCCTCAGTTGAGCTGCCCCGGATGTCGGCTCCGCAACCAACACTGTATGGGTTTCCGGGGCCTCAGCGTCAGCGGCTTCTGACGCTGAGGGCTTCGAAAACTTCCACTGCATTTGCGACAGCAAGAACAACACGACTACAACCGGCAGCACGAGCAACCACGCAGACAGGATGCGCGTGGCCCGCTTCACGATAAAACAAACCCCAACGGCGCGCTGCCGGAGTTGGGATTCCAAAAGTTCGCCACATTGGGCAGCACGTAACTCATGTTGCCGGCGGACACGCCAAACCAGCGCAGTAATTCCGCAAAATACAAATCCGCGGAAACACCGGGCAGCAATCGCCCACCCCGGCCCACATCGTCCGGGCCGTCCAGGGTAAGATCGGGATAGCTACCAAAAATTTTGCCGCCATCCACTTTACCGCCGAAGACCAGCGCGTTGCCGCCCCAGGCGTGGTCGGTGCCGCGGCCGTTTGAGCGCAACGTGCGACCGAAATCCGACGCCGTGAACGTAATCACATCATCCTGCAGGCCCAGCGTCTCCAACGCCTGCTGATACGCGCCCACTGCCGCATCAAGAACCGATAACATGCCGGCCTGGGTGTTCAGCAGTTCGCTGTGATGATCCCAGCCACCGTATTGCACGAAGAACGTCTGCCGCCGTAAACCGAGTTGACTGCGAATCTTGATCGTCTTGACCACGGCTTTGAGCGTGGTGGCAACATAATTGGCCGGCGGAAACAACGCGTCCACCGCGCCACCCAGTTGCGCATTGGCGGAATCGAACTGGGATTGAAACAATAACTGCGCCTCGTCACTGTGCCGGGTGAGTTGGGAGAAACTTTCCGTGAGCAGATTCGCATAGGTTTGATCGAGGGTGTTGCGCAAGGCGGCGTTCTTGAGCTGGAGTGGATTCGGATTCGCGCCGCCGGTGTTGCCTTCGAACGACAACGCGCCCGAAGGCGTGATGACGAATTGTTGCGTCGAGTTGCCAACCTGGAACACGTTGTTGCCTCCGAGCGAAATGCTCATGGAGTTGTTCCCCGTGTTGTAGTAGCTGTGCAAAATGTCGGCGCACCGCCCGGCCCAGCCGCTCAGTTGCGTCAGGCCCTGCGGCACCGCCGTCTGCCATTGCTCGATCTGGTCGCTGTGCGAAAACAACGCCTTTGGCACGGGCAGCGCGGCGTTCTGGCCGTTTTCCCACGCATTGAACTGCGCCTTGGTGATGGGTTGAACCAGCGTGCCGACGTTTGCGACAAAGGCGAGCCGCCGTTTGCCCGCAAACGCGCCCGTGCCATTCGCCATCGCCTGCAGATTCGCACACGCGGGATGCAAACCGTAATTCGCAGCCGGCGCGGTGAGTTGCCGCAGCGCATTGCGATCAAGGGCGAGGCCGCCACCGCTGCCAAAGGGACCGCGCGTAATTGCGTAGGTGTTGTAGGCCGACGACTCCCAGGGTACCAGCCAGTTGAATGAGTCAATGCCGCCACTGAGAAAAATACAGACCAGGGCCTTGTGGTCGTTCAACGGACCACCCTGCGCGGCGACGCTGTTGGCGAGCTTGAGATTGAGCAGCGTATTGAGAATCGCCGACGAACCGATGGCGGCGCAGTTCAGTTGCTTGAGAAATCCGCGACGGGAAATGGGTTTCATAATGAAAAAGCTCCAAGCACCAATATCCAAGCTCTGGGGAAACCCCAAGTAACAAACCACAAACAAGCATGTCCAGTCATGGGAGCTTGGCGCTTGATGTTTCTTTGGAGCTTGGCGACTGGAAATTGTTGCTTCATCGCTGCACTGCTCCTTCCGGACAGGCGGCCGCAAGATAGACCGCAAGACGCGTACGCAGCAGCCGATCATGCGCGGGAATTTGTTGCACGGCGTTCAGAATGTTATCCCGCGTCGCGGCGCTCATGGTGCCCCCGCAGAACAATAAATTCACCTGATCCAACAGCTTCGGGGCGTCAGCGGCCTGGGAGACGAGCTCCGCGTAGTCCGGCGGGAACTGGTAGCTGTTGTAATACGCCAGCCCGGATTGCGTCATCTCCCACAGCTTGTTTGGAAACGAAATGCTCGAATAGCTGTCGGTGATTTGGAATACCGGACCAACCAGTCCGAGTTGCGTCAGCAAGCCCGGCGGCTGGTAATTCGGGCGAAAAAAGTTGAACACACTCGGTGAATACGTCGGCTCCTGGAACGCTGCCTCGTTGAAGTCGCCCCAAGTCCACCAGAGCAAATTCGTGTGACGACCGACGTTCCCGGCCCGTGCGATCGCCATCGCCCGTTGCACGGGTTCTTTCAAGCGACCAAACTCCGGGGCCCCCGCATACCACCGCGCGTCGCGGGCTTCTTCATCAAGCAGAATCGCCCGCACTACCGCAGCCAGATTGCCGCGCTGGCCCGTGCCATCATTGGCAAACACGGCCGCCACCCGCGCCACGTAATTCGACGACGGATTGCTGGTGACCAAGAATTGAATCAGTTGTTTGCCGATGAACGGCCCGGTGTTCGGATGCTCAAACAAATTGTGCAACGCATCCTCCACGTCGCGTACGCCGTTGGCGACCGTGGGTGCGCGGGCGGGAATGATGTGGCCGTTCAACAGCGTCTTCTCGCCGAAGTCATGTTTTTCCGCCCACATCTGCATCGGCACGGAATTGTCATCGTCCGTCCAGCCATTGTTGCCCCACCGTTGGCCGCCGAACCATAGACCGGTGAACACACGCGCAAATTCGGTGATCTGCGCATTGCCATAGGTGGGAATCGGCTGGCCGAACGCATCCAGTTTGCGCGTCCCGTCCGGATGCAATTCCCACAGGCCAATACTGAACAACTGCATCACCTCGCGGGCGAAGTTTTCGTCCGGATACTGATTGATTTCGGGCCGGGCCTTCTGATTGCCGATGTGGCTCAAGTAACGTCCCATCACCGGGTGGAAGGTAACTTCTCGCAGCACGTCGTAATAATTGCCAAACGCGTTCCGCACGAAAATGTCGTAGTAATCCGCCACGGCCAGCGGTTTGTTTTCGAGGCCCGGATCGCGGCGCGACACGACGCATATCTGGCTCAACGCGAACGCCACGCGCTGCCGCAACTGATCCGGCCCGCTCAGCGCCGCCCGCGCAAACGGCGTGGTGCAGTTGTTGCCAAACAGGAAATTGTCCATCTCGCTGTAGAGATAGGTGAGGTCCGTGCGCGGCCCGTTGAAGTCAGCGTAAATCTGCTCTATGTAGGGCCGGTGCCGAGTGGCGGGCGCGTTGGTGATCTGATCGTCAATCCAGTTGGCGAGGCCGAGTTGTTGCACGCGATCCAGTTCGTGCAAAGTTACGCCGAAGGTTGCCTGCTGCAGCAGCCGCGCCGCCTGCGACCGCGTCGTCAGTTCCGATTCGCCGCCCGGCCCACCAGCCATTTGCTGCACAAAGCTCGCAAAGTCGCCGGACACCGAACCAACGACCGCGCCGTTGCTGTTGATGAGCGGCATGGCGGCGCGCGTACTGTTGGCACGCAATGGATCGCTGCCCAGAACCGTTTCCGCCCAGTCCGGCACGTCATCGCCATCGGAGTCTTTGTCCTCCGTCGCCACGCGATAGAATTCCTGATTCGTGAGAGCGATGCGGTTGGTCAGAACGGCGAAAGCCGTGCCGCCGCTAAGCCATGCCATGCCGTGAAACTGCGCCCAGTTAGTTAGCGTGGAACTAAGATACATGCGCTGGTCCTTGCCCGCGATGAACGGCCATGTGACCACGACATCGCCAGCCTGCGGCATGAGGGCGATCTCTGGCTTCGATTCGGGATCAAACGGGTCCGTGCCCCACTGGGCTTCGAGCGCATTGCTCGCCCCGTCACCATCTTCGTCTCCATTCGGGGCCAGCCCGAACGCGCGGTAGCGCACTTCCCAGGCATCTGGAAGACCGTTGCCGTCGAGGTCCTGGCCGGCTGGCCACACTTGCCCGGCAAACTCCGGTTTGCTCGCTGCGAGCAGTGGATTCGATGAATTCGCGCGCTCAACAAAATCGCTGACGCCGTCGCCATCGGTGTCGGGGTTGTGCGGGTGCGTACCCGCGAGAAATTCATCGCGATTGTTCAGGCCATCGGCGTCCGCATCGAGCGTTGCATCGGCCGCGGAGAATTTATTGAAGCCGTGCAAATCCTCCCACCAGTCGGGCATCCCGTCCTTGTCCGAATCTTTGGCGCGCGCAAAGGCGGGCAGGTTTTTGACGATGTTGGTGGTGATGAACAGTTGCACGCCCTGATGCACAATGATGTTCACCTCGTTGATCCCACCGCCGAAGTCCGTCCAGGTGGCCGTGCCGTTGTCGAGACTGCCGCGCGCGGTGCAATTGTTGAAGGTGCGGGTAACGACGACGGTGTTGCTGGTCTGATTGCGAATCTCGAAGGTAACCGTCCACGAATTGCTGTTCGCCCCACGCTGCGCGAAGAGGCGAAACTGGAGACGATCCGAAATATCCGCCGGGCCGTAGCCGCTGAAGCCGAGGGCGGAAGTCAGATTGGGTGGCGGATTGTTGTAGTTGGCGTCCCAAAGCGTGTTGTTGGGTTGGTTCGGCGCACTGAAACCGCCAAGGACCTCCGAGTGGAACAGATAGGAAAGCGAACCGTTGTAGTGGCGAAGCTCCATGCCGAACGTGCGCCAGCCGGTCGTGGCGGGATTCCGCACCCCAAAGGAAATCAACTGGTCTTCGTTCCAGATGTTCGGTGCGAGCGCGCCCGCGCCGTGATCCCAGACCAGTTGTACGTTCTCCAGATTCCATTCCCAACGCGACGGCGAACTGCGGAAGTAAGGAACATATCCGATGAAGGTGGGGCTGCTCACGGGATTGTAGGTTGGATCAGTGCCACGCTGAAATTCCTCACGATCGGTCACCCCGTCGCTGTCGGTGTCGGCAAGCAACGGGTTCGATGGAATTGCAGCATTGACTTCCGCACCATCGGACAAGCCATCGCCATCGGTGTCGGCGTTGAGCGGGTCGGTGCCGAGCGCGATTTCCTGCGCGTCGGTCAGGCCGTCGCCATCCGTGTCCGGATGGTGCGGGTCCGAGCCGTAAAGGAATTCCTGAAAATTGGTCAGCTCGTCGCCGTCGCTGTCCGTCGCCGTCAGCGCTGGCGAGGCGGGCTGGAGGCGGTATTTCATTTCATACCAGTCGGGGATGCCCGAGCCGTCCGCGTCCAGATTGCGGTCAATGATTTGCACCGCGTGAATGCCCACCGCCCAGCCGTTGAGGTTCGTGAGCGTCAGAGTGGCGACGCTGGAACTGAGATTGGTGTAACGGACGAAATTGCCGCGTTGATAATTCACGAGGTCAGGACGGATTTCCACGAAGTCCGGCTGCGGCGCGGTAGTCATGGTTTCAAAGAGACGATCCGTGGCCGGATTGCTGCCCAACCGGAGGCGGCCTCGTTGGCCGTCATACGAACCGCCCACATGAACATAAAGATCGTAGTTGGCAAACGGGATATTGCTCAACGTGAGCGTCACCGGCGTGGCCGTGTAGGCCCGAATGAAACCGCTCATCAACTTGCGGTCAGACGAACCGCTGTTGCCGCTCGCCGCAGTGGCCTCAGCGGTCCAGTTGAAGGTGAAGTTGGTGAGAATAACCCCGTCGCTGCGGACGATCTGATTCGTCAGCGGGGTGAGGATATCCGCCTTGCCACCGGCGGGCCGGGTCCAAGTGCGAAGGGGCAACGTGTTGTTCCAGTACGTTTGCGGCACGACTCCGGTGGTTTCGTTCGTGGTGAGCGTTCCATTCAAATCCCCCTGCGAAACGAAGTTGATCCCCACACCACCGCGAAAAATTGTGGGCACGCTGGCTGCCGCCAGCGGGTCTGAGCCAACGCGACGTTCGAGCGAATCGGGTGCGCCATCGCCGTCGGAATCCACCAACTGCGGATTCGACGGTGGCCAGCCATGCACTTCGTCACCGTCGAATATGGAATCGCCATCCGTATCCGGGTTGTTTGGATTCGTGCCCAGCGCCAGTTCCTCACCATCGCTCAGGTCGTCACCATCCGTGTCATACTTGTTCGGGTCGGTGGCGTTCACGCCGCCGTTGTATTCCTGCAACGCGGTGAGGCCATCGCCGTCGCGGTCGCTGGCGGCGTCAGTGGCGTTGTTGTCACTCAATCTGTTGTCCTCCTCCCACCAACGCGGCAAGCCGTCGCCATCGGCATCGGCCAGCGCGGTGGGATCGGCTTCGAGTTGCACGTAATCGAATTGAATCCAGTAGCCGGTGTTGGCGGTGAAGGGGCCAACGCGACTAATCTCGATGGTGTTGGGGCCGGTGGAGGCGTTCACACTGGTGGCCGGAAAATCCAGGATGATCCGGGTGTCGCGATCCACACGATTGGAGTAAAGCAGCGTCCCCTGACCGGTGGCATTGAGGAAACGCACCACGACATCATGTTCACCAAAACCTTCGCCGCTCTGGCTCAATTGACTCAACCACACCCCGCCCCAAATCAGTTCAAAGCTCAGGCGCAGCCGGGATTGCGCCCCCGCCTGGGCGCTGTTCAGAAAAAAGTGGACGCGATTCGTGCGGTCGCCGTCCGTGAGGGCGCGCTCCCAGGCAGCGTCCGGTTCGTTGAACGCCACGGGCAAATTGGTGGTCAGCCCGTTGAAGCCGATGGGATAAGTGCCGGCCAGGTAGAAATCATCGTCGCGGCCGGGATTGTTGCCTGCGTTGTACAGCGGATCGCCGGGCAGCCGGGTCACGCGTCCGGGCCGGGGATCGTTCTGGAAATTCTCCTGCGAAAACTCATCCGTGGGCGCATAGCCGGAAGCGAACGGGTCTTCGTCCTGACCGATTTGCCACACGAGATGCAGTTGCGCTGGCGCTGTAAGCGTAACAAACCAGAACGCGCATAGCATGAACGCAAGTCGGCGGGCGATGACCATAAGCATGTTTCGGGCGAAGCAGCAATCCCAAGGCCAGCGTACGGCGACGGAAAACCGCAATCGCCGGGACAAGCTATCCGCCCCCCCGGCTGGGCGTCAACGCCGCCGATGGGAACTTTTGGCGTGGTTCCGTGCTGCCCCAAGTCGGAACAGGACACGCAGACGTAAGTGCGGAAATGGGACGATTCGCGCCGTCGGCACCTCTCTGGTCGCTGTGAAAACAACGCCTTCGGCACGGGCAGCGCGGCGGTGACCGTGAGCCCCGCCCCCAACGTCCACCACACGGCGCGACGGCGGAAGTAGCGGTGCAGGTCAAAACCCATCGTTTCAGTTCTACGGAAGTTCGCCGGTCCAAGTCGAAACTTTTCCACCTCCCCGGCAGGAGGCATTTGCCTCTATCAGCAGGAGGTATTCGCCTCTGCCCAACAGGGCATCTACCCATCTAGGCGGTCCTTTGGATAACATTTCTAATCACACCCACGATGTACGAACAACCAATTCAGTGTTCAGATGAACACCCAAAGGTATACAGGACGCCCAAACCAAAGCCGAAAACCCACCCAACACAGCTACCAAACCCAATGCCTATGAACTCCAACCACACCTTGGCCATCATCACGATCTCCATGTTTGCCTCCCTCGGTGTGATTGCTGATGAGAACAATTCTGCGGAAACGAAGAGTTATCCGATCAGCATCAACGCCGAGATGGGCAGTACCGGTTTAGGTGGCAAGATCTCGTGGCGCTTCCTTGATCATTTTGGCGTGCGTGGCGGCATTCCGAAAAACGAATTGAGCCATCAGCAGCAGGATCTGGAGGACGCGGTCAAGATTATCAAATTCTGGCCTGTGTTGAAGCTCTACGTGAGTTTTCAGTTCTAAAAGCGAGTTAAGGCTGAAACGACGGCGCAACCTTCCAGACGCACCGATTCCTCCGCACCAATCGAGCGAACAACCAAAAACCATGAAACCAAAAGTATTTGTTTTCACCCACGCATTTGCCTGTCTCTTGCTCCTCGGGGCCGGCTGTTCGACTTCAATGTCCAAACGCTTGAACCGGCTCGAATTGGGCATGAAGCCCGCCCAAGCGAAGAAGATTCTGGGGGACGATTATGTGGTAAAAGCCTCCCGGACTGATGCCAATGGGGCGACGTTGCAACTTTGGGAGTATCGCGACAAGAAAACCGAGGAAGCTTACAGCATCTATTTCAAGGATGGTTTCCTGGCGCAGTGGGGCATTCCAGCCAGACAGGATTTCCCGGAACTCAACCTGCCAAAACGATGATGTCCCGCCACAAATTCCGAACCCAACCCGGGCGACCGTTTTTCCCAGTCTCGACCGCACTCTCGGGATTTGAAGCCGCGAAAGAGAAATTGGGCGATCCGGCGCGTCAGGAGAAAATGAATTTTCGTGCGCGTAGGAATTCGGAGGGTTCGGCTCCCGAGTAACTGGGATTTGTTTGAATTTGCAGAAAGGGATCAGTTCTTGGTATTATTCACTCCCATCATTCACCTGAGGGCTCCTTGCCGCCACCGGTGCAAACGGTTGTTGAGATAGCTCGCCGTGCCCATCCCCAGGCGCTCGGCAATCCACTTCACCGTCACCAGCGTCTCCGCCCGCACCGGCGCCGCTATTGCCACCTTGCTCAAGTCGCCTTTCGCCCGCGCCGCCAAATCGCCCGCCCGCCATTTTCGACGTTTCAATGCTTCAGCAATCATCCGCTCCCGGTCCTGGTCATCTTTGAAAATCTCCTCCCGCCGCTCGCCACGATTCATCACAGGATAAATCGCGCCGGGATAGTCCACGCGTAACTTCCGCGCCATGACCAGGCCCGCCCAGTGGACAGCGAGTAGTCAATACCAAGAACTGACCCCTTTTCACTGACCCCTTTTCGACATAGCCAATGGATTCAATGGCGGGTATGCGGTGACGGATTCCACGGCTTATTTGAATAGCCAGAATTATTTGACGGACGTAGGCGCGTTCAGCTTAGCCGACAGTTTTTATGGGACGTTTGATCAAGGCGGGAGTGTGTGGGAGTGGAATGATGCCGTAACCGGGTCTGCGCGTGGTGTGCGCGGCGGGAGGTGGGGCGGCGCAGGATGCAATGCGGGGGAAGCGGAGTCGCAGCCCGGCGGCACCGGAGATTCAGCGCCCTGCGCCGGCCGGACCCGCTGCCAGTCCTGGGGGTAATCAACGGGTGGGTGTTGGGTCCGCGTTGCGCGCGGCAGGCGGGGGCAGTTCGCGGATTCGTAAGTTGCGAAACCATGCCTCGCTGCGATGGTCGGTCAGCATGAGATGGCCCCGGATTGCGGTTCCGAACCCCGGTTCGTCCTTGAACTTGCTGTGTTGCAGGGCGGCCTTGAGTTCCGGGCTGCCCAGTTCATACGCGAGCACCTTGACGTCATTGAGCCAGTGTTCGACGTGGCCGCCTTGAACCAGAATGCGGGAACGATTCCATTGACCGCAGGGTTTGACGGGCGATTTCACCTGAAGCGGCAGCACGTCGTAAAACGCCGCGGTTTGCCGGCGCGGATCAGTGGTGGTGGTGTCGTCCACCATTTGATACTCGTGGCCGGGGGCGGACGGACGGTTTTCGGTGACAAAATATTTCACGCCATTGTTGGCCGCGGCGGGGAGTTTCCACTCCCATTCGAACACAAAATTTTCATACGTCGCCTCGGTGATGAGATTGCCGCCAGCGCCGCCTGCAGACAATTTCAAGCAGCCCTCCTGCACCGTCCAGCCGGAGGAGGGGAAGGTCTTCCGGTTGTATCCCCGCCAGCCGGCGGTGGATTTGCCGTCGAACAGGGACTGCCAGGCCTGCGGTTCCGCTTCCGCCGGCCCGGCCCGGCCCACCCCCGCCGCAATGAACAACCCGACGGCCAGCAGCCATCGCATTTGCGGAGACTTCGCGCGGGCGGAGGGTTGTTGCTGGGCAGCCGGGTTGGTGGTCATGGTCGGGGGAAATTCAATGCGGGCAACCGGTAAATTTCCACATCGTCAAACCAGCATCCGTCGGCATCGGTTTTCTGATTGTGGACGTTGAGCAGCACCACGAGGCGGCCCGCTTCCGCTGGCACGGTGACGGTTCCCCATGCGGTCAGCCAATCCCCCGGTCCGGCTTTGAAGGTGAAGACGCGATCCTCCGCCTCGTGGACCCAGTTTCCTTCGGAGGTCTGCCAGCGAACCCTCAAGTCGGAGGTGGCCGCGCCTGACAACCGGGACTTCGCTTGCACCACGTAGATCTGATGGGGCGCTGCGGGAAGCCACTGCAAAAAGCAACCGCGCGTCACCCGACTGGCGCGCCCGGAACCGCCGCCGATCTGGCTATCCCAGGTAAAAGTGCCGGTGGCCTGCTTTTCGTCCTGCCACACGTTCCAACCTTCCGGTCGGGTGGCGCCTTGAGCCGGCCCGCGATCAAACGCACCGTTCACCGCCAGATTGGTGGTGGCGTTCCGGGCTTGCAGACGGGCCAGTTCCGCGCGCGCCGCTCCGACGGGATCACGCACCCAAGCAATCGTGCGCGTGATGCCGGGCAAGGCTTCCTCCCACGAACGACCTTTGCCCACCGTGTGGGCCAGCGCTTCCGCGCGCCACGGCTGCTCCCTGGCCAACCCACTCCACCAACGGGATTGCTCGCCGTAAATCCAGACGTATTCGTCCGCCGCATCGCGCGCGGCATTCAAATTGCGCGCCAACCGCTTGAGGCGCGAGCCGTCCAACGGCGGACGGTAATATTGATTGCCCGGTTCATTGACAAACATGTCGAGGTAAAAACCGAAACCGGCCTGCACCTGTTGCCGGTACTTGGCGCGACTCTCCGGCGCAACCAGTTTGATGCACGGGCCCGACCAGGAGCGCATGTTGAGCGCGGCGCGCTGGTAGGCTTCCACACTGTCCAGGTAGTATCCGTTTTCGCATCCGTCCACGAGGATCATTTCGGGTGGTGCGGCGTCGAGCATGCCGTTGAAAAATGCGGGCAGCAACCCGTAGTGGTCATGGATCAGCACCGGGACGGGAGCCTCCGCCTGGCCCGCGTGCTGCACCACGCTGTTGAGGAACAAAGCCAGCACCACGGCCTGCGGCATCTCCGCGGCCAGACGGCGGATGACCTGCGCGCCGCGCCGCCGGGCAAGCGCCGCGGTTTCAGCGAAGGAACGTTTTTTGGCCGGATCGAATTTCCACTGATTCTCCCCGTAAGGTTCGAAGTCGAAGGCCAGCCCCTTCGCACCGCCCTCGCGGGCGAGCCAGCCGCAGATGCCGATTTTTCCCGCCAGGGCGTCCCAAGCTTCGTCATCCGCCCAGTCCAGAAATTGGGGCGTCGCGTTGAAGAGCAGAAAATTCTGTGTGTAGTTTGTAAACCGGCAGGCGCGCAGGTCTTCCCGCGCGACCTGGAA
Organism: Verrucomicrobiota bacterium; assembly: GCA_029573725.1. Classification (GTDB taxonomy): domain Bacteria; phylum Verrucomicrobiota; class Verrucomicrobiia; order Limisphaerales; family JADLHS01; genus JADLHS01. Next base: position 546,336 of record JAKQDQ010000178.1, read on the forward strand.
CCATTCCTTGCGCCATGGAGTCGGATCCCAGCCGCTCTGGGTGGTGACCGGCCGGCCGGTGTCGGATTGAGCGGTAACCCGGAAGATGACGCCGTCGAACGGGCCTTCCCGTTCCATCTCGGGACCGAACTGGCGCAGAAACGCCGGGTCCGGAATGTCCCAGCCCAGTTCGATGAATTTCCGGTCGGCGGCGCGCGTGCCGGGCAGAGCCAGCAGCCCCAGACCAGTCAGCAAAATCAAGATGGTGCGTTGCATGACACTCTCCGCCTGCCGCGACTTTACTGCGGACGGCGGCGGGTTTAAATCAAAATGCACCGGTGCGGGAGGGTGCGGACCGGCTGGCATTTGCCTGACCGTGGCTCACTTGGACAACCAGCTTTTCACCCGACCGCCATGCTGAATCCAGTCTTCGTCGAGTACCGCATGATTGATGACGGTGCGTTCGTGCGAAGTGAAGATGAGGTGGATTTTTCCGTCGCGTGTCTGCACCGCCGCCGGGTAGGCATAATCGTAAGGTCCTTCGGCCACATTCCGCCGCCAGGGCCAGGATTGATCGCCATCGGCGGAAAGGGCGACCGTCAACGGCGTCCGTTCGTTCATGTTGTCATTGAACACCAGCAGCAGCTTGCCGCTGGCCAGCTTGATGAAATCCAGCGCAGCGTTGGGATTTTTGAATGACGAATTCTCACCCGCGCTCCAGGTCCAACCGCCGTCGTGGGATTCCGCGCGGATGGCCCAGCCGTTGGTGGTTGGCTCATAATCGCCGCCCCGCCGCGCGTAAGCCACCAGCCGGTCTTTTTGGATTTCCACCGCCACGGGCTGGATGTTGCCCGTCGTCGAGCGGATGCGTCCCGTTGGCTGCCAGGTCCGGTGCTGGACGTCGTAGCGCAGGAACAGTCCGGCGCTGTCGGCGGCAATTTTTTCGGTGTCATTCCCGCGCTCCTGATACAGGGGCAGCAGATAATCGCCCCCCTGCAGAACAATCGGCCGGTTGCAAACCATCATGCCTTCCTCGCTGACCAGCGGAAAGGCATCTGACCAGGTTGCGGCGTTGTCGGTGGACACCTTGGCCTGCACGCGCGAGCTGGACCAGGTCTCGCCATAGCGCACGACATAAAACAACCAGACCAAACCGTCCGGCGCCTGCCAGACCACGCCGTTGCCCAGCGAGCGGAACGGATCGTGGGCGATGCGCACCGGCTTGCTCCACTTGCGGCTGCCGGACTTCAAGCGCGAGCCGAACACGCCCGTATCAAGCGCGTATTCACCTTCACCGCCGTAATAAACCACGTAGAGATCGCCGTTTGCGAGTGCCTCGATACGTGCCGGATGTTTGTACGGACCCGTTTTTACTTCCGGCCCGAACACCCGCTCAATACGCAATTCGCCCGCCCAGCCCGACGTCATCAGGGTCAGCAGCAATCCGAGCGTGATGCCTGGCCGCCACCGGCTCCGGGGCAACTGGTGGCTCCGGGAGAATGAAATGGAATGGATCATGACGGGCAAAAGCATGCCTGCCCGCGGGGTTCAAGCCAAGTTAATCCAGCCTCCAGGATGTCTGCCCATGGCGTTGGGGGAACGAGAATTTATATTGACTTTGCCGGCGTCCGCAGTTTTACTATCGCACCAGCAAAGACCCACAATCAGCAGCAAACCGGTGACGGTGGACGGCTGATGCCGGGATCCGTTCCGAACCTCGAATCTGACGTATGCCAAGAACCGGGCGCCGCAGCGTGGCCGCGAAACACGTGGTGTGCGGATTTGTCCCTGTCGCCAGCCGGTGCGTGCAGGTTAACCTGCAGCCCCATGACCGCAGGCGTCCCCGGCTTCCGGCTTCGCCCTGATCACCATCCGATGCCCACGATTCTTCCAGCAGCCAAACCTATCCAGATCCGTTACCACCAGTCCAATCCACAACACCAACAAACAATGAAAACCAAACTCGTTACTCCACTGGCGATTGCTGCCGCGGCTTCCCTCGCGGCATCCATCAGCCAGGCACAGATCACCGATGATCTTGTCGTGCACATGACGTTCGATGGGAAAAGCATCTCCGGGAGCTACTCGAACACGGTTTCGAACGGCATTGAGGGCTACCCGGTCGGCACGCCCGTAGAGGGTCCCGGCAAGCTCGGGCAATGTGTCGTGCTGGCGGTGGATGGGCCGAACGGCATCAACAATTATGTCACGCTTGGCTACCCGGCCGAATTGATGTTCGGTGCGGTCTCGGACAGTTCCGCCACCGATTTCAGCATTGCCTTTTGGTGCAACTACACGAACCAGGTCAGTGACCCTTGTTTCATCGGCAGCCAGAATTGGGTTAACAGCCAAAACCCGGGCTGGGGCATTTACATGCAGGGCAGTGGGAACATGCGGATCGTGACGAAGGACGATTCCGGTGATGGTTCCCACCGCACCGACACCACCGTCGGCAATCCCGCAGGGATGCTCCGGGACGGCACGTGGCATCATGTGGTGGTGACTTGGGGGCGGCAAGGGAACATGTCGGTGTACAAAGATGGGGCTTTGGTTTCGGTGGTCTCGGTGGCTGCCACCACCGGTCTGATTGATACTTTTGGCATCGGTCAGGCGGTCAACATCGGTCAGGACGGCACCGGGTATTACCAGGGCGCGGACTTTAATTACAAGGACTTGCAATTCGACGATCTGGGCATTTGGCGTCGGGAACTTTCCGCCGGCGAGGTCAATCAGATTTACGTGTATGGGAATGGTGGCACCAACATTTCCCTTGTGCCGACGATTGTGGACCCTTATGTCAAATCCACCGTGCCGGGGTTCAATGCGGCCGCCGTCAATCCCTCCACTCCGGTGGTGGTCACCATCATGGATGGGGCCAATACTCTGGCCAACGCCTCGGTGGTTTTGACCATCAACGGCAGCGAGGTGCCGGTTTCCATCACCAAAACCGGGGCCGAATCGACCGTGACCTACACGCCGACCGGACTCTGGCCGGCAGGACCGAGCACCGCCACGATTGTGTTTAGCGGAAGCGGTCCCTCGCCGGTATTCGTGACCAACACGTGGCAATTCACTGTGGCTCCCTTCATCACGTTGACCCCCGCCATGAAGGTGACTCCCGATCCCCTGAAGCCGGGCTTCCAATGGAATGTCTTTGCGAATTCCGCCAATACTGTCAACACCAGTGCGCGGGCCGAGGCCGCCCTGGCCGGCCAGCTCAAGGATCCGCTGGACGGCGTGACGCCGCTGCCGAACAACGCGGACCCGAACGCACAGGGCGCGGCCATCGCGCCGGCGTCGCCCGCCAGCCCCGGCAATGCGCCCATCAAGTTTGAAATTGCCGGGCCGTTGAATTTGGATGCGGCTTCCGCCGGCACCGGAAACTTCGTTCCAGATGGTCAGATGCCCGGAGTGCCCGCTGTGGATGCCATGACCGACGGAATTGCGGCCGAAGCCATCACTTACATCAGCCTCCCCGCTGGTCTGGTCATCATGGGCATCAACAGCGACGACGGCTTCAAGACCACCGCGGGCTTGGTGCCGCAAGATGTGCTGGGGGGGGTTAAGGCTGCGGAGTTTGAAGGCGCACGGGCTCCGGCCAACACCCTCTTCTATCTCTCGGTGCAGGAAGCGGGGGTCTATGGTTTCCGCACGCTCTATGAGAACGGGACCGGCGGCGCGGCGATCGAATGGTTCACGGTCAATTCCGGTACCAATGTCCTGGTCAACGATACTGCCAATGGTGGCTACGCCTCCTACCGCGCCGCCACCACACCGACCCCGCCCTACGTCAAATACGCCAATCCCACCCCGGTGCCACGCCAGGTCCATGACCTTAGCCGGTCGCTGACCCTCGTTCTCTCGGACGGCACCACCGCGCTGAACGACAACTCGGTCGTGCTCAAACTGGATGGCAACGTCGTGACGCCGGCCAGGGTGCGTTCCGGCAGTACATTGACGTTGACCTATACTCCCGCCGGACTGCAGTTTCCTGGCGACCGTCACCTTGCGGAACTGAGCTTCAGCAATGTGGGGGGGAGTTACAGCGTCACCAATCGTTGGAGTTTTTTTGGCCTTCAGAACATTCTGCTGCCCAGTCCGGTCCTGACCGAAAACTTTGACGCCTACACCGAAGGGACGGTGCCCACCGGCTGGACCGAGTGGAACTTTACCGACTGCTCCGACACCTATTGCGATGTGCCGGGCGCCAACCTCGATGATCTGACATCCGATACCTACAAAGGCTGGGTGGTGGTTTCCCGGGCCCGCCTGGAAGTTCTGAAAGGCCGCATCTTCCAGGTCGCTCCGGGGCAGACCAACAACGGGGCGGAAGTCACCCTGGACGACTTGAGCACCGGCAACGTGATTTATGCGGAATCCGACACGCGCGACGGCAATCAAGTCCAGTTCATTACCTCCAGCGCTTACGATCTCTCGGCGGTGGCCAACCCGGCCATTTCGTTGAGCAGCTTGTACGAGCAGAATCAGGACAGCACTGGCACGCTGGAATACTCCGTGGACGGCGGGAACACCTGGTTGCCCGTGTTCATCTACCTGGACCAGGTGGATGACGGAGGTGACATCATACTCAACCCCGACGGCACGGTGGACGCCATCGCCACCCTCACCGGACTCAATGACGACACGGCGATGTGGGTGGATAACAGTGTTCCGAAGGGCGGCAAATACGGTGATGCGCTGGCCGGCCCGGTCACGCCGGCCCTCGGGCGATTCATCCTGCCGCGTAATAATGATGATCAACTCGCAGACAAACGGCTGGAAATCTATCGTCTGCCGGCCGCGAGTCATAAGTCAGACGTCCGCTTGCGGTTCGCCCAGCTCGGCACGGGAAGCTGGTATTGGGGTGTGGACAACATCCGGTTTTATGATGTGGCCGCGGCCCCAGCCCCCGCCCTCAGCATCGTGCCCGGTGTGGGCAGCGTCACGTTGTACTGGACCGGTAACGGCACCTTGCTGAGTGCGCCTACCGTCAATGGTCCGTGGGCTCCCGCCACGAGCCAGGCCAATCCGCAAACGGTCATCACCTCCAACACGAGCACCTTCTGGCGCATTGGGCCGCCTTGATGGAGGCAGTCACTCCAAAGGCCGGGCGGTTTCGCCCGGCCTTTGGCTTTCCATGCCCGATCCGCCTTTGGTCCGATCTGAAGGAATGAACTGACCTGTTTCGACGCCGGTTCCTGAAGCCCGTTTTTCCCACCGGGCCCGGTAGAGTTCCACGCTTCACGGCCCTTACGGCGCTGCTTCGACCGGGCGCCGCAATGCTTCCCGCTGACGAAGCCGGGTGGGAGTTGGGCGCGGGTCGGCACGCGTGCCGCGCCTACGGTGTCGGTCGTAACGACAGCGGGCTGGGAACAATGCTCCGGGTTTCACGCGGGCGGGATCAACGGGACCGAGCCTGGTCAGGCCATGCGCGCAGGCGTTCATTGGCTTGTTGAATCGCCTCCAACTGCCAGGCGCGTCCGTTGGTCGTGGTGACGTTCCAATCCTTGGCCTGATAATCGAAATCAAACACCCAGAGCGCGCTCAAGGGAATCTGATTCGTTTCCATGGCGGAAAGGATCGTGGCGAAATCAGCGCGGGCGGCGGGGGTGTCATTGCCCGACACCCCAAACTCACCCACAAACAACGGCTTCTGTTCCGCCCGCGCCACCGTCACGGCTTGAGCGAGCCGGCCCAGGTCGTTGGTCAAATCGTACGCGCGCACGGAAAGCGAGTTGATGGGCGGGGGATTATCCGCCGCGAGCATTGCTGCAAATTGTTCCGGGGTATCGTTCTGCCAGCTACGTTCCTGTTGTTGGTGCCAGGCGGAGGGACGGGGAAAAGCGTTGCCGCTGATGATCAACCGATGGGAATCGTATTTCCGCACTTCATTGGCGAACGCGCGGAAGGCGATCCGGATATCCTCGTGCGTTACTTCGTCTTCCGCGGTACGTTGCGCCGGCGTGCCCAGATGCGGTGCCACCGGCGGGCGATGGGTGGCGGCGTTGGGCAGATCTGCAGCCAGATTATATTCGTTGCCAAATTCCCAGGCCCAGATGGCCGGTGATTGCACATAGCGCGTCACCAGTTCGCGGGTGTAATCGCGCATGAACGCAATGGAGCGACTGTTCGTATCCCCCCAGCGCGTGCAAGGTTCGCCCATCAGGTCCGGCACGGTGCTCAAGTTCCAGAACAACGACGGAATCAATCCGACTCCCTGCCGCTCGGCGCACCGCACCACCGCGTCCAACTGCGTGAAGTACTGCGCGCGGTTGGTTTGATAAAGTTGCCAATTGACGGGCCAATAACCACCGGCGGAAAAGCGGACGAACGGAATCTTCCGCGCGGCCAGTTCCCGGAAACCGGCGGCGTAATCCGTCCGTGGCGATTGGGCCAACGTGCGCACGAAGGCATCGTAGTAGTTCACGCCAATACCGCGAAACGGCGCGCCTTGCAGCCGCAATTCGCCGTGTTCATTGACGGTCAAACCCGGTTGTGCAGAGAAGCTGAATTGACCGGCAGCCACTAACAGCCCGACCGCCAGCAACCAGCTTCCGCATCCGCCGTTTGATTTAATCTGGAACCGAAAATGACGCATAAAGTTTGAGATAGCCTAACCGGCGCGGCGCCGGAGGCGCAACGCGGTTGCACTGGTGACGACAAAATGAATCCGCCGACGGCTCACGGCAGTTCGATGTCGAATTGGTTTTTGTCGCCCGGTCGCCACTGAACCTCCTTCGTGATGGTGCGGTCGTCCGGCGTTGTGATGGTGATTCGGTGGGTGCCGTGAAACACGCGCACCGACATGACGCCCGCCGCATCAGAACGGCCTTCAAGCTTGCTCCACCATTGATCGCGGATAAGCGCTTTCAGGCGCTCGTAAACCGGTTTGGGTGACATATCGTGCCGCAACCAACCAGCCGGGGCGCGTTGCCAGGCGCCGCGATCAGAAAAATCCCACCAGGTAATCGCCTCCACCGCCGGGTGCGCAAAAAGCGCCGTGTAAAAATTCGCCGTTTGCTCCGCTTGATGCGCCTCGCCTTCCGCCGTGGTGCCACCCCAATGCTCACCCGGCCCCAACCGCGGACCACTCAAGATGGTGGTTTCCGTAAAATGCAGTGGTCGCCCCAGTTCCGCGTAGGCATCGCTGACCCCCCACACGATGGACAACGGCCAGACCCGGTCGTGCATGTGCGTCTGCAAACCCACGACGTCGAAAAGCGATTTCGATGCGGCCTGTACGTCTCGCAGCAGCTTCAGGTAGGGCGCGTCGTTGCGATAATCATTTACCAGCAATGTAGCGGTCGGGTGGGCCGCGCGCGCCACGCGCAAATGTTTGGCCGCGTATTCCACCGGACCGAGGCGTTTGGCCCAACGCGCCATTCGCGTCTGATTGGCGCCTTCGGGAATATGCGTGGCTTCGTTGACCACGTCCCACACGTCAATGTGCCCCTGGTAACGGGCAATAATCTCACGGACCCGCGCAGTTGAGAGCGCCTCCAGCTCGGCGTCCGTTTCCGGCAGCCAGCCCGGGGAACCAGCCGGATGATCCCAGACCAGCGGATGCCCCTTGCAGGTAATGCCCTGCTCCCGGCACCACGCGACAACGCGATCGGTATATTCGTAATTTGGCTGGCCTCGTTTGGCCTCGTAAGCCGCCCAATAGAAACCAAGCGTGGCAAAGTTGAATACGGCCGCGAACTGGCGGCGGTATTGAGCTTCCAGGTCTGGAACGCCGATGTGATCCCACATGAACGCATTGCCACCAAACCGAAAATCGTGGCGCAGTTGTTCGAGGCGGATGGGCACGCCAACCACCGGTCGCCCCTGCGGATCGCGCAACCGGATTTGCCCGGCACTTTTGCGGTGCTGCTCGATACGAGCCGGACATTGGGAAAGAATTTCTTCATCTGACCGCTGCGCCCCGGCGGCATTCGCCACTCTGATTCCCGGAGCGAGTGACAGCGTGGCCGCAGCGGTGGTTTTCAAAAAGTTGCGGCGGGTCAGACGCATAACGCAGTTTATTTTTCCAACCGGATGAACGCCAGTTCCACTTGAACATTGGCCCGTGTGCCGGGGTCGAGGCGCAACCGGGCGATCGTGCCGCGCCAGCGCGGGTTCCGGGCAACAGGAATCCGGTACTCATGCCATCGGCCGTCACCGCGAACGGCAAAGCGTTCGCTGCTGCTTTCGGTTTCCGCCTGTCGTGCGGTGCTCCAGAAAATTTGGGCCATGTCAGTGAAGGATTGGCCATCGGTGCGACGCAACCGCAGGCGCACGATCACGGTGCTGAAATCGGCGGCTTTGGCCTGCGTTGCCGGGCCGAAAAAAGCGGGGTCGTTTCCAGTCGTCCGCGCGTGCAAACAACCATCCTCAACTTTTACATCCGTCAGGTGCATGGTGTTGTTCCACCCCTGATCATCCCGTGTGAACTCCCAGGCAGTCCGGGAGGCTTCCGGCAGCGGAATGTCGTAGGGGCCCCTCCCCACGTCGGCGGGCGCCAGGTCCGTGTGCGCTTCGGGCGCATCGGTGAAGACGTGACGAATGGCGTCCAGGTAACCAAAGCCAAATTCCGCCTGGGGTTCGATGTACGAACCTTCGCCCCACTCGTTCCAGGCCTCGATCAGCACGGCGGGCGCCAGGTGCGGATTTGACGGCCGCTGCGCGAGGAGGGCTTTGGCGTCGCGCAGATGCTGCTCAAACAGCTGCGGTGTGCGCCCGAAACGCACGAGATTGTTTTCGCCATGCCACGGGCGGCTGTCCCAACCGCCGCTGAGCGGGAGCGGCGTCAGCGGGATGGGGCTTTCGGCCAGCAGATGTGCCCATTGGCGACGATGGGCGGGAATCAGGGTGGCGTAGGGGGCGAACTGCCCTTCGCCGGTCATGCCCAGATGGGGCCAGTTATAGGCCGTGACCGCGTCGTAACCTTCCAGTGCGGCGCGGCGCGCCCCGCCCACGTCGCCGACGCACGCGATCAGGTAGAGTCCTTTCAGCCCGGCGCGCCGACATTCCTCACGCATCGCCGTGAAGGCGCGTTTCACGCCGGCGCCGCCCAGATCGGCGGTCAAACGATCCGTGCTGAAAATGATGACGACCGGTTTGCCGTCGAAGGTCAGGTGCTCCGGACGGCGGAAATAATTTTCAATCCAGTATCGCGTGACCGCCAGGCAATCCTCCAGCGAAGAAGTCTGGGGCGGATTGTGATTGGCCCAGAGCAGACAGAACTTCAGGAGGTGACGATAGCGTGCCTTGAAGTAACCCTCGTGCAGAGCGTGTTCGAGGAAACGCGCGCCTTGCGACCAATACCAGTCGTAGGCAAAAAACGTGATGCCGTGTTCCACCGCCCATTTGATGTGCCAATCGGCCACTTCCGGATCCCCTTCCCGATACCAGCCGAGCACGGGACGGCGCTCAGGAAACCGCTGAATCGGCTGCCATTGGCTGGCCGTGTTCCAACCAGGAAAATAATAGACGCCCACTTCGATTGGTCCCCGCACGGGTTGAGGTTCAGGCACGTAACCGGTCCTCGCCACGGATGGACGCGGAGTGAAATTGACGTGGGCTTGTCTGCGGGCGGCGGCGGTGTCCGGGGCGCTCAAGGTGAGCTGACAAACATTGCTGAGCGGGCGATCGGCCTCGACGCGCCAGGACCACGCCGTCTCGGCGCCGGACGCGAGCGGTTGATGGAACGGGTGAAGATTTGCCGGTTCAAGCAATTTGAGGCCCTCGGGAAGCTGGAGGTCGGCGCGGATGTTCGACGCCGATTTACCGCCGGTGTTGACCACCGTTGCGCGCAACGTGGCGGGGCGGCCGACGCGCGGCAACGCTTCCTCCAGCGCGAAGGCAGTAAGTTCGAGTTGCGCCGGGCCTTGCGGCGCATCGGTGACCTTCAGCCAGCGCAATTGGACGGCGGCGTTTGCCGCGTCACTGGGGCGCAAACCGATCGCGCTGACGCGCCCGCGCCAGTTGACGGCGGAAAGAAGATCGAGATTGTAGGTGTGTTCGTGCCCATCCGCCCGGAGCGGGAATGAAAAACTGTGCAGCCCCGGTTTGTCGTCGCTGGCAAAAAACAGCGTGGCGCGTTCACCGCGGTCCACCGCCAGGCGCAGCGATACGTAGGATTGATTGGTCGTGTCAATTTGCACCGGTGGACCGAGCAGCAGTCCGTTGGGCGGCGCCTTGAACTCGCCGTCTTTCCATGTCGGCGGAGCGGGTGAGTCCACCATCGCGAGCCACTGCCAACCCGCCGCGTCTTGGCGAAAATCAAAGTCCGCGGTGGTGCTTGGCGGCGCGGGCGTCAAATCAACCACACGGAGAGAAGTCAGCTCAAAGTGCGCGCCATCATAAACATCGAAGCGCAGCCGGACGATGCGTCCGTCCCTTTGCCAGCAGGGCAGCACCCGGTACGTGTGCCATGTGTCGTCGCCCCGGACGTGGAAGCGGACGGTGTTTTCCTGCGTGAAGCCTCCGTAACGTCCGGTGGAGGTGTTGGCCCAAAACAGTTCCGCCGTGCCATCGCGGTCCGCGCGCAACCGGATTTCCACCATCTGGAACGCCGAGGCCGGGAAATCGAGGCGGGAACGCAATTCCAGAATCGGATCCGTGCCGATGGCGCGGCAGCGCAGCACCCCATTCGTGACGGTGACGTCGGTCAAATCGCCATTGGGCTGCCAGCCCTGCAAGTCACCGGAGCGGTCAAAGTTCCATTCGACCACTGTTGCTGCAGGCAGGCATCGGGCGGTGCCGGCGATCGCCAGGGCGAAGGCCACGAAGGTGGAGAGTCTGGTTCGTTTCATGATTGGTGCTGCGTGCCGGTGCGGACGGCGGCGCTGGATCACCCAGGGTGCAGGAGGCGCATGGCTGGTTGCGCGCCCTGACGCGTGGCAGTGTATCGTGCCGGTCGCGGCGGGCAAGCGTCGCGTGGCGGCGGCAAGGGCATGGCGCAGAAGCCGTCAGCCGCCGCGCCTGACGGATGAGCGGGTGGCGGGATTCGGGAGAGTTGTGGGGCGGCCAGCAGGGCTGGTTTCCCGCGCCCCGGCTGGTTTGTGGGACGTTCCGCGTGAACCGCCCAAATGCGGAACGGAGCCTTGCCTCAGCCCGGTTGCGCTGTATTCTTCCCGTCAAGAATCGGGCAACGCCTGAAGTATTTTTGCATTTTGGCCCATGAGCGTAGGCAAAAAGAAGATCAAAGTTCTAATCGTTGACGACCATCCCGTAGTCCGAAAAGGGCTGATGTCCTGCCTCGCCAACAAGGAGCATTTGAAAATTGTTGGTGAAGCCAGCAACGGCCCGGAGGCGATCAAGCTGACGACGGAACAGTCGCCCGACGTCGTGTTGATGGACGTTTCCATGCCGGGGATGGACGGTCAGGTTGTGACCGAAGCACTGCGCAAGGAGGCGCCACAGGTCAAGGTGCTGATTCTGTCCATGCAATCCAGCCGGGAGCCCGTGCTGCGGCTCATTCGGGCCGGGGCGCGCGGCTACGTGTTGAAGGATGCGCCGCCGGATGAACTGATCAGCGCCATTGAGGCGGTGCATGCGGGGGAGGCGTATTTCAGCAAGCCGGTCGCCCAGATTGCGCTGAATCAATACATTTCGGATGCGGACGACACCAAGCCGGTGGCCAAGCTGAGCGAGCGTGAGCGCGAGGTGCTGGCTCTGATCGCCGAAGGCAAGAGCAACAAGGAAATTGCCGTGCATCTGGGCATCGGCGTGCGCACCACCGAGACGCATCGCGAACGCATCATGCGCAAGCTGGGCATTCACAGTGTGGCGGGACTCACCAAGTTCGCCATCGCCAACGGCATTTCTTCCCTCGAAGAAAGCGACAAACCCTGACCGTGCGCCCCGCCGGCCTTCGATTTTCCCCGGTCCGCGCCCCACATCCGCCGGCGCCGGCCGCGCCCCGGCGTGGCGACAGACGCTGATCCCGGTCCATGCATCTCCATCCGCTTGATCTGATCATCATCGTCCTCTACATGGCGGGCACCCTGGGGGTGGGCTGGTGGTTCAGCCGGCGGCAGCGCAACATTCGCGACTATTTCCTTTCGGGCAAGGACACTCCGTGGTGGGCCCTCATGGGTTCGATTGTCGCCACGGAAACCTCCACCGTCACCTTCATCAGCGTGCCCGCTTACGCCTTCGCCGTGAACGCCACCGGCACGGGCGGTGATTTTACCTTCCTCCAAATTGTCATCGGTTACCTCGTCGGACGATTGATCATCGTGGCGCTGTTCATCCCGCTGTATTTCAAGGGCGAACTCTTCACGGTCTATCAGGTGCTGGATCAACGCTTTGGCGGGCGCGTGAAACGCACCGCTGCCTCGCTGTTTCTGGTGACGCGCTCCATTGCGGATGGCATCCGTTTGTTTCTCACGGCCATTGTCCTGGTGGCCCTGACCGGTCTGGCCGACCCGGTTTCCATCCTCATTCTCGGCATCGTCACCATCATCTACACCTACCTGGGGGGCATGGCGGCGGTGATCTGGACTGACGCCATCCAACTGGTCATCTACCTGATCGGTGCGGTGGCGGCGGCGTGGGTGTTGCTCGGTAAAATTCCCGGCGGCTGGAACGAGGTGGTCACCGTCGGCAGCCAATTGCACAAGTTCAACCTGTTCGACTTCACCTTTGATCTCAGCCGCAACTACACCTTCTGGTCCGGCGTCATCGGCGGTGCGTTTCTCACCACGGCGACGCATGGGACGGACCAGCTCATGGTGCAACGCTACCTCAGCGCGCGGAATGCCCGTCAGGCGACGCTGGCGTTGCTGACCAGTGGCGTCGTGATTCTTGCCCAGTTCGTGCTCTTCCTGATGATCGGCGTCATGCTCTACATCTTTTATCAAACCGCCGGCCCGCTCCCGGCCGAAGTCGCGGCGCGTGCCGATCGTGTCTTTCCGCACTTCATTGTCACGGAACTGCCGGTTGGTCTCATCGGTTTGGTGGTGGCCGCCATTTTTGCCGCCGCCATGAGCACCCTGTCCGGGTCGCTCAATTCGCTTTCCGCCTCGGCGGTCACGGATTTTTACCGGCCGTTGCTGGCCCCCAACAAGTCCGACCGGCATTACCTCAACGTCTCCCGGCTGCTGACGGCGCTCTGGGGCGCAGTGCAAATCCTCGTGGCCCTGGTGGCCATCGCCATGAAAGGTCGCGGCGTGGATGCGGTCCTGGCCGTGGCGTCCTTCACCAACGGCCCCATCCTCGGACTGTTTTTCATGAGCGCCCTCACCCGGCGCATCGGGGCGAAAGGCGCCCTGACCGGGGTGGTGGTGGGAATCCTGGCCATGCTGTTCGTCTGGTTGCGGCTCAGCCTTTCCTGGCAATGGTATGTGCTGGTCGGCTCCCTCATCACCCTCGGAGCGGGGTATGTTGCCAGCCTGTTGCTGGAGCGGCCGCGCCAAGGCTAGTCCCTCAACCCGCCCGCCCAGCGATTGCACGCCGCAGTTCCAACCCTGCCCACGACCTTTGCCCGGCTGCTCGAGGGGGCCGCCCCGATCCTGGCGCTCGCCCCGATGCAGGATGTCACGGACGCCCGGTTTTGGGCGCTCATCCAGCAACGTGGCGGCGCGGATGTTTATTGGACCGAGTACTTTCGCGTGCATGCCGTTTCGCGACTGGAAAAATGGATTGTCGCCGACATTGAAACGAACCCCACGGGACGCCCCATCGTGGCGCAGATGATCGGCAATGACATTCCGTCGTTGCTCCGCACCGCCCGGGAACTGGAAAAACTCCCCGTGGCGGCGATTGACCTGAACCTGGGCTGCCCGGCCCCCATCGTTTTCAAGAAGTGTGCCGGGGGTGGTTTGTTGCGCGAACCGCAGCGCATTGACGCCATCCTTGGCGCCCTGCGGGACGCCATTCGCATCAAATTCACGGTGAAAACCCGGCTGGGTTTTCACGCCGTCGGGGAGTTTGAACGGTTGCTCCCCATCTTTGCCCGTCACGCGTTGGACGCGCTGACGATTCATGTCCGGACCGTGGCGCAAGGGTACCGGCTGCCCGTACATTATGACTTTGTGCGCACGGCCGTTGCGGCGCTGCGCTGTCCGGTGATTGGCAACGGACACATTTATTCCGCCCGGCAGGCGCAGACGGTGTTGGCCGAGACCGGGGCGCACGGCCTGATGATCGGACGCGGGGTCATTCGCAACCCGTGGTTGTTCAACCAGATCCGGCAGCAGTTGCGCGGCGAGCCGGTGGTGCTTCCGACCGGCCGGGAAGTGTTGGCCTATATTCACGAACTGTGGGAATCCCAGGTCCGTTTGGACGCGCCGGAGAAAATCCAGTGCGAACGCATGAAGAAGTTCATGAACTACCTGGGCGAAGGTGTGGCGGAGGATTTCCTGTACCGCATCCGCCGCTCGCAAACCCGGAGGGAGTTTTTTGACCTTTGCCGCAATTTCCTCGATCACGACCAGCCCCTGCCGCTGGCCCCCGCCGACGTTCATCCCTGATCGCGCGGCGGCCGGTTAAAATCCGGCCGGGATTTTGTAGCTGCGCAGGAGCAGCCCATTCTGCAGTATTGCGGCAACGAAGTGAGCACCGGACCTATGAATCCCATGCACGAAATTGACTACCAGGTTCACGGCGACGCCATGCAGTTCGTCGAAGTGGAACTCGACCCGATGGAGGCCGCCGTCGCGGAGGCCGGCGGCATGATGTACATGGACGAGGGCATCGAGATGGAAACCATCTTCGGCGACGGCTCGCAACAAAGCAGTGGTTTCCTCGGGGCGTTGATGGGCGCAGGCAAGCGGCTGCTCACCGGCGAGTCGCTCTTCATGACGGTGTTTCAAAATCGCGGGCAGGGGAAGAAACGCGTGGCCTTCGGCGCGCCTTATCCCGGCAAGATCATCCCCGTCCACCTCGCGGCCATCGGCGGCGAATTGATCGCGCAAAAGGATTCCTTCCTGTGTGCGGCCAAGGGCGTGAGCGTGGGCATTGCGTTCAACAAGAAGATCGGGGCGGGGCTGTTTGGCGGTGAAGGCTTCATCATGCAGCGGTTGCAGGGCGATGGCTGGGCGTTCCTCCACGCCGGCGGCAATATTCATGAACGGGTGCTCGGCCCGGGGCAGGTGTTGCGCGTGGACACCGGCTGCATCGTGGGGTTCCAGCCCAGCGTGGCATACGACATCCAATACGTGGGCAAGATCAAATCCGCGTTGTTTGGCGGCGAGGGCCTGTTTTTCGCCACGTTGCGTGGCCCGGGAAAAATCTGGCTGCAATCGTTGCCTTTGAGCCGCATGGCGGACCGCATCGTCTCGGCCTCGCGGGCGACCGGACGCAAGGAAGAAGGCTCGATCCTCGGAGGGTTGGGCAATCTGCTCGACGGCGACGGTTGACGATGGGGCATTGTGCAACGCGGGCATCAACACGGGTTGCCTCCGGCCGGGCGTACGTGGGCCTCCAGATCCCGCCGGGATTCACGCGCGAGCAGCTGCTGGTGAGTTCGCTGTCGCGCTGGGGGGCTGATACTCGGCAAGCTGGTGCCCGATCTGGTCATCGGCATGGTGATGAGTGCGATTTTGTTCGCCTTGCTGAGCCTGGGATTGCTCATCTCCACCCGGGCGCAGAACCAGATGCAGGCATTGCAGATAAGCATGATGTTCATCCTGTCAGGCGTGCTTTTCTCGGGCTTCATTTTCCCACGGGAAACCTGCCGCAAATCTTCTATGGCCTCAGCACGGTCATTCCGGTGACGTATTCCATTGAACTGGAACGCGCGGTGATCTTGCGGGGCGCGGGACTGGCGGAGATCCCGGGCCATCTCGTCGTGCTGGCGGGAATGGGCATGGCGTTGTTCGGTCTGGGTGTGGTACGGTTTCGGCGGCAAACGGCATGATGAATTCACCGATACCGAAACTGGGGACCGTCCTCTGGCGGGGGCTGCGGCGGCGTTGCCCGCGGTGTGGGCAGGGCGCCATTTACCGGAGTTTTCTGCGCATGCACGATCACTGCGCGGTTTGCGGGTTGAAGTTCATGCACGACCAGGGCGATCTGTGGGTGTACATCATCATTGTGGATCGCGCGCTGTTCATCCTGCCGCTGATTGCCATGCTGTATTTCAGGCTCTACAATCCCTACACCGTCTGGTTCGCGCTTTTCATCGGGCTGCTGGTGGGGGGAATGTTTTATACGGTGCCGCATCGCAATTCCATCTGTCTCGGCCTCGACCATTGGGCGCACCGCAAATGGGGGCGCAATGATTCCGACCGGACGCCGGCCGCGCCTCCCGAGTCATGAAGCCGCCGCTTCCGTCGTCCGTTGCCGCCACCCCCCGGCTGCGCCTGCGCCTGACCGCCGCCGCCGAAGCCATCGTGCGGCGCGGGCATCCGTGGGTTTTTGCCGACAGCGTGCGGGAGCAAAATCGCGAGGGTGCGGCGGGAGAGCTGGCGGCGATCTTCGATCGGAATGACAAGTTTTTCGCAATCGGTTTTTATGATCCGCAATCACCGATTCGCGTCCGGATTCTGCACGTGGGCCAATCGCTGGCGATTGATGAAAAATTCTGGCGGGATCGTTTGGTTGCCGCGTTGACGCGCCGCCGCGAATGGTTTGACGCGCAAACCACCGGGTACCGGTTGATCAACGGCGAGAGCGATGGCTGGCCGGGACTTGTGCTGGATCGCTACGAGCAAACCTGCGTATTGAAAATTTACACGGCGGCGTGGTTTGCACATCTGACCGGAATCGTTCACTTGATTCGCGAGCACCTGCATCCCGAATTGATCGTCCTGCGCTTGAGTCGAAAGCTGGGGGTGTCCGTTCCGCTCCGGACGGACGGCGAAGTTTTGTTTCAAGGCGGGCCGGCTCCACCAGCCAATACGACCGTTATTTTTCAGGAACATGGATTGCGCTTGGAAGCGGACGTCCGGCGGGGACAAAAGACCGGCTTCTTTCTTGACCAACGCGAAAACCGGCAACAAGTCGAAGCGCTCGCGGCCCATCGCACGGTGTTGAATGCTTTCAGTTTCTCGGGCGGCTTTTCCCTCTACGCGGCCCGGGGCGGAGCCACATCCGTTACGGACCTCGATCTCAGCGCGCACGCTTTGGCCGCGGCCCGCCGCAATTTTGCGCTGAACCACAATCACCCGACGATTGCCGCGTGCCGGCGCGAACAAATTCAGGCCGATGCGTTCCAGTGGCTGGCGCACAACCTGGATCGAAAATTCGATCTTGTGATCCTGGATCCGCCCTCGCTGGCCCGACGTGAAGCGGAACGTGCCGGGGCCATTCGAGCCTACGAAAAGTTGGCTGGTGCGGGCATCGCCCACTTGCGAAGGAACGGAATTTTGGTTGCGTGCTCTTGCTCCGGGCATGTGCCCCAGGAAGAGTTTTTCGGCGCAGTCCGGACGGCCGCCCGCCGTTCTGACCGCCGGCTGATCGAGTGGCAAACAACGGGGCAGCCACCGGATCATCCGGCCACTTTCAAAGAGGCGGCATATTTGAAGGCGATTTACTTGCGCGAGCGCGGCGGAAAATAAAGTCGGCGGTTGCGGTCCCCCTTTCGGCTTCCGTCGTGCCGCCAACGGACATCCGGCTTTCGCTGCGTTGTTGAAGCCGACTCAACGGCGCGTTCGTCCGCCGCGTTGCAATCCGATCCCGGCAAACGGAATGGGCTCAAACCCGGGAAGTTTTTTGAACACGCTCGCATCCCGGCGCAGTTGGAAATTCAATTGTTGGGCGTCCACAAAGCCCGGGTCCTGATTGGTGACGAGGTTGTCGCGAAGCTCCCAATTTCCGGTCTGCACTGCGCCGCAGTGGACGATGACGTTGTTGGTTGCATAATTGCGCCGCGGCGCCCCGGCGAACTCCAGCAGCCGCCGGACTTCGGGGTACCGATCGGTAAAGGGTGGTTGAGTGATGTCCACGTCGCGGCGCAATTTGGTCTGCCATAATTCGCCCTCCAGCCATTCCCGCCAATGCGCGTCCGGCCAGGGACTGCTGCCCAACGCCAGCGGACAATCAATAAACACGCAGTTGCGCACGATGTTGTCGTGGCCGCCATGTGAAAACACCGCGCCAAAACCACCGCCCGCCGCGCGATAGAACACATTGCCCAACACCGTTTGTCCGCCCGCTCCGTCGTCGAAGTAAACCGCGCAACTACCGTGTGTCCGCTGGCTGCCGATGTGGTGCCAGAAATTGTAACGCAACACCGACCCGCGCTCGGAGGGATCGCGCCCCATGTAAAACGCGCCGCAGTCGTCCGTCTCCATGCCGGTGTGGTGGATTTCATTAAACTCAATCAAGTGATCATTGCCCGCCAAGCCAATGGCTTGATGCGGTCCATCGTGCAATAAATTATGAGCCAGTCGGACGCCGACGCCGTTCAAATGCACGTGGTAAGCATGCGTGTGTTGCCGGCGTGAAACATTATAGATGTGATTGTTCACGGCCTCATGGCCGCATGACGTGAGCGATTTGCGGTCGCCGCCCCCAATCTTCAATCCCGACGTGCCGGTTTCAAAAATATCGCAGCCCTCCACCCGGTGGCGCGCTCCGCCGGCGACGACAATTCCCGCCATGCCGGTATTGCGCACCCGACAATCAATGATGCGATTGTCCGCTCCGCCATTGATTTGCACCGCATCGCCAATACAAGTTTCGACCGTCAGTCCCTGCAAGCGGACATGGGTTGCGTTGCTGAGGGAAATGACCGGCTGACTCAACGTCGAGAGGACCACCCGCGCACCTTTTAACGTGGCCGGCGGCCAGAAGAACAAACGGCTGGAGGCGCGATCAATGAAGTATTCGCCCGGTTGATCCAGTTCCTCCAACAGGTTCAACGCGAAAAACCGGCGCGGGCCGGGATTGCCGCCGCCGAGACCATAACCGTGATTGCGCGCCAGAGTGATGCGTTGTTCCGCCGGATTGATTTGGCCAATGCGGATCGTTTCGCTGGCCCAATCAAAACACCAGTAGCCCTGCAACCAGACGGCCGGCGTCTGCAGCCAGCGCGTTGGTCGATTGCCCTCGTAAATGAACGCACCCAATTGATCCGACGCATGGTTGCGCCACGGTGCCGGGCCGCTTTCGATCACTTCATGAAACTCGGCCCAGCCGGCGTTGGGCCAGCGCGCCAGCGTCATGCGCTGATCGTTGAAAAACAATTCCGGCACCAACGCCGCACCACTGAATTGATCGGGAAACGCGCCGAGGTTGGCGATGCCCAGCTCATGCAACCCGGCAACCCGGACGTGCCGGCGCGCCCGGGCATCCAACCGCGCCAAATCCGCGGCGTTGGCGACAACCGCAAAATCCTTTGCTGCCAAACCGCGACCACCGATAAGCCGCACCTCGTCCTGACGAAACGCGCGATAGAGGATCGGGGAGTCGGTTGTGCCGCTGTCCTCGGCGGTCAAGGTGAAACTGGTGGCCAATGGATAATCTCCGCGATGAATCAAAACTGTGACGCCGCCGGCGGGCAATCCCCCCGTGACGCGCAGCGCGCGGATTGCGTCCCGGGCAGCTCCCCAGGTGGCGAACGGCGCACGGCCCGTGCCGGGATTCGCGTCGCTACCGTTGACCGCCACATGAAATTCCATTGGCTTTGCGGCGGCAACCGCCGGCGCGCTCAGCGCTGTGGCCAGCGCGAGCAGACAAAGCGTGCGTTTCATCAGACACATAAAAGACCGGGGACTTGCGGCGAAGCAATCTTTGGATTTGAGGCGCGGAGCAGCGGCCCGCCCGCCAGAATTGAAGTGCCGATCCGGAAAACTGGGGCTGCGGGGTGTTTCCCGCACGATGATTTTTCACGGCGCGTGAAGGTCGTGGTGTTGCCAGCGTTGCTTTCAAAATAATTCGCCCTTGAATTGTGGCGTATCTTCGGGCGAAATGGGGGCACGGCGCTATGGAATTAGCTGACATCCTGACGCAAGACCAGATTCTCACGGACCTGGCAGCGGCTGACCGTTGGCAGGCCATTGATGAACTGATCAATGCCCTGGTGACGGCGGGAAAAATTCAACCGGAACACCGCGCCGCCATCGCGGAAGTCGTCAAGAAGCGCGAACGCGCCATGAGCACGGGCATCGGCTTTGGCATTGGGATCCCGCACGCTTCCACCAATTTGATCCCGGAAGTCGTGGGCGCGCTGGGGCGTTCCAAGCAGGGCGTCAACTTCGACGCGCTCGACAATCAGCCGGTCACCCTCGTCATGTTGTTCCTGGTACCGCAGGGCCAGTTCCAAAAACACCTGCACACCCTCGCCAACATTGCCAAAATTCTCCACAAGGCGGAGTTTCGTCAGACCCTGGAAAGCGCGCCCGACGCGGCGGCCATGCTCCAGGCGATCAAACGTCAGGAGCGCAAATAGCCGCGCGCCCGGCGCAGTCAGCCGGCCGGGGATGCCTGCGATGAAGCCAGAAATTTTCGTGCTGCCGCATCAACAGATTGAAAAGCATTTGCAGGCGGCCGTGCGCCGCGTGTTGCCGGAGGCGGATCCGACGCACGTGTTGCTGCGCCCGTGTCCGGATGTCAGGTTTGGTGATTACCAATGCAGCGCCTTGATGGCGCTGGCCAAAGCCCGCCGGATCAACCCCCGTCAACTGGCCGCCGGGGTGATGGCCGGGTTGGACGTGCGGGCGTGGTGCGAATCCGTGACGATTGCCGGTGCCGGTTTCTTGAATTTCCGGCTCAAAACCTCGACCTTGGCAGAGACGCTGCAAGCGGCGGCGCGCGGCGAGCATTTATTTTTCACCAAAACCGCCGCGGCGCGCTGCATTGTCGTGGACTTCAGCTCGCCCAACGTGGCCAAGCCCATGCATGTGGGGCACATCCGTTCCACGGATATCGGTGACGCGCTGCAGCGGATTCTGCGTCTGCTGGGGCATCGGGTCATCACCGACAACCACATCGGAGATTGGGGCACCCAATTTGGGAAGCTGCTATTGGGTTGGAAGGAGATTTTGGATCGGGCGGCGCTTGAACGCGATGCGATCACCGAACTGGAACGGCTGTATAAAGTCGTCAATGCCGCGTGTGATGCGGACCCGCAACGTCTGGAAGCCGCGAAGCACGAGCTGGTCAAACTGCAGGCGGGAGACGCGGAAAATCTCGCGATCTGGAAGGAAATGACCCGGCTCTCGCAAGTTCAGTTTGATGCGATCTACAACCGGCTCGGAGTGAAATTCGATGTGACGCTGGGGGAAAGTTTTTACAACGCGCAACTGCCCGACGTGGTTCGAGATCTGGTGGCGCGCGGCATCGCACGGGAAAGCGAGGGGGCCATGGGCGTTTTTAGTGACGGTTCCGTGCCGCCCAAGGAGGACGTGTTCCTGGTCAATCGCGACGGCGAGTGGGTGGCGGATCCGGCGCTGGTGCAAAAAAGCGACGGCGGTTTCAATTACACCACCACGGATCTGGCCACGATTGATTATCGCCTGAAAACCTGGTCGCCCCAGGAAATTATCTACGTGGTGGATGACCGGCAAAGCGGCCACTTCAAAAAATTGTTCGCCACTTTCGCCCGCTGGCAGCCGGAGGCCGCCCGGCGTGTCCGGCTGGTTCACGTCGGCTTTGGGAAGATTCTTGGTGACGACGGCAAACCTTTCAAAACGCGCAGCGGCGAGACGGTCAAGCTGGGGGAACTGATGGATGAGGCGCAGGAACGCGCGTTCCGCGTGGTGTCCGAAAAAAACGCCGGGCTGGACGAGGCACAGCGGCGGACCATCGCCCGCGTGGTGGGGTTGGGCGCCATCAAGTACGCCGACCTGTCGCCCAACCGGCAGAGCGATTATGTGTTCAGCTGGGACAAGATGCTGGCCCTCAGCGGCAACACCGCGCCGTACCTGCAATACGCCTATGCGCGGATCCAGAGCATTTTCCGCAAAGCCGCGCTGTCCCACGAGGACCGGGTCGTTGCGGCCATTACCCTGGAGCAGCCGGCGGAGGTGGCGCTGGCCAAACACTTGCTGAATTTTGGCCTGGCCCTGGAGACCGCCGCCAGCGAGTACCGCCCCAATTTCATTTGCACCTACCTGTACGAACTGGCCGGGTGCTTCACCTCCTTCTACGAAACCTGCCCGGTGCTCAAAGCCGAAAGCGCGGCGCGGCAGGCCAGCCGGTTGCACCTTTGCGATCTCACCGCCCGCGTCCTGAAGCTGGGATTGGAAGTCCTGGGGATCGACGTCCTGGAACAAATGTAAGTAGTTTCCGGTCTTTTCAGTGCGGAACGTACGAGGCTAGACTCGGCGCGAACAAGATTGCGTGAATCCGCTCGCGCCGCGATGGATTCGCCAACCTCGAACCAACTTGAATACATCATGTCATCCCGTCACCACGGCCGGAAAATTGTTATGAAAAAAATCCTGCTTGCCTCCCTCGTTTGCACGTCACTATGTCTGAGCCAATGGGCTTCCGCCGACATCCTCGCGCAATGGAACTTTGATGCCTTGACGCTCCCCAATACGCCCAGCAACACCCCGTCAGTGGGGCAGATCGTCGCCGACCTGGGCACCGGGTCGGCGTTCGGCTACCATGCCAATGGGGCCACCGTCTGGTCCACCCCCGCGGGCAACGGCTCGCCAAAATCCTTCAGCGCCAACAACTGGTCGGTCGGTGATTATTTCCAATTTGAAAGCAGCTCGCTCGGTCATGCGGGCCTGATCGTCTCCTTCGATCAGACGGGCAGCAATACCGGTCCGGGCACGTTCGGATTCCAGTACAGCACCGATGGCCTCACCTTTACGCAGTTTGCCACCTACAGCCTCATCAACGCTGGCTGGAGCACCCAGAATCCCACTCCGAACCCGAGTTCCTACAGTTTTGATCTCAGTGCGCTGACGCTATTGGATAACGCTCCGGCCATATACTTTCGTCTGGTGGATCTCGACACGACCGCCATCAATGGCAATAACGTTGCCTCGGGAGGCACGGGGCGCGTGGATAATTTCACCATCGCCACGGTGCCCGAACCGGGCTCGCTGACCTTGGTGGGCGTCTTCGGCCTGCTGGGAGTGTTCCTGAAGCGCCGCCGGCATTAATTCAGAGCGTATCGCCAACCCTCGGGCGGAAGCTTGGCATCAGCTTCCGCCCATTTATTTTTCCAGAAGAATGATGCAGGTTGCGCTGGACTGTGGTAATAATTCCCGCTGTCCAAGCCATGAAAACCACCAGCGCCTTCACGCTGATTGAGTTGTTGGTCGTCATCGCCATCATCGCGCTTCTGGCGGCGCTGTTGCTGCCGTCGTTGAGCCGGGCCCGGGAAAAGGTTCGCACCGTCAGCTGCCTGAACAATTTGAAGCAGTGGGGGCTGGGAACGCAGATTTACGCCGCTGAAAATGACGACTTCCTGCCGCAGGACGGCTCGGCCAGCGGGAACTCCACCGAACACGGCTGGTATATTGATCTGCCCCGCGCCCTGGGCATTCCGACGTACGCCGAGGTGCCCTGGCGAACCAATGCCGCCTTGGATCCCGGACGCACCATCTGGCTTTGTCCAACCAATCCCCGGCGCAGCAATGGCGCCAATTTGTTCCATTACTGCCTGAATCGGCACGTGAACCTGACGGGCGTGGGGAACCGGGTGAAGATTTCCGCCATCCCGCGCCCCAGCGCGACCATTTGGTTGTTTGACAATGGCGGTGCCGCGCCCGTGGCGCAGCAGAACAACGTCCATTCCAATTTGCACGCGGCGGGAGCGAATTTCACCTTTCTGGACGGACATTCGGCCCGTTTTTCGAACCGGGATTACTGGGATTTCTCACACAACGTCGGTCGCACGAACCACCCGGATCTGGTCTGGATTCCTTACGCCGGCTGGTAGCCAGTCGCCGGCGGGCCTCCGGCATCGCGCGCGCGGACCGCGCGCCCCCGGCTTGCGCTCGCTGCCAGCGGGGATGGTAAATTCGTTGGCATTCTGGGGCGACGGGGTATGCTGCGTCTGGCCCGGGACGTTCCGGTGCGAACGCCATGCAAGTCATCCGAACCCCACAGGGACTGCGCCTCCAGCAACACGGCGTCGTGATCAGTGAACTGCGCGTCACTCCCGGGCCCACGCATAGCGTCTTTGACATTCTGGCCGCCTTGCTGGTGGGGCTGCACCCGGCCGGCGGCACAGGCGTCTTGGGCTTTGCCGGTGGCGGCATGATCGCCCCCTTGGCGGCCCTGGGCTGGCGCACCCCGTTGACGGCCGTGGATTTGGACCGGGCCAGTTACGAGCTGTTTTGCCGGCACTGTCCGCAATGGTCGGATCTGGTGCAGTGGCATCAGGCCGAAGCCGCAACCTGGTTGCGCCAACAGCCGCAGTCATTCGGCCTGCTCCTGGACGATCTTTCCATTCCGACGCACGATGACGTCATCAAGCCTGAAATCTCCTGGACCACGCTGCCGGCCTTGATGCGCGGTCACCTGGGGGCCGGCGGCTGCGCCATTTTCAATCTGGTTTCGCCGCCGCCCGATGGTTGGCCGGGCGGTTTGGGGAAGCTCGCCGCGCTTTTTGCGCAAGCCTGCGTGTTGCACCTGGATGAGTTTGAGAACCGCCTGCTGCTGGCCGGTGACCGCCTCCCTGAGCCACGGTCTCTGGGTCGGCAACTGCAACGATTGTTGCGCACGTTGGGCTCGCGCCAGGCCGGACGCGTCCACTTGCGCCGGTGGCGCTGAGTCAGGTCGCCGTGCCCAGTCGTTCGTATCCCCAGCGCAGCATGCGTTCGGTGGTTTCCCAATTCACACAGGCATCGGTGATGCTCACGCCGTATTGCAGTTCAGGAACCGGGCGGGGAAAGGGTTGATTGCCTTCATGCAGATGGCTTTCCACCATCATGCCAATCACCGAACGGGTGCCGGTCGCCCGCTGCTCGATGACGCTGTGCCAGATGTCCTCCTGGCGCGCGTGCCGCTTCTCCGAGTTGGCGTGACTGCAATCCACCATGATCACCGCCGGCAATTTTTCCTTGCGCAACGCCGCTTCCGCCGCGGCGATGCTGGTGGCGTCGTAATTGGTCCGGCCGCGGCCTCCCCGTAAAATCACATGTCCATCCGGATTTCCGTCCGTCCGCACAATGCTCGTCACGCCGTCCTGGTCCATGCCCAGGAAGCTGTGGTGGTTGCGTGCGGCCCCCATCGCATCAATTGCCACCTGCAGGCTGCCGTCGGTGGCGTTTTTGAATCCCACCGGCATCGAGAGGCCGCTGGCCATCTGTCGGTGGGTTTGCGACTCGGTGGTGCGCGCGCCAATCGCCGCCCAGCTGATCAAATCCGAGATGTATTGCGGCACGATCGGATCGAGAAATTCGGTCGCCGTGGGCAGGCCCATCCCCATGATTTGCACCAGCAACCGTCGCGCGATCTTGAGCCCCGCCTCGATGTTTTCCGACCCGTCCAGGTACGGATCGTTGATCATGCCCTTCCAGCCGATGGTGGTCCGCGGCTTTTCAAAATAGACCCGCATGACGATTTCCATCCGGTCGGCCAGCTCCTTTCGCAGGGTGTTCAGACGCTGGGCGTACTCGAGGGCGCTCTTTTGATCGTGGATGGAGCAGGGGCCCACGATGGTCAGCAGGCGGGAATCCTCCTGCCGGATGATACGGATGATGCGTTCGCGGCTGGTGACCACCGTTGTGACGGCTTCCGGCGTGGCCGGGAGCAACGCCTTGATCGCATTCGGCGAGGGCAGCCGCACGATTTCGCGCACATGAATGTCTTGCGTCTTGAACATGGCGTTCCAATATACCCGGCCGGGTGCGCGGCAAAAGCAAAGAAATCCATCCAGCCGGGCGATCTGAGCGAAAAGTTTTGTTACCGGGGGAGGGGAGACTTGTTTATGGAAACAGGTCGTTGCGCCCAAAGTGGGTGCTGCCCGGTTTGGGCATGCCACCCTGGGCCAACAGACCAAAGCGCAGGCCCTCCCTGCCGCTCCGGATTCAAGCCGCCGCCCAATATCGCACGTTCAAATTTGGAAACAGATTGTCGCGCGCCTCAATCGTCGCGAGCCAGCTCCGGTTGAGCCGTCCGTTGAGGAGCTGGGTGTGCAAGGTGTGGAAACGCCGCAAATGGGTGTTGACCCGCTGGCGCGCGTAATCGCCTCCCGTCCCGGCCGACAACAGAAACGCCCAGTCACTGGCCTGGGCGAGGAGCAATTCCCGCGCGGCTTGCTGCAGGGCGCGCCGTTGCCAGTGCCCCGGCCGCGGATGTTTCCTGACCAGTTCGCTCATGCGCTCCTGGGCCGGTTGCAGGCGCCGATGCATCCATTCATTTTCGTGGTTCAGCCAGACGCGATAGTAACCCGCTTCCCCCCAGCTGGATGCGGCGGGCGCGGCAACCTGGTGGGTGGAATGTTGCGCCAGATAGTCCGTGGGCGTGATGAGTGCGAGCGCCTCCGGTTTCCGGGCGGCCCGGCGGACCAGTTGGTCCAGAAACTCCGGGCCTTCATACCACCAGTGACCGAACAGCTCCGCATCATACGGCGAGACGATCAGCGGCGGGCGGTCCAGCCCCGCACCGACCTGCTGCACCTGCGCCAGACGCGCGTCCCAAAAATGTTGCGCATGTTCGGCCGCTGCCTGACGGGCCGCGGCCGGCTGGTAGGGCTGCTTGGCCGCCTGGTTGCCGGTGATGCGGTAATACTTGAACCCGGTGAAGCCACGGTGTTCAGGACAGGGCAGGCAGGGCTGCACGTAATCGAAGTCCAGGTCGAAGCCGATGTCGCGGTAAAAATCGCGATAGCGCGGGTCGCCGGGATAGCCTTCCGTCCGGCTCCACACCTGGCGCGAGGACTCCCCGTCACGCCCGAACACGGCGAGCGCCTGGGAGGTCATCACGGGAGCAAACACACCGTATCGCGGCCGGGGCCGGGCGTGGAGCAACCCATGGGTGGCCACAATGAACCAGCGCACCCCCGCTTCCCGCAGAAAAATCTCGACGTCGCCGGAATACGCGCATTCCGGCAGCCAGAACCCGCGCGGGTCACAGCCGAAACAATCGCGGTACTGATCCCGCGCCACCAGAATCTGTGCCCGCATCGAAGGGGGGTGGTTGCCCATCAAGGGCAGCAATCCGTGCGTCGCACCCGTGGTGATGATTTCAATTTGCCCCCGCTCCTGCATGCGCCGGAAGCCCTGCACCAGATCGCCTTTCAGCCGCCGATAAAGTTTCCGCGCGGCGGTGAAGCGCGCGTGGTACATCTGCGCCAGGGGATGGAAATCCGGCTCCCGGCGCGTGCGCTGGATCTCCGTTTTCGCCAGGGTGATGAGCGCGTCGAGACGTTGTTCATAACGCGCCTGCAACAACGGATCGCGCAACATGGCGCACAACGTCGGCGACAAGGTCAGGGTCAAACGCGCGCGCCGACGCTCCCGCCACCAGTCCTCCAGCCGCTGCAACAGGGGAAGGTAGGATTCCGTGATGGCTTCAAACAACCAGCTCTCCTCCAGAAATTTTGGATGTTCCGGATGCCGGACAAACGGCAGGTGCGCGTGCAACACAATGGCAAGATAACCGGGCATGGCGGCAAATTTGTGCGGCCACACTTACCCGAAATCCACCGAGACCGGAATGAGAAAATCCCGGCCGTCCGGATTTCTCATGCCCGAAGTCCGCCCAAAGTTTCAGAGCGCACGCGGCCAGGAGGAGGTCGCGGCCGGGCTGCTGTCGCCCAGATCGAAGCCGGCCGTCCCCTCGGTCCCGTGCAACGGGTTTGCGCATGTCATTGACCAGGAGCTGGCGGCGGGGTCAAAGGTGAGCGACGGCGACCACACTTCCGGGGGGGCGGCCTCCCCGTCCGGTTGCGTTTGCCGCCACGCCGGCTCCCGGTGGCGCGGGCGGATTTGTGCCAGGGCCGCTTCCAGGGCGTGGTGCGACAGTGCGGGCGCAGGGCCCGCCGTTTTTGCAGGGACAGGCAAGCCTTGAAAGGGCACGGTGACAAACGTCAGCGGGGTGGGCGCAGCCACCTGCGCGGGCGGGGTGCGCTGCGGCGCGGAGAAGCAAAGTGATTTCCAGCGCCGCCCGCTCCGGTAATAACCAAGTTCGACCCGGTACGCTGCGCCCGGGGTTTCCACATGGACAAACCAGTATTGGGATTCGGGATGCACGTGATGTTCGGCAACCGGTCCGGCGCTGCCGGCTGCGTCATGCACCCGCAAGATCAGATGCCGGTCCATGGAGAGCGCGTTGTGGCGGAATTGTTCCGTTCGCGGCAAATCCCAATGCGCGTACAACCAGTGCGGATCGCGTACCGTCAGGTAAAGTTTGGCCAGGCGGGAGCGGACCACCCGCGTGGACCCCGGTTCGGGAACGGCCGGTGCCGCGATCCGTTCTGCCGGGGCGCCGGACTCTGGAAGGTCATCTGCGGTCAGAAAATCCCGGATTTTTGGCCGCGCCTCCGCACGACGGCGCGACTTGACCCGGCCCGGGGTGCGCATCCGGAGCATGCGCTTCGGGGCTGCCTGCTTGCGCTTTTTTGGGAGCGGGGCGGGTTTTCGCCTGAAGATCCTGGGGCGCAGGCGCTTTGGGCGCCCGGGTTTCACCGGAGTGGCGGCGCGTGCGCGGGTTTTCCCTGGTCGAGAAGCTTTTCGGACGGCGGTCGGGGACGTCCCGGCTTTTGCACGGGTTGTGCGCCTGGAACGGCCTTTTTTGGCGGTGGACCCGGTGTTTCGGCTCCGGGTCCGGACGCGGACACGACGGGGCACCGACCTGGTGACTGGGAGGGTTTTCTTTCGTTTTGTTCCCACGGGCCCGCGCTTCATGAAAATTATGGGTCGAGACTAAGGCCAGAATCCGGCGCGTGCAATGTGAAATCCCCGACAGCCGGAATGGTGCGCTCATTGTGATGTCGCTTCGCGCCCCGGCCTCTGGCAATTTGAAGGCGCGATGAAATGTTTCGTGACCGGCGCCTCGGGTTTTGTCGGCGCCAACCTGGTGCATGAACTGGTGGCGCGCGGCCATCAGGTCAAAGTGCTCCTGCGATCCGGGAGCGATCAACGCGGGCTGGCCGGCGTCACGGTGGAAGCGGTGACCGGCGACGTCGGCGATCGGGCCCGGTTGACCGCGGCCATGCGGGGCTGCGATTGGTGCTTTCACGTTGCGGCGAGTTATCATCTGTGGTTGCGCGACTATGCGCCGATGTATGCCGCCAATGTGACGGGCACGCGCAATGTTCTGGAAGCCGCGGGTGCGGCAGGTTGTTCCCGCATCGTCTATACCAGCACCGTGGGGTGCATCGGTTTGCCGAAACTGCGGGACGGATGCATCACGCCCACGGATGAAGCGACGCCCGTCAGCGAGGCCCAGATGAGCAATCACTACAAACGCTCGAAGTGGCGGGCCGAAGTCGTCGCGCGCGAACTGGCAGCCAGGGGACTGCCGGTGGTCATCGTCAATCCGAGCGCCCCCATCGGACCGCGCGATGTCAAACCCACCCCCACCGGCCAGGTCATCGTGGACTTTCTCAATCGCGCCATGCCCGCGTTTCTTGACACGGGCCTGAACTGGGTGCATGTGCGCGACGTCGCGATCGGGCATGTCCTCGCCGCGGAGCAGGGGCGGATCGGGGAACGTTATATTCTCGGCAACGCCGAAGGCAACTGGACCATGCGCGAAGCGTTTGCGGTGCTCGAGGAAATTTCCGGTGTGCCCGCGCCGCGCATCCGGATTCCGTACGGCGTCGCGCTCGGCGCCGCGTATGCGGCCGAAGCCGTGTCGGCACTCACCGGCAGACCACCCCGGGCGCCGCTCGGCGGGGTGCGCATGGCCAAATACAAGATGTTTTTCAATCCGGCCAAGGCCATCCGCGAACTGGGACTGCCCCAGACGCCGCCCCGCCAGGCGCTCGCCGACGCCGTGGCCTGGTTTCGCGCGCACGGGCTGGCCCGCTAAACGCGGTGCATCCGGTGACCCCGGCCGGTTGCCGTGTCTTGGAGTGGTGTTGGCCGACAGCGCTCCCCGCCGGCGGCGGTTTAAAGCGGACAATCCCGTGCTGCGGCCGGAATGCGCAATTGTGTCGCGGGGTAGTTTGACTGAATCATTTAATTAGCCATACTGTCAGTGCGGAACAATCCAGAATCCGCGAACAAAGGAATATTATGAAAATGAAATCATTCAAATGGATGGGAGCTGCGCTCGCGCTGGCGACCTTCGGCAGTCTTGGGGGCTGGGTTTCCACCGCGCAGGCCGCTGACGAAACCATCAAGGGCGAAATTGTGGATCTGATGTGCTACATCGATCATGGTGCGAAGGGCGGCAAACATGCCGATTGCGCCCAAAGCTGCATCAAGGGCGGGGGCCCGGTGGGCATTCTGACGGCAGACAACCAGCTGTATCTGGTAATTGGCGAACACAAACCCATCAATGACAAGCTCGCGCCGCTGGCCGCCAAAACGGTCACCCTCAAGGGCAAAGTGGTGGAACGCAACGGCATGAAGATGATCGAGAACGTTGAAATCCAAAAGTGATCCCACTTTAACTTGGCGTCACCGGCGTTGTCCGAATGCCGGTGACGTTCGCTTTCCGTGAACGAATTTTTCAAGACTCTGCAGCAGCCGGAATACGTGCATGTGCTGCTTAATCATCTGCCGATCATCGGCCTGTTTGTGGCATTGCTTGGCCTGGGCGCCGCGCTGTTTCTCAAGCCGCGCGCCCCGTTGTTTCTGACCCTGGCCCTGGTCGGTCTGATGGCGCTTTCCGTTGTGCCGGTCAAACGGTCCGGTGATCGCGGTGCGGACCGTGTTCTGGCCATGTCCGATGACGAGGGTCAGGCTTATTTGAAGTATCACGAACAGCTGGCGCAACGGTGGCTGTTCCTCTATCTGCTGACCGCGCTGGCGGCGGCGGGGACCTTCGTGGTGGGCTGGAAATGGCCCCGGCGGTTCCGGCTCGCCGCGAGCGGGGTTTTGTTGCTCGGTTTGGCCAGTCTCGTGGCGGGCGCGGTCATTGCCGATTACGGAGGGAAAATCCGTCATCGCGAGTTCCGTAATGGTCCACCACCGGTCGTCACCACTGCGACGGACAACGGGTGAGCGGCGGCGCGCGGGGGAGATGGCGGGCAATGGGCGCGCCGAACGACGGCCCGGCCGGCCCGGTTCAGGCTGGTACTTTGAGCTGCTTGACGATGTCCGCCACCACGCCGGAGGCGGTCAATCCGGAAAAGCGGGCCTGGGGTTGCATCACCAAGCGATGGGCAATCACCGGCACGGCCAGCTCTTGAATCTGCTCGGGGGTCACAAAATCCTGGCCATCAAACAACGCCAGGGCCTGCGCGCCTTTCATCAACGCCAATGAAGCCCGCGGGCTGGCGCCCAATTGCACCCCGTTGGCCGTCCGCGTGGCACTCACCAGGTCCACCACATAGCGCTTCAACTCGGCGCTAAACCGGATGCCTTGCGCGGCGCGTTTGACCATGAGAATGTCCTGCAAGGTGGCGCAGCTGGTCAGGGATTCGAGCGGATGGCCGGTGGCCTGTGCGGTGAGCACCGTCACCTCGTCGTCCGGCGGCACATAACCCAGCGTGAACTGCATGGCGAACCGGTCCATCTGCGCCTCCGGCAATGGATACGTGCCCCGAAATTCCACCGGGTTCTGGGTCGCAATCACGAAGAATACTTCCGCCAGATCGCGCCGTTCCCCGTCCACGCTGACCTGCCGTTCGCCCATGGCTTCCAGCAGCGCGGATTGGGTGCGGGGGGAGGCGCGATTGATTTCGTCCGCCAGCAAGATGTTCGTGAAAATCGGGCCCTCGTGAAAATGAAAGTGCTGGTCGCGCTGGCTGAAGATGGAGACCCCCAAGATGTCGGAGGGCAGCAAATCCGGGGTGAATTGTACGCGCTTGAACCGCGCGTCCACGGAACGGGCCAGCGCCTTGGCCAGCGTGGTTTTGCCCGTGCCCGGAAAGTCCTCCAGCAAAACGTGCCCGCCGCTCGCCAGCGCCGCCAACAGTTTGCGGGTGGCGCCGGATTGGCCTTGCATCACCCGGCTGATGTTGGTGGCCAGTTGTTGCAGGATCGTATGCGCGGAAAGTGCGTCCATCAGCTTCCCTGTCCAGCCGCCCGCCCTGCGGGGCCGGCCGAGTTGCCGCCGGCGAACCCGGCGTCGCCCGAATTCCAGTTCTGCTCCATGACGCAGAGCGTAACGCGCGCCCGCCCCTCCCGCAATTCTTAGTGTCCAAATCGCGCCGGTTTACTAAGCTGGACCGATGGAACTGATTATTCAGCGTGACCCGGAGGCGGCCGCCCTGCTGCTGGCCCGAATCGTGGCCAATGAAATGCGCACCAATCCGCGCACCGTGCTGGGATTGGCCACGGGCAACACCATGGAAGCCGTTTATCGGCATCTGGTCCACATGCACCAAACCAGCAAATTGAGTTTCGCCAAAGTGCGCACGTTCAACCTGGATGAATACGTCGGCCTCGCGCCCGACGACAAGAACTCGTATCGCCATTTTATGAACGAGCGCCTGTTCCATCAGGTCAACATCAAGCTGGAAAACACGCACCTGCCCGACGGCTGTGCGGCCGACTTGGAGGCCGAATGTCGCGATTACGAAAAACGCATCGAGAAGGCGGGCGGCATCGATCTGCAACTGCTCGGCATCGGGAAGTCGGGCCACATCGGCTTCAATGAGCCGCTTTCCGCGTTGCGATCCCGCACCCGGGTGAAGGCCCTCGCTCCGGCGACTATCAAGCAAAACGCGCCGCTCTTCGGCGCGGAGCACCGGGTGCCGCGGCGCGCCCTGACCATGGGGGTGGGCACCATTCTGGAGGCCCGCCGCTGCCTGCTGCTGGCCACCGGCGAAGCCAAGGCGGAGATAATTGCCCGGGCCGTCGAAGGCCCCATCACCAGCATGGTTACCGCCAGTGCGTTGCAATTGCACCCGCGCGCCACCGTGATTGTGGATGAAGCCGCCGCGACCAAGTTGAAGGAACGCGAATACTACCGCTGGATCTTCGCCAACGAACCGGAGTGGGAGGAATACCGCTGACCGCCACGAGCGCGTGCGCGGGCGTCAGAACGTCCGCCAAGGTTAAACAATCGCAACGATGAATCGGGCCCCGTGTCCGTCCGGTGGAAATGCCGGAACCCCGCCCCGCGGCGACCGGGGCCATTTGCCCGTTCGAACTTCTCCAATTTCCAGCCGTAAAGAAGCGCCTTCACCCGCAGTCTCACCGGCGCCGTGGCGACCGGTAATGGTGGCATTCCACTGTTGCGCCAGACCGATCGGCGGCGAATTTTGTTTCCTCCCGCCCGCTCCGCGCGGTGAACGGTGGATAAGTAAACGTGCGTGCTGCTCCCGGCACGCCGACCCACCACGGGAGTGAGCGACGAGTGTCGGCGTGTTGTAAAACTCACCGTTTCGGGCGCTTCAAAGCCGCTCCGCCTCCGACGTCCTCTTCCAATCGGCATCACCCCGATCTGATGAAATTTCCGGGCTGACTGCGCATGTTGCAGAACGCGCCGGTCCACGCCATCGAGGTTGTCAACCCGGACGAAGCGGCGTTCGTCATTCTGCAGGTCGGGGTGCGTTCAACGCCTGACCAAGGAATGCGGCCGGCCTACGAGAGTGCCGGTGGGTTCCGGTTGACCCGGTGACGCTGGGCCAGGCGGTCGCCGGGATCATTTCTGCAACCTGGAAACCCGCTCGACGTCATCAAACTCCAGGCGTTAACATGGGCGCATGCTTGCACCCAAAGCTCAGAGGCGTTGCCGCCGGTGGGAGGCCGCCACGCGTCGCTGCCCGCACCCATTCGCGCCGGGACCTTTGCACTCCGTCCCGTCGGCCACCGGCCGTTCGTGGCTCCGGTTCGCCGCCTGGTGTTGCGGTCTGGCGCTGGGGCTGACCTCCTGGGCGCAGGACGGATTTGTGTCCATTTTTAACGGGCGCGATCTTGAAGGCTGGGAGGGCAAGCCCGGCTGGTGGCGGGTGGAGGACGGCGCGATTACGGCCGAGAGCACCCCCGAAAAGCCATGCACCAAGCATAATTACCTCATCTGGCGCGGCGGGGCGCCGGCCGATTTTGAGCTGCAATTTGAGTTTCGCATCCGGGGCGGCAACTCCGGCGTGCAATTCCGCAGCCGCGAGGTTGAGGATTGGGACATGCGCGGTTATCAGGCGGACATCGAGGCCGGCCCGGAGTGGACCGGCGCGCTCTTCGAGCACGCCCGCGGCGGGATTGCCATGCGCGGGGAGTCGGTGATCATCGCTCCCGACGGCAGCAAGCAAACGACGAATTTTGCGTCCGGCAGCGATTTGTTCCAGCACCTCCGCACGAATGATTGGAACCAATACCGCATTGTGGCGCGCGGGCCGGAAATCCAGCTTTTCATCAACGGCGTGAAGATGTCCCAGGCGGTGGACCGGCAGACGGGGCAGGCGGCGGCGCAGGGTCTCATCGGTCTGCAAATGCATCCGGGACCGCCGATGAAAGTCCAGTTCCGCCATTTGAAGCTCAAGGAATTCACCGCCGCGGATCGCGCGACGCCGCCGGAAAAATTGACCGTGCCGCCCGGCTTCAAGGTCGAATTGGTTTATGCCCCGAACCGGGCCACCGAGGGTTCGTGGGTCAGCATGTGTGTTGACGCCAAAGGACGGTTGCTCTTCTCGGGGCAGTATGATGAAGGGCTCTACCGGCTTACGCCGCCGGCCTTGGGGGATGATCCCGCGCGGACGCGGGTCGAAAAGATCAACGTGGATTTGAGCGGCGCCCAGGGTTTGTGCTGGACGTTTGATGGTTTATATGCGCTCGTTTCCAAGAATGGCAGGACTCCGAGCGGACTTTATCGGGTGCGCGACACCGACGGCGACGATCAATTGGATGCCGTGGAATTGTTGCGCGCGCTGGAAGGCGGCGGCGATCACGGCTGGCACGGGGTGCTGCCCGGGCCCGATGGGCAATCTCTTTACGTGGTCGCCGGCAACCAAACTGTGCCGCCGGCCTTGGAGGCTTCACGCGTTCCGTTGGTGTGGGGTGAGGATCAATTGCTGCGCCGGCTGCCGGACGCGGGCGGATTCATGACGGATGCGCTCGCTCCCGGGGGAGTGATCTATCGCGTCAGTCCCGACGGTCGAAACTGGGAAATGATCGCCAGCGGCTTCCGCAACAGCTACGACGCGGCGTTTGATCAGAACGGGGAATTATTCACTTACGACGCGGATATGGAATGGGATTTCGGCACGCCCTGGTATCGGCCCACGCGGATTTGTCACGTCACCAGCGGTGCGGAATTTGGCTGGCGCAACGGCAGCGGCAAGTGGCCGGCCTGGTATCCCGACAGCGTTCCGGGCATTGTGAACATCGGCCCGGGTTCGCCGACCGGTGTGGCGTTTGGTTACGCCACCGCCTTTCCCGAGCGCTATCGCAACGCCCTGTTCGCCGGCGACTGGACGTTCGGGCGCATCTACGCGGTTCACCTGGCGGATGCCGGGGCAACGTATCGCGGCGAGGCGGAGGTTTTTCTTTCCGGTGTTCCTCTGCCCGTGGTGGACCTCGTGGCCCATCCCCTGGATCACGCGCTGTATTTCATCACCGGAGGCTGGCGCATCCAGACCGGCGTCTATCGGGTGATCTACACCGGACCGGCAGCGGCGGGTGCGCCGGCAACGAAATTGCCGCGCCCGCCCGGACAGCTCGCGCGGCTGAAATTGGAGGCGTTGCACGGGCACGCGAGCGAAGGTGCGTTGACGACGCTCTGGCCGTATCTCGGGAGCGCTGACCGGGCGTTGCGTTATGCCGCACGCGTGGCGCTCGAATGGCAGCCGGTTTCCACCTGGCGCGAACGGGCGCTCCAGGAAACCCATCCGGCCGCCTCCCTGACCGCCCTGCTGGCCCTGAGCCGGGTTTCCAGTCGCGACGAATGGCATCGCCGGCCCACGGATCCCGCCCCGGACCGGGCGCTGCAACACCAGATTCTGGCGGCGCTGGCCCGCCTGGATTGGGCGGGCTTGTCCGCGGAACAGCAAGCCGATCTGCTGCGCAACTACGCGGTTTGTCTGACCCGGTTCGGCCCTCCCGATTCCGCGGGCCGCCGGGCGCTGCTCACGCGGCTTGAGCCGTGGTTCCCGGGGCCGACCCGCGAAGTGAACCGGCAGCTGTGCGAGTTGCTGGTTTACCTGCAATCGTCGCAGGTGGCCCCGGTCGCGTTGCGCCTGTTGGAGGAAGCCCCGACCCAGGAGGAGCAGATTGACCTGGTGAAATCGTTGCGTGTCCTCAAGGCGGGCTGGACCCCGTCCTTGCGCCGCGAGTATTTTGGGTGGTTTCAAAAGGCCGCGGCGTACCGCGGCGGCGCCAGTTTCCGCGGGTTCATCAAACAGATCCGCCAAGACGCGCTGGCCGCGCTGACGTCCGCCGAGCGTGATGCCTTGGCGGATGTGCTGGCGCTCCCGGAAACAACCGCCGCAACGGAGGCCGCCTTCTTTAAGGGCCGGACGGCCACAGATTGGACCGTTGATCAGCTCGCGCCTGCCTTGGCGGCGGATTTGCATGAGCGGGATTTTGCGCGCGGCCGAAAACTGTTCTCTGCGGCTTCCTGTTTCCAGTGTCATGCGCTTGCGGGCGAGGGTGGTGCGGTCGGACCAGACCTGACTCGCGTGGCCGGACGGTTTAGTCCGCGGGAGCTGTTGGAATCCATTCTTGAACCCAATCGGGCCATCAGCGACCTGTACCAAAACGTGCGCATCACCAAACGGGATGGCGAGGTGGTTGTGGGACGGATTGTTTATCATCTACCGGACGGTTCGGTGAACGTGAATCCGAACATGCTTGATCCGGCCCAGGTCATCGCGGTGAAACGGAGCGAGATCGCGAAAATTGAACCCTCACCCGTTTCGCCCATGCCGGAGGGGTTGTTGGCTCCGATGCAACAGGACGAAATTCTCGATCTGCTGGCCTATTTGCTTGCCGGTGGTGATCCGGCGCACCCAATTTTCAAAGCGAGCCGGCCCGCCGTCAAAACCGCCGGGCAATAGCCGTGCCGGCCCGCCGGCCTCCGGCGTGGCGGGCGGCGCGGAATTTCACGCCGGACCGGGGCCGGGGGCGGCTTTTGTGTTGACGGTGCTTACTCCGGCGTCAGGGCGGCGCCTTGGGCGTCTTGGGCGGCACGCAATTTGAGCAAGGCCTTCTGTGCGGCGTCGCTTTCGGCGGCTTTCTTGTTTTTTCCGATGCCGCGCGCCAGTTCCCTGCCGCCGTGCTGCACCACGCATTCGAACACGCGATCGTGATCTGGTCCGCTTACGGAAATGACCGAGTAGTGGGGAGCGTCCGGCGACCCGGCCTGCAGTAATTCCTGCAGCTCGCCCTTCGGATTGTCCAGGGACAGCGGCAACGTCAAATCCTGCAGGAGCCCGGCAAATTCCCGCAGCACAAAAGTCCGCACGGTTTCATAACCGCCATCCAGGAACAGCGCGCCCACCAGCGCCTCAAATGCATCCGCCAGAGCGGAGGTCCGCTCGCGGCCGCCGTGCGTTGCTTCGCCGTGGCTCAGGATCAACTGCGCGCCAAGCTCAAGCGCGCGTCCGAGTTGCGCCAGCGAACGACGATTCACCAGCCGGGCGCGCGCCTTGGTCAGTGGTCCCTCCTCATCGGCGGGGAATCGCTCATACAGTTCGCGGGTCAGAATGAGTTGAATGACGGCATCGCCCAGAAATTCGAGGCGTTGATTGTGTTCCGTGGGCGCGCCTTTCTCGTGCGCCGTGGAGGGATGGGTCAAGGCTATCCGCAACAAACGGGCGTCGCGAAACCGGTAACCCAGGCGGGCTTGGAGATCAGCGAGCGTCGGCACAACCGGGGCTCAGGGGGAGGTCGCCGCGGTTTCGCCGACCGGTGGCGCGGCGGGTGCCGCCTGCCAGTCCGCCACGGCCGGATCGGTCGGGGGGGTGGTTGTCGCCGTCACCGCCGGCGCCGGTGGTTGATCCAGGCCGTGTTCCAGCAAGTGGGCCACGTCGCGTTGAACCTCCTCCAACTGATCCAGGCGCAGTTCGGGATCGGTGATGGTGAACACGTCGCCGGTTTTGGGCTGTTCGTAAATGAACCGGCGCTTGCCCTCGCGCACGAGCTGTTCCTTCACCTTGAGCAGCCGTTTCCGTTCGAGCATTACGGCGAGAATGTAACCGGCCGGGATGTGGCGCGGGTCGTTGAGTTCGATCAGCTTCTTCAGCAGTGTTTCGGCGTTCTCTTTTTTGATGACTTCCGTGGGGGGCGGCGGCAGTTCGTACGTGCCCTGCCAGCGGGAGATCAGCCCCTGCTGGCCGGGCGCGTCGGCTTGGCGCTCCTGCCAGCACGCTTCACAGACGTCCGAGCGCCGCAGTTCGGGCGGCACGTCAAACAACAGCGTATGGTAGGTTTGCTGGTCGGCGAACGGCCGTTGGCACGTCGCACAGCTTCGGGCGCGGGATTGAATGTTCCACTCGTTCATCAATACAACTGATCGGTCGCATGGTGATTATTTGCCGGGCCGACCGGGAGTTCAATCTTCAATTCTGTTGCCGCGCCGCCGGGCCGGGCCACCCGGCCCGGCCCGGCATCATGGATTGAGCAGCACATTGCGCAGGCGCTGGTGCCAGACGGCCGGCACGTGGCGCGAAAAGCGGACCCGTCCATCCCGGTGCAGGATGATCCGGCCCCGGGTGATTCCCGCCGTTTGCACCACTTCCGCCACGGCGCGCATGACGTGCGGCTGCAGCGTTTCGCCGGCGGCGTGCAACGTGCCGTTCCGAATGCGGATCAGAGTGCGCGCGCGCCACCACCACAGGAGGCCGCCTTCCGGCAAATTCATGGCCGGGGGCACCGCGGAAGGGGTTCACTCATCACTGCGTCCGGTGAAGTTCGCGAGCAGCAGGATGACCTTGTCGAGTTCGTCCCGCGCGTTGAAGGCGGCGGACGGTGCGGCGTAGCGGTTCAACATCAGGCTGAACACCAGTTTCTCGCCGGCGGCGGTGGTCAGGTAGCCGGAAGTGGAATGGGCCCAGCGCAGCGTGCCGGTTTTGGCGTGAACATTATTTTCGCCGCGTGTGCCTTTGAGCCGGTGGCGCAGCGTCCCGTCCCGTCCCGCGATCGGCAGTGCCTGATAATAACTCGCGGCTTCGGGATGCCGGCTCATGAATTGCAGCAACTGGATGGTGGCGTTGGGAGTCACCAGATTGTTCCGTGCCAGGCCCGAGCCCTCTTCAAATTGGACGTCACCCCGCGGGATTCCCACCTTGCGGAAAAACTGGTACAGTGCGCGCACGCCGTACTCCTCGGAAGTGCCGGAGCTGCCGGCGGCGTCCACAAACCAATCCCGCGGGGGCGCCGACGGGTCGGCCAGGGCGCGTTCGCGTTCCCGCGAGCCGACATGCGCCAGCAGCAGATCGGTGTAGAGATTCTGCGAGGGTTTTTGCACGAGCACGTTGAGTTCGCGCACGGGGGCGGATTCCACAAACCCCAGTTCCACCAGGTGGCTGGTGTCCAGCGGCACGCCGCGCCGCTCCAGCCAGTGAATCGTGCGGCTGGCCCCCGTCACCCGGATGCCATTTTGCGCCAGCGCCGCCCGGAACAGTTCGACGAACACTCCGGCGGGATTGCTGAAGGTCACATCGTCGGAATAGGCGTTGGTTTGATTCAGGGGCAACTGGCCGCTGACGTAAATGACGTTCCGGCCCACGGGACGGTAGAGCAACATCTGGCGTGGCGTGTCGGGAGCGCTGGTTTGCGCCTGATTGACCAGCGTGACCTGGCGGGTGGCCGGTCGCAGCTCCAACCGCACGGGCGCGCCCTCCGCCGGCCCCGGTCGCGCGACCAGTTGCAACGTGTTGTCGTTGATGGTCAGCGCCGAAATTTCCGCGCCATAATAGTAATTCATGTCGTCCCAGACCCAGCCCGAGCCGTAGGGGGCGCCGACGATGAAACTGTCGTCGCCGATCAAGTCACCGGAAATTTTGCGCACGCCCGCGTTGGTTAAAGCTGCCACCAGCGGTTGCAACGCGCGCAGGATGTCGCCCTGGCCGGCTTTGAGGTTGAACGTCGGATCGCCCCGGCCGTAGAGCAACAGATCGGATTTCAGGTGTCCGCGCCGATCCGGTCTGGCCGCGCTGTAGAGCGAGGTGCGGATGCGGTAATCGCCGCCCAGCTGATCCAGCACCATCGCCATCGTGTAGAGTTTGCAGTTGGAAGCCGGGCTTAACAGCTTGTTCGGCGCGTGTTCGAACAGCGTCCTGCCGGTTTCGAGGGAGACGGCTTTGATGCCGAAAATCGCCGCATCGAAGCGCGGTTGCTGGACCAGCCCGGCCAGCTGTTGCCGCAAGGCCGCCAGGGTGGCGGGCGCGTTGGTGGTCTGGGCGAAACCCGGAAGGAACGCACCCAATCCCAGCACGACGCCCAACCAGCCGCGGAACAGAAACCTCATGCGGCAATTTTTCCAGCCCGGCCGGCGTTTGGCCAGATGCATTTTCAGCGGGATGCAGCATTCGCCGCCTCCAGCTTTTGCTCCAACTGGCGGACGCGCCGCAGCAACTCGGGCAGTTTTTGCATCGCCAGCATCTGCCGTTTAGTTTGTTTGTCGGGCAGCGCCGGGCTGCCGAGCACGGTTTGTCCGTCGGGAATGTTGTGCATCACGCCGGACTGCGCGGCGACGGTGACCTTGTTCCCGATTTTCAAGTGCCCCGCCAGGCCCGCCTGCCCGGCGAGGATGACGTAATTGCCCAGGTGCGTGCTGCCCGCGATGCCCGCCTGGGAAATCACCAGGCAATGTTCCCCGATCCGGACGTTGTGTCCGATTTGCACCAGGTTATCAATTTTCGTGCCCCGGCCGATCACCGTCGGCCCCAGCGCGCCCCGGTCCACGGTCACATTGGCGCCGAGCTCAACGTCGTCGCCAAGAACCACGTGGCCGATCTGCGGCACTTTGCGATGCCGGCCATGGTCCAGCACGTAACCGTAACCGTCGGCGCCCACCACCGTGCCGGCATGAATCCGCACGCGTTGTCCCAGCTCGGTCCGCGGATACAGCACTGCATGTGGAAACAGCACGCAATCCGCGCCCAATACCGAATCTGCGCCGACATAATTGCAGGCGTGCAGGACGGCCTTGGCGCCGAGCCTGACCCGTTCGCCGAGGACACAGTACGGTCCCACGTGCGCGGTGGGATCCACCTGCGCGGATTCCGCCACCACCGCCGTGGGATGAATCCCGGCGGGCAGGGCCGGCTCGGGATGGAACAGCTCCAGCGCCCGGGCGAAGGCAATCCGGACGTTGCCGACCCGGATCAGCACCTTGCCACTCTGCGAAGCCGTTTGCGCCCCGACAATGATTGCCGCCGCGGCCGATTGTTCGGCCTGGCCCAAAAACTCGTCGTTTTCCGCAAAAGTCAGGTCGCCGTGCCGCGCCTGGCCGGCCGGCGCGAAGCCGTGCAGCGGGGTTTGGCCGTCGCCCACCAGTTCCCCTTGCAGGTGTTGCGCTACTGCTGCGGCAGAAAAAATCATAGTTTGGCGGCAAGTCGTTCGTTGACTTGAAAAATTTTCGTCACTATAAAGACGCCCGGCAGCAATTCAACCCCTACTTTGACTATGGCAAAAACTTTACGAGTCGGCATGATCGGATACCGGTTCATGGGCAAGGCGCATTCCAACGCCTGGCGTCAGGCGCCGCGCTTCTTTCCGCTCAAGGCCCACGTGGAAATGCACACCCTCTGTGGCCGCAACGCCGCCGGCGTGCAGGCCGCGCGCGCCCAACTGGGTTGGCAGCATGCGTCCACCAACTGGCGCGAGGTGGTGGAGGATCCGCTGATTGACATCGTGGACATCAACACGCCGAACGATTCGCACGCGGAGATCGCCATTGCCGCGGCCCGGAATGGCAAGCATGTTCTGTGCGAAAAACCCCTGGCCCTGACCGTGCCGCAAGCCGAACAAATGCTCGCCGCCGTGCAAAAGGCCCGGGTCGTTCACATGGTCTGCCATAATTACCGGCGCATCCCGGCCATTGCCCAGGCCAAAAAAATGATCCAGGAAGGCGCCCTCGGGCAGGTGTACCATTTCCGCGCCCGCTACGCCCAGGATTGGCCGGCCGATCCCCAATTCCCGCTCGTCTGGCGACTGCAAAAAGAGGTCAGCGGCAGCGGCGCCCACGGCGATATCAACGCGCACATCCTGGATCTCGGGCGCTATCTGGTCGGCGAATTCACCGCTGTGACCGGGCTGTTGCACACGTTCATTACCGAACGTCCCCTGCCTGAGGCGCCCGGCAAAGAACAGGGATTGGGGGGCAAGGCGGCGGCCCGGCTCGGCAAGGTGACCGTGGATGATGCGTCCCTGTTCATCGGCCGGTTCGCCAATGGCGCGCTGGCGAACCTCGAAGCCACACGCATGGCCTTGGGCCGGAAGAACCACATCGAAATTGAAATCAACGGCAGCAAAGGCTCGCTCTACTTCGATTTCGAGGACATGAACCGGCTCAAATTTTTCTCCAACGACGACCCGAAGGACCGCCAGGGCTTCCACGACATCCTGGTCACCAAAGGCGGGGTGCATCCCTATTGTGCCCAGTGGTGGCCGGAAGGACATCTGATTGGTTACGAGCACACTTTCATTCACACCATTGTGGACTTCGTCAACGCCTGCGTGGACGGCAAGCCGGTGCAACCGACCTTTGAAGACGGCGTGCAAAACCAACGGGTGCTGGCGGCGGTGGAAAAATCCGCCGCCACCGGCAAATGGGTGCAGGTCAAAACGGCCTGAATCCCGAGCGGGGTAAAATGCCGCCACGGGCCATGGGGACAAGGGGTGCTAGGCGATCACCCACCCCCGCATTGATTTCCTCCAGGCTGCTGACAGCCGGTTGCTCTCCATTCCCCAAGTCTGCCGTCCCGTTGTGAAATTCCAGCGCAAGCACTCCGCTGAATTTGGGAAATCCACTTGCTTGAACCCCGTTTCCCACGACACCTACAAGGCGATTTGGAGCGCGCGCTGGATCAACCAGTTACCTTTGGGGTGAGACGGAGCGCCGCTTTGGGGGCGGGCAGGGCGTCAAGGAATTCGTCAAAACGAAGTTGCCGCGCGGGGCTGAAGACCGGCAAAGAATCCTCAAGCTTTGTCGAGATTTGGAGGAGACGAGTTCCAACGTTGGCGCAATTTGCCACTACGAGTGGAGCGACGGGAAAACCAGGGAAACTGGCTTCCTCGTTTTGGAATCCCGCGAGGTACTCAAAGACGAGCCGTAGGTCACTGACTACCTTTCAGAGCCAAAGGAAGAGTGAACCGGCTCTTCGCACACACGGTGCAAAGGTGTTGCCCCGTTCAGGCCTCACCCATGCGAGGCATGCGTGGGGCGTCGCGAGGCGGGAGACGGAAATGGGAGCGGGCCGGGCCGATCATCAAGGCGGAGCTGAAAGCGCCGCCGTGGCGGGGGGATTTGTTGAATCGCACCAAGGGGAAGGGAGCAAACCAGCCCGGGGGTTATGCGAGTTGCCGGCGGCCGGAACAATCCGTCGTTAATCAGGGCGACTTGATCCGATAATAGCGGGTGGAAAAATTGGTCGCCTGCCAGTCGGTGACGGACACCGTGCCACTCGCGCCCGCCTGGTTGGTGAGGAGGGGCGTCCAACCGATCGGCGGGGTCAAATTGGAGGTGGCTTCCAAAATCAAGGTTTGGCCGGGGGCGCCGGTGAGCACGAGACTGATGCTTCCATCGGGCAGCCGGGTAAGGGCACTGAACGCGGTCGGACCGCCGGGCGCGGGGGGCGCGACGCCCCAGAACTGCACTTCGGCCACATTGCACCAACCGCCATCGGGCCCGAGGTACCGGACGTAACGAAACGGCGTGGGATTGGAGAGGTTCATGACGGTCAACTTGCCGGTGGGCGGCAGGGTGGTGACGGTGCCCAGGGTCACGACGCCGCTGCTGAAATCAGGCACGTTGGCCCCTTGGAACTGGCCGCCGAGCATGCGCTCGACGTGACCCACGCGCGGGCAATAACGCACCTGGCGGATGGATTTGGCCGTGCCGAGATCCAGGCCGGCCCAATCGCCGCTGCCGTTGGCGGCGTCATAAAAAGTGGTGAGACTGTTATCGAATACATTGGTGATGGTATTGCCGTTGCCCCAAGTTCCCGGAGTGCCGATGACGAGGCCGGACAACTTCAGCGGCGTGGCCGGTTGGGCCTGGACTTCCGGTGAATCCGCGCTCTCGCCGACCGCGTTCACGGCGGAAACGACGTAATAATAGGTTGTACCGGCGTTGCGTCCGTTGTCCGTGAATTGGTTCGTGGTCCATCCGCTTGCGATGACGGCATAAGGGCCGCCCGGATTCGTGGCGCGTTTCACGTTGTAGCTGGTGGCGAAGGCGGGAGCACGCCAGGCTAGCAGGATCTGGGTGCCGCTGATGCCGGCGGCGGTCACGTTCCACGGCACGTGCGGCACGGACGGGGCGTCGCCCCAAAATTCAATTTCCGCGAGATTGCAGGAGCCACCGGTGGGACCGAAGTAGCGCACGTAGCGGTAGGCGGTGTTGTTCGGGATTACTTGCGTGGTCAGCACGCCTTCTGCGGGCGTGTAGTTGATGGTAAAGAGGCTGACGACATCGCTGCTGAAATCAGCGACGGAGGACGCCTGAATCTGGCCGCCGTTCATGCGGCCGGCATACCCGGTGCGCGGGCAGTAGCGAAT
Organism: Verrucomicrobiota bacterium; assembly: GCA_029573725.1. Lineage (GTDB taxonomy): Bacteria > Verrucomicrobiota > Verrucomicrobiia > Limisphaerales > JADLHS01 > JADLHS01. The sequence continues at coordinate 590,879 of JAKQDQ010000178.1, forward strand.
TTTGGTGACGGCGAGGTTTGAACCGGCGCCGAGATCCAGGCCCACCCAATCGCCGGTCTCATTGGCGGCGTCGTAGAAGGTGTTTAGGTTGCCATCCAGGGCCTTGACAAACGTGTTCCCGCCGCCCCAGGTGCCGGGGGTGCCGATGCCGCTGCCGGTCAGTTTGACCGACGGTTTTTCGCCCTGCAGATAAACGATGCCGATGGCCGGCCGGCCCGTGCTGTCCACGATCCGGTAATTAAACCAGTCCATTTCCGCATGATCGGCCGCGCCTTGCACCCGGAGTTGGCCGGACTCGAGCGTCACGGCGCCCCCGAGGCTGGTGGCGGCATCAAAACTCTCAATGGTGAGGGCGTCGCCGTTGGCATCATGATCGTTGGCCAGAACATTCAACAACGCCGAATCGTCCACCCCCACGTGGCTGAAATCCAGCGAGGCGCGTGGCGGCAACGAGAAGGGGTAGCTGCCGAGCGGGTCCAACAGGCTCGATTTGTCCTGGCGGTGGCCCACGACGCGGGCCAGTTCCGGACTGGAAAAACGGCCCAGGGCGTTGCCGGACATGATGGTGGGGCCTTCCGGCGAATTGCCTTCATAATGCCCCGCACCCCAGTTATGCCCTGCCTCGTGGCGCCAATAAACATTGAAGTCACCGTTCCCCTCGCTGTCGTTGATGGAATAGCGGAGCGACGAGCCAATCACGCCGACCCACGCCAGTCCGCCGCCCACCGAATCGGCAAACGCCCCCGCCGCCAGATCGTGCGTGCCGGGGGGCAGGACGTTGTTCCATTGATTCCGCATTTCGTCCAGCAAGGTGCCACCGCTCAGGCCTTGGTACGGATCGCGGGCCTGACTGGCGCGGATGACGATGCGGCCGAGGCGATGCAGAATGCCCGCGTCGCGGAGGTAGTACATGTTGGCGCAGATCACCGAGTATTCAATGACTTCGATGTCGCCCTCCACGCTGGCGCCGCAGCGCGCAAAGTGTTCGTAGGAGGAATCCACCCCCACTTCCGCGGCGTACACCGAACTCCCCGCTCCGCCGGCGCCGATGGTGAAGCCCGGCCAGTTTTTGGACCATGAGGCACTGCCGCGCGTGGCGATGGAATTGCCCTCGGTGAACCACTCGACCTCATTCTCGAAGCAGATGCGGGCGAGCAGCTGGCCGCCGGCCCGGAGCACGGCAGCGGCGAGCGCGCCGGGTTTTCCCTGCACGGTGCCGAAGTACGTGCGCGCCGGCGGCGCCGCATAGGGATCAAGCCCGCCGGAGCTGTTTTGCACCAGAACGTTGAAATTAGTGCTGCGAACGGGGTGCAGGGTGAAGTCCACCGTCACCACGCTGCCGCCATTGGTAAAGCTGGCGGTGAACGATGCGGGCGGGGTTTGGGCACGGAGCAAACCGATCGGGAGGCCGAGGCAGAGCGCGATCAGCCAACGGAAGCGGAGCCGACGGCACCGGCAGGACGGGAGTGTGCTGGGAATCATGGGGTTGGATTTCTTTGGATGAAAGCGTGCGGCGACCACAAGCGGACAGTCAGGAGTCCACGCCGCAGCGCATGGCCGGACCGGGCGTGGCGCGTCCGCTGCTGTCCGCAGCGGATGCCGGGCCAGGATGGCGGCGAGTCATGGATGACCCTGGGTTCATTCGTTCGCGTTGATTTCAAGCCGGCCAACGAACCGCGCCGGCAGCCGTCGGGTTTCACGACGCTGAGGGGATGATTGTTATCCAGGAGCGACGAATTGAGAATAGCCACATTTGGGGGGGCTGCCGGGGCCGGTGGCCGGGGTGGAGGGGACTTCGGGATAAAGACAAACGGCAATCCATGACTGGATTGCCGTTGCGAAAAGTACGACGCGCGCGTCAGATGCCTTTCTTGAGCATGAGCTTGACCAGGTCGCCCACGCGGCAGCTGTAGCCCCACTCGTTGTCGTACCAGCTCACGAGCTTGAAGAAGTTCTTGTTCAGCTCGATGCCGGCCCCCGCGTCGAAGATCGAGGAGAGTTCGCAGTGCAGGAAATCCGTGCTGACCACCTCATCGTCGGTGTAACCCAGGATGCCCTTGAGGTAGGTTTCGCTGGCGCGTTTCATGGCGGCGCAAATCTCGGCATAGCTGGTTTCCTTCACGGTTTTGACCGTGAGGTCCACCACGGAGACGGTGGGCGTGGGCACGCGGAACGCCATGCCGGTCAGCTTGCCCTTGACTTCTGGCAACACCAGGCCGACCGCCTTGGCGGCGCCGGTGGTGGAGGGAATGATGTTCTGGGCAGCCGTACGGCCTCCTTTCCAATCCTTCTTGCTCGGGCCGTCCACGGTTTTTTGTGTGGCGGTGTAGGCATGGATGGTGGTCATCAAGCCTTCGGCCACCCCGAAGCCCTCCTTGAGCAGCACATGCACCACCGGCGCGAGGCAGTTCGTGGTGCAGGAGGCGTTGGAGACAATATGGTGTTGCCGGGGATCGTACTTGTCATCGTTCACGCCCAAAACCATGGTGAGACAATCGCCCTTGGCGGGCGCGGAAATGATGACCTTCTTGGCGCCGGCGGCCAGGTGGCCTTGTGCTTTTTCCACCGCGGTGAACAGGCCGGTGGATTCGATGACCAGCTCCACGCCCAGTTCGCGCCAGGGCAGTTCGGCGGGCGTCTTGGCGCTGACCACCCTGATTTCCTTGCCGTTGACCACCAACAGGTCCGCGTCGGGCTTGTCGGCGCTGGATTTTCTGGCGCTGACTTCGCCCTTGAAACGGCCCTGCGTGGAGTCGTATTTGACGAGATACGCCAGATTGTCGGCGGGAACGATGTCGCCAACTGCGACGACTTCGATGTCTTTGCCAACAAGACCTTGTTCGACCAACGCCCGAAAGACCAGGCGGCCAATGCGGCCGAACCCATTGATTGCTACTTTCACTGCCATAGTTCTAGTTCTGTTAAATGGAAGCCGGCGAAACGCCCGCGTGAAGCATGGTAACAGTCGCCGGACCGGGGTCAACCGGGAAACGAAAACGGCCGGAGGGCCGGCCGTGCGGTACCGACCCGGACGACGGGTCCACAAAAGCAGACCGGGCGAACCCCGCGGGGGGTCCGCCCGGTGGAAAAAAGCGCCGGAGTCCGCTTATTCGTTCTTCGCCTCGTCGGCGGCGTCGAACGCGTATTGCAAGGCCACGAGGTCTTCCCCGGGTTTCAGCGCGTCGAGAGCGGCCTGTTCGGCTTTCAACTGCTCGGCCGAGTAATTGGCGGCCTTGATGGACAGGCCGATGCGCCGGTCGCTGCGGTCAATCTTGATGACGCGCGCGGTGACGTCCTGGCCCACCTTGAGCACGTTTTTGATCTTATCCACGCGCTCCTCGCTGATCTGCGAGATGTGCACGAGACCGTCAATCTCGTGCTTGAGCCCGATGAACGCCCCAAAGCTGGCCAGCTTGGTCACCTGTCCGCTGACCAAGTCGCCCACCTTGTAGAGTTCGTCAATCTGATCCCACGGATCCTGGACGAGCTGTTTGATGCCAACGGCAATGCGCTGGTTCGCCTTGTCCACTTCGAGCACCTGCGCCTCGACCTCGTCGCCCTTCTTGAAGACTTCACTAGGGTGATTGATTTTCCGTGTCCAGGAAATGTCGGACACGTGAATCATGCCGTCCAAGCCCTCTTCCAGCTCGATGAAGGCGCCGTAGCTGGTGAGGTTGCGGATCTTGCCTTTGACGCGTGTGCCGGGCGGATATTTTTGCTCCGCGGTATCCCAGGGATTGGATTCCAGCTGGCGGATGCCGAGGGAAATTTTCTGTTCCTCGCGGTTGATGCCCAGCACGACCGCTTCGATTTCCTGATCCTGCTTGAGGACATCGCCCGGTTTGGCGATGCGCTTGGTCCACGACAACTCCGTGACGTGCACCAGTCCCTCGACTCCCGGCTCGAGTTCCACGAACGCGCCGTAGGGCATGAGGTTGACCACCCGGCCCTTGACCTTCGAGCCGACGGGATACTTGGTTTCGATGTCCGCCCAGGGATTGGCCATTTTCTGCTTCAGGCCCAGACTGACGCGCTCCTTCTCCTTGTTGACATCCAGAACCACCACATCCAGGTCCTGCCCCACTTTGAGCAGCTCGGACGGATGCCCGATGCGTCCCCAACTCATGTCGGTGATGTGCAGCAGACCGTCAATGCCGTTGAGATCAATGAACGCGCCGAAGTCGGTGATGTTCTTGACCGTGCCCTTGCGGATGTCGCCGGGCACCATTTCCTCCAGCAGCTTCTGACGGCGTTCGGCGCGTTCGGCCTCGATCAGCTCGCGCCGGGACAGGACGATGTTTTGCCGTTCCTGGTTGATTTTGACGACCTTGAATTCGTAGGTGTTGCCCACGAATTGCGACAGGTTCTTCGGAGTGACGACATCAATTTGCGACGCGGGCAGGAAGGCCTCGACGCCGATGTTGACGACCAGCCCCCCTTTGACGACGGATTTGACGCGGCCGGTGATGCGGCCGCCTTCGTTGCAGATGGTGAGAATCTTCTCCCAGTTTTGCTTGAACTCGGCCTTTTCCTTGGAGAGGACGACCATGCCGTCCTTGTCCTCCAATTTTTCGATGAGCACATCCACTTCATCGCCGATCTTGACGGTTTTGATGTCGTCAAACTCATTCGCGGGGATGACGCCTTCGCTTTTGTAGCCAATGTCCACCAGGGCTTCCTTGGCCCGGACTTCAATGACTCGGCCTTTGACAATTTCGCCTGCCGAAAAGCGCGTGTGGCTTTGCTTCAGGGCTTCTTCCATCGTGAGCATAATTATTCCGTGAACTGAACCGACTGGGGCTTGAACGGGCGTGACAGCGACCCGGCGAAGCTCCATTGCCTAACTGACCGACGTTGCGGGGCAACGGAGGTTGAAGGTTAGGTTGTTTGTTAACTTTCTTTTCTCAGCCGTAATGAACTTCCACCCCGGTGGAGTTCAGGCGGGGGCAATGGTAGTCGCCCCGACCGGAGAAGCAAGTATTTTGCAGTTCCGGACCAGGCCGGCGAAAACCGGCTTTGCGTCGGGGCAGGCTTCCCGGTAGATTGCGCGCATGAATTTGGCCCGAAAGCTATTGCACACCCGCTACCGGGTTAATGATTTGGAGCCGACCGTCAGGTTCTACCGCGAGATTTTGGGCCTGCAGGAAGTCCGTCGTCACGCGTCTCCACGGGGGGCCACCTTGGTTTTTCTGAAAGCCCCGGAGAGCGAGGAGCAGATTGAGATTTGCTGCTTCCCCGGGAGTGGTCCGGTGCAAGTGCAGGCGGACCTCACGCATCTGGCTTTTGAAGTGGACAGCCTGGCCGAATTTGAGCGGCATCTGGCACGGCACGGATTGAAGTATTCGGACGGGCCCACCGTCACCGCCACGGGTTCGGTGATCGCGTTTGTCGATGCGCCCGAGGGGTACGAAATTGAGCTGATTCAGAAGCCGCACCAGGTCTAGCCGGTCCGCCGCCGTTCCCGACGCAGGCGGGCTCCGCTGACGGCCCGGTGAAGTGCGAGCCTCCTGGCGGCGACCGGTCACGCAAAATGATTCTCCGATGTCGTCAATTTGAATTTCGTTTCCCACGTCCGACCCTTATCATGGGCATCGTCAACGTCACGCCGGATTCCTTCGCGGATGGCGGGCGGTTTGGTGATGCGGACCGGGCCATTGCGCACGGGCTGGAGCTGGTCCGGCAGGGCGCCGCGATTCTCGACATTGGCGGGGAATCGTCGCGTCCGGGGGCGGCGCCGGTGAGCGAGGCCGAGGAGCTGCGACGGGTGATCCCCGTCATTGAGGCGCTCGCCCGACGTGTGTCCCTGCCGCTTTCCATTGACACGATGAAGCCGGCGGTGGCCCGCGCCGCATTGCAGGCGGGGGCGAGTTTGGTGAACGACGTGGGGGCGAGCTGTGCGTCCGTGGAAATGTGGGAATTGGTGGCGGGGACGGGCGCGGGTTATGTTGCCATGCACATGCAGGGTCTGCCGCGCACCATGCAGTTGCGTCCGGTGTATCAGGATGTGGTTAAGGAAGTCGGTGATTTCTTTGCGGAGCGGATGGCGCGGCTGGCCGCGCAGGGGGTGGCCTGCGAACAAATCGTGTTTGACGTGGGGATCGGCTTTGGCAAGAACGTGGCGCACAATTTACAGTTGCTCAGGGCGTTGCCGGGTTTTACAAAGCTGCCGCGTCCGATGCTGCTCGGGGTGTCGCGGAAGTCGTTCATTGGCGCCCTGACCGGTGCGCCGGTGGCCGAACGGCTGCCCGGGTCATTGGCCTGCGCCTCCCTGGCGGTGGCCGCCGGGGTGCAGATCATCCGCACACACGATGTGGCGGAAACGGTCCAGGCGGTGCGCCTGGCCGAAGCCATCCGCGAGCCGCCGGAAGCTTGAAAGCCGCCGGCGGCACCGGCCAACTGGAAAGTGATTGAGACAAGAATCGTAGGAAGCCGAACAAGGTCATGTGGCCGTTGATTGCACAGATTTGGCGTCCCGCGCTGGAAATTTTCATTCTGGCGGTGACGATCTATTTGGCGACCCGGTTCGTGCGCGGTACGCGGGGCTGGCCGGTGGTCGTGGGGTTTGCGATTTTGCTGCTGCTGCTGACCTTGACGGCCACGCTGCTCAAACTGGAGGTGTTGCGGTATTTGGTGGGCAACGCCTCGTTCGTCATCGTGATGGGGGCCATCGTCATTTTCCAGCCGGAAATCCGCCGTCTGTTGGGGGAACTGGGCAATCTGCCCCTCTTCGCCACGGCGCACGAGCAGCGGGAGAGCATGGAAGTGATTCTGGATGCGTGCGAACGGCTGGCCGAAGTGCGGATCGGGGCGTTGATCGCCATCGAGCAATCCATCCAGTTGCGGGAGGCCGTGGAATCCGGCATTTCCGTGGACTGCCTTGCCACGGCCGAAATGCTGGAGGCCATCTTTTTCCCCAACAACGCCATCCACGATGGCGGCGTCATCATCAAGGGGGACCGGATTGCGTATGCAGCCTGTATTTTTCCGCTGACCCGGCGTTTGGGATTGAACAAATCGCTGGGCACGCGGCACCGCGCGGCGCTGGGGTTGAGTGACGAAACGGATGCGGTGATTGTGGTCGTGTCGGAGGAAACCGGGTCCATTTCCTACGCCTACAGGGGCGAGCTGGTCCGGGGCATCAGCATTGAGGAACTGCGCGCCTTCCTGACCTCGGTGATCGTGCGGCCGCCCCGGACGGCGGGGTTGTGGCAGTGGCTGCGCCGCTGGGGCGCGGACACCCCGGCGCAACCGGCGGCCCCGGCGGTTGCCAATCCGGCCGCGCCTGCGGCGTCGCAAGGGGAAACCAAATAATCATGACCGCGTTGTCCCAGCACATCCTCTTCCGCAATTTCGGCTGGAAGCTGCTCTCCTTGATCCTGGCGGTGGTCATCTGGTTGACCATCCGCACTTTCAGCAACGAACAGGGCGAGGCGGAGAAATTGTTTCCCAATCTTCCCATTAAAATTGTTTCCAGCACGGCGGACGTGCGGGCCTACCAGGTGGACCCGCCGCTGGGCGCGGTGACGCTGCGCGGTCGTCCCGGCGTGATCAACCGCCTTGATGAACGTGAGATTCACCTCCTGGCGGATGTCAGTCTCGTGGACGCGAGCCAGATCTCCCGACAGCACCTGGTGGTGACCGTGCCCAACGGCGTGACCGTGGTGCGCACCGAACCGCTGGAGGTCCGGATCATTCCGCCTCCCCGACCCGAACCCAGGATCATCATTACTCCTCCCAAGGCAATTGAATGAGCAAAATGAAAAAAATTTTTGGCACGGACGGGGTGCGCGGCACGGCGAACATCGAACCCGTCACCGCTGAAACGGCGTTGCGGCTGGGCCGCGCTGCCGGCCACGTTTTCAAGCATCTGGAACGCGTGGCGCGCGGGCATGGACGGCACAAAATTGTCATTGGCAAGGACACGCGGCTCTCGGGGTACATGCTCGAGAACGCGCTTTCCTCCGGAATCCTCTCGATGGGGGTGGATGTGTTGTTTATCGGCCCCCTGCCAACGCCGGGGGTGGCCTACGTCACGCGCAGTTTGCGCGCGGATGCGGGCATCGTGATCACCGCGTCACACAATCCCTACGCCGACAATGGCATCAAGTTTTTCCGTCCGGACGGATACAAGCTCGATGACAAAATCGAGGCGAGCATCGAACACCTGGTCTTCAGCGGCGAGATCGAAAACATCCGGCCCACGGCCGAGGAAATTGGCAAGGCGGTGCGGATTGAGGATGCGCTCGGGCGGTACATTGAATTTGCCAAGGCCAGCTTTTCGCGCGGCAAAACCCTGGAAGGCATGCGGATTGTCGTGGATTGCGCGAATGGCGCGGCGTACAAGGCCACCCCCTGCGTGCTGCGCGAGCTGGGCGCGGAGGTCATGGTGTTCGGCGACAAACCGAACGGCAAGAACATCAACGACGACTGCGGCTCCATGCATCCCGAGAACGTGTGCCGGCTGGTCAAAGAGTTCCGCGCCGATGTCGGCATTGCCCACGACGGTGATGCCGACCGGGTGCTGATGTGCGATGAGCGCGGGCAGATGATTGACGGGGACGACATCATGGCCATTGCCGCACTGGATTTGCTGACGCAGGGATTGCTGGCCAAAAAAACCCTGGTGGCCACGGTCATGAGCAATGCCGGGCTGGATGCCGCCATCGGGGCGGCGGGCGGACGGGTGGTCCGCACCGGCGTGGGCGACAAGCTCGTCATTGACGAAATGTTGCGGGGCGGATTCAACTTTGGCGGGGAACAGAGCGGCCACCTGATTTTCCGCGATTACGCCACCACGGGTGACGGGCTGGTGGCGGCGTTGCAGATTTTGCGGATCATGAAACTGCGCGGCCAGCCGTTGAGCCAGTTGGCGCAATGCTGGCGCCGCTTCCCGCAACTGGTGAGCAACGTGAAAGTGCGCGAGAAAAAACCCTTCGAACAACTCCCTGGCGTCCTGGATCTCGTGGCGCGGGCGGAAGCGGAAGTCAAACCGGCCGGGGGGCGCGTGCTGTTGCGCTACTCGGGCACCGAGCCGAAGGCGCGTCTGCTGCTGGAAGGTCCCGATCCGGCGGTTTTGGAACGTTGGAGCCGCGAAATTTGCACCGCCCTCAAACAGCAGGTCGGGGCCTAGCGGGGCCGGTCCGCCGGGGCGAAGCTTCCGGGCGGGGCCGATCGGCGAAGATTTTCTCATCACCGCTCATTCGAGGTCGTACCAGGCATTGTCGGCGGACAGAAAGCCCGTGCCCGGCGCGACGTTTCCGGCGCCGTCCTCGTTCTCAACAAAGCGTTCGCGCAACGATTCCACGTGACCGTCGCCCCAGGCGGTGTTGCTGCGTCTTTGGTGGCGGAAGCCTTGGGTGCCCGCCCAGCGACCCCGGAAGGAGTCGTCACCGGGATTGGGCCAGGGTGCGCGCATGAATTTATTGGCCCCGGCGGCGTATTGACCATCGCCAAAGACAACCGTGGCCATGGGACGGCGGATGGCGGCAGCTTTGATCGGTTCCGTCACTTGCTCCCCCTCGCCATGGCCGATGTAGCTGGTGTTGTAATTATACCCGGTGAACGGGGACGGCACCCCATTGGCGCTGCCCGTAAAGGACGGACATTGCTGGATTTGCCGGGGAGCGCGTTCCGACCACAACAAACCCGGGACCACCGTCGGCGGACTGCCGGCGATGGTCGTGAGATCCCAGCAAATCAAGGCCGCGCGGCCGTTGACCAGGCCGGAACGGTAGGCAATCGGATAAGACCCCTCGTTGTCGTCCACGTACACCTGCGCCGCCAATACCAACTGGCGCAGATTGCTGAGGCAATGCACGCGCCGGGCGGTGGCCCGGGCATGAGCCAACGCGGAGAGCAGCAACGCCGCCAGACCGGCGAGGATGGCGAGGACCACCAGCAGCTCAATCAGCGTGAAGCCGGAGTTTTCGCCGCTCCGACCGTTGCGCAGGTGCGCCCGGTGCGGGATCGTCGTGGGGATCATGGCCACTCAAGTTTCAAACGGTAAAACGCACGCGCCGCGGGAGGCGCTTCATCGCGCAGCTCAACCGGGGCGGCGGCAGCGGGGGTGACCTCCGCCACAGGAATCCATGTGGTGAAATTCGTGGTTCGTTCCAGCGTGTGTTTCCAGTTTTGGCGGGGCTGAAACGAAAAAACGAACCCAGTGCCGTTCGCGACCAGGTGGAGCGGCGGCGCGACGAGGCGCGTCACGGCCACGGCCACGGAGTCGGTCAGGTTGGCCAATTCCAGCGTTCCGTTGACGATGTCGAAGGTAAAGGCGCAGCTTGTCCAATTGCTCCCATCCCAGACCTGGGTTGCGAGATCGCTCCCGTCACCGTCATAATTCGGGCCCACGTCAAGCTGGAGCGTCGCCTGGAACGCAAGGGGGCCGGCTTCGAGCAGGGGCTGCACGGTTACCGCGCTGCTGGCCAGGACGGGGAACGCCAGCGCCGTCAACGCGTCCGGATATGGAAATCGTGTCGCCGTGACCAGCGCCGGTTGATTGATGCTTTGGAAGCGCATTTGCACGGCATTGCGGCCGACCTCTGCGGGGGATTGGAAGAACAGGGTGCTCGCGGAGTTGGTGAGATTGGCCGGAGCGATGGTCAACGCTTCTCCCAGGCGCATGGGGCGCACCGCGGCAAACGCATCAATTTCGCCGGCGTAATACCCGGCGGCTGCGGCCACGCGCACATACTGGATCCACGCGAAACCCGATTCCGCCAGATCGAAACCCGTGCCGCCGCCCGAACCGGCATACAACTCGATGGCTTCAGCCGCCGACAGCAGGGAGCCGGGGTTCCCGAGCATCTCATTGAAAACCGGGTTCACCGGCTTGGTGAAATCCATGCGCGCCGCCGTCCAGCCCAGGCCGGTGTTTTGGAATTGCCCGGCATCCCAGGCAAATGCGTGGGTGGGGAATGCGGTGTCGGCAAATGGCCCGTTCGTGTAGGTGTACCAATTCAATCCGTCGGGACTGACGGATACGCGCATCGGCTCCGTCGTGACCCCGCCGGTCAGGTGGCAATTTTGCATGTCGGCGGTTTCATCGGTGAAGCCGCTGCTGGTGTAGAACGCGTTGCCGAACACCTGAAAGTCCACGCCGTAGGGGTGGGCCGGGTTGTCCTCGATCGGCCGGTCAAATTTCACCGTCACCGCGCTGTACGCATAGTCCCCATTGGCAGGGGTGCGGTTGAGTGTCAGCAGCAGTTTCTGTCCGTCGGGAGCGCGATTGTAAGCCGCTTCCACCAATTTGATCCGGTAAGTCTGGTAGCCCAGGAACGGGTCAAAGTTGAGCGCCAGTGCCGTAGGTTCGCCCAGCACCGACAAGGGATCGTCATACGGTGCCGGTCCCCACGGGGGGGTGGCCGCGATCAGCTCGCTTGCATAGGGGCTGGAATTGAGCCATGCGGCTTGGGCCGGTGCCGGGGCGCGCTTGTGCTGGTGATACAGCATGGCCGCCGCGTCATTTGGCCGGGCCGGGTCCCAGCCACTGGCGGCCACCGTCCAACCCAGCCACGCCCCGTCGTGCAGCGGCAGATCGGCCCAGGCACCGCTGACGTACTGCCATTGTCCATGCTGCCCCGCATCCGGCGGTTGAGGATTGGCGGGGGTCCAGTAGGGGGCGTCACCGCGCACGGGCGCATTGGAAAAGCCGCCCTGGCCGCCGGCTTCGACCCAGAGTTCCCAAGTGGGACCGTGCCACCCACCCCAGTACCAATCCGCGACGTCCAAGGATTCAAATGCATCGGCCGTGTCCGGTTCAATCCGCACCAGTCCGTTCGTGAAGGCGGCCGGACCGCTGAAGGGGGTCGCGCCGGTCAGCAGGTTCGTGCCCTGGCGCAATCCGAAGCGACCGTTGTTGTTGGCATCGTAGCCGAAGCCGAGCACGGACAGTTCACCGGCATCGGCCGGAGGCAGCACGGCGAACAACTGCTGATCAGCGGCGAGGATGGCGTGGAACAAATCCCGGACTTGCGCCACCCCGTTCCAGCGGTACCCCCAGGCCCGCGACTGATCGGCGACCGGATCGGGCACCGCAGTATTGGTGCGCGCTTCCGGGGCGCTCCAATGAATGATCATGGCCGCGCGGTTGGTGCCCGCGCCGGCCCAGAACTGAATCTCATCCAGCGTCAGAGCGGGCGCGGCCAGCGCTCGCCACATCGCGAGCGCCAGGGCCGTCCACAATCCGCCGGGACGGAGGGAGGGCCGCCACCGTCCGGAGCCGCGCGCGAGGGCGGGGTGTCCATCACGCTGACCAGCGGGGGCAGGGCACAGGTTCATGTTGGGCGGAACGCGGGGCCGCACGGTTCAATGGCCGCTGCCGTTGTCGGAGTGACGGCGGCGGCGGACGCGGAGCCACAACGCGCCGCCCAGCCAGGCCAGCGTCAATGTGGCCGGTTCAGGCACGGCGGCGATGGGTGCGGATGGCGCCGAGTCGGCAAAATTGGGGGCAAAGCTCCAGCCGTCCCACGCGCCGTCACTCAGCACCCGGTCGGACGCACCGCTGGAGGCGTAACCCCAGCTGGCTTCGGTCGCGGCCTTGACGTAGTAGCTCCAGTAACCGGAACTCCATCCCTCGCGGTAATGATCGTCGGCGTCCGTGGCCACGCGCGCATCATCAAAAAACTCGTCCGTGCCCGGGTCAACGCGCCATCCGTCCGCGGCAAAGTTCAGGGCCGGGTTCACGTCGAATCCGCCGCTGGCGTTGAGGTCGTAGCCAATGCCCATGACGGCGGTGCCGAAACTGAATGTGCCCAGGTGCGCGAACAATCGCGGATCGGCGCTGACGACTGCCTGGAACATGTCGAAGCCCGTGGCCGCGCCGTCCCACCGGTAACCCCAGAGGAGGGATTCGGCCGTTTTGCCGTCATTCCAATCAATGACCAGGGCGGCGCGGTGGGAGCCGGTGCCGACCCAGAACTGCACGTCTTCAAACGTGGCGGCCGGGGCGGTGGCCAGGGTGAACGCGCTGGCGAGGGTCGTTACTAGCAACTGAATTTTTTTCATGCTGATCTTTCTTGTGAGTTTCCTTCCGCGCACGGAACGAAACGGGTTTGGGTTCGGGAGACCAGCACGGAAGCGGAAAGCATCCTGCGTGCATCCGGAGTGCGCCGCGCACCGGCGGGTGGCGGGCGGCTCCTGTTGCGCAAACAAAAACGCCTTCGACTTCCGCAAATCGGAAATGAAGGCATTAACGAACCCCGCCGATGACAGATCGGCGAGCTGGCCTCATCCTTCTCTTTGCGGAGAAGCTGACCGCCCAGACAGGCGGCCGTGACGAGCACAGTCAAACCGGTATCCTGACTTCGGATGTCAAACCTTGTTTCCACCTTCCCGCCCACAGCGGTTTCCGCCGGACAGTGGTTGTTGGAAATTCGTAATCCGTTACAGTGGCGCTACCGTCCCCGAGTTTCACGGGGTTCCCTGCATTTGACTGCGATTCCTGCGACGAACCGGAGTTCGTCTCTTTCAAAGAGCGCAACAGATCTAAGGCATCCGGCCGACGTTGCCAAGCAAAAACCAGCCGGCGGCTGCCCCGCCCCGGTTTTGCCCGGATCATGCACGCAAATTTTTTGCTATTCTTTTCCGTCCCGATAATCTCTGCGCGTGCCGTTACTGACGAGTCTGCTGGTTTTGATTGTTTCCGCCCGATTAATGGGTGGGTTGTTTGCCCGGTATAAACAACCTTCCATTGTCGGTGAAATGGTCGCCGGCGTTTTACTGGGACCGGCGGTGTTCAATGTGGTTCACGCGACGGACCCGCTGCGCGGTATTTCCGATCTGGCGGTGTTCCTGGTGGTGCTGTCTGCCGGGCTGGAAATGAATTCCAAGGATGTGCTCCGGGCCATGTCGGGAAAAGGACTCCTGGTGGCGTTGCTGGGCTTTACATTGCCGTTGGCCGCTGGCATTGGCGTTGGCGCTTTGTTTCAGCTCGGCGTTATGCGCACGGTGTTTCTTGGTTTGTGTGTTTCCATCACGGCGCTGCCGGTCGCCGTCCGCATTCTGGGCAGCTTCAAGTTGCTGAATTCAGAAATCGCGCGTTATTCCGTCGTCACCGCCATTGTGAATGATGTCGTCTCCCTGCTGGCGCTGGGGGTCATCCTCGGGCTGCCGCAGGGGGGCAGCGCGCTGGATGTGATCATTGGTGTGATGTTCACGGGGGGAAAACTGATTCTGTTTGCGGTGCTGGTTTCGGCGTTTGGCAGTCTGTTGGGCTGGGCCGAACGCCGGGGGGTGGCGGTGCATCGCGTACCCGAACGCTTGGTCGCAATCTTCGGGGCGGATGCGCTGTTCGGCATCGTGGTGTTGCTGGTGCTCGTGTTTGCCTCCGTCAGCGAAGTGCTGGGTTTTCACTTTGTCATCGGGGCCTTTTTCGGCGCGTTGCTGATCAACAAGGAATTGTTCCTGGCGTCGCGTTATTCCGAACTGGAAAAGACCTTGAACTCGGTGACTTCCGGATTTCTGGCCCCGGTCTTCTTTGCTTATCTGGGCCTGGAATTCAGCATCACTAAAATGGGCTCGCCGTGGTTTGTCGGCATTGTCCTGGTGGTTTCTCTCGTCAGTAAAATTTTGGCGGGCTGGCTGGGCGGACGGCTCATCCGCCTCGCGAACGTGGACGCGTTGGGACTGGGCATCATCTTGAACGGCCGCGGTGTGATGGAATTGGTCATTGCCAGCATTGCCTTGCAACACGGCCTGATTGGCGAGGGTTTGTTTTCCACGTTGATCTTGATGGGCGTCGTCACGACGATCCTGACGCCCATGTTGTTTCGAAAATTTGTGCTGCCGCACAAAATGCTGGGTCGAAACCTTGCAGCTGAACCAGCGATCGTGTCGCCCATGTAACCCCCGCACGCCAACTCTCCGGTCTGATTTTCGGGATGGGGTTACGCGGCGGCGCGTCACCCGGATCCATGCGGGCTGCCGGGCGCGTGGTATTTCGCCGCGGAAGGACCGGACAACCGGATTTTCCAAATGCTGACCACCAGGGTGGTGACCGCCAGGAGGAAGCTCAAAAAGAAGCCTTGTTGAAATTCACGAATGAGTTGCGCCGGCCGGATTCCCTCGGGCTGCGTCAACACCAGTGAAATCAAGGACACCCCCAGGGCTCCGCCGATGGTGCGCGCGTACATCGCCGCCGCCGTGGCGGCCCCCAGCTCATCCCGGGGCGCGTTGTCCTGCACCAGCAACAGCGTTGTCAGCATGCCGAATCCCATGCCGAATCCGGCGACAAATCCCGTCGCCGCCAGCGCGTAAATGCCGGCGTGAATCAACAGGACAAATCCGGCAAACCCGATGGATAACAACAGAAAACCGGTTTTGTTGATCGTTTCCAGACCCAGCATGCGCAGACTGCGCCCGCCGATGATGCTGGCCACCGTCCAGCCCACCACCATCGGGGTGAGGACGACCCCGGCGGTGGTGGCGTGTGCTCCGGCGACGGTTTGTACGAACAGGGGAATGTAGGCCACAGCGCCAAAATAGGCCGCCCCGGCCAGCAGGTTGTTCAGGAGCGAGCTTCGCGAAATCACATTGCGTAAACTCTGCACCGGCAGCAGCGGCGTCGGATGTTTTAATTCAAACGGCAGCGCGAGCAAAATGCCCAGCCCGCCGCCGAGGATCATTCCAAGCAATTTTTGATCCAGCCCCCAGACGAGCAGACCCACGCCCAGAATCAGAAAAATTGCGCCGGGCCAATCGAGCTTGAACGCTTGGCGCGGCGAGGCTTTTTCGCGCAGAAACAGGCCGCACAAGACCAAAGCCACCAAGCCAAACGGCACGTTCAGGTAGAACACCCAGCGCCAGGAAACGTGATCCACAATCAGTCCGCCGGCCAGCGGCCCGAGCAATCCGGCAATGCCCCAGACCCCGCTGATATAGCCCTGCACCCGGGCGCGTTGATGCAGCGCGTACATGCCACCAATCAACGTGAAGGTCAAAGTGAGCACGCCACCCGCGCCCAGGCCTTGAATGACCCGCATGGTGATCAACCACGGCATGTTGTGCGCTGCGCCGCTCAATCCCGAGCCGGTCAAAAATAAAATCACGCCGAGCAGATAAAGCCGCTTCCGGCTGACTGAATCACTCACGCGACCCCATAAGGGACTCGAAACGGTCTGCGTCAGGAGGTAAATGGAAAAAGGCAACGCATAGAGGTGCGGACTGCCCAGGTCGTTGACGATGGCGGGCATGGCCGTGGCCACGACCGTGCCTTCCAGCGCCTCCAGAAAGATGCCGATGATCAGGCCGATGGTTGCCAGGGATTTGGAATTCACTGCAAAATCACCCCGCGTGGCCCGTCAGCATTGCCGGCACATCCCCGCAAAATCAATAATGAGGAGGGCCGCGCGGCCCCGAAGTCTTCCGGGTCCGGGAGGCGGGCATTCGCTGGCCATATTGGGAAATTTAGCAAAGACGGCCGGAGCTTGTCTTGCCCGGATATCGGGACGGTCATCCCCGCCGCAGCCGGGGAATGGAGTCCAGCCTGGGGCCGCGCCCCTGACAGCGTGGGGAGGGCTGCTGCGCGGGGCGGGGATTCCTGCAGCCGATGCGGGTCGCCTATTCGGTCCGGACGAGAAATCGAATGGGCTGACTGAAAATCCGTTCCGGGCCGTGACGGGCCTCCACCCGGACATATTTAATGGCGGGGTGGCGTTGCGCGTTGGTGGGGATTGTAAAAACCACCCGGTTGGTACCGGTCACGGTGCTGCGGCTTTGATCCGTAACCAGCACAAAGTCGGATGGGGCGCTGGTTTCAATCGTCAATTGATAATCTTTCAGGGTAATGCCTTGGAAGCTCAATTCGTCTCCGCCAAATTGTGAGCCGAAGAATGCCCCACGACGGTAGGCTTGCAGGCAATGGCGTTCGGTCAATTCATGCACGAGCAATATATTGAATCCGCCCGGCCGGGGCGCGTCAGCTTGCACCTGCCAATCCGGGACAAAAAATCCGAGACAGCGGCGTCCGGTCTGCAGCAACCGGTCCCACATCTCCAGATCCCAGTCGCCGCTGTTCAGCACTTCAATACCCAGGACGCGGGGGTCGAAATCCAGCATCTCCTCGATCAGCGCTTGCGGCAGGTCCTTTCCCGACCAGTGTGGATGATTGATGGTGATGCCGCCGCCATCGGCGAAGAGCAGTTGCTTGAGCATTAAGGCGAAGGCGGTTTGCCACGGCAGACCGACACCATAAGAATATCCGCCACCGCCCCAGGACGTGCGAAACCGGTTATGCGCGTCGAACGTGCCGCTGCTGTAGAGCGAGCCCGGCGCATTGATGTGTACGCCCGCGCCGGTGTTGGCAAACGCATGATGCTCGGCGTTGGGCGAAAAGACGAGGTCTTGTGGAATGTCCTGGAAAAGGAAATCGCCAACCGTGAACGGCAGTTGTTCCCGTTGCGCCTCGGGCAGGGAATCATACCAACCGTTGGTTTTGTCCATGATGAGGGCGTTCCAATCCAGGGGGCCCGCGACGTAGTGCGACTGGCCGTCCGTCGTTCGCACCGCGCCGAAATCCTGTCGCACCCGAAACTGGCCTGCCCGAATGGCATCCATGGGGTAATAGGGGGTTGACGGGTAATAATTGGAAACGGGCAAGTGACGGTAGCCCAACCGGGCGGCCCGATGCAGCGCCGCTTGATCCGTGAGGTGAATGTGCGTGGTGGATCGAATCTGTTGCGCCGTGGTCCAATCCACCGTTGCGTAGGGGTTGTCAATCTCCACTCTGACAGGATGGGGCCGCGGGTCCAGCCGCGCGGTTTCGTCGCCGGCCAGGCCATGGGGAGCGGCCAGAAGCAGCAGTGCGGCAAGCCCGGACCGGAGTCTGGGATTCAGCGTGCACGCGTTTCGGAATGTTTGCATTTCGTTGCCCTTCGGGGCGTCGCCGGTCCACCCGGGCGCGCCGGGACAATTGTTTCCCGAAACCATCGGCAGTGCCAGCCGAACCTTCATCGTGCCGGCGTCGTCCGGCGCGTGGCCACGCGCTGCCGGCCGCTCCCCGTCCCGGTGATGGGCAACTGCAATGGCGCGGCGCCGGCGGTTGACCACAAGGGCGAGTGGGGTTAGAGAAGTAAAGCATGAGAAGCGAGTGGTTGTGCCGGATGGCGCCTGCTGCGGAATGACGTTGGCCATGCGAATGTTCCCTGCGATATGATGAACCTGTTCCTGCGCCTCTTGTACGTGGGGTATCGGGCGTACACGGGGATCACGTATTGGACCAGACGCCGCTTTACCGTCGTTGGTCAGGCGGTGCTGGGGGCCACGGTGGTGGCCCTGTTTGCCTCGACCGATGCGGACAACGCGGTGGGCTATCAGGCGTTCACGCCCCTGGTGGTGGCGATGGGCAGCGCATTGCTCTTTGGCAGCCGGTTGGGGTTCCGTCCCCGGTTCGCCGTGGAACGGCGTCTGCCCCGACTTGCCACGGTGGGGCAGCCGCTCACCTACCGGGTGCGTCTCAAAAATCTCGCCGCGCACCGGGAGGCGGGGTTGACGTTGATTGAGGACCTGGCCGACCCGCGGCCGGACTTTCCGGAGTGGCGCGACTACAAACTGGACGAGGACAAACACGTGCGACCGTTTCGATTTGACCGGCAGCGCTTCCGCTCGCCGTTCCAGCATGCCACCCTGCGCGAGTGCGAAGTGCCGGCCATCAATCCGCAAGAAGAGCGGGAGCTGGAGGTGGTGCTGCATCCTTTGCGGCGCGGGCTGATCCGGTTTGAAGGCTGCACCTTGGGGCGGGCTGATCCGCTGGGAATTTTTCGCGCGTTGCAACGCCAGTCGTTGCCGCAATCCCTTCTGGTGCTGCCCCGGCGCTATGCCCTGCCACCCGTGGCCTTGCCGGGGACACGGCAGTATCAGCAGGGGGGGGTTGCGCTCGCTTCGCACATCGGCCAAAGCGACGAGTTCGTGGCGTTGCGCGACTACCAGCGGGGCGATCCCCTGCGGCACATCCACTGGCGTTCCTGGGCCAAGGTGGACCGGCCGATTGTGAAGGAATTCGAGGACGAATTTTTTGTGCGGCACGCCCTGATTCTCGACACGTTCACCCCGCGGCCACACAGCGATGTTTTTGAGGAGGCGGTTTCGGTGGCGGCCTCGTTTGCCTGCACCGCCTTGACGCAGGAATCGCTGCTGGACCTGCTGTTCGTCGGGGCGGAAGCGTACAGTTTCACCGCCGGCCGGGGACTGGCGCATGCGGACCAGATGCTGGAAATCCTGGCGGCGGTGCAACCGTGCCGGACGCAAACCTTCACGCAGTTGGAGCAGTTGGTGCTCGGTCACGTGTCCGTGGTCAGCGGGGGCATTTGCGTGTTGCTGGCGTGGGATGAAACGCGACAGAAATTTGTCGGCAAACTGCGGGCGCTGGGGTTGCCGGTTTGGGTCTTTGTCATCCGCCCGGCCCAGGAAGTCGCGCCGCTCGATCCCGGACCGATGCGTGACGCGCCGGAATGTCTGCGGGCCCTGACGGTGGGCCAGGTGCAGGCGCAACTTGCCGGACTTGCATGAAGCCGCCGCCTTTACTGCTGGGCGCCGCCCTGCTTTTCTGGGGTTGGCAGTCAGGGTTGTTTCTGGTGGGCGCGCTGCTGGCCGTCCTGCTGGAGGGCGCGCGCGTCTTCAAAGTGCGCTGGGATTTTTCCGACGAGGATTTCAACCGGATCTGGACCTGCTGCGCCCTGTTGCTGTTCGGTGCGTTGCTCTACGCGTTCAGCACCCATGACGGCATCACCGGCGTCAATTTTTTGCTGGGTGATCGGACACCAGGCAACACCCAGGCCGCCTCGACGGCCGGGGCGCGGACCATCACCAGCGTCATCCGCTGGTTGCCCATGATTTTCTATCCCTTCCTGTTGCTGCAAACCTACAGCACGCGCGAAACAGTGCCGGTGACCACCATTTCATTGATTCTGCAAAAGCGGTGGAAACGGAAGAAACGGCCCGGGCCGGTTGCGGATGACTCCCGTGGATTCAATGTCGGCTACCCGTATTTCTGCACGACGCTGCTGGCGGCCAGTTTTCATCCGGCCAGCAACAACACCTATTTCTGGGGCTTCTGCGTGCTGCTCACCTGGGTGTTGTGGACCCACCGGTCCCCGCGATTCGGGTGGGCGGTCTGGCTGGGACTGCTGCTGGTCGTGGCCGGCGGGGGCTATTTCGGTCAGCACGGGTTGAGCCAGTTGCGGCAATACGCGCCCAATCTCAATGCCCATTGGCTGGCGCGCTTCATGCGTCGCCACGAAAACCCCAATCAAAGTCGTACCGCGTTGGGTACGTTGGGGAACATCAAGAATTCCGGGACAATTGTGATCCGCGTCACCCCGACGGATCCCAACCGGGTGCCGCCGTATTTGCGGGAGGCGAGTTACCGGGTGTATCGGCGCCAAACCTGGCTGGCGGGATCGTCACGGGACGACTTCCAGCAGCTCTATGAAGACGCGCCGCTGGACCATCCGGGTAATTGGACCTTGGTGCCCGGAAAAGAACCCGGCGCAACCCTGAAAATTGCCTGCTACCTCGAGGGTTATGAACAGGAATCGCCCGTCGGTCTCCTGCCGCTGCCGCCTGGGAGCGCGCGACTGGAAAAATTATCCGCCTTTAATCTGATGCGCAACAGCGCCGGAACCGTGCGCGCTTACGGCCCGCGGCTGGTTGTTTTCGACGCCCATTACGGCCCGGGGCGGACCATGGATTCGCCGCCGGGTACTGGCACGGCAGAAAATGCGGACACGCAACGTCTGCTGACGGAAAATGCCCGCTGGCGGCGCCCCGATACTGGCGATGCCGCCGCTCCTCGGAACTGGGGGGCGCGGCGGTGGACCGCGGAATTCGATCCCGCATTTGCGGACCAGCCGCAACCGGTGTTGCCCCCGGGCGTGCGGACGAACGAAGACCTGGAAGTGCCGCGGGTCGAACAGCCCGCGCTGGATGCGATTATTGCGGAGTTGCAGTTGAAAGACCGCCGCCTCTCGGCAGTGTTGCCCGCCGTCGCGCAATTTTTCGACACCAAGTTCAAATACCAGACCTGGCAGGCGCCGGGGCGGGGGGCGAGTGATACCAACACGCCGCTGGCGCGGTTTCTGTTGACCACCCGCGCGGGACATTGCGAATACTTTGCCACCGCCACCGCCCTGTTGCTGCGACGCCTGGGCATTCCCACGCGCTACGCCATCGGCTACGCGCTCCACGAAAAATCCGGCGCGGGCTACGTGGTGCGGCTGAGTGATGCGCACGCGTGGACGCTGGTGTGGGATGACACGGAAAAAGTCTGGCGGGATTTTGACACAACACCGGCAGCGTGGATTGACGCCGAACGCAGGGCACGATCGCCGCTGCAATGGCTGTCGGATCTCTGGTCCCGGCTCGGATTCGAGTTTTCCAAAATTCGCTACGGCCAGAGCTCATTCCAACAATACCTGATCTGGCTGGTGGTGCCCGCCCTCGTGCTGCTGCTCTATCAAATCATCTTTCGCCGCGGGCGTCGCCGGGCCGGACCTGCCGTGGCGGCCGCGCCCCCGCACTGGCCCGGCGCGGATTCAGAGTTTTACCGATTGGAGCGCCGATTGGCCGGGTGGGGCTTGCCCCGAAGGACGGCGGAGCCGTTGCAATGGTGGTTGCGCCGCGCGGTGCGCCACCCGGAATTGGTCACGCTGCAACCCTCGTTGGAGGCCGTGTTGCGCCTGCATTATCGCCACCGCTTCGATCCGCAGGGTCTCACTGCGTCGGAGCGGGCGCAACTGCGGCGTGAAGCGGAGCGCTGTCTACAACGCCTGTCCGGCCTGCCCGGGGCGGCGGGGGATTGAGGGGGCACAGCGCGGCGTTCAGAACTTCACCGTCTCCAGGAATTTCAAGCTCTGGGGAATCTGCTCCCGGACCGACGGTGATTCGTCCTCGATGAAGTAATGTTTCACCCCGACCTTTTGGGCGGCCCGGAGGAGCGCGACCCAGTCGGTCTGCCCGGTGCCCACCACCACATCGTTATGGACATCGGTGCTGCCGGCCAGCGAACCGGTGGGCACGCCTTTTTTCAAATCCTTGACGTGCATCAGCCCCCAGCGTCCGGGATATTTTTCCAGCAACCGGGCCGGGTCCTGTCCCGGAAACACCGTCCACATCACGTCCATTTCAAAGTAAACCCGTCCGGGTTGGGTTTCCTGCACCAGCACGTCAAACACCGTGCCCTGCGCCAGTGGCACGAACTCGTAGCCGTGGTTATGGTAGAAGAATTTGATGCCGTGCTGCGCGAGCACCTCGCCGGCGTGATTGAATACCTTGGCGGTTTCACGCGCCCAGGTCTCGGTTACCGGCCCGGAGTGCGGCACCCAGGCGGTGCCCGCCCATTCCAGCCCGAGCGCCTTGGCCTCCTGGGCGATGGTTTCCGGGTGGTCGCGGAAAGTTTCGTAGCTGAAATGGCCCGCGACCGCCTTCAATCCGGCCGCCTTGAGCATGGCAGCAAATTCTTCTGGTGACTTGCCGTATGTCCCGGCCAGTTCCACGGTGCGAAACCCGAAGTCGTACACCTGCTTCAGGGTACCGGGCACGTCCTTGCTGAACGAGTCGCGCAGGCTGTAGAGCTGCAATCCCAGCGGCCCCTTGAAGCTGGCACCGATGCCGGCATCGGCGGCGCGCGCGGCGGCGGGCATGAGCAGGGCGGCAAGACAAACCAGGAAAAGGGCGCGTTTCATGCCGGCATTAAACACGGAGCCAACCGGAGAAGACAAGCGCGCAATCGCAGAAAAAAACCGGGCGGTCGCCCGGCTACGGTTCAATGGCCCGCACCCGGGCAAGATGCCGTCCGCCTGCAAATCCGGTTTGCAGCCAGAGCCGGACGATCTGCAGCGCCAGATCAAGCGGAACGGTCCGCTCCCCGAGGGCGAGCACATTCGCGTCGTTATGCTCGCGCGCCCACCGGGCGGTTTCCAAATTCCAGCAGAGCGCGCACCGGACGCCGCGCACCTTGTTGGCGACCATGGCTTCGCCATTGCCCGAGCCGCCCAGCACAATGCCCCGTTCACATTCGCCCCGTGCCACCGCTTCGGCAGTGGGACGGATGAAGGCCGGATAATCCACCGGGGCTTCACTGTGCGTGCCAAAATCCCGGACTTCGTGCCCGAGGCTGGCCAGCAGGGCTTTGATCTCTTCCTTGTAGGCAAAACCGGCGTGATCCGAGCCAATGGCGATTCTCATGACGGGACAATGCTACCAGACATACTGCGGTTCGTATATGGGGCCGAAATGATGTTTGCGCAGCAGTTCGATGAATTTGGCGATGCCGCGCTTTTCATCGGCCGCCAGATGATAATGAATGTGCCAGCTCAGGTAGTCCTTCCGGAAATCCCGCGTGTATTCCGGGCGGCTGTTGATGATGTGGTCCAGGGTGTCGAGGCCGAAGTCCCGCGCTTCGTGGAGCTGCCGGCGCAGTTCGGGCGTATGCACCCCACGCCGCATGGCCCAGACGGCGTACACGAACGGCAGTTGGGTCCATCCCGTCCACTCGGTCCCCAGATCAAAGATCTCGTGGGTGGGCCGGGCTTGGTTGGCGAAATAAAAATCCAGGGCCGGATCGCCGATCAACAGCACAAAGTCCTTTTCCGCCGCAACGGCATGATCTTCCAGGGGGCGAAAGACCGGCCGCAGGCCGCGCTCGGCCAGCAGCACCTTGAGCAGGGCGACGCTGGAAAGCGAGGCCGGGTCGCAAAAAACCTCGCGCACGGCCGCGAGGGGCCGGCGGTGCGCCATGAACACGCTTTTCACTTCGCCCAGCGAGGCGACGGCGACCCCATCAAGGATGTCGTAACGGTCGGTGAACAGCGCCGCCACCACGCTGACCAGGGCGGCGTCCAGCGCGTCCTGTTCCAGCGCCTGCGCCAGTTTGGCGGGCACGTCAAAAATGATTTCGCTTTCCAGACCGCGGGTCAGCGGCACGGCATTCAGCGCGCGCACTGAGCCCACCCGGAACGGGCCCAGCAGGCGCCGGGCGCCGAAGGCGCGTTCGCGACTGGCGATGGCCTCCTCTCGTTCCAACCATTTGGCGCTGACGGTGGGATTATCCACCGCCAGGCGCAGTTTTGCGATTTCGTCCGCCATGTCCTTCGTCCGGGGTAGCAGGAGCCGGACAGGAATTCAATCCCGGTTCCATCCGGGGCCGCCCCCCGCTGGTTGCGCCCACCTTGACATCGTCGGGGTCCTGTCAAACACTTCCCGCTGTCTTATGGCCGAAGTGAAGGAAAATCTGCACATGGAAAAGATCGTGTCGCTCTGTAAACGCCGGGGATTCATCTTTCAATCCTCGGAAATTTACGGCGGCATCAATGGCTTTTGGGATTACGGCCCGCTCGGTGCCGAACTGAAACGCAACGTCAAGGAACTCTGGTGGCGCGCCATGACGCGCGCGCGCGAGGATGTCGCCGGGCTGGAAGCCACCATCATCATGGCGCCGGCCATTTGGAAGGCCAGCGGGCACGTGGACACCTTCAGCGATCCGATGTGCGACTGCAAGAAGTGCAAGAAGCGCCACCGCGCCGACCAGCTTTGTGAAGATCAGGGCCTCGCACTCACCAAAGGCGACAATGGCCAGTTCGCCTTCCCGGCGGGCACCAAATGCACCCACTGCGGTTCAACCGAGCTGACCGAGCCCCGCCCGTTCAATCTGATGTTCAAGACCTACGTCGGTCCGATCGAGAGTGAGGACCATGTGGCCTATTTGCGCCCGGAAACAGCCCAGGCCATCTTCGCGCAATTCAAGAACGTGCTGGAAACGTCCCGGCAGAAGATTCCGTTCGGCATCGCGCAGATTGGCAAGGCGTTCCGGAACGAGGTGACGCCGCGCAATTACACCTTCCGCTCGCGGGAGTTCGAGCAGATGGAGCTGGAGTTTTTCATCAAGCCGGACGAGGCGATTGAGGCCATTCACGGCAGCGTGGCCACCGTGCCGGTCTCCGGGCATCCGGGCGAGCCGCAGCCGAATTGGGGCTGGCAGGCTTGGCACCAATATTGGGTCGAGGAACGCGTGCGCTTTTACGAGGGCCTCGGCCTGGCGCGCGCCACGCTCAGCTTTCACGTGCAGACCGCGGACGAACTGGCGCATTACGCGCGGGCCACGACCGACATCCTGTTCAAGTTCCCGTTCAGCAAGCGCGACGAAAAAGGCGAGTTGAAAGGTGAGGAGCTCGAAGGCATCGCCGCCCGCAGCGATTTTGACCTGTCGCAGCACCAGCGGTTTTCCGGCAAGCCAATGAGTGTGTTCGATGAAGAACTGCGCAACGCGTGGCCCCGGCTGCCGCAGGCGCGGCAGGACGCCTTGTGGCAGCGTTACTACGCCCACCGCCAGCGCTACCTCACGAGGATGGGGGTGGCGGAAGATGCCGCCGCCCGGCAGGCCACCGAGGATGCGAACGCGCTGGCCAAGGGCAATTACATTCCGCACGTCATCGAGCCGTCGGCGGGAGTGGACCGTCTGATTCTCGCCCTGCTCACCAACGCCTACACCGAAACGGTGAAGACGGACGACAAGGGCCGGAGCGAGACGCTGTACGTCATGCAGTTTCACCCCCGGGTCGCGCCGATCAAGGTGGCGGTGTTGCCGCTGTTGAAAAACAAACCCGAACTGGTGGCCCGGGCGCGCGCGGTGTTTGAGCTGCTGCGCCACGACCTGGCCTGTTTTTACGATGAGGGCGGCAGCATCGGCAAGCGCTACGCCCGGCAGGACGAGGCCGGCACGCCCTATTGCGTGACGATTGACTTCGATACCCTGGGTGAAAACCCCGAGTTGCACGACACGGTGACCCTGCGCTACCGCGATGACGGCCGGCAGGAGCGTTTGAAGATTTCCGGGCTGCGCCAGTGGTTGCTGGAACACGTCCGCTGACTGAAATGGAAACTGACACCTCCGAGACTCCTCCCGTTCCGCCTTCCGCCGGACCTGACGTGCGGCGGGAGACGCGGGTGTTGTCGTATGCGGCCCGGATTTCCTATCTCATCATGGGGTTGTTGTTCGTGGCCATTGCCTGGCTGCACGTGGGCACGCTGTTGCTCTCCGTGCTGTTCGGCTATTTCGCACTGCGCATGTTCAGTTTTAATCGCAGCAAGACCCTGGGCGTGGTGCTGTACCTGATCGCCGCGGTCGCGATCAGCTACGGGCTGGTGATCTTTTCCAAGCGGGCCTACCGCACCCTGCCGAACATCGTCAATGAAACCATTCCGGCCATCGTGAATTTTGCCGAGAAGCAGGGCATCGAATTGCCCTTCACCGACTACACGAGCTTCAAGGCCATGGCCCTCAAGGAAGCCAACGACAGCCTCGCCAATATTGGCCGGTACGCGCACGACGTAATCTGGGTGGTGGCGCTGCTGATCATCGGCCTGGTGGCGGCGCTCAGCTTTTTCGTCAATGAACGGTGGAACGTCGAGGACGATCCGGAGGCGGTGAAGGACAACTTGTATTCCACCGTGGCGCGGGAATTGATCCTCCGTTTCACCACCTTCTATGACAGTTTCGCCCGGGTCATCGGGGCGCAAATCGTCATTTCCGCCATCAACATGGTTTTGACCGCGGTCTTTCTGATCTGGAACGGGTTTCCCCATGCCCCGGTGCTGATCATCCTCGCCTTCCTCTGCGGCCTGCTGCCCATCCTCGGCAATTTGATCAGCAACACCTTGATCATCGGAGTGGCCTTCACCATGACCAAGGGGCCGGAAATGGCGCTTTTCTCCCTCATCTTTCTCGTGGTGATCCACAAACTGGAGTACTTCCTGAACAGCAAAATCATCGGCGATCGCATCAAAAATCCGATGTGGTTGATTCTGGTGGGCATTGTCCTGGGCGAAAAACTCATGGGCATCCCCGGCATGATTCTCGCCCCCGTCGTGTTGCACTACGTCAAGGTGGAAGCCTCGCGCAACAAGATCACCACCCAGGGGGTGGAAGTCGCCTGAAAATTCGCCGCGGCCGCCTTCCGACCAGGGCGGGGTGGAAATTCCCGCGCCTCCCGGAATACTGCGGCGTCACCGCTTCCGATGGTAGGTGGCCTGGGCAAACTTTTCCGCCCGCAACTGTTCCGCGCGTGCCGCCAGCGCGCCGGTGACGGACAGCTCCGCCCAGCCGGTGGGGTGGGGCGCGACCATTCGCATTGCCTGTTCCCACGCGCCGCGCGTCAACCCGGGCGGGGGCTGCACCGAACCCTGGATCAGCAGGCCGAATTTGTTGCGGCGCTGTGCCGCGCCGGCGATTTTCTGTCCGCGCCAGAGCAGATCGAACTTTTCGTGCCCGACAAAGCACTGGCCCGGCGCGGGTTTCCGGCAGAACGGCGCCAAGTCCGTGGTGATGCGCAAATGCGCGAAGGCCCGTTGCAGCCATTCATGAACCTGGCGGTAACTCGCTTCAGCCCGGAGTCGATGCCATTCGTGCTGCGGCGGAAACGTGAGGCTGTACGTCCAATCGGCAGCGTGGGAGACCAGTCCGCCTCCGGTCGGGCGACGGAGCAACGGCCGCAACGGAGTCAGATCTTCGATCTCGGCGTAGTGCTGAAAATAACCGAATGTGACGGCCGGTTGTGTCCATCCATAGAACCGCAGGACCGGGATGCCGCGCGTGGCCGCCGTCTCCAGCAGGGCCTCGTCCAGCGCCAT
This sequence comes from Verrucomicrobiota bacterium, assembly GCA_029573725.1. GTDB lineage: Bacteria > Verrucomicrobiota > Verrucomicrobiia > Limisphaerales > JADLHS01 > JADLHS01. Next base: position 618,500 of record JAKQDQ010000178.1, read on the forward strand.
GTTGTAAGCCGGTTCTCCGTTTCCCGAGTGAAGGCAGTGCCAGTTCATTTGACGCCAATCCGTGGACACAACGTTGCCACTTCACAGTGCGCACAATCCGGCCGGCGCGCGACGCAGCGACGGCGACCATGCCAGATGAGCCAGTGGCTGAACAGCGTCCACTGCGCCCGGGGCACCAGCGGAATCAATTCGCGCTCGATCTTCACGGCGTCAGTTTGGCGCGTGAGCCCCAGCCGCCGGGTCACGCGGGCCACATGCGTGTCCACCACGATGCCGGCGTTCAAGTGGTAAGCGTTGCCCAGCACCACGTTGGCCGTCTTGCGTCCCACCCCCGGCAGTGCGTGCAACGCCGCCATCGTTCGCGGCACCCGCCCGCCGTGCTGCTCCACCAGCATCCGGCAACAGGCCTGAATATTCCGGGCCTTGTTGCGGAAGAATCCCGTGGTCTGGATCAGCGCCTCCACCTCCGTTGCCGGCGCGTTCGCGTAATCGGCGGCCGTGCGGTACTTCTGAAATAACGCCGGAGTGACGAGATTGACCCGCTTGTCCGTGCATTGGGCCGAAAGGATGGTGGCGACAAGCAATTCGAGCGGGTTCGAAAAATTCAGTTCACAATGTGCCTCGGGATAAGTGTTCCGCAACCGCTTCATGATCGCCCGGGTGCGGGTGATCCGGGCTTTGAGGGTTTCGCGCGTCATGGCGAGCCCAGCCTACGCGAAGCCATGCCGCCGGAAAACCACGAATGCACCCCTCCTCCCGGCGCCTGGTGGTTGAACGCGGCGATCCGCCCGGGGCCGACGCCGGTTCCGTCCCGCATCCACCGCCCGGATCAACTGCGGGTCGTGGGTTGCCCGGGATGGATTTTTCGCCACGGTGGAAGCGTCCCGGCCGGGATGGTTGGGAGTTTTCATGCCGCTGGATGCGGACGTCCGCCCCGCCGCAAACCCCGGGCCGCCGGCTGGTGGTTGAGACCGGTGTGGTGGTCACGCTGCGGGGCGATACCTTTGGTGCGGGAGTCGGGTGACCACCAGCCCGGCCCGGCCCGGTGGGGGAAACGATGTCTGTCGCCTCGACCGCCTCACGGAGGCGGGTGGCGCGGGTTCCCGTTCGGGTGGCGGATTGCCCTTCTTCCGCCTGGCGTCGCACCGGCTGCCTGCCATTCACGGCGGCCGCTGCAAGTGGCGCACCTCGTACGCGTAGCGCATCTGCTCGCCGGGTTGAAGGGAGACAATGGGGGAGAACAATTCCAGGTTGATCTGTTGACGCGAAGGCTCCCAGAACACGCCCAGACGGGCGAAGTCGCCGGGCGCGAAGCGTTGTTCCACCCCGAATCCGGCCTGATGGTTGAAATAGGCGTAAGCGCCGCCCTGCACCGCCTGGTGGACCACGGCTCGTTGTTCGGATGTGGGTTCTGCGTGACGCCAGTGCCGGTTCACCTGCTGCCAGCCGGGTTGTCTCACGTAAATGGCCAGCACCTCCGGATCATCCGTTCCGGTCGCGGTGTCATACTCCGGATGGATCTGGAAATCGAACGTGCGAGCCTTGCCCGCGGTCGCCACCGTCGTGAACCGAATCGCCTCACCCTGCAACGTGATGCGGCGTTCGAGGCGGGCGCCGTCCTTCGTCGTCAAAGTGAACCGGGCGTCGTGTGGTTCTGCCTGGACGGTGAACGGCAGGATGTTCGAGGCGGACGGTCCTTCGCCCTGGCGCAACCATTCCTCGTGCCGGAACCGGCCAAAAGAACGCCGCGCATAAGTCACATTGCGTCCGGTGGGCTTGTACGTCATCTCGACCACTTTGGCGTTGCTTTCGGGCAGCACCACCACCCGCCAAAATTCGTTCTCGAGGCGCACGGCCTGCAAGCCAGCGTGCAGGCTGCGCCAGCCGGCCAGATACTGCGCCGTAGTGGTCAGCTCGTCTTCCATGGTGACCTCAAAACGCCGGCACAGGGCAGCGTAGCGCGCCAGTAAATCGGATGGAAACCCCGCCAGATTGGGCCGGCAGATGCCGTTGCTGATCACCAGCTCCATGCTGGCCGCGCTCAACGCAGCGCGCAGGGCGCACACGGAGGCCTTGGCAACACGCGCGCGGATGATCTCCGATTGGGCGCGGGCCAGCGCCGCATCGAAATACGCCATGATGCGCGCCGCGGATTCCAGGTTGAGGGCCAGGGCGGCCTCGGTCGGAAAACAGGTGGGATGCACCCGCGCCGCGCCGACCCGGTCGTGGTAATCCTTCAGGCAGGCCAGAATCGGCTCCGCCGATTCCGCGTAATGCAGGCGGCAGAATTCCGTCGCCTCCTGCCAGCTATCCCGGCCCGGCCGCCATAAACAGCGTGCCATGACGTAGTTTCGCAGATCGCTCAACTCGGTGGAAAACCCATTGCCGGCGGCCTGCATGAAAACGCCGCGGCCGTGGTTTTCCGCGAAGTAGGCCACGCTCCGGCCCAGGCTGCGGAGGTTCGGAAACGGCAGGGTGTAACCCTTGAAGTTGGTGTTGTAATGCCAGATAAAAATGCGCTCCGCCTTCTGTTTCCAGCCCGCCAGATCCTCGCAGAACGACCGGTTCAACGCGCACGTCCGGTCGTCAATGGCGTGAAAGTCGCAACACTCGATGCTGCACAACTGGATCATCACATTGTGCCGCGCCCGGAGGGTTTTTGGCGGTTTGCGGGTGTACAAATAGGCGTAGGTGCTGAGGACGATGTCCGGATGCATCGGCTCGATGCGTTCCGCCACGGCATTGACAAAGCTCAGCGTGGCCGCCGCGTGCGACTCCTCACGGGCATCCAGCGCGGCGCAGGCTGGACAGGTGCAATAACTCTCGTTGTCCATCTGCGCAATGCTGATGTTTCGCGCGCGTGGATCCTTTGCAATTTCCGCCAGCACCGCCTGCACCACCACCTCGACCAGCCCGGGATGGCTCATGCATAACTGCGGTCCGCCGCCGCCCATCTCCAGCCGGCGTTGGCCGTCCACGAGCGCGAAGTATTCCGGATGTTCCTTGCCCCACTTCGCCGGCGGCACGAGCGAAGCCACATTGTGACTCACCAGCCGCCAGCCCGTGCGCCCACCCAGTTGCGGATCGTCGGTGAGGGTGTTCACGCGCAGCCGCGTGGCGAACTCCGGATGCCGGGCGTTCTCCCCGTAATACGACCAGCGAAAGGCAAAGACAGGTTTCCTGATCCCATGGCGGCCCAGCGGAATTTTCCGTTCCCGGGGCCGGTCGGGGTAATACGTGTGATCAAAGGTGAGGAACCGGACCCCGCACCACTCTTCAAAAAACTCATAGACGCCGTAGAGCGTCCCTCGCGCCCCTGCGCCATCAATGTACAGGCTGTGTGGCCGCACCTCGAGCCGGAACCCCTCCTCGCCATACAACTCGCGGACCAAAACCGGTTCGCCCTGCCGGGACACGGCCGTGCTGCCGATGCAGACCACGCCGGCGTCGGCCGGGGCGGCTTCCAGAATTGGGAGAATTGTTCCAGTCATTTCCCGGAACAACCGCTGAAACTCCGCGGCGGCGTAATGCTCGGACGGGGACGCCGGCGGGGCACAGATGATTTTCCAGGCGCTGATGTCTGCCAGCGTGATGGCGTTTTCCCCGGGCGCGGCCGCCGCCACTGCGAGCCATGCCATGATCCAAGCCAGTCGCTTCATGCGGTTCCTCACTTTGCTTGCGTGCACCGGACGGAACAACGTCGCGGTGAGTTGATTGAAAACAATTTCGGGCCTGACCCGGTCGTGTCAATCCGGGAATCGGTCGCGCGCGCTGGTTGGGCGGCGGGGGTGGCTTCCTTGAGCGCCGCGGACGAGCCATCCACGGTGGGGCGGGAATGTTCGCCAGGCCCGGCGCCCTGGAGCGGTGCCGGGGTTTTTGCCTGGGGACGGCCGGCATTGCGGGCTGATCGCGCGCGGTCTTCGGTCCATCGCCTCTTGCCGGAGATCATTCTGGGCGTGGTGACTGAGGGGGGCGAGATGGTGCGCGATACAGGGTTCGAACCTGTGACCCCTACCGTGTCAAGGTAGTGCTCTACCACTGAGCTAACCGCGCCCGCTCGGGGCCAAGCATCATGCCGGGACGGCTGGGTTTTGGCAAGCACTCCGTGCGGCCTGTGCCCCGGCCCGGCACATCCATCAGGTGCCACAATCCTTTGCCAATCGTGGCCCAACGTGTTAGAACTGACCCGCCACCCGGACGCCGGCAGGGACGTCCGGGAGCGTGATCGAAATGAGCGCACTTTTGCGATTTTCTCCGCCACGGACATGAAACGTTCCGCGTGGCCCGTCGCGCTCACCATCGCCGGCTCGGACAGCGGAGGAGGTGCAGGCGTGCAAACCGACTTGAAAACCTTCGCGGCGTGGCGTTGTCATGGCACGAGTGCCATCACCTGTCTCACCGCCCAGAATCCCCGCCAGGTGACCGGCATCCAACCGGTGCGGCCGGACATGGTGCGCGCGCAACTGCGCGCAATTTTTGCGGAACTGCCCGTGGGCGCGGCCAAGACCGGGATGTTGTTTTCCGCCGGGATCATCAAAGTGGTGGCGGAGTGGTGGGCGGCGGACAAGCGGCCGCCGTTGGTGGTGGACCCGGTGATGGTGGCCACCAGCGGGGCGGTCCTGCTGAAGCCCTCGGCCATTCACGCGTTGAAGGAACGTCTGCTGCCGCAAGCCTGTTTGATCACCCCCAATCTGGACGAAGCCCAGCTCCTGCTGGGAGGAACGCTGCGCACCCTGGCCGATTTGCGGGCGGCGGCGGTGGGGCTGCATGACCTTCTGGGCTGCGCCGCCCTGGTCAAGGGGGGACACCTCGATTGGCGCGGCCAGGCGGTGGATGTCTTGTTCGACGGCCGGCGCGTTACCGTGCTCCGGGCGCGCCGCATTCCTGGTGTTTCCACGCACGGCACCGGTTGCACCTATTCGGCGGCCATCACCGCCCACCTGGCGCGGGGCGCGAAACTGCTCACCGCAGTCCGGGCGGCCAAACGGTTCGTCACGGACGCCATTGCGCAAAGCTACCGGATTGGAGCGCACCTGGCGTTGCAACCGGGTGCGCCAGGCAAATAAGCTTGAATGTTTTGGCGGAACCGGCCTCTAATGACGGTGGGAAACATGACATGATGAAAAAGATTTCAGCCTTCCTTCTGGTTTTATTGAGTGCGACCACACTGCCGCTGTGGGCCGCAGGCAAAAAGCAGGCGGCTCTCAAGCCGTATCCGCTCGATGTGTGCCTCGTTTCCGATGAAAAGCTCGGAGAAATGGACGATCCGTACGTGTTCGCTTACAAGGGACAGGAGATTAAATTGTGCTGCAAACCCTGTGCGAAAGATTTCAAGAAAGATCCCGCCAAGTATCTGAAGAAACTGGAAACCGCCGCCAAGACGGGGCCGAAGTCCGGGAAAAAGTGACCTCCGGCGCTGCCGGCATCATTACCATTTGGCACGGTAACTGATCCATGGAAGCAGTGAGAAGAGCGATGGCAATCCTTCTGAGCCTGGCCATGATCTGGCTGCAAAGCGTCGTGGCCACGCCCGTGGTGGCGGCGGCCTCCGCCGCGCCAGCCGCCGCCTGTGCTTGTTGTCGGGCTCAGAAGACCTGTGGTTGTGTGGCGGCGGCCACGCCGGATGCCCGGCCCATCACCGCCGCAACGCTGGCCGGCAGCGGCGCGACCGATTTTCACGCCGATCTGGCGCGGGTCAGCCCGGCACTGATTCCTCGCGCCGCAACGGCCGCCCCTGTTTCCGTTCCCGCTTCGTTCGAGTTGATTCCGGCCGTTCCGCTCTTCCAGCGGAATTGCGCCCTGCTGATCTGATTTTTCACCGTTAACCCCCGGGGTGTGCCCCGTTCCGGAGGCACTGCGTACTGGATTGTTGTTGGCGGTTGAAAAATTTTGATGGCATGAAGAACAAAATACTTGGTCAGTTGGTGGCGGGCTTGTTGATGGGCTCCGCCTGGAGCGGAACGGGATGGGGGCAGCCGCCGCCGGAATTGTCGGGCACCGGCGCGTCATCTGCGGACGCTGCGGAATTGCAGCTTACGCCCGCGTTGCTGGAGCGCTGGGTTGCCGAACTGGCAACCAACCATCCGGCGTTGCGGGCGGCGCGCGCCCGCACCCGCGCCGCCGCCGCCCAGATTGAATCCATCCGCACCTGGGCGGATCCGGTGGCGCGCGTGGGTGGCATGGCGGCGGACCGCATGATGCGCCAGGAGGATGGCGACTTCCAGTACGGCCTCGAACAGCAACTGCCCCTGTTTGGCAAACCGGAGGCGCAACGGCAGTTGGCGGCGGCGGAACGGGCGGTGGCCGCCACTGCGGGCGATGCGCAATTCCAGGTGTTGCGCAGCGAATTGCTCCAGGCGCTTTGTCGGGCGGCGCGGGTGGATGAAACGGTGGCCATCGCCGAACAGGACCTGCATTGGCTGGAGTTGACCACGCGCACCGTCGAGGCAGGGTACCAGTCGGGCAACGGGCGGCTGGTGGACGTGTTGACGCTGCAAAACGAGCAAAGCAAACGCATCGCCGGACTCCAGACCGAACGCGAGAACCGCGCCCAGGCGTACCGGGCGGTGAACCGGTTGCTGAACCGCGATTTGACCAGCGCCTGGCCCAGGTTGCGCCTGCCGCCGGTGGCAGACGCCATACCGTTTGAGCCGCGCTTGTTCGACGCGGCAGCGGCGCGTTCGCCCGATCTGGCCGTGGTGCGGGCGGAAATGCAGGTCGCCGAGGCCGGCGTCCAACTGGCCCGCAAGGAACGCTGGCCCGACGTGATGCTGGAATTCCAGAACAGCACTTACGTGCGTGAGCGCGACTGGCGTTCCACCGAAGTCATGCTCGGCTTCAGCATTCCCTGGGGGAACCGCGCCAGGTACCGGGCCGCCATCCGGCGCGAGGAAGAGAAGCGCCGGGCCGCCGAACTGGAGGCGCTGAACGTCAGCCAGGCGGTGCAGGTGGAACTGCATGCGCTCCTCACCCGCGTTGCCGGCGCGCGCCGCGAGGCGCTGCTGTACCGGGATCAAGTCATTCCACGCAGCGAACAGGCCCTTGCCGGCGCCAAAGCGCTTTTCGAGTCCGGGGGCGGGTTGCGCGATGTGCTGGATGCGCGCCGCATGTGGCTGGATGGCCGGTTGCGTTACACCGGGGCCGTGGCGGAACAATATCAGGCCCTCGCGGAACTGGCCCGCTATTGCGGGGTCGCCGACTGGGAGGCCTTGCAAGCCCTCACCCACGAAACGAAAGGAAACACCCCATGAAATCCCCTGCCTTCGGCCGGTGCGTCTCCATGGTCGTCGGCTTCAGTTTGATGCTGGGGCTGGCGGTGACCGGTTGCCGTGACCCGGATAATTCCTCCGAAACCGCCGTGCGCTCCGCGCGGTATTACCAGTGCGCCATGCACCCGTGGATCCGGGCAGACCAACCGGGAAGTTGCCCGATTTGTGGCATGGACCTCACCCCGATTTATGAGGGGGGCGGCGCGGAGACCCACGATCACCTGATTGCGCTCTCGGAAAGTTCTGTTCACGCGCTCAACGTCCAGACGGTGACGGTGAAGACCCAGGCGTTGACGAAGACGTTGATGGTGGCGGGCACCCTGGAACTAGACGAGACACGCCGGCGCGTGATGGCGGCTTACGTCGGTGGCCGCATTGAACAACTGCACTTCGGATTCGTCGGCGCAGAAGTGACCGCCGGCCAGCCATTGGCCGGCATTTACAGTCCCGCCCTGTTGCAGGCGGAACGTGAATACCGGATGGCGCCGGCGGAGTTGCGTCCGGCGGTGGCCTCGCGACTGCGCCAACTGGGGCTGACCGGGGCGCAGATTCAAGCGTTGCCCGCCAAGGATCCGGACCAGCTCACGTCCGAAATCCTCGCGCCGATCAGCGGTACCGTGATGACGAAAGCTGTTCTGGCCGGTCAATACGTGACCGAGGGGGCGCGCCTGTTTGAGATCGCCGACCTTTCCCGGCTTTGGTTTCAATTCCAGGTGTATGAGGCGGATCTGCCGTGGGTTTGCACGGGACAAACCGTCACCGTCAGCACTCCGGCGCACCCCGGACAAACCATTGCGGGGACGATCAGCTTCCTCGAGCCGGACCTCGATCCGGTGACGCGGACGTTACGGGCGCGGGTCGAACTGGACAACCCCAGGGTCAACGGCCGGCGGCGGTTTGCCTACCGCAGCTACGCCGAAGGCCGGGTGGAATTGACCGCGCCCGTCGTGCTGGCGGCGCCGCGCAGCGCCATTTTGCAAACCGGCCCGGAAGCGGTGGTTTTCGTGGACGAAGGCGGCGGCGGTTATTCCCGGCGGACCGTGCAGTTGGGCCGGCGGGGCGACACGCTGGTGGAAATTCTCGGCGGTTTGAGCGCCGGTGAGGCGGTGGTGGTCAGCGGCCAGTTGTTGATGGACGGACAGATGGAAATCAACCGGCCGCCTCCCACCGCCGGCCATTCCGCTGCGCCGGAGGCGTCCCCTGCCTGGCCGGCTTTGGACGCGGCGCAGCGGCAGGCCGTGACGGATTATCTGGCGCTGGCTGATGCGCTGGCCGCGGCGCTCGCCGCCGACGAGGTGAAGCAATTCAATCTGCACGCCGAGCGCGCTCCGGCGGTGACGACGCAGTTGCTGGCCGCTTTCGATCGTCCCAGTCCGTGGCAGGCGCTGGCCCGGGCCGCGTTGAACACCGGACATCTCACCGCCGCCGCGACGCTCGAAACTGCGCGGAAAACCTTTTATCCCTTCAGCGAGGCGGCCGTGGCCCTGGCGCAAGCGGCGCGCCGGAAAGAAACCGCGTTCGCCGGGGTGAAAGTGTTTCGTTGCCCCATGACGAAGGACGCGTTTCCGGGCGCGCCGAACCGGGCGGAGTGGCTGCAATTGCAACCCGGAGTCCGCAATCCGTGGTTTGGCGCGGAGATGCTGGACTGCGGCGCGGAAGTGAAACCCTGAGGGATGAGGTCATGATTCACCGCATCATTGAATGGAGTCTCAAGAACCGGTTTCTGGTCCTCTGCGCGTCGTTGTTGATCGTCGTCCTGGGGGTGCGAGCGATGTACCGCACGCCGGTGGACGCCATTCCGGACCTCACCGAAAACCAGGTCCTCGTCTATGCCGATTGGGCGGGCCGCAGTCCGCAGGAGGTGGAGGATCAGGTCACCTATCCGTTGACCACGGGGCTCCAGGGATTGTCCGGGGTGAAGGACGTGCGCGCCACGTCCATGTTCGGCTTCTCGCTGGTCACGGTGGTTTTTGAAGACGGCGTGGACCCCTACTTCGCGCGGACGCGGGTGTTGGAACGACTGAACTACCTGCAGGCCAACATGCCGGAGGGAGTGCAGCCGCAACTGGGACCGGATGCCACCGGGCTGGGCTGGGTTTACCAGTACTACCTGCACGTGGATCCCGCCAAATCGCCCGGCGGCGGCTACGATCTGGGACAGTTGCGCGCGGTGCAGGACTGGCAGGTGCGTTATCAGCTGGCCAGTGTTCCGGGGGTGGCGGAAGTTGCCAGCATCGGCGGCTTTGTGAAACAGTACCAGGTCGAGCTGAGCAGCACGAAAATGCGCGCGCTGGGGGTGTCGTTGGGCGAAGTTCTGCGCGCCGTGCAGGACGCCAACCTGAACGTCGGCGGCAAGGCGCTGGAGGAAAACGGCGCGGAATTTGTGTTGCGGGGCATCGGGTTGATCACCAGTCCGGAAGACCTCGAGCTGGCGGTGCTCAAGGCGGTGGACGGCACACCCGTCTATTTGCGGGAGGTGGCCACTGTGCAAATCGGCGGGGCGTTTCGCCGCGGCGCCCTGGACATCAACGGGGCCGAGGCGGTGGGCGGCACGGTGATCATGCGCACGGGGGAGAATGCCAAGGCGGTGATCCAACGGGTGAAGGATCGTCTGGCGGCCCTGGCCCCCAGTCTGCCGCCGGGAATTTCGATCCGACCGTTTTACGACCGGAGCACGTTGATTGATCGCACGATTGACACGCTGAAACACGCGTTGGTGGAGGAAATCATTCTTGTCACGCTGGCCCACGTCATCTTTCTCTGGCATTTCCGCAGCATTCTGATCGTCACGCTGCCGCTGCCGATTTCGATCCTGATCTCCTTTCTGCTGATGCGGGAGCTGGGCATCACCAGCAACATCATGTCGCTCACCGGAATTGCGATCGCCATCGGTGTGCTGGTGGATGCGGCCATTGTGGTGACGGAAAATGTGCTCCGCCATTGCGAACGGGCCGAGGCCCGGCACGGCCGGGCGCTCACGCCGGGTGAACGCTGGCAGGTGACGCTGGCTGCCTGCCAGCAGGTGGGGCGGCCCATCTTCTTCGCCATGGCCATCATTATTCTGGCGTTCGTGCCGGTGTTTGCGCTGACGGGGCGGGAGGGCAAGCTGTTTCATCCGCTCGCGTGGACCAAGACATTTGCCATGATCGGGTCCACGCTGCTGGCGGTGACGTTGGTGCCGGTATTGTGCAGTCTGCTGGTGCGCGGGCCGTTTCATTCCGAGGAGCGCAACCTGTGCATGCGGCTGTTGCTGAAAATTTACGACCCGATTCTGGACGCGGCGCTGCGCTTCCGCAAAACCGTTCTTGTGACCGCCGGCCTGCTGCTGGGGACGGCCCTGGTGGTGGCGTTTGGTCTGCCCCCGGCCTGGACGGCGGCGCTGCGCCACGCCGGTTGGACGCGCACGGCTGGCTGGGCGCAGGGTTTCGGCCGGGAATTCATGCCGCCGTTGAATGAGGGGGGGCTGCTTTCCATGCCCGTGTTGCTGCCCAAGACCGGGTTTTCCGAAATTCAACGGGTGATGGCATGGCAGGACAAAATGCTGGCGGAAGTGCCGGAAATTGAAATGGTGGCCGGCAAGCTCGGACGTTTTGCCACACCCACGGATCCCGCGCCAACCGAGATGCTGGAGACCACCATCACCTTGCGCCCGGAGTGGATTTCCACCAACCGCACGGTGCTGGGGTTTCTCAAACTTCCGCGCGTGGTGCGCAATCCCGCCTGGCGCGACGGCATGACCCTGGAGAAGCTCAAGGCGGAATTGACCGAGCAGCTGCGCGTGGTGCCCGGGTACGTGCCCGCGCTGCTCCAGCCGATCGAAAGCCGCATTCTGATGCTGTACACGGGCATTCGCGCCCAGATTGGCGTGAAGATTTACGGGGACAATCTCGAGGCATTGCAGCGCCAGGCCTATGCGGTGGAAGCGGTGATGCAGAACATTCCCGGGGCCACCGGCGTTTCCCCGTCGCGCGATCAGGGCAAACCGTACCTGAACATCCGGGTGGACCGGCAGGCGATGGCCCGTTACGGATTGAGTGCGCGCGACGTGCTCGATGCGGTGGAGGTGGGCCTTGGCGGCAAGGACGTGAGCGTGGTGGTGGCGGGGCGGGAACGCTATCCCATTCAGGTGCGGGTGGCGCGCAGCGAACGCGATGATCTGGAAGCGATGGGGCGGCTGCTCATTGCCTCACGGGTGGAACGCGGCAACCCGGCCACCACCGCGGACGGGGAGGGCGGGGTGGCCTCCCGCGAGCGCGCCGCCCCGGCCTATATTCCGCTGGCGATGGTGGCCCGCATCACCCGGGAGACCGGCGCGAACGAAATCGCCAGTGAGAACGGGCAATTGCGGGCCTACGTGCAGGCGAATGTGCAGGGGCGGGATCTGGGCGGTTTTGTCCGCGACGTGGAGGCGGCGCTGCGGCAGATGGACTGGGGGGGCATGACGTATCAACTGGCCGGCGAATATGAAAATCAACGCCGGTTCGCCCAGACGATGCGGCTGGTCTTCCCGGCGGTGCTGCTCATCATTTTTCTCCTGCTGTATCAGATTTATCACAGTGCCGCGGAGGCGGCGCACGTGTTGCTGGCCGTGCCGTTCGCGTTGAGCGGCGGCGTGCTGCTGCAAAAGTTGCTGGGCTACAACTTCAATGGCGCGGTGTGGGTCGGTTACATTGCCCTGTTTGGGACGGCGGTGCAAACCGGCGTGGTGATGGTGGTTTATCTGGAGGAGATGTTGGAGAAACGGCGGAAAGAACGCGGCGCTGCCTTCAATGCGGCGGATCTGATCCAGGCGGTGAAGGACGGGGCGCGGCTGCGGTTGCGCCCGAAGGTGATGACCGTGGCGACCATTGTGGCGAGCTTGCTGCCCATCATGTGGAGTCATCGGCAGGGCGCCGAGGTGATGCAGCCGCTGGCCACGCCGGTGATTGGCGGCATGATCAGCAGTCTGCTGCACATCCTGATTGTGACGCCCGTGATTTTTGCCTGGCTGCGGGAACGCGAGCTGTTCCGGACGCCGCGCCGGCCGCAGCAGTAGCCGTGGGTGGCCCGGGCGAGACTGCCGGCTTGCCAATCGTCGCGGCATCGTTAGTACTGATGGGCGTTTAATGAGCACGTCCATCCGGCAGGCCAGCGGCGGCGGGGGTGGTCCCGCGCGCCGGGTCTGGGGGCTGGGAGGCGCCGCGGGGCTGGTGTTCCTCATCACGCTCAGCCACTGGCTCACGCCCGCGAGTTTGGGGCCGGTCGCGCGCTGGGCGGGTTGGAGCGGGCAACTGGAGCTTAGCCGCCCGTTGAGCTGGCTGCTGTTTTCCCCGCTGCGCGGTCTGCCCGCCGCCTGGTGGCCCCTGACGTGGAATCTGCTTACCGCGGGCCTGGCCGTGCTGGTGTTGATGCAACTGGCCCGCTCGGTCAGCATCCTGCGGTACGACGCGGTGACCATCGATCCGATGCGCGCCAGGTCCGCCGCCGGGGTGCCGGCAGCCGGAGCGGGACCGTGGTTGCCGCCGGCGTTTGCGGTTGCCGTGCTGGCCCTGCAACAATCGTTCTGGGAACACGCCACCGCGGCCACCGGCGAAATGGCCAGCGTGTTGTGTTTCGCCCTGGCGTTTCGCGCCATTCTGGAATATCGCCGCGCTGCGCGGGAACGGTGGTTGTATGCGGGCGCGTGGTTCTACGCGCTCGGCATGGCGGACAACTGGATGATGATCGCCTACGCGCCCGTTTATCTGGCGGCGCTGATTTGGGCCAGGGGCTTTGGGCGCTGCCTGGAAGCACGGTTTTTCTGGCGGTTGACCGGCTGCGCGCTTTTGGGCTGGAGCGTGTATTTCTTGGTGCCGTGGATGGTTGCCGCGCGCGCCGCGGCGGGTGCCGATTACTGGCCGACGCTGCGCCTGTACGGGGCGGAGCAGAAAAATTTTCTGCGGCTGCTGTCCACTCCCCCCTGGCGGTTGTTCACGCTGACCGCCGTCCTGCCGTTTCTGTTATTGGCGGTACGTTGGCGTTCCCATTCCGTGCAACTGGCCGATGACACCCACGCCGGCATCATGCTGACCAAGGTCACCGGTCACACGATTCATCTGTTGTTCTTGTTGGCGGCCGTGTGGCTGGCCTTGAACCCCTGGTTCGCGCCGGGTCAGAACGAGCTCAGCGGGGCGCTGTTGGTGTATCATTATGCCTGGAGCCTGGTGGCCGGTTACGGTCTGGGTTATTTGCTGCAATTTCGCTGGTCGCCGCGAAGCCAGCGCGCCCGGCGCTGGCCGGGGATCGCCGCCGCCGCCCTGTGCGTGGTCCTGCCGCTGTTGTTGACAGCCCGGAATTTCCCCACGGTGTGGCTGACCAACGGCCCGGGCTTGAAGGAGTTTGCCGGGCAGATTTACGACGAACTTCCCGACGGCCGGACCGTGGCGCTCAGCGATGCACCGTGGTTGTTACCGTTGGTGCAGGCCGAATGCGATGCGCGGGACGGTGCCAAGTCCCCGCTGTTGCTCGACACACGGGCGCTGGCCACCCCGGCGTATCGGGCCCAACTGGCGGCGCGTTACGGAGCGCGCTGGCCGGAGGCGGTTCCGACCAATGCCGCCCCGTGGACGCCGGCACAGATGGCCCACTGGGTTCAATCACTTGCCGCGCAGGCGCCAGCGGTTTATCTGCATTCCAGCTCCGGTCTGTTTCTGGAGAACTTCGTGGCCGCACCGCAGGGTTGGACGCAACGGCTGATCCCGCGTCAGCCTCATGAACAGGGAGTGGTGGTCGCGCCGTCAGCGGAGGCCACGAAACATTGGCAAGCGCGCTGGGAGGCCCGCTGGGAGCAGAATCTGCGGCGGCGGAGCCGGCAATTTGCCGCGCACCGGCGGCAGGTGCAACGGTGGAACACGCCGTTTTGGCGGGCGCTGCATCTTTCCCTGCCGACGAATGCGACGGTGACGTTGTTGGGCGATTTTTATGGCAAGACCCTGAATCAATGCGGGGTGGATCTGCGACGCAACGGGGCGCCGGCGGCGGCGACCGTTTGGTTCCAGCGCGCCCTGCAATTCTCCCCCGACAACCTGGCGGCGCACCTCAACCTGGCCGCCGCCGACCCGGCCAACCGCGGCGCGTCGAACCGGTTGACGCTGGCCTGGGCCCGCCAGACGTTTCCGCGCTTGATGGCGCGCCATGATTCCTGGCCGGAGGTCATCAGCCGGAACGGGCCGGTGGATGCCCCGGTTTTTCTGCGGCTGTCGGGTCTCATGTATCTGGGCAGCGGTTGTCCCCAGCAGGCATGGGAGTGTTTTGACCGCAGCATGACGCTGGCGCCCGACTGGCTGACGCCGCGTCTGGAGGCGGCACAAACCTTGAACGTGCTGGGCCGGTTTTCCGCAGCGCGCGCGCTGTCCCGGGAATTGCTGTCGCAGCCCTCCCTGCCTCCCCACGCCGGGGCGCGTTTGCTGCAGGCGCACGCGGTCGCCCTGTGGGGGTTGGGGCGGACCAATGAGGCGCTGGAATTCATCGCCAGCTACACCGCGCAGCGGGCGCAGACGGTGGAGGTAGTGGACGCGGCGGTGGCCCTCTACGACACCTTCCGGGTGTTGCCCGCCGAATTGCAATGGAGTGCGCGATTGGTTGAGCTCGATCCGCAACGCGCCGAGAGTTTCGTCAAACGCGGCCGCGCGGAATTGCGGGCCGGCAATTTTGCCGCCGCCCGCGCGACGTTGGCGCAGGCATTGGAACTGGCCCCGGCCAATCGTCCGGCGCGGTGGCTGCGGGCCGGGGCCGCGGTGGCCGCCGGCCAGTGGGCGGACGCCGAACCGGATTACCGGATCCTGCGCAACCACACGCCATCCACGCCGGGGGCGGCTGATGCGCTGGGCTCATGGCCTGAAGCAACCAACATCCTTCTCCGGTATTATCACGCGTTGCTCGCCAATGCGCCGGCGGTCACGTCGCCAACGCGGCCGGCGCGCGAACCTTCGAACCTTCCGACCGATGAATAATCCATCCGACTCCGAAAGCCGGTGCCTGCCGGACGTCACGGCGGCGCCGGCCCGGCAGTCTGCCGGTTGCGTGGTGTGGCTGACGGGTTTGAGTGGCGCGGGAAAGACCACCACGGCGCGCGCCCTGGAAGCGGTGTTGCGCGCGGAGCAACGGGCGGTGGCGGTGCTGGACGGGGATGCGCTGCGACGCGGGTTGTGTGCGGATCTGGGTTTTTCGGCGGCGGACCGGCAGGAAAACATCCGCCGGGTGGGGGAGGTGGCGCGCTTGTTTGCCGAGGCGGGCCTGATTTGTGTGGTGGCGTTGATTTCGCCCTATCGCCGCGATCGCGCGCGCGCGCGGGCGGCGGCCCCGCCCGGGCGGTTCATCGAGGTGTACATCAACGCCCCGCTGGCGGTGTGCGAGCAACGCGATCCCAAGGGGCTTTACGCCCGGGCCCGGGCCGGCGGGCTGGCCGAGTTCACCGGAATCTCCGCACCGTACGAACCGCCGGAACATCCCGAAGTGGAGTTGTTGACCGGGGAATGGACGGTGTCGGCGGGGGTGGCGAAAATCCGCGCGGCCATTCGGGCCATGGACCCGGCAGACTGATCAACGTCCGACGGTCCCGCGGGTGGGCGACCGCAGATTCATTTCTGGCGGAGGATCCAATCGGTGAGCGTTTGGATCTCGCCATCGCTGATCTGCGGAAACGGGGGCATGATGATTGAACCCCATTGTCCCGAACCGCCGTGCCGGATCTGGTGCGCGATTTTTTGCGCCGCTTCGGGATCGGCCTGATATTTCCGTGCCACCTCGCGCAACGCCGGGCCAATGATTTTCATCGTGGGATTGTGGCAGGCCAGGCAGCCGTACTTCGTGCCGAGCTGCACCGGATCGGTGGAGGGCGCGGCGGGGGCGGGGGCGGCGGGGGCGGTCGTTGGCGGCGGGGCGTCGCCGTAGTTGTGGTATAAATAATCCACGATGGGATCAATCTGGTCGGGGGGCACGTTCGCGCCGTATTTGTCCACCATTTTTTTCACCGCGGCGCTCCAGAAGGGGCGCGGCATGGGCGGTTGTGAGGACACGTATTCCACCGAGTGACAGACCAGGCATTGGCCGTTGACCAGTTCGGCGCCGGGGGCCGGTTTGAAGGCGGTGGTTTCCGGCGGCAGATCGATCTTCAGGGGGGTGGCGCGTTGGTCAACGCCGCCGGCCAGAAAAACACCAATCAGAATGGCGACCGCAAAAAGAAGGAGGCGCATCATGGGATCAAGCGGCTTGGATGTGAACGGTTTCAACGACGTTGCGCATGTAGCCGGCGGGGTTCCACAGCGGTTCCAGGGGCTGGGATTCCCCGATGCGGTTGGTGGCCTTGACGCGGAGCGCGAAAGCGCCGGTCCGCCGCGGCGTGAAGGGAATGGTCCACTCGCGGAACGAATACTTGCCCAGATCCTTCCCGAGTTCCGCGGCGCGCCAGGAGTGTCCGTCGTCCTCCGAGAACAAAATTTCCTGAATGCCGTGACCGCCGTCAAAGGCGATGCCGCGGACCGTGATGGGGTGCCCGGTTCGGACCACGTCCGCCTCCGCCAGGCTGGTGATGAAGGAGCGCACGTTGAAGCGTCCAATGGGCCGGGTGCGGGTGGGCGTCGTCCCGGGGGGCACACAGGCGCCGTCGTTATCCGGGATCAAATACGCCGGGTTCATCCAGAACGTCTTGAAGGTTTCGTCCACCACGGTGATCTGGTGGAGATGTTTGACCCAGTACGTCCCGTAATGTCCGGGCACGACGAGCCGCAGCGGATAGCCGTTGAGCATGGGCAAATCCGCACCATTCATTTCGTAGGCGAGCAGCACATCTTCATCCCGCGCCTGATCCACATCCAGCGCCTTCAGGAAGTCCGGTGTTTTTTCCAGGACGGACTGGTCCAGGCCGTTGAACACCACCTGCCTGGCGCCGGCGGCGATTCCCGCCTTGGCCAGCACGGCTTGCAGCCGGACCCCCTTCCACCGCGCGTTACCCATGGCGCCGTTGCCCAACTGGCCGCCGCCGACCCGCGGCTGGAAGAAGCCGCGGCTGTTGCCGGAGCACTGGTTGACGGCCACGATTTCCACCGGCTCGAACTGGGTGCGCAGGTCCGTCAGGGACAAGGTCAGGGGGTGGTTCACCTGGCCCCGGATTTGGAGCCGGAAGGTTTGGGGATCAATCTCCGTGGGAATGTGTGCCAGATGATAGCGCACAAAGAAGGCGTCATTCGGAGTGAGCAAACCCTCGTTGAAAACGGCGAAGGGTGTTTCCAATTGCGGCGGCCGGGCGGTCAGGAGGATGAGCGGCCGCTTTTGCGGGAAACGCACCAGTTCGCGCCGACCATTGGCAAACGGCAGCGTCACGGTTTCGGCGGCCCGGGCCAATCCCCCGTTCCGGGCCAGGAGCGCGCCGGCCCCGGCCAGCGTGGCGGTTTGCAGAAACCGGCGTCGTGAAAAACCGGCGGCGGCTCCGGGATGAGCTTTAGACATGCGGCCCACTGTAAGTCGGCGCGGGCGATAGGGAAACATTTTTTGCAAGGCCGCGGCGGGGCCGGCCGGGGGAACTAGGCTTCCGGCTCCTGGCGGTAGCGGTAGCGGGTGGCCACGATGGTGAAGAGAATGCCCACCACGGCCATCATCACCGCGTAGAAAAAGAACCGCCCGGAGGAAACGCTCTCGTCGCCCTGCCCGCTGCCGAGTTTGGTGACGGTGACGATGAGCAGATTGCCCACGGCGGTGGTGAGCAGGAAAAAGCTCATGATGGTGCTTTTCATCGAGGCGGCGGCCTGGGTGTAGGCGAATTCCAGACCGGTGGTGGAGACGAGGATTTCCGCCGTGGTGAGGATCAGATAAGGCCAGGCCTGCAGCGCCAGGCTCAGGACCGCCCCGCCCTCCAGTCGCTGCTGGTAATGCGCAACCAGCAGAAAACAAAACGTCATCATCAACATCCCGGTGGACATGCGGCGCAACGGGGTGACGCGCAGGCCCAGCCGCTCCAGCAGCGGATACAGCCACCAGGTCATGAGCGGCAGGAGAAGCAATATCAGGATGGCATTCAACGATTGCATCTGTTCCGCTCCGACGTGCAGTCCAAGGAAGCGGAAGGACTGCATTTGCGAACCCTGCATCACCCAGGTGGAGAGCGATTGATCCCAGAGCGTCCAGAAGGGCACGATGAACGAGAAAATCGCCAGGATGGGGGCCACCGACCGCGCGGCGGCCACTTCTTCAGGGTCAAATCGCCCGCGCGCCCCTGCCCAGAAGGCCTCCGGCAGTTCGGAGCGGAACCACAAACTGGCCACCAGCAACAAGCCCAGCCAAAGCCCGAGCAAACTCACCGCCACCCAGCCGATCCCCAGCACATACGCAGGTGTGGAGGAGGAAAAAATATCGTATAGCGCCACGGTCAACATGCCCGCCGTAGCCAGCACCGGCAGCACGGCGGAAGTCAGCACCGATAGATAGGAAGCCACACGGACTGAACCGGGCGCGCGATGCGAGTTCCGAAACGCCTCGAAGAAGACCGCAAAAAAACCGGCGGTGCGGGTGGTGCGCGCCGGCGGTTTGCGCACGTAATGTTTCGTTCCCAGCCAGAAAATCAGCGTGGCCAGCGCCATCAGGATGCCCGGCACGCCAAAGGCCCAACTGTATCCGCCGAAGCCGCCCGCCTTCATCTGCCAGAGGATGCGATCAAAGAAATTGGCATCGGCGGCCAGCGGCGCCTGTTGGGCGGCAATCCAGGGAATGATGAGGAAGGAAAAGAACGAGCCGAAATTGATCGCAAAATAAAACGCGGCGTACGCCTTCCGGATCAAATCGCCCTGGTCGGAGGTGAATTGATCCCCCATGAAGGCCGAAACGCAGGGCTTGATGCCGCCCGAACCGAACGCAATCACCGCCAGGCCGAGGTACAGACAGTTCAGTTTGGCCGCCGTCGTGTGGAACAGGTCGCTGGTGGCCAGCACCCCGTGCCCCACGCAGTAGAACAACGAAATCCAGAGGATGGTCTTGTAGCGCCCCCAGATGCGGTCCGACAACCAGCCGCCGAACAACGGCATGAAATAGTTGACGAAGACAAACAGGTGGATGACCCCCGTGGCGTGATCCTTGGTCTGCAACAGCACGCCCGTGATGTAGAGCGCCAGAATGCTCCGCATCCCGTAATAGCTGAAGCGTTCTGCGGCCTCGTTGCCAATGATGTATTTGATTTGCTTGGGCCAACGCGCCCCGGGCTGAGCAGGTGTTTCGGGATTCATGCCGCTTATGGCCGGGTGAATTAAACCAATCCACCGGGACTGGCCAGCTTTTCTTTGGTCGCCGGGCAGTTTCCAATGGAACAAGGCGGACTTGTGCCTTACCTTGGGCGGCAATTGATTCAGAGAAAATGAAACCTGGCAGAATGTTCCTTTGGGCGGGCGCCGGTGTCGCGTTGCTCGCGGTTCCGGCGGGGGGGGAGGACTTCGGCACGACGAACACGCAGGCGTTGGCACACTTCCGCGCGGCGTTGCAGATGCCGGACCGGCCGGTGACGGTGGTGTCCTTTGGCGATTCGATGGCGGATTCCTACCGGTCGGTGACCTATTACCTGATGAACCGGCTGATGGCGCGATTTGGCAGCGCCGGGTATTCCTTGAACAACTATCACAACACGGCGCTGTGGCAGTTGGAAAACGGCGCCGCCAATCGGGGGCCGGATCAGTACTGGTTTTGCCGGTACGTGGCCGTGCCGCCCGGCGGTGCGATGTGGTGGTCGAATCAGCCCAATCCGGCAGGCGTGCTCGCCGACCAGGCCGGACTTTTCTATGTGAGTCACCCCGGCGGCGGCGGGTTCCGGCTGCGGCTTTCCACCAATGGCGCCCCCTGGGCCACGGTGCGGACGCTGGAGGGTTACAGCGCCGAACCGCAGGGGCATTTCGCCACCATCACCCTGCCGCTGGACCGCTATCGGCTGCGGGTGGAGAGTGACGCCGGCACGAATTTCATCATCGGGCCGTCGCTGGTCGCCACGCACCGCGCCGGGTTCCACGCGGTGTTCATGGATTGGGGCGGCATTCATCTGGGGCAGGTGACCAATGTGCCGCCGGCGATTCGGACGCCGATCCTGGCCGGGTTGCAACCCGACCTGCTGATCTGGCACATGAAGGAGGATGGCAGTGGCGCGACCAGCAACCGGATGGCGGCCTGTGAAACCTGGTGGCGTGCGGCGGCGCCCGCTGGTGACGTGATTTATATCGGGACGCCGTGGCTCTCCACGGATCAGACCGGCACGACCACCCCGGATCAAAACCGCGTGGTGCGCGGCGTGGCCGTGGCGCATGGCCGCGTTTACGCCGATCTGATGCAACCGACGATCAGTTACGACTGGCTGGTCGCACAGGGATTCATTGAGGACGGGACGCACCTCAACAACGCGGGCGGGCAATATTGCGCCAACGTCATGTGGGATGATCTGGGCTTTTTTTCGCTGGGATTGGATTTGCGCATTACGCTGCAATCCGTTGGGGAGCAATTGCAGCTTCGTTACACGACGTTTCCCACGGCGCGTTACCGGGTTGAATTTTCACCGGATCTGACGGTCTGGACCCCGTTATGGACCAATCCGCTTGCGGCGGCGGCGTTCTCCACTAACTTCCTGCCGGGGAGCGCACGGGGATTTTACCGGTTGCATTTGACGCCGCCGTGAGGAGCGGGACCAAATCGTCCGGCTTGGAGCTTGCCTCCGACGGGCGGGCTCTGTTCAAATAGCCCCGCTCGTTTCTACAGGCGCGATGCACTATTATCCCAAGCATTATTGCGGCGTGTTCGGCATTTTCGGCCATCCGAACGCCGCGGAGTTGACGTATTACGGCCTTTACGCCCTGCAACATCGCGGGCAGGAGAGCGCGGGGATCGTGGCGTGCGATGGCCAGCAGTTCCGGGAACACAAGGGCATGGGCCTGGTTTCCCAAATCTACAATGGCGCCATCCTGCGGGAACTCGTCGGCGACATGGCGGTGGGACACACCCGCTATTCCACCACCGGCGCCAGCAACATCCGCAACGCCCAACCGCTGACGGGCAATTGTTTGCGGGGACAGATCGCCGTCGCCCACAACGGCAACCTGATCAACGCGGCGCGCCTGCGCGACCAACTGGAGGCGGGCGGCCTGATGTTCCAGACCACGGCCGACAGCGAGGTGATCCTCAATCTGCTCGCGCAGCCCAGCCCGAACGGCAACGAAAACCAGCTCGTCAACGTGATGCGACAGATCGAAGGGGCATTTTCCCTGGTCATCATGACCGAGCACGAATTGATCGGCGTGCGCGATCCGCACGGCTTCCGGCCGCTGTCCCTCGGCCGGGTGGACGGGGCCTACGTGCTGTCCAGTGAAACCTGCGCGTTCGATTTGATCCACGCGCAGTTCGTGCGCGACGTTGAGCCGGGGGAGATCGTGGTGATTGACCGCAAGGGGTTGCACAGCCTGCACGCGTATCCCGAGCAGTCCCGGCGGGCGTTTTGCATGTTTGAGTACGTCTATTTCGCGCGGCCGGACAGCACCATTGGTGGGCGCAACGTTTACAAGGTGCGCGTCGAGATGGGGCGCCAGCTGGCCCGGGAACAGCCGGTGGCGGCGGATTTGGTGATTCCCGTGCCGGACAGCGGGGTTTATGCGGCGCTGGGTTACGCCGAGGAATCCGGGATTCCCTTCGAGATGGCGTTCATCCGCAACCACTATGTCGGCCGCAGTTTTCTGCAGCCGACCCAGCTCATTCGCGATTTCAACGTGCGCGTGAAACTGAACCTCATCGAGGAACTGGTCAGCGGCAAGCGCGTGATCATCGTGGATGATTCCATCGTGCGCGGCACGACGTGCCAGGCGCGCGTCAAGACGTTGAAAGACGCCGGCGCCAAGGAAGTCCACGTGCGCGTCAGTTGTCCGCCACACCGGAATCCGTGCGTTTACGGCATTGATTTTCCCGACCGCAGCAAGCTGATGGCGGCGAATTATTCCATTCCGCAAATTTGCGAATATCTCAACGCCGATTCGCTGCATTACCTGTCGCTGGACGGCATGGTGCGCGCCACGGGCCGGCCCAAGGAGAGTTTCTGTCTGGCGTGTTGGGACGGCGACTACCCGGTGCCGTATGATCCGCAGACGGACAAGGAAATTCTGGAGCGCCGCCGGCATCGGGTGGAAAGCCTGCGCGACTCCCTGACGCGGGACGACCTGCAGATTCGACTTTTATGAAATCGTGCAAACATTCGGGGCGGCGTCGCTGGCGCTGGAGCGGGTTGTGGCTGGTGCTGTCAGTCTTGTGGCTGGGCCCCGGCACACCGGCGCGCGGCGCGGCGAATACCAACCGCCACGTCATCCTCATCACCATTGACGGCCTGGCCGCGTCGTATCTTTCCGATCCGCATGCCCCGCTGCCGACGTTGCGCCAGCTGGCCGCGACCGGGGCCGTGGCCGAGGCCATGCACGTCTCCTCCCCGGCGGTGACGTGGCCCAACCACACCACCCTCGTCACGGGCGTGTCACCGCGCCAGCACGCGGTGTTGTTCAACGGCAAATTGACCCGCGGCGGGCCGGGGGACGCCGTGACATTGCGCGGCAACTACGACAAGCGGGAGCTGGTGGCCGTGCCGACCGTTTACGACCTGCTGCACGGACTGGGTTTGCGCACCGCAGGGGTCAACTGGCCCTGCACCCGCAATAGCGGCGCGTTGGATGACGATTTCCCCGATGTCCCGGGTGCAGTGGATTTCACCACGCCCAAACTGCGTGAAGAATTGATCCAGGCCGGGCTGTTGACGGGACCGGACAACGAGGCGTTTCGTGCGCATGGCATCGCCGTGATGGACGAAATCTGGACCGGCGCGGCGGTCCACCTGTGGCGCACGCGGCCGCCGAACTTTCTGCTCTTTCATCTGTTGACCACCGATTCCGTGCAACATCAATACGGCCCGCAATCCACCGCCGCCTACGCCGCGCTGGGGCTGGCGGACGCGCGGGTGGCCGAGCTGTTGCGGGCGGTGGATGCCGCCGGTTTGCGGGCCCAAACGACGGTGTTCGTCACTTCCGATCATGGCTTCGTCCGGCCCACCAAGCGGCTGCGTCCCAATGTGCTTTTCCGCAAGGCCGGCCTGTTCGAGGCGCCACCCCGGCGGCGGGCGCAATCCGTGGCGGAAGGCGGCACGGCCTTTGTGTATTTGACCCATCCCGAAACACGGGCGGAAGATCGCGCCAGGGTCCTGGATCTGTTACGGGGACAGGAGGGGATTGCGGCAATTTTGACGCCGGAACGCTTCGCCGGGTTGGGGCTGCCCGACCCGGCGCAAAATCCGCAGATGGGCGATTTGTTGCTGGCGGCTGAGGACGGTTACGCCTTCATCAATGATGCCACGGCCAATGACTGGCTGGTGGAACTGAAGAACCCGGTGGGCACGCACGGTTATCTGGCCAGCGAACCCAAGATGGACGGCGTGTTCATCGCGGCGGGCGCAGGCATCCGCCCCGGCGTCAAGCTGCAACGGGTCGGGAATGTGGACGTCGCCCCCACCATTGCGGCCTTGTTCGGCCAGACCATGAGCGGGGTCGAAGGCCGGGTGTTGCAGCAGATTTTAACCGGATCAAAGTAGGGGTGGTGCGCACGGCAGGACTTGAACCTGCACGCCTTACGGCACTACCACCTCAAGGTAGCGCGTCTGCCAATTCCGCCACGTGCGCTAGGGCGCGCAAAATAGAGCAATTCTCCCCACGCCCGGCAAGGTTTAATTCCGCGACATCCGCAGGCCGTGGCGGTGCGCGCCGCCGTCCACTGTCGTCGCCGGCGGCGCCGCGCGCGCTGGCGTCCCCCCGGTCAGGGCGCCGCCCGCTGCAGGCGGAAGTACTGCGGGGCCCCGGTGGGCGTCACCTGCACGCGATAACGTCCGTTGCTCAGGGTGCCGGTTGACACGGCGGTCCAGGCGCCGGAGGCGGGATCATTCCGGGTTTCGAGCGTGTAGCCGCCGTGCGCCATGGCCCAGGAGACCTCCAGTTTGTCCCCAAGCGGTTGGATTCGCAGGAACGGCAGGGCCAGGGCGATGATGCCGTTGTTGGTGTCCAGGGCAAACAAGGTGTCCGCACCGAAGGCCAGCGCGCCCCGGTACAACGTGTTGGCGTTGTCGGTGGGCGTCACCACCGAGTGCAACAGGACCGGCGGGGTGGTCTCGTCCACCTGACTGATGTCGTAGAGATTCACCGTATCGGGACTGGCAATGGCCACGCCGGCCAGCAGGTGATGCTCCGCATCCACGGCGATGGGTTTCACATTCGCGTCGAAGTTGTTCCAGTCGTAGGCCGCGAGTACCGTCGCCTCGCCCGTGGTCCAATCAAAGGCGTAGTGGGCCAGGGTGCCACCGGCGTTGGATTGTCCCCAGAAGGTGTCTCCCGCGCCAAAGGCCGCTCCTTCCACAATGGCTCCGGTCGGCACGTTGGAAATGATGGTGGGGGAAAAGCTGCTGCCATCGGTCGTTGTGAAAACCGCCACGAATTCCTGGCCGCCCGTCGGCAGCAAAATCTGGGTATTTGTGCCGGCCCCGCGCACGGCGATCGTATTTCCCCATTGCCGGTTGGCGGTGCCCTGCATGGGATCGCCCTGGAAGGCGATCGTGGGTTGGGCGGTTTCATTGGCCCAGCGATAGAGGGTCGTGGTGGTGTTGGGCAGGCTGCCAAAGTTCGCGGCATAGATGACGCCGTCCGCGGCCACGCCCACCATCAAGAGCGGGAAGGTGCCGCCACTGATGCCGGCGACGCTCAGGGTGCCGCGGTCGGCGCCGGTGGCGCCATCAATCAAATTCACACTCAACCCTCCGGCGCGATTCACCAGCACCAGATGTCCGGTCACCGGGTTGTACGCCATGCCGCGCTGGTTATTGCCGGAAGCGGTCAAGTAAGGCCGGGAGCCCGGGGCCAAACTCCAGATGGGCGACATGATTCCCGAAGGCAGCACCGTCAGGTAGGCGGCGAGGCTGTAGGTGGTGCCCGCGCTGTTGGAAACCAGCACGAGGTAGGTGCCCTCATCCTCCTGGCGGGCGTTGGCGATCGTCAACACCGGACCGGTTGCGCCGGGGATGTCCATGCCGTTCAACTGCCATTGATAGGTGAGGGGGGGCGTGCCGGTGGCCGAGGCCACCAGGGTGGCCTTGTCGCCGGCGTACACGGTGGTGTCCTGCGGTTCGAGAATCATTGACGGGGGAATCGGGTCGCTCGAGGGCGAGAGGCTGTACGCCTGCACTCCGTTGTTGCTGTCCAGGGTGAACACCAGGCTGCCACCGAAATCCACCGCGCCCATGAAGAGGTTGTTGTTGTAATCCAGCGGCAGTCCGACGCTGCTGAGCAGCGCGGGGGGCACGGCCAGGTTGGCAATGTCGTACAGATTCACCGTGTCCGGAGTGGTGATGTTGATGCCCACGAGGCGATGGTTCGCCACATCCACGTTGAACGGTCCGACCGTCCCGGGGAAGTTGGTGATGCTGTACGCCTGCAACGTGGTCGCGGTGCCGGCATTCGTGTCAAACCCCAGATGCACCAGCGGGCCGTTCACGGACTTCGCCCAGAAGGTGTTATTGGCGCCGAACGCAATTGCGATGCCCATCTGACCGGGCATGACATCAGTTGCCAGTTTTTGCGCGGTGAAATTGACGCCATCGGTGGTGGTAAGCAACGCGGCGATGGTGCCCGCGCTGGAAGACACCAGGATCTGCGTCGCGGCCCCCGCCCCCCGCACGGCAAACGTCGTGCCCCATTGTTGAATGTCGCCCGCGCCGGGATCGCCCGCATAGGCGATGGTGCAGCCGCTGCTCTCGTCCGCCCAGCGATAGACGGTAAACGCGGGGGTCGAACTGCCAATCGTGCCGAAGTTGGCCGCGTAAATCGCCCCATCCGCCGCCACGCCGATTTTGCTCAGGGCGAACGTCCCCGGATTGACCACGCCGCTGGTGTCCAGGGTGCTGAGGTCCGACCCGGTGGCGGCGTCCAATACCGCCACGACCACGGGGTTGGCGCGATGCACAATCAACACATGGTCGGTCACCGGATTATAGGCCAGTCCGCGTTCCGTCGTGCTCGTGCCCAAATAATCCCGGTCGCCAGGTTGCAGACTCCAAACATTTTCCAATTTCAATCCCTGCGCACCAGCGGTCGCCAGTGCGAGGGCGGTGAATCCCAAAGCGGATAGCAGTGATGATTGTTTCATGGTGATTCTGGATGTTTTACGGCCTTCTGGTGAGTCCGTAATGGTGGGGAGTCTAAAGAATCATCCGCACGGCAACCAGCATAAAATTTTCATCGCTGACAACGGTGCGCGGCTTTGCGTCCGCAAGGAGCGGCGGTGATTGAAGCGGTCCACCCCAGTACGCATGTGATCTTGACTTTCACCGCCACCAAGTTTTGACTTTTCTTGTTCGCGAAAGGGGTCGAGGGGATGGTGTTGGCCATGCTAAAATCCCCGACGTAACCGCAACCAGTCCAGTCTCGATTTCTACAAGCATGCCGATCAAAACCACGATCCTAAGCGTCATCATTTCTCTGGGTTGCCAACTGGCTGTCTTGGCGGACGAATCGGTGCACCTTAACCTCGAGGTGGACGGCATTTCACGTCTGGCGTTGATCTATGCACCAGCCTCGGCGCACACGAATCCCGCACCCGTCGTGTTTGTGTTTCACGGTCATGGCGGCAACGCGCGTCAGGCGCAGCGTCAGTTTCACCTGGAACGGGAATGGCCGGAGGCAATCGTCGTTTATCCGCAAGGGCTGCCGACCCCCGGCCAATTGACGGATCCCGAAGGCCGACGCAACGGCTGGCAGGCGACCGCAGACGCTTTCGAAGGTCGTGATTTGAAGTTCTTCGACGCCCTGCTGGCGCGGTTGCGCAAGGACTATCGTGTGGCGGATCAGCGCATTTACGCCACCGGACATTCCAACGGTGGCGGTTTCACCTACCTGCTCTGGCTGGAACGCGGCGCCACTTTGCGCGCGGTCGCGCCTTCTGCGGCGGTCGCCAAATACGCACCCCGTTTGTCGCCCAAACCTGTGCTGATGATCGCCGGTCAAAAAGATTCACTCGTGAAGTTCTCCTGGCAGGAAAGGATGCTGAAAGAAGTGCAGCGCGTTAATGGCTGCTCAACCAACAGCGAAACGTGGGGACAGGACGGCGTGATGTATCCATCCCCCCTCGGCACACCGGTCATCGCCATTATCCATCCGGGAGGCCACACTTTTCTCAAAATCGCGCCCGGATTGATCGCGAAGTTCTTCAAGGAATATTGACCGCCGATGGCGAACGCGCGTCTTGCGAACCGCAGCCTTGACTTGTGGTGGCGATTTCGGGCGCGGTTGGCGGAGCGCGGATCAGCGCAAGGCCAACCACGGTACCGGCGAGCGCACCCGCGGTCAGCGGCCAGGGCAAGGCCTGCGCCTCAGCGAACCATTGAAAGGCAGGCGCGTAACCATCAAACCATGGTTCAGCGCGTGGACAATCCTGCTGCAAACGAGGGAACGACTTTGCCACGCCACATAACCCAGGATCACGCCCAACAGAAACGTGGGCCGCAAGCGATAAATCGAGGGGTGCGCCAGACCGGACAGCAACGCCGAAACACCGATTGCCGCCCAAGCGCGCCCGGCGTTGCCGCACGAGCTGCCAGCGGAAGGAATAGAGTTCCTGGTATAAACGGGACCAGGCGGCGGCCGGGTGGGATGCAACGAGTCATAAAAAAACCGTGATGCGTCCCGGGTCTTGGCGCTCCCAAGCTTCCTGAGCGCCCGGCCAAAGCACGAGCACGGCGTCCGCCGTTTTTTGCTCGATCACCACTTGAGCAGCGGAGAACACTTCCTCACGAAAAGTGTTGGTCGTTGTGCTGGATGGCGTCGCTGTATTGGTGGCGCTGCGTGAGACGGGGGCAGGAGGAAATGAGATTGGTCACCGTTTCAAAGGTGTGGCGCAAGGGGGCAGGTATGGCCTGCCACGGATGCAGTTGCAGGGCTTTATTCGTCTGCAAAAGCTGGTCAATTCCGTTGCTGCACCCCAGACCGCAATCTGCGGTCACGCGCTGATCGGCATAGAAGCGGTTTCATAATTCGTAGCCGCCGAAGTAATGAGGCGGAGACATGTGTTTTTCCTGGGATTTCCGCCTCCTCACGTCGGCGGCTACCGCCGAAAAAGATTTTTGAAACCGCTTCTAGTATTTTTGCACCTGCGCCACTTTTTAAGGAATGAGCAAACCCGGCGGATACAGCACGATGGGAAAGCCAACCACGAGGGTCAGCGTCAGCCAGTCGCGCCATGCTTCCACGAATTCCGTGCGGAAAATGGTGTAAATGATTCGCGGGCGCATCTGACTTCAAACAGGTTGACTGGCCGGATCCGCCGCGGGTTGCCGCGCGTATTGCGGTCGGTTCATCCAGGAGCAGCACCTCGGGCTGGTGCAGCAAGGCGCGGGAGATGTTGGCGCGCTGTTTCCATCCGGAGGGAAGTGTGCAACACGGGCGACCCGCAAATGTTGTCATTTCCAAATCACGTATCAGCGTATTGATGCGCTCCTCCAACGCCGGCTGCGCCAGGCCATATGGGCGCCCGAAGCAACGCAATACTTCGCGCGGTGTCAGGCGTTGGTAGAACTGGGTATCGCCGCTGCGGAAGCCGATGTTGCGTTTCGTGTCCAGCGGATGCTCGCGAACGCTGAGATCGCGAATAAACGCGCCGCCCACAGTGGGGGAGAATCCCGGTCCGCAGGCGCAACAGCGTGGTTTTTCCCGCGCCATTGGGGCCGAGCAAGCCGACGATCTCACCGGCGCGCACTTCAAGATCCACGCCGGCCACCGCAGTGACCGTGGCGAATTCTTTCCGTAATCCGCAGGCTCGCAATAACGGCGTCATACGCGGCTGGCGGTGGAAAAGACTCGTGCTCCCGTCTTCGGCATCATCCGTTGCGCGCGGATTGGAGCAAAGGAAACTCCGATTGTCAGTCGCAATTTATCGATACGACTGGATCAGAACCGCCGCCGGGTTCGACTGCGTTCGAGGCAAGGTTTCATTTCCTTCAATTCGCTGCTGACAGCGCGCGCCCGGTGGCTAATGCTGAGGCGTGCAAACGAAAACACCTGTTGACGCCGCGAATCCCGACACAGAATCGTCACCCGTTGCGATTGGTGATCCCTGCCAAACTTCTGCCTGTGGATGTCGAACGGGTTGGGGGCGTCGGGAGTTCTTAAAACTCTCCGGTCTGGCAACGGCTGGTCTGGCACTGACGGGTTTGCCGGCGGTGGCCGGTCCGTTCAGCCGCACGGACTTTGAGCGGTTGGTCCCGGCAGACAAAAAACTCCAGCCGGATTGGGTGGCGTCACTGTTCGCCCGTGGCACACCAACGGTTTATCGCTGGCCCGAATCGCGGCTCATCGGCATGCCGGTCGGCGGGATTTGCGCCGGGCAGGTTTATCTCGGTGGCGACGGCCGGCTTTGGCACTGGGACATTTTCAATCAACCCCTCCACTCGGGCACCGGCGGGCCGCATTATGCCAAACCGATGGCGCCGATTTCCCCGTTCGCACAAGGTTTCGCGCTGCACATTCGCCAGGGCGATCGCGAGCAAACACGCGCGCTGGATCACACCGGCTGGAGCAACGTGACTTTCAACGGAACGTACCCCATCGGGTCCGTTGAATATTCCGACCCCGCCGCGCCGGTCGCGGTTTCGCTCGAAGCCTTTTCGCCGTTCATTCCGCTGGCGGTGGACGACTCCTCACTGCCAGTCACGGTGATGCGCTTCAGGCTCACCAACACCAGCAAGCAACAGCTCGAGGTCGGGTTGGCGGGTTGGCTGGAGAACCATGTGGCGGCACAAAGCGGCAAAACGCAGGACGTGCTGCGTCGCAATCGGCTGGTTCGTCGCCACGGACTGATGTTCCTCGAATGTAGCGCGGCGCCCGCGCCGGCCCGGAAAGCCGAAGCGGCGCGCCCCGACATCCTGTTTGACGATTTTGAGCGTGATGCTTACGCACCGTGGACCGTGGACGGCACCGCGTTTGGTCGCGGCCCCATTGCCGCCAGTCAGGTCATCAATTATCAAGGCGACCTTGGCATGCACGGTCAACACGCGGTGAACACTCATTCCTCGGCCCCGGCCAAGGACGTGGTCGCCCGCGACGCGCACACGGGCACGCTTACCAGTCCGCCGTTCACGATTGAGCGGGATTATCTCCGTTTCCTCCTCGGTGGCGGCGGGCACGAGGGCCAAACCTGCGTTAATCTGTTGGTGGGTGATCAAATCGTCCTTTCGGTCACGGGCGCCAACGACAACAAAATGAAGTCACACACTTGGAACGTGCGCCCTTGGGCGGGTCAGACCGCCCGCTTGCAAGCGGTGGATCAGGCGACCGGCGGCTGGGGTAACATCGGTTTGGATTACATCGTCTTCAGCGATCAACCGGATGCGCCTCTCGGCCCGCTGGCGGAGCAACCGGACTTCGGCACCATGGGACTGGCGCTGCTCGGCAAACGAGGCCAGCAGCCGACTGGTCAAGCGGCCTGCTCCTCCACGCTGCCCCTCACTGCCGCCTGCTTTGCTCCCGCCCGCGACGAGTCAAATCTCGCAACGAAATCTTTTGGCGAACCTTTGATCGGCTCGTTGAAACGCCAACTGTCGCTCAAGCCCGGTCAGACTGACGAAATCACCTTCCTGCTCACTTGGCACTTTCCCCATCTCAAGCTGCCCAAGCTGCCGCCGGGCCGGCATTACGCGACCCGGTTCGCTTCCGCGCTCGCCGTGGCGGAGCACGTTGCGAAGAATTTTGAGCGTCTCACGACCCAGACGCGGCTGTGGCGCGATACCTGGTACGATTCCACGCTGCCGTACTGGTTTCTCGATCGTACCTTCGCCAACACCTCAATACTCGCCTCGTCCACCTGTCACCGGCTCGCCGATGGCCGCTTCTGGGGCTGGGAAGGCGTCGGTTGTTGCGAAGGTACCTGCGGCCATGTCTGGCAATACGCCCACGCGGTCGCGCGGCTCTTTCCGCAACTGGAACGCGAGACGCGTGAACGGGTGGACTTCGGGCTGGCTCAACAAGCGGACGGGGCGATTCATTTTCGCGGCGAGCACAATGATTTTCCAGCGATTGACGCCCAGGCCGGCACGATCCTGCGCGCGCTGCGCGAGCACCAAATGACCGCGGATGTCACCTGGCTCAAGCGCAACTGGCCCGGTATCCGCAGGGCCATCGACTGGCTCATCGCCAAGGATGCCAACGGCGACGGCCTCATCGAAAGCAACCAGCACAACACGCTCGATACGGATTGGTTCGGACCGGTGGCCTGGCTCAGCGGTTTGTATCTCGCCGCCTTGCGGGCGGGTGAAACCATGGCGGACATCGTCGGCGACGCGGCGTTCGCCCAAACCTGTCGTGACATTTTTGAGCGCGGCCAACCCAACCTGGTGCGGCAGCTTTTCGAAGGCGAGTACTTCATCAACCGACCCGACCCGAAACATCTTGACGCCATCAACTCCGGCACCGGTTGCGAGATTGACCAGGTGCTCGGTCAGAGTTGGGCCTGGCAGGTGGGGTTGGGTCGCGTGTTGCCGGCGACTGAAACACTTGCCGCGTTGCGCTCCCTCTGGCGCTACAACTTCACGCCGGATGTTGGGCCGTATCGCGCCGCCTACCCGCCGGGGCGCTGGTATGCGATGGCCGGCGAAGGCGGCCTGTTGATGTGTACGTTCCCGCGCCGGGATTGGGATTACGCGCAAGCCAAGGGCCGGGGCCCCGACTGGGCCGCGGGTTATTTCAACGAGTGCATGAACGGTTTCGAATATCAGGTCGCCGGCCACATGCTGTGGGAAGGGCTCACGCTGGAAGGCCTCGCCATCACGCGGATGCTGCACGACCGCTACCACGCGACCCGACGCAATCCGTGGAACGAGATCGAATGTGGTGATCACTACGCGCGCAGCATGGCCAGCTACGGCGTTTATCTTGCCGCGTGCGGTTTCGAGTATGACGGACCGGCGGGACGGCTCGGTTTTGCGCCACGTCTGACGCCGGAAAATTTCAAATGCGCGTTCACAACAGCTGCGGGTTGGGGAAGTTTTGCGCAAGAGTTTGCGGGCACCACTGCGAAGACCGGGATTTACTGGCGTTGGGGCACGCTCACCCTACGCCGCCTTGAGCTCACCCTGCCTGCGGCGAATCACCTGACCAAGGTGAAAGTCCGGCTGGGACGGAGAACCGTGCGTGCGCAACTTACCCTTGATGGTCTCCGGGCGCGGCTTGAGTTCAGCCGACCGGTCGAGTTGCGCGCCGGCCAAAAACTGGAACTCACCTGGAGTTGAAGGCCGCCATTACCAGGTGATCTGAATGATTCAGTGTTTCCCTAAACGAGAAAAGTTGGGACCATGGCCATTGGCGTCATGCCTCACAGTGTCCAGCCTGCGCGGTATTTGCGCCGCACGTAGGCATCCGCCTCGGCATCATTGGTGACCTGCAAATTCGGTCCATCCCACAGCAGACGCAGATCCGGATAACGCACCGCCAGATTGCCAAGCAACACCATTTCGGACAGCGGTCCGGAATAATCGAAGTTGGCGCCGGCAGGTGGCCCTCCTTTGCAGGCGCGCACCCAATCCAGTTCGTGGCCATCCTGCCCGCCGGGGATGCGCTCCAACGTGGGTGCCGGCGGCTGGAATTCCTGCATGCGTTGCGCGGGCAGCAGGCGCGGCTCCTTGCCGTAACAACCGCACATCAATTTGCCCCGGTCACCAATGAATAACACACCGCCATCCGCATCCCCCATCCGTTGCCCGTCCGCCAGTTCCTCCGGGCGCGGGGGCATCAACCCGCCGTCCCACCACGTCAGGAGCAACGGCGGCATTTCGCCACGCGCCGGAAATTGGTAACGCACGATGGTGGAACGGGGATAATTTTCGTTCTTCGGTTCGGTGCGTTGCCAGAAGCCTTCCCAATAGGTGGAGATGTTGCCTTCGACGCTGGTCGGCTGCCCCAGTTTCATCGCCCAAAACACCGGATCCATGATGTGGCAACCCAAATCGCCCAGCGAGCCGGTGCCAAAGTCCCACCACGCCCGCCATTTGCTTGGCGCGTAATCCGGATGGTAGGGGCGCATCGGGGCCGGCCCGATCCAAAGATCCCAGTCCAACGTGTCGGGCACGGGCGGCGTTTCACGGGGTCGTTCCACTTCAATGCTTTGCGGCCAGACGGGGCGATTGGTCCAGGCGTGGACTTCGCGGACTGCGCCGATCGCGCCGCTCCAGATCCATTCACAAATCTGGCGGGTGCCGTCGTTGGAATGACCTTGATTGCCCATTTGCGTGACCACCTGGTAGCGCCGCGCGGCTTCGGCAAGCGCCCGCACCTCATGGAGTGAATGAGCGAGTGGTTTTTGAATGTAAACGTGTTTGCCGGCGCGCATCGCCGCCATCCCGATGGGCGCATGCGTGTGGTCCGGCGTGGCGATGATGACCGCATCAATGTCCCGCTGCGTTTCAAGCATCACGCGGAAATCACGATAGCGCCGGGCTTTCGGATACAGATCGAAAATCTTTCCGGCGCGCGGCCCGGAATCCACATCGCACAAGGCAACGATGTTTTCGCCGGCCACTTTGGCCAGGTTGTTGCGGCCCATGCCGCCAATGCCCACGCCCGCGATGTTGAGCTTGCCGCTCGGGGGCGTTTGGCCGCGCAAACCCAGCACGTAACCGGGCACAATGGAGAAGACGGCGGTGGTGGCGGCGGCAGATTTCAGGAAACTGCGCCGGTTGATGGCGCGGGCGGATTCAGAACGAGGCGAAGACTTCTGTTTCATGGCAAAGGCAATTTAATGTTCAAAAAGCGTCGCCGAAAAGAAACCCGGCCCGGCGGCGGAAGACAACGCAAATCATTATCGGGCTTTCGCTTCCCGGCAATTCCCCCGGCGGCGGTCAGGTCGGGAACTGATACGGGGCGCGGTAGCGGTAACGCAGCAACCGGTTGGCGGCGGGGTGATTGGTGACTTTCTCGGCGGCGGCGTCCCATTGCAGCAGCGACCGGGTTTTCAGGGCGAGGTTGGCCAGCAATGTGGTGGTGGTGCTGCGATGACCGGTTTCCACCTCCGCATTGCATTGGGCCCGACTTTTGACGCAATCCAGAAAATTGCGCACGTGCTCGGTGGTGGCATCGCCGTCCCCGGACTCCTTCCGCGCGGGGATCGCGGGTTTTTCGCCGGCGCGCCAACCGCGTTCCACCTGCCGATCCACCGGGGTGCGCACCGGAAAGGCGTGGGACGTCAATGCGTCCGGCACCACCTCCCAACTGCGGTTGAACTGGTACAGCGTGCCTTTCGTGCCGCGATATTCAATCTCGCAAGGTTTGGTGGCGGCCGGGGCGGCGGTGGCGTTCCATTGCGAAAAGGTAACCAGCGTGCCGCCCGGATATTGCCAGGTCACTTCGAGCGTGTCGGGGATTTCCCGATTATCCTCGATACCGGCAATGCGTCCCCCCAACGCGGCGACGGCCAGCGGGGCGTGGTGGCCCAGCGCCCAATGAATGCAATCCAGGTAATGCACCCCCATGTTGGTGACCTGCCCCCCGGAGTAATCGTAAAACCAACGGAAGCGATACAGTCCGCGGTTCGGGTTGTATTTCACCTTGCGCGCCGGTCCGAGCCAGGCTTCCCAATCGAAACCGGCCGGCGGTTCGCTGTCGGCGGGATTGCCGATGCCCACCGGCCATTCGTTTTGGATGTGAAAGCAACGCACCACGGTCACCTTGCCAATGCCCCCGCCCCGGATCACATCCGCCACTTCCCGATGCATCGCCGAGGAGCGCCGTTGCGTGCCCACCTGGCAAACCCGCTGGTGGCGGTGGACGGCCTCAACCATCGCCCGCCCTTCCGCAATGCAAAGCGAGAACGGCTTTTCCACATAAACATCCTTGCCCGCTTCGCAAGCGTGGATCGTTTGGAGCGCGTGCCAGTGATCCGGCGTGGCGATCACCACGGCATCCATATCTTTCAACTCCAGCAGGCGCCGGTAATCGGTGAATCGCCGCAGATTCGTGCCGATCTTCCTTGCCGCGAAATCGAGGTAGGGCTGGTTAATGTCGGCGAGGGCGACGATCTCGGCGTCCGGCTGTTTTAGAAAGCCGGTCAAGACTTGATCGCCTCGATTGCCGAGGCCGATGCAGCCGATCCGGACGCGTTCGTTCGCGCCCAGCACGCGGAAGGATGACAGCGCCGCCGTCGTGGTGACGGCGGCCATGGTTTGGGTGAATTGACGGCGGGTCCAGGATTTCATGGGCAAATTTCTTCGTGGATTTTCAGTTGTCATGTACGGATTAGCGCATTTTACGGGGCAAGTCGAATCCAACCTGAAATGGCTGCGCGAGCGACGGATCGCCCCGCCCCGCTTTCCGGTCTCCAACCGGTTGCCTACGGTGCACCCACCAGCACCACGCGGATGCCGTCGGCCCCCACTCCGCCAGGAGTTAACGACAGTTCGTGCTTGCGCGATTCCGCGTTGAAATCCCGGTCCGCCACCTCGACACGGAACCGGAAACTCGCGCCGGCTTCGAGCGCGAGCGGACGGTTCAAGCGCGCGGGAATGGCCAGCTCGTACACGGTGCGACTGGGGTCCCGCCGCACCGCCAATTGCACGTCGGTGTTCACCGTCTCCGCGGAAAGTCCTTCGCCGACGTAGGAGAAGACTTCCGGACCGTGCCGGGTGAGGGAAACTCCCCAAGCCCACCGGTCCACCCCAAATTCAATGGCATCCGCCAGCCACACGATGTCACCGCCGTAGGGTTGGAAATGGTCGTTGTCGGTGATGTCAAAGGCCAGATACAAATTCTGTTCGTCCCACATGACGCGACACGTCCCGCTGAGGTCCGCCGGATCATATTCACCGGGGTCGAAGCCGGACCGGTAGGTCAGCGGGATGACCGGGGCGGTCTGCCATTCCTCCAGGCGGCCGTCCAGTTGCACCGAAGATCGCGCGCGGGCGGCGTTGGCGACCGGCACGAAGGGCAGCGCAATTTGCGCCTCCACCGCCGGACCGAACCGCGTGTTTGGGTAGTGGGTCGTAAACGCCGGCAGCGGAAAGCGGGCGGCGTCTGCCGTGGGCGCGCTCACGTGGAACGGGAGTTCGGTTGTTCCGTTGGCGGCCACGGAATAATCGCGGGACGGAGGAGTGACCTTCCATCCCCCGGGCGTCGTCCACGTTATTGCGGAGCTGAACGGTGTTGGGAACGGGTTTTTGACGCGGACGGTGACGTCGCGAGCCACGCTTTGGCCGAGGGGCACGGCAATTTCATCGCAGGTGACCAGCCGATGGCGGATCTCGTAAAGTTCCGTGGCGCGGTCATTCGTAAACACGTCGGCGGGCAGCACGCTGCCGGGTCGGATCACCGCCCAGCTGACTTGGTCGCCGCGGACGCGCACCCAAAGGTAATGGTTGAACAAACCTTCCGACACTCCGTTGTCTCCGAAACGCGCGCCGCCCGCACAGATCACGTAACGCACGCCGTCCCGCACGCCAAAATCCCGATAGCCGTGTTCGTGGCCGGCAAACACCACGCGCACCGGATGGCCGCGAAACAAATCCGCCATGGGTTTCCAGCGCCCCGACATGGCCTCGTCCGTTTTGCCCGGTTCTTCATACGATGTGAAATACGGCTGGTGCATGAAGATGAGAATGTTGGTGGCGACGGCAGTTTCAATTTCGTGTTTGAGCCAGGCGAATTGCGTTGCGGAGATGTGATCCAGCGCATCCACCTCCTCGCTGTTCACGACGAGAAAACGCGTGTTGCCGTAGGTGAATCCGTAATAAGTCGGCCCCATGCGTTGCTCCCACAATATCTCGGACTGCCGGTCATTAATGTCATGATTGCCGGGCGCGGAAAAATACGGCACGCGGCATTCACCGACGGTCTTTTCAAACAAGTCCCACTGCGGTGGGATGTTTTCGGCCGAACCACCAATGACCAGATCCCCGACTTCGATGGCGAACGCAGGCTGCAGGATGTTCCACTCCTGAATCATCTGCTTGAAGAGATCGGTCTGATACACCAGTTGCCGGTTCGAATGGGTGTCGCCGGTCACGATGAAATCAAAGGCGTCCGGCGAAGCGGGCGGCGACTTTGCCAGCTGCGCCAGCGACCGGACGATGATGGGTTCGGCGGTGGTGGTGAACTGCCCCAATGCGAGCAGCGCGATCCCCACCAGTCGGGCGGCAGAAATCAAGCCGGGTGCTTTCATCGGACAAAACGGGTGCGCGCGGCGGGCGCTGCCGGCGACGCGGGTGGAGGCGGTTTGTTCATCGTGCTTCAGCTCTACCGCGAAATACCCGGGTTGACGAGCGCAAAAACCGGGAGGGAAAACAGGAACTCGAACCGGAAGCAGTCGCGCGCACGGGTGGATTCCGGAGGCGGCCAACCCGCCTTCGGCTTGCCTGCGGTCTTCAAACAGACCGCGTCCCCCTTTTGCGCTGCGTCGGCGGCGCGCAGCGGCGCCGGCGCTTTCGGACGGAGAAAGTTGACCGCGAACCACGCGAAAGGAGGAACTGGCAAGCGTCCACTCCGGTGGGGCGAGGCTCCTGACGAGCCCGGGCGCACGCGAACGGCCCGGAAGAAGAATGCGGATTGAAGTTGGTTACGCGGCTCGGGAGACCACGCTTGCCAGCCGCGCGGGCAAATCCTGGGCGGTATGTTCCAGGGTAATCACAGTCAGGATCTGTCCATCCCACCGATAGAAAAGTGCGAACACAGGAAAACCGGGCACGGAGGCGCGCAAAATGTCTCCCAGTTCGGGTCCCTCAAATCCAGCGGGATGTCCACGACCGGGGTTTTTCAGCAGTTGAGTCACGAGCGCTTGCGCGGCCCGGACAAACTTGGCGGCGACTCGTGGACGTCCGTCGCTGATGCCAATGCGGTCGCGGTAATGGCGGACGCGCCGGTAAAACGCCGGATGAACCTGGAGCTTGTCAACGCCCATTGGCGATGGCCTTCATGGCCCGGTCGAACTCCTTGCGACTCGTCATTTCGGCGGGTTCGGTCAGCGCCTCGCGGATGCGCTCCTCCAGCCATAACGGCGGTGGCTGAAAGCGGGCGGCGAACTGCGGCAACCCGATCCGCAGCGCCTGTCGAATGACGTCGGCCTTGCACAGTTCCGAGACGTTCATGCCTTCGGTGATCTGCGCGTCCAACGCGTCGCTGATTTCCATTTTCGGCAATGTTCTCATTGAAGTCATTTTAGCGTCAATTCGACTTTGATCAAGCAGAACATCCCATCCAGACTCGCCGAGGGTGCAACTTGCACCTCCATCAATGGCAGATTGGCAATTCCGTGACCTGCGCCGGCAGAGCGCCAGCGCCGACGGCGCTTTCGGACGGAGAAAGTTGACCGCAGACCACGCGAACTACGCGAAAAGAAGAACTGGCAAGCGTCCACTCCGGTGGAACGAGGTTCCTGACGAGCCGGCCGCGGCAGAGACGAAAAGCCACGGATCGTTGCCGCGAGAGAACTCAAAGAACGCAAAGCTCAGCCGTTTCCCTTGTGTGCCTCTTGTGCCTCTTTGCGGCCATTGGATTTCATGCTGCTTTCGTGTATTTCGCCGTTCATTTCAAGCGGCATGGTATTTCGCGCATCGAATGCCCCCGGGTTTTTGTTGGCAATGCGACCACGAATCCGGTCACAATCACGAAAATTTGCAACTCATGAATCACGACCTCGACCATCGTCCGACCACACACTCCGAATCGCCTGTGCCGATCAACATCAGCGCCACACCGCCACGCCATCGGTTCGGTCGCGTGGCGCTGGCCGGCGGTTGGTTGCTGGGGGTGTTGCTGGTTCTGGCGCACGGCGCGAGTGCTCAGGAGGCGTTGCCGGTCGAATATCTCTCCGCCCATCCCGAGTTGTTCCTGGCACACGAGCAGGCCTGGGGACAACTCGGCCTCGACGTCGCCGCGCACGAAGCGCACAAGACCGGCGACGTGCTCCGCATCGGTTCGCAAACCTACACCAACGGCCTCGGGCATCACGCCAATGGCCGGTTGGTGGTCTGGCTCGGCGGCGACTTCGCGCGGTTTGACGCCGAGGTGGGAGTGCAGCCCTGTGCGAACGGCAGTGTGATCTTCCGCGTGCTGGCGGATGGCAAAACGCTGTTTGACAGCGGCACGCTGCGCAGCGGCGACGCGCCCAAGACCGTCAGCGTTTCGGTGGCGGGTGCGCAGGAACTGGTGCTGGAAGCCGGCGACAACGGAGATGGCATCGCCTGCGACATGGCCAACTGGGCGAACGCCCGGCTGCTGCGCTCGCGCCCTGCGCACGCCCCGACGACGGCGGACATGGTGGACATCGCTCCCTTCGCCCAGGTGGTGGTCTCGGATCCGCAGCGTACGAATGGGGCGACCGCAGGCCGGTTGCAGGAGTTCCGCGCGGAGGACATCCTGCTGGAATCGGAACTGCGACCGGGCGCCGACGGCGGTTATGTGGTGGAACCGGACGCCAGCGGCATCGCGTGTCCCGGCTTGAAATGGTTTGGCAATCGCGCGCTCC
Organism: Verrucomicrobiota bacterium; assembly: GCA_029573725.1. Classification (GTDB taxonomy): domain Bacteria; phylum Verrucomicrobiota; class Verrucomicrobiia; order Limisphaerales; family JADLHS01; genus JADLHS01. Next base: position 658,306 of record JAKQDQ010000178.1, read on the forward strand.
GGGAGGTGCGATTGCGTCTTGGCGACCGGACAAAAATGCCGGCGGCCGAGGCCGTGCGGGTTCAGGGCTGGTTCGGCGAGTCCGCGTGGCAGGGCAACTGGTGGCCGCTCGCGGGCGAGACGTTCATTGAGAACGATGAAATTGTCGTGCGCCTCGCCGCCAAATCGCCCACGGGCGGTTTGCTGCAAACGCGCAAAATCCGCTGGCTGCTGCCGACCCGGGAGTCATCCCTCACCGTCCGCGACTTGAAAGCTTTCACGCGCTCGCGCTGGGAGCGGGTGAGCGTGGTGGCCGAATTTGAAAATCCGCCCGCCGACGCGCTCGGCCAGGTCCGGGTGTTCAGTGGCAGACTGCTGTCGTGCGCCGGTCAATCACCCAGCTCCAGCACAAGCTGGAACGAATGCAAGCTGGATCAACCGCTCGCACTGGAGTTGCAGTTTGCGCTGCCGTCGTTTCTCAAAGGCGATGCGACCGTGCTGCAATTTCAGCTTCCGCGCGGCGGCATCGGCGTGGCGATCGAGGATGTGTTGACCAACGGTTGCGTTTATGTGCCGAGTCGCGGATTGTATGTGCGGCTCGCGCAGGGGCCGGCGGCCGCGCCCACGCTGGCGGAATACAAAAAGCGGATCGCGGGTCGCCGGACGATTCTCGACGAGGTGCGGGCGTTGCCGGATCAAACCCTGGCGCAGGCAATGGCCCGGACGCATCACGACGCGCAGAACGAAGGGCCGGTGATGCTCTCGCTGGCCTGCGACAACACCAAATACGTGGTGGAGCGCAATGGCGAAGTGAGATTTCCCGACGCAGCAATCCGCAATGACGACTGGTTTGGCAGCGCGGGGCGGCTTCGGGTCGTTTGTGCCGATGGTCAGCGCGACCAGGCGAGCCGCACACTCGAAAGCGGGTGGCTGCCGGTTCCCGTGATGACGGTCGAACGCGATGGGGTGCGCTACACGGAACGTGTGTGGGTTGCTCCCACGGATGCCGATGGCGCGGATCCGGCGCGGTTGAACCGCGAATCGGTTTGCGTGGTCGAAACCACGATTGAAAATCCGGGCGAACAAGCCACCACCGCGAAACTTGCGTTGACTTTTCGCGGGGCCGGCGCATCCGCCGCGCCGGTGGAGTTGCGGTCGGAAGGCGCAACCCGTTGGTCGGCCAAGCTCGGGGCGACACATGCCTCAGTGGTCCTCGATGAAACGGGTTCCGTCACGGCAGCGAATGAAGGCGGGACGCTCTCGTTATCATTCTCGTTGCCGGCCCGAAATCGCAGGCATGTCGTTGTGTATCTCGGTGATCCGAAGGTGAACGCACTGACATTCGCCGAGGCGACGAGGTTGCGCGCCGCAGTGGAGCGCTACTGGCAGGCGGTGCTGTCCCCGGCAACGCAGATTGAGACTCCGGACGAACTTCTCAACCGCGTGATCCGCTCGTCCCAGGTGCGCTGTCTCATCGCGGCGCGGAATGAAGCGGACGGCGCGCGCGTGGCGCCCTGGATCGCCGCGATGAGCTACGGTCCGCTGGAGAGCGAGGCGCATTCGGTAATTCGCGGAATGGATTTTCTGGGCCATCACGACTTCGCGCAACGGGGGCTGGATTATTTCATCCATCGCTACAACACGAACGGCTTTCTCACCACCGGTTACACCACCTTCGGCACCGCGTGGCATCTCTGGACCGTGGGCGAGCACTATGAACTCACCCGCGATCAGGCGTGGTTGCGGCGGAACGCCCCGGAATTCCGCCGCGTCGGCGACTGGATTTTGCGCCAGACGGAAAAGACGAAGCTCCACAAAGCGGACGGCGAGCCATTGCCGGAGTTTGGGTTGATGCCGCCCGCGGTGATGGCGGACTGGAATGCCTACGCGTGCCATTTCATGTTGAATGGCTACTACTACGCCGCGTTGCGCGACCTCGGCGCGGTGCTCGCCAGCACGGGCGAACCGCGCGCCGCCGCCTACACCCGGGGCGCGGAGGAGTTGCGCCAAAACATCCGGCGCGCCTACCGGTGGACGCAAGCGCAGTCGCCCGCGCTGCCGTTGCGCGACGGGACGTGGATTCCGCTTTACCCGTCGCAAGTTCATAGTCCCGGAAAACTGGCGGACTTTTTCCCCGGCGACGACGTCGGGCGCAGTTGGGCTTACGACGTCGAACTCGGCGCGCATCAACTCGTGCCCACCGGGGTGTTCGCAGCGGACGCCCCGGAAGTCACCCGCATGATCAATCACCTGGAGGACGTGCAATTTCTGGGCGAGGGCTGGTTCGATTACCCGGCGGCGGCGAATGCGAAGGACTGGTTCAACCTCGGCGGTTTTGCGAAGGTGCAGCCCTACTACTGTCGCAACGCGGAAGTCTATGCGCTGCGGGACGACGTGCGCCCGTTTCTCCGCACCTACTTCAACAGTCTGGCGTCGCTGCTCAACACCGAGGTGCTGACGCTGTGGGAACACTTCCGGCACAGCGGCGCGTGGGACAAAACGCACGAGACCGGCTATTTCCTGCATCAAACGCGCGTCATGCTGGTCGAGGAACGCGGCAAGGATTTGTGGCTGGCCCCGTTGATCCCGAGCGACTGGTTGCGCGAGGGCAAGTCGCTCGAAGTGCGGAATGCCCCGACGCGGTTTGGCCCGGTGGGCTTTCGCATCGCCACGCGCGAGGCAGCGCGGGAAATGGCGGTGGACATCACCCCGCCGACCCGGAACCCACCGCAGCGAATTGCGGTGCGCCTGCGCCATCCGGACGGACGCGCCATCGCCAGCGTGACGCTGAACGGAACGCCGCACAGCGATTTCGATGCAAAGGCAGGAACGATTATCGTCCCGCCTGCCGCGAAACCGTTGGCGCTGGCGGTGCAATTCCGGTAAAGCATCCGCCAGGCGAACAGGACTCGGGAAACCGGCTTGGCGTTGATCTTCCAGCCGCGCCGCTTTCGCCCAACCGGCGGAGCATGGCCCGCCGGCCTGGTTACTGCGCGCCGTAATACTGGCGCACGGCTTCCATGCCCGCGTCCGGATAATCGGTGGCGAAGCTCGCCACGCCCAAATCCATCAGGCGCTGGAAAATCGTTGCTTCGCGCCGGCCCCACGGCAGCGTTTGAAACAGCACGCCATGCGCGCGCAGTTCGGCGCCCACTTCGCGTAAAAACGCTTCACTGGGATAGAACGTGCCGTCCGGGGCGGTGTTCACGTGAATCTGCAGTTGATCAATGCTGGCGAAGTTTTCCGCCCGCAACGCGGCAATGCGTTGCGCCAGTTGCGCCTGCGGCCCCTGAGGATCATCCGGCGGACCACTCACCCAACTGCGCGGACCGCCCATCCAATGCAGCGTGCGTGAGCGCGGCGCGACCTGACGCCACAGTTTGATCTCCTCATATTTCGTGCTGGCCAGAATCAACTGTGGATGCACCGCAATGGTTTCGGCGGCGAGTTGATGAAAATCCACCTGCTTGATGTCAATGTAGAGCGAGCGCTCCGGGTGCGCTTTCAAAATCTGGACCATTCCGGCCAGACTGATCATGCGCTGTCCCGCAAATTCCTCACCGCGAAAACGGCCCACGTCCAGCTTTTCCACTTCGGCGTAGGTGAGGTCGGCGACGCCTTTCTTTCTCAAGTCCTCGGGCGCGTCCGGGAGAATGCGCGCGAAGTTGTTATCATGAAACGAAACGATCACGCCGTCCTTCGTGCACCTCAAATCCGCTTCCGGCACACAACCCAGTTTCCAGCCCAGCTCAAACGCTTCGCGCGAGCCTTCCGGCGCCAGGTCCCCCGCGCCGCGATGCGCCTGCATGGTAAAATCGCGCAACGGAATATGATCGCGCACGTTCCAATTGACCGCGCCTCGACGGTAGTATTCCCGCAACGCCGCCTGCGCCACATCGGGCCGATCCGTGCCGAATCCAGCCGTGCCCAGATCGAGCAGGCGAAAATAAGCTTCCGGCCGCTCCGGCGCATTCCACGGCATGGTTTGAAATTCGATGCCGTGCTGGCGCACTTCGACGGCCGCGCGACGAATAAAATCGTCACTCGGCACCATCGTGCCGGTGTTGGTGTTGAAGTGACAATGCACCTGCAGACGGTTGATGTTGGTGAACCCGCTGGCACGAAGTTTGGCAAAGCGTTTTTCCACGGGCCCGTCATTGGTATTGCCCCAGGTCCCAACCCACAAGAACGCATCACTGCGCGGGGCCACCGCTTTCCAGCGTGCGCAATCCGCCTCCGAACCCGTGGCCAGAATCACCTGCTCCTGCACCTCGTCCGTTTCGCGGGCCAACTGCGCAAAGTCCACGTTCTTCACGTCCAAATAGGCGGAGCGTTGGCGATCTTTTTTCAACGCGGCCACGATCTCCGCAAGACTGACAATCCGTTGCCCGGCGAATTGCGCGCCGCGAAACGCGCCAATATCCAGTTCTTTTGCCTCGACGTACGTCAGGTCTTCAAGCCGCTTTTTCTTCATCGCCTCGGGAGCGTTGGGGAGAATGCGCGTGAAATTACCATCGTGAAACATCATCACGTGGCCGTCCTTGGTGGTGCGCACATCCAGCTCGGGGATGCACCCCATGCTCCAGGAAAGCTCCAACGCTTCCATGGTGTTCTCCGGCGCGAGGAAACCCGCGCCGCGATGCGCCACCACCGAAACCCGTTCAAGCGGGATATTGCGCACGTTCCAAACCGGTTCGGCGGCGGGCGTAGTGGAAATACAGATCAGGGTGGCTGCGGCGACCCAGCCTGCCGGTTTAAATACAATGTTCATCGTCGGGCTGTTGCGTCACTGGTGCGGTTTGCGTTGCCGTGATTGAATCGCTGATCTGTGCTCCACTCACGGGCGGCGCGGGGTTACCAGCCGATAAAACCGGTTGGTGTGGTAATCGGAATCAATCACTGTTTCATCTCGATCCACGGGCTGGGCCACGCGATCAGCCAATCGCGTCCAGCTTGCCGCCGGAAGCGCGTCGGTAAATTCAATCGTGTAAGTTTTATCGGCACGAGCGTGAAAGGTTAATGCCGCCACCGCATCTGCGGTGATGGAATCAATTTTTAGATAACTGTTGGGATCGGCAGGATCCGTGCCGGCAAGATATTCCTGCCAGTTCAACAAGCCATCGCCATCCAGGTCCAGTTGGGCGTCCGCGGCGTTATTGGTCGCGAGACCATGCGCGCTTTCCCAAACGTCGGGCAAACCGTCCCCATCCGAGTCGGCCAGAAAGGTAAGAATGGCCGGCGCCTCCACGGTCTGAGCCACGCCGGCCGTGTTGGTCACCCAGACGGTGTAGTTGGTGAACGGCGGTTGCGCGTCGGGAATGGTGAGGAAGGCGATGTGACTCTGCAACCAGGCGGCACCATCGGGCACGGGCGTATGATTGCGCCACCAGGAATAGTGAATCGGCAAAGTGGCGGTATTGGTGATCGCCACACTCAAGGTAACCGCTGCCCCGGGCACAACCGACTGGCTGAGCGGTTTTTGGATGATGACGGGAGGTTCGCCGGCAAGGAAATGCTGGCCCGGGGTGGGGGCGCCGGAGGTCCAGTTGATCGGATCATTGCCGTACGCAGTCGGCAGGATTCGTTGCAATGATGCCCCGCTGCCAGCGGCGTCGGCCGGCCACGGAAATTCGTCGTCGTAGCGGACCTCCTCGACGGTGATGTAGGGCACGCCGCTGTCATCGGGCCGATCGGGTCGTTGCAATTGTAATCGCTCGCCACCGTCTTGAAGCTGGCCGCTGACCGGCCCCAGCACCGGCACGCTCACCGGGACGGAATACTTGGTGCGAAACGCGACGGGGTCCGTATTGACAATCAGCGCGAGTCCCCCGGGCGGCAGCACGACATTTGGTGGAAAATCAAACGCCAATCCTTTCAACTTCCAGGTGTTGGTTGGATTATCAACATCGAACAGCGGCTGGGCGATGGCGCTGACGTTTTGCAATTCAATGAATTCCTCATCGCCCGGCGCGGGATGATACATGATCTCGGTGAACACCACGGGGCCGACGCGCGGCCCGACATTCGTCCCCCCCAGCGTCGTGAGGATTTGCGCCGGAAATTGCTCCTCGCCCGCGCTGTTCACCTGACGCCCGAAGCTGACCCCGTTGGCGGCGGCGCCAAAGTTGAGGCCGTGTCCGTAGCCGGTGAAGTTTCCTGCCGCATCCGCAGCCGTGAGATAAAGGTCCTCACCGTGCGAGCTGAGCGAGAAGTTCAAGGCGGTCGGCGGCGTGGGGTTGAAGTCCGCTTCGGTAAAGACCAGATAACCACCCGCAGGGATGATGGTGTTATCGGGAATACGAAATTTTTTGGGCGCGGCGCCGTCGTCGCTGAGAAACCATCCCCCCACGTTGACCGGCTGCACGGCGGGATTGAACAACTCGATGGAATCCACCTCCGGCAGATCCGTGTGGGTCAGGATTTCATTGATGACCACGCCGGGCCAGGCGGGCGCAGGATCATCCGCTCCCGGCGAACCGCCCGGCGCGGCACTGGCGCGCCAATCGGCGCCGTTGCCGGAGTTGGGACGCGCGGCCGGATCACGCGGCACCACGGAGAAACCATAGCCATCCGCCAGGAGAGGCCAGGGCGCGCGATCGCTGTAATCAAAATCGAACAGCGGCGTGGCGCCACTCGAGACCCGGAGCGTCTCGCCGCTGTTGGCCAGCTTGCCGGTATAAACGCCTCCGATCGGCGCGCCCGGATATCGCGCCTGGAAGGCGGCGGGGTTGCGCACCAGCACGAGGCAGGCGCCGGGCGACAGCAAACTGCCGCTCGGGAAAGTGAAGGTGATTCCCGCCGTGAACGATACGCCAGCGAGGTTGAGCGTTTCGACACCGGTGTTTTTAAGTTCGATAAACTCCAAATCGTCGCTGGTCCACGAACCAAACGGCGCGGGATTATACATGATTTCAGTAACGACCAGCGTCGTCAGGTTCTGCGGCGTATAAAAGAAAGCCGAGGTTAATCCACTCCAATCGGCGCCGTTCCTGATTCGCGCCCGGACCTGCGTCGATGCGTGGATAACGAGGGGAGCGGAATAAACGTGCGCCGCCACGGACAGGCCGCCGCCGCTGGCCCGTGGATCCGAACCGTCCGTGGTGTAATAGATCGTGCCACCGCCGCCGGTGAGCGTGACGTTGAAGCCATCGGGGACCGTGCCGCCATCCTGATTGAATGACGGCGGGCGCAGGTAATTGCCATCAATCCAATCGGCGCGTTCGGTGAGCCAGGTTTTGAGCTGGGCCAGGCGGCTGGTCCATTCGGCCTCGCTGGGCAGGCCGTTGAGCAACGCTTCGGCCGGAGTGATTTCCGCCGCCTGCCTGTCCACGATGGCGGTCATGTCCGCATTGCGCAGCGGCCCGCGCCGCAGTTCCCACCAACGATCAATGTAGGCTTGCTGGAAGTCGGGATCCGCAAACAGGCGCGGATACCACAGCCGGTTCGCGCGGTGCATCAGTGAACCGGTGGGACCGCCCGAGACGTAATACGAATTCCAATTGTAATCCCAGCACGGCCCCATCCGCAGTTTGCCATCGTCACCCTTCCACGGGAACATGCTGATGAGCAGGCCGTCGCCGTTGCGCGTCAGCACGTTCATGATGAAGTAATCAATGAAGTCCCCCTCGACGAGGTAGCGACGATATCCGTTGGTGGGATGGCGCCAGAGGGAATCGTTGTAGAGGACGTCCTCGAACTGGGTGAACCAGCCCTCGATGGCCGCGCGCTGCGCCGGATTAATGGTGTACCCCTTCGGATGGTCGAAGTTGAAATAAGCGTTCCACTGTTGCGGCTGGTCGTCGCCCGGCACGGGGCTGTAGGAGGTGTTGGGGGCGGTTTCCACGATGCGATTCGGTCCCGCCGTGTGAAAGAACTGCGGCTGGGTGGCGCCGTTGGCCGCGGGCCAGCCGGTCTCCGGCTCGGCGTCCATGCGATTGATGTTGAGGAGCCAGCCTCCGGTGGTGCCATCGGCGGAGAGTTTTTGAAAATCCAGCCGGTTTTTGCCCCGGGCAACGCGTTCCATGATGGCATAAACGCCGCGGCGGTCGGCGAGGGAAAGGTCGCCCCCGTCCTCGTTGACGAACGCCTCCACCCAACGGAAGCGCACCGCGTAGTTGCCCATGTGCTGGCTGAGTTCATAGGCAAAGGTGTTGAACAACAAGGTCGGGTCGCGGGTTTGATCCGGGTCCGGATAATACAACACCCAATCCGCATGGGCCGGCAGATCAAGCGGCGCCACGTCCGCTTCCTCCCCCGCTTCGTCCCAGGCTTCGACGCTGTAGGGTTTCTGTTGCCACTGTGAGGAGTAAGCGCCCCGCCCGCGAATGCCGACGGGGGTGAGCATCTGCGGCGCATTGGTCAGCGTGCTCACTCCGTTCGTGCCGCGCGCAAACGTGACCCAGGTGGCGGGCTGGCGCGGCACTTGTTGGATTCCCGCGCCGCTCCCGCTCCAGCCTTTTTGCGGAACGACTCCGGCACCGAAATTTTCGATGACCATGATGGGCAGCGGCGACGTGTAACCGGCCAGTTCGGGCGCGAGTTTGATGAAGCTGGTGCCGCTGACCGGACTCGTGCGTCCCTCCGCAATGGTGATGGCGCGAATACGGGTGGAGTTGGTAATGAGGACCGGCAGGGTGTAGGAGAGACCGTTGGTGGCGGTGGGGACTGAACCATCCAGGGTGAAACGGATTTCCGCCCCCGGCTCAGTGGTGGAAAGGCCGAGCTGAAAGGATTGGGTGAAGGTGCCGCCCGGCAGGCTGAATTGCGGTGCGTCCGGGGGAGGCGGGGTTTCGTCATTCGCCTGGCCGGGAGTGGGCACGCCAAAATATTGAACGCGGGCCGGGTCCGCCCCGAGCAATCCATAGGAGATGTCGGCCCGTTGGGGGGGGAAGGCCGGATCAAACGCGTGCAGCACCACCGGGCCGGGGCCGACCAGCGCGAGATATTCGCCTGAATTTTTCAAGCGGAAGTTTGTGTGCAGCGGCGCGCCCGGCGTGGCGCGGTCCTTGCCGGAGGCAAACACCACCAGATACGCGTGCGCCGGCAGATTGGTGGCGGGAAGGGCCCATTGTGTCGGATCGTTCTTCGCGTCGGTAAGAAAATACCCGTGCAAATTCACCGCGGTGGCGGTGGGATTATGGATTTCGAGCCAACCCGAATGCTCCTCATCCTCGTCAGCCAGAAGAGTCTGGTCATTGGCCATGAACTCGGAGATGACGAGGTGGCTGGCGGGTTGCACCAAATGCACGGTCACCTGCGCATTGGTCGCACCGAATCCGTTGTTGGCGGTCAGCGTGTAGGTTGTGGTGGTCGTGGGCTGAAGGTTGGTGGCGCCCATTCCGTTGCTGGTCTGCGCGATTACGCTGCCGATGCCCGGCGTGATGGTGATGGCCTGGGCAAAATTGACGTGCCAGGCGAGCGTGGTGGTCTGGCCGGCATTCAAGTATCCGGGGGTGGCGGAAAAGCTTTTAATGACCGGAGGGGGGTTCACCGGTACCGTCAGTGACTGGGTTGTCGAGCCACCGCTGTTCGTGGCCAGCAGCACGTAAGTGGTCGTGACGCCGGGCGAAAAGACGATTCCCGGCAATCCCGAGACATTTGCTCCATTCAACAATACCGCCTCGGCATTTTGCACCTCCCACGTCAGCGTGGTGGAGCCGGGCGTGAACACGACGTCCGGCGCGGCCTGAAAGCTGACAATGACCGGTGGGGGCACCTTGTCGTTGAAGGTGTCCGCGTGGTGTTGGAGGATCTCCGGGGACACCCGCCCCGGATAAACGGTGAGCCGGTGGATGGTGCCGACCATGTTTTCAGAGTTGTTCACGTTGGCCCCGAGCCAGCCTGCGCCGGTCGGCATGGCGAATCCGGCATCCACGTCGGCGCGCGTGCCGGCCAGCGCCCCGTTGCGATAAAGACTCATCGTCCGGCTGCCGGCGTTCCACACGTAGGCGAGGTGCGTGGCCACGGTTGGCGAAGGGACGGCCGGGGTGAACGCGTAATCCGCCACGCCCAGCTGCGTGAACCCGAGCTGGCCGGTGTTGTTGTACAATTCGTAACGCAGATTGCTGGCGGCGTTGGTCCCCACCGCCAGGTAGGCGGAAGAAGTCGCCGCCGGATCGCCTTCCAAGATGAATTCCATCGTCACGTCGCCCGCGCTGACGCCAAAATCGAACGCGGCGCGATCCGTTCCGGCAAACGTCAGCGCCGAGGTCAGCCGCGCGCTGGGCACCAACCCCCCTGCGGCGTCACTGGTGATCAGTGCGTCATAGGTGGCCAGGGAGGCCGGTGCGGAGACGACCTGCCCGGCGAGTGCGAAGATTCCGAGCCAGCGCTTCATGTTCATTTCGCGAGCGGATAAAGATTCACGACAAGGGGGGCGAAGTCAAAAGGAGTCAAACCTTGGTGACCCGGCGGCGGGCGAGATCATCGGTGGAACCGTGGGGCGGGCTTGACGCCATCTGCGCCCGCGCCTCCCTGCGGAGCAGCCCCGGGAGGCGCGGGTCCAGCCGACGGCTTTGAATTATCGCACCCACACGGCCCGGTAGTAACGATGCGTACGGGTGTTGAGGGGGGTGGGATCGGTTATGCTGGCCGTGGTGCCGCTCAACGCGGGGATGTCCTGCAACAACTGCCAACCGTCCCCGGCGGCCCAGCCGTCGCGATACTCCACCCGGTAGTGCAGACCGGGCGTGCCCTGGCTCAAGGTGACGGTGGCTGTCGGGCCGCTCAACGTCAGGCCGAGCGCCGGCGGCAACACGGCGAAAGCCTGGCCGTGATCCAGCAGCACCGCGTCGGACAGCACGCTGTCATAGACGGTGACCCGATGGATGGTGCCCACCAACGGGCTTTCCGTGGGAATGTTGTCACCCAGGACACCGAGGTCGTTGGGCAGCGTGAAGCCTGAATAAACACCGGTCTTCGTGCCGGCCAGGGTCCCGTTGACGTAGGCTTTCATCGTGGCGGTCATGGCCTCCCAGACGTAGGTCACATGGGTGGCGGTTGTGGGCGCGGCCACCGGCGGCGTGAAGGAATAATCTTCAACCCCCGTTTGGGCGAACCCGAGCTGGCCGGGGTTGGCGGTGAACTGATACAGCAACTGGCTGTAGGGGTTGTTTACGCCGGTGGCCAATGTGGCCGTCGCGGTGGCGGCCGGGTCGCCTTCCAGAATGAACTCCATGGTGGCGTCTCCCGCGCTGCCGCCGAACCAGAAGTTCACACCACCGTCTCCGGTGAGAATGATCGGGGCCAGGAGCCGGGCGGAGGCACTTAATCCGCCCTGCGCACTGGTGGCAATGGCGTGGTCGTACGCATGCAAGGAAGGCCGGGCCGCCCCGAGAAACGCCCCGGCGTGATGCTGAATTTTGTCTTCCGACAAAATGCTGTCGTACACCGTGGCCCGGAAGATGGTGCCTTCCATTCCCTGGTCGCCCAATAATCCGTCGCCGTTGGGCAGCGCGAAGCCGGGATCCACGGCCGTGGTTTCACCGGCGAACGTGCCGTTGACATAGATTTTCATCGTGGTGGCGGCCGCATTCCAAACGAAGGCCACATGCGTCGGCCAGTTGGGGGAGGGCACCAAGGGCGTGAAGGTGTAATCCGCCACCCCGCGTTTGGTGAAACCGAGCTGCCAGGCCGCATTCCATTGTGAATAGCGCAAACTATGGCGGAACAAGGGGTCTCCTGCGACAAAATCACTGGCGATGGCCGTGCCGGGGCGCGGATTGGGATTGCCTTCCAGGATGAATTCCATCGTTCCATCTCCACTGTTCGTGCCAAAATTAAATGGCGACCCGGTGCCATCGGCCGGAACCAGACTGGTCAGCTTCGCGATGGGAGCAAGGCCATTGGCGGCGTCGGCGGCGATCGCCGCGTCGTAGGCGCCCAAGTCCGGCTGGACGCGGACCAGCAAATCGGCATGCACGTCGCCCAATGAATTCTCCGCTTTCAAGCGGAACTTGGTCGAGTGCTCGATCGTCACACTGGCTTGATTCGTCCCCGTGTAATCAATGCCGTTGATGGAGACGTGCGTGGCATTTTTCACCTGCCAGTTGAGGGTGACGGGCTGGTTGGGCGCCGTTACGCCCGCGGCCGCGCTGAAGGACTCAATGGTTGGCGGGGCCAGCAAATCGGCGAACGTCTTCGCATGCGCCAGAATGGTCGCGTCCGGCAAAATCGAGGCGTAGGCGGTGACCCGGTAAATTGCGCCGAACATCGGTTCCGCTCCGTCCCAACGGCTGCCCAGGGTGCCGTTGCCGTAGGGCATGGTGAAATCCGTGGCCACTCCCGTGGTTGTGCCGGATAACACTCCGTTGACGTATAATTTCATCGTGAACGTGCCGGCATCCCAAGTGTAGGTGATGTGCGTGGGCAGGCCGGGCGAGTTTACTCCCGGGGTGAAGCCGTAGTCGGCCACCGCGCTGCGGGTGAAACCCATTTGTCCGGTGTCATTCCATAGCTCGAAGCGCAAGCTGGAAAGCTGGTTCTCACCGACGGCCAGCCAGGAACTGTTGTTGGCCGCCGGGTCGCCTTCGAGGATGAACTCCATCGTCGCACTGTCGTAATTCGCGCCAAAGTCAAACGACGTTCCCAGCCCGCCGTTCAAGATGATCGTGGTGTCCATGCGGGCGGTGGGCGTGGCCGAGAGGTCGTTGGTGATGCCCGCATCGTAGGCGGCCAGAGCAGGACGCACGTGCGCACCGAAGGCGCTGGAGTGGCGTCGAATTGCGCCATCCGACAGCACCCCGTCATAAACGGTAACCCGCTGGATCGTGCCCGTCATGGCTTCCGCGCCGGTCGCCCCGCTGCCGCCCAGCCAGCCTTGTCCCTGGGGCAGGCCAAAACCGGCGTTGATGCCTGTCGCGGTGCCGGCCAGCTTCCCATTGACAAAGACCTTCATCGTCAGCGTCGTGGCATTCCAGACATAGGCAAGGTGGGTGTCCGTTGCCGGCGAGGGCACCCCGGGCGTAAAGAGATAGTCGGCCACGCCTCCCTGGGTGAAGCCCAGTTGTCCGGTGTCGTTATACACCTCGAACATCAGGCGGCTGAGCGGGTTCTCCCCCACCGCCAGAAAGGCACTGGCGCCCGCCGCCGGGTTTCCATTCAAAATGAATTCAATCGTGGCGCTGCCCGAATTGTATCCAAAGTAAAAGGCGCTGCCACTGGTGCCGGTGAGCACCACCGGTTCGGTCAGCATCGCAATCGGCGTCAGCGGGGCGGTGGCGCTGTAGGCGTCCGCAGTGATGGTGGCATCGTAGATTTCCAGGGGGGATTGCGCGAGGAGGGCGGTCGTCAGGACCGTCGTCGCGGCAATGCCGGCCAGTCCGCGCGTCAGGAATTTGGATCGAATTGTTGTTTGCATGGATGGTTGGTGATGTTGATGGACGAATCTGCTCCCGGTTTGGTGTTGTTCCCAGAGACATCTACCAGTTTGCCTCCGTTGTGTAAACGAAAATGGCGTGGTGCCCGGCACCGGGCATGGGAAAATTTCCGGTGTCTTTCAATTCTGCCGTTGGTTAAGCTCGCCCGTGCATGAACATTCAGGTTGCCGTGTTGTGTGATGCCGCCACCAACGACAATGAAAAGCTCAGCCTGCTCGGGGCTTTTGACACCATCTATGCGCGGGAATTGCCGGCCATCCATCCCCAGTGCGCCGTGGCGTTGCGCATCACCTTCTCAAGCGCGGACGAAGGACCGCACCAGTTGCGCCTGAACTTTGTGGATGCCGATGGCGGTTCCATCATGCCGCCCCTGGATTTTCCCGTGGAAGTGTCGCTGCCTGACGATCTGCATTTTGGCACCCGCAACTTCATTCTCACCATTCAGCAATTGAAATTCGACGCGCCGGGGGTGTATTCGATGGACGTGATCTATGACGGGCAGGTGCGCACCAACATTCCCCTCCTCGTGCGGCACGTGCCGGCCCCGGCCGCGTAGCGGCGCGCCCGGCCCCACCCACCCTCCTGTCGCCACTGGGTCACGCCCGTTCTTCTTGGGGGGCTTCCGAAGCGGGGGAGGCGGGTGTGTGCCGGCCAGGATTTTCATTGCGGTGCGCCGCGAGGTGGGGTGGGGCAAGATGTTGGCCGGGCCCGGTCTTCCGTCCGGCCGCGGGAGCAGCCGCGGGCGTCGGCAGGGGCGGGAGGCGCCCCGGAGACTGGCGGACAACAGCGGTGGGCGCAATGGCAGCATGGAGATATGAGATATCGTCGTTTCGGTCGGACCGGGTTGCAGATGCCGGTGATCTCGTGCGGCGGCATGCGGTATCAATTTCGCTGGCGCGAGGCGCAGTGGGAGGAGATTCCCGCCGCCGGACAGGCCAACCTCGAGGCGTGCGTCCAACGTGCGTGGGAGTTGGGCATCAATCACTTTGAAACCGCGCGCAGTTACGGCACCTCGGAGCTGCAACTGGGCCGGATTTTGCCGCGTCTGCCGCGCGAGCGGCTGATCGTGCAGACCAAAATTGCGCCCCAACCTGACGGAAAAAAGTTCCGGCAACTGTTCGAAACGTCGTTGCAACACCTGCGGCTCGAATACGTGGATCTGCTCAGTTTGCATGGCGTGAACAACCGCGAGTTGCTCGACTGGTCGTTGAAAAAGGGCGGGGCGTTGGAGGTCATGCGTCAACTGCAGCGTGAGGGACGTTGCCGTTTTGTCGGTTTCAGCACCCACGCGACGCCCGCCCTCATCGGCGCGATGATCCACACCGGGGAATTCGATTACGTGAACCTGCACTGGTATTTCGTCAACGAACTGACTTGGTCGTGCCTCCAGGCGGCGCAGGCCCGCGACATGGGAGTGTTCATCATCAGCCCCAATGACAAGGGGGGAAGGCTGTATGATCCTCCCCGGAAAATGGCGCAATTATGCGCGCCGCTGACGCCGATGGGTTTCAACGATCTGTATTGTCTGGCGCGCCCCGAAGTCCACACGCTGAGTTGCGGAGTCGCGCGGCCAACGGACTTCGATGAACACGTCGCCGCGCTGGCGCATTACGAGGATGCGGCGGCGGTCATTGCGCCAGTTGAACAGCGCCTGCGCGCGGAGATGCGCCGGACGTTGGGGGAGGATTGGTGTGCCCGCTGGTTTGAGGGATTGCCGGATTACGAGGAAGTGCCTGGGGGCATCAATGTTGGCGAGATTCTTCGCTGTTGGACTTATGCCAAGTCCCTGGACCTGGTGGCGTGGGGACGGATGCGGTACAACCTGCTCGGTCAGGGGGATCATTGGCATCCGGGTGCGAATGCCGCCCGGGCGTCCCAGTTGGACCTCGCGGCGGCCCTCCGGCACAGTCCGTTTGCCGCGCGCATTCCCGGCATCCTGGCGGAAGCGCACCGGTGGCTGTACACCGCTCCGGCGAAGCGACTCAGTCAAAGTTGACGGCCCTACCGGCCGGCGTCCGCCGGCGCGGTGACATTCAGTTCGTCAATCACCGGTTTGGTGAGATCGAAGTCCCCCGCATTGAACAGGAAAATTTCCGCCGAGGAAACCGAGCGGGCGGAGCTGTCCAGCACGTAGGAATAGCCGGCGGTGCGCGCCTTGTTGCCGATTACAGTTTTGATGTCCTTGATGACATCCTCCATCATGCGGTCGGTTTTCACCTTCAATTCCGCCTCCCGGCTGCTGACAAACTGCTTCAAGGTCTCCTCGCTGTCGCGGAGTTCCTTCAGCCTGGGTTCAAGCGCCTTTTTGCGCCGGTCCCGTTCTTCATTCGAGACGGCCTGGTCGTTCGCCTCCGCAACGGCCTTCTGGTAGGCCTGCACCAATTTCCGATGTGCTTCCTGCATCGAATCAATTTCCTTCTTGGTGTCGTTCTTGCTTTCCG
Organism: Verrucomicrobiota bacterium; assembly: GCA_029573725.1. Lineage (GTDB taxonomy): Bacteria > Verrucomicrobiota > Verrucomicrobiia > Limisphaerales > JADLHS01 > JADLHS01. Next base: position 674,101 of record JAKQDQ010000178.1, read on the forward strand.
CCAGCGCCAGCTTGGCCTGTTTGGTTTTCCAATAATTGTCAAAGACCTCGACCAGATTCACGGTGGCCATCCGGCCTTGCGCCACCACGGCGTGCGCGCCGAGCAGGCTCAGAACACCCGTCACTAGGACAATTCGCAACAGTCGATTCATCCGCATAGGGAAGCAGAATCGCGCCAATCCGCCAATCTCTTTTCGTCCAGCCATGGGAGTAGTGACAGTGTTCCGCCGGATTACGTTCAGAATTGCCTTCAGCGTCGCAGCCGGAAGAATTGCGCCGGATTGGTGGCCGGCACGCTCAGCTGGCTCTGGAAGTTGGTCCATGTGGCAGAGATGCCCAGGTCCAGCCAGCTGTTCCCGTTGGTCAGACTGGTGGTGGTTTGCACCGTCAGTTCGGGAAACAAACCGCTCCAAAAAAGCAGCAGATTGGTCTGGACCAGATTCGCGCCCAACACCGGCAGCTCTTCCGCCAGCATCTTGACGATGAAGCCGTTTTTATTGCCGCCGCCGCTGGTTTCGCCGCAATAGTACACGTTTCCCGCGCTGTCCGCTGCCGCGCCGTACGCCCGATCATCGCCCAGGCTGCCGATGTACCCCGAATAGATGAATCCGGTGCCCGTCGCGTCCAGCTGCGCGATAAACGCGTCCACTCCGCCGACGTTGCGACCATCAATATCCGCCGCCACGGTTTGATTGGTGGGAAAATCGGTGGAGGCGGTTTCTCCGGCCACTGCGGCCCGGCCGAGGGCATCCACCGCAATACCCCAGGCCGTCTCCGCGTTGCCGCCGCCAAACACCACCGAATAATCCCAGTGGGGAGCGCCCGGCTCCCATCGGGTCACAAACACGTCTGCCAGACCCGAACCTTTGTCCATGACCGCCGACGGGAAATTGGTGCTGGTGCGGGGAAAGTCCCGCGACCAGGTATGCCCCACGACGTAAAGTCGGTTGGACGAATCCAGCGCCAGTCCGAAGGCTTCATCATTGCCCCCGCCGCCGAGGTACGTGGCGTGTTCGATTGCGCCGGTATTCGCTTCCAACTGGCAGAGGAAGGCGTCTTCCGCGGTGGTCACGGCGTTGGTCACGGCGTTGAGCGCAGTTTGTGGCGCGTTGGTCGGGATCGGGAAATTGCTTGAAGTGGTGTAGCCCACCACCAGCGGATGGCCGGAGTGGCTCACCGCCACCGCGCGCGCGGAATCATGCCCGCTGCCGCCGAGGTAGCGGGAGTAGAGCAGATTGGTGCCGCTGGCCGCCAGTTTCACGACAAAGGCGTCCTCGAATCCGCCCGGGGTTGCATTGGTGGAATTGGCCGTGGGGAAGTTGGTGGAGAGGGTCTGGCCGACCACGTAGATGTTCGTCGCAGCGTCCAACGCGATGCCCAGACCGACGTCATCCGCGTGGCCTCCGAGGAAAGTGGAGAAGAGCAGCTCGCTGCCTGACGCCGAGAGCTTGGCCACAAAGGCATCCAGAGGCGGTGTGCCAAAGCCGGGCGTAACCCTGCCCCCGATTTCCGGTTGCAGTGCCTGGTGGACCGGGAAATTGGTGGAGCCGGTGTACCCCGTCACATAAGCGTTCCCGCCGGCATCCACGGCAATGGCGAACGCCGCCTCGTAGGCGGCCCCGCCGAGGTAGGTCAGGTAGTTCGTCGTTTGGCACTGGTTGTCCACCTTGGCCACCAGAACGTCGCCGTGTCCAAAAAGCGTGCCGGCCAGGTTGGTTTGTGCCGCGCCGGCCGTCGCCAGCCCGGGACTGAGGGTCTCGCCTGCGACGTAGATGCTGCCGTGTGCGTCCAGGGCGATCGCCCAGAACACATCGTCGCTTGACCCGCCCCAGGCGCGGGCATAGCTGAGCACGGGATCAATGATCAACGGTCGGGTGGAATCATACGCGCCGATGGCAAAATGCACCGTGCCATCCGCGGCGATTCGGTACCCGCCCGGCACGGGCAGCCGCTCGCCATTTACCTGCTGGTAGATGACCGGTTTGGGCTGGCGCAGTTCTGCTTCGCCCAGGGTGACGATCAACTCGCCGGTCACCGGGTCGTGCCGCAGTTCGCGGGCGCCGGCAAACACCATGCAGATCAATTCCGGGTCCGCCCCGGGCCGGACCTCGAAATCATATTCCAGCTGATTTTGGGTGCCGTAGTGGACGAGGTTGATGCCGGGGTACACGTCCTGCACCCGGACGCGGGCGTAGCAGGGCACGCCGGTGCGCCACCGCGCCGGGTCGCTGCCGAGAAAGTAATTGGCCCGGTTCGCCGGCGCTCCGTCCCCCGCGATGCCAGCCTGCGGATTGGCGCCGCGCAATTTCACGGCAAGGGTCTCAAACCGGCGCGTCGGGACCGATGCCGGCCAGGAGCGGGAAGCCTGGCTCTGTTCCCGGGCGGCCGGGACCGGGCGGAACACGGTGACCGTGACCTTTGTCGGGGTCAACGCCAGGTGGTAATGCGGGCCCCGGGCGACGAAGTTTGCCGTGCCGGGATATTGCCCCAGGTTTTGTTCAAAGGTCATCGGAGAAGGACTGGCGCGATGGGCCAGGGCGCCCATGGCAGATGCCGGACCAACGGCTGGCGTGGCCAGCCAGCCGGCCAGGCCAAGGCAAATGACCAGCCGCCGCGCGATCCAGCCTCCGTTTTCACCCCAGAATTGCAACTGCGTTTTCATGCTTAGAAAGGCCGTTGCCAGCCGACTCCGAACTGGATCCGCCCGCGGCCATTGCTGAACTGGTCGTGATGAATCGGGATGCCGTAGTCGAGGCGCAGCGGGCCGAGTTGAGGAATGTTCAGGCGGATGCCGAATCCCCAGTTGTCGCTGTAGCCACTTGAGTTGAAGCTGTACGCATTGCCACCCACGCTGCCAATGTCGTAAAAGGCCGCCAGGCGGACGCCTGCGCCGGTTTCCGTGTCGATCAGCGGTATGCTGTATTCCACGGAGCCGAACCAGTACGAACTGCCGCCGATGGGCTCGTTGAAGTAGCTGCCGGTCTGGGTGTTGAACTCGCGCGGACTGATTGCGCGGTAGCGAAAGCCGCGCAACGAGTATAAACCGCCCAGGTAATAGCGTTCATAAAACGGCACGCTGTCGCCGCGCAGGCCATCAGTCACGCCGCTCCGCGCGCCCACTTCCAGCACATGCCCCTTGGCCGGCCCGGGAAAGAACCACATGGACTGCAATTCCAGTTTGTAAAAATCCTTTTCGCCGCCCAGCGCGCTGGTGGTGACTTCGGCGCGCAATTCTGTCCGTTGGCCGCCGTTGGGCAAGCGGATCGCATTGCGCGTGTCATACGCCAGGCTCGCCCCGACGCGCGTCAGGACCGAATAGCCGCCCTCGCGCACGATGGCGTAGGGGGCATTGTGGCCGTCCTGCACCGGCCACGGCTGGCCCGGCACCGTCACGAGCCGGTCATCGTGAATGCCGTTTTCCAGGAGGATCCCGGTGTTTTCGACATTGAAGTAAACCCCGCCGATCAAATCCCCCTTGCCGAAGAGGTCATCCAATAACAGCGGACGCGGCAATGCCTGGCTCAAACTGAGCCGCAAGCCGCCCCGCACTTCATCGTAGAGGTTGTCGAGGCTCTGGTAATCGGCGCGCCGATAATACAACTCCGTTCCAAACTGCAGCCGCCGGTCCAGAAACCAGGGTTCAGTCAGCGAGAGCACGTAGTCCTGCCGACGGGTGCCGGCCTGCAATTGCAGACGGAATTTCTGTCCGCCACCGGTGAACAGCGGCGGATGGAACAGGTCGAAATTGCCCTGGGTGACTTCGGTAAAGGCGACGAACGAATCGATCGAGCTGAAGCCCGCGCCAAAGGTGAGCTTGCCGGTGCGTTGTTCCTCCACGCTTACCAGCAGATTCTTGCGGTTGGGGACGTCGGTATCCTCCGGTCGCGCATCCACCTTGCTGAAGTATTCGAGATTTTGCAGGCGTTGCTGACTGAGCCGGACCCGGGTCATGTCGAACGTTTCGCCTGGGGAGATGGCCAGCTCCCGGCGGATCACCTTGTCCTTGGTTTTTGTGTTGCCCCGGATGGTGATTTTTTCCACGTAAGATTTCTGACCCTCCTCGATTTGATACTGCAGATCCATCGTGCCGGTTTCGACATTGGGAATGCGCCGGGTCTTCAGGTTGCCGCCCCGGGCGACATCAATGTGCCCGCGCGCATCGTAGAAATTTTCAATGGCCTGGGCGTCCTGCGCCATGCCTTTGAAGGTGAAGACGTCGCCGGGCTTCATTTTGAAGTCCTGATGCAGGGTCACGGCTTCACTCCAATTGCGCAGTTCCGCGGGGTCCTTGGGTGCGGGCCCGGCCTGGAAATCGGTGCTGACGGCGTTGGTGGGCAGCATCGTCGTCCCGATGAAGGTCACCGCTCCCAGCCGGTATTGGCGCCCCTCGAAAACGTGAAGCCGCAGCGTCATGCTGTTGGTTGCGGTGTGAACAAACTCGACATTTTGCAGGTCAAAGTCGAGGTAGCCGTGGCCCCGGTAGAACTCCTTCAACAACTCCTTGTCGTCCGCGAATTTTTCATCCCGAAAAAAACCATTGCGGGTGATCCAGGAAAAGAGCCAGTGCCGGCGCGTGCCCTTGAGGACTTTCCGCAGCTTGGATTGTGAGAACGCCTCGGCGCCAACGAATTCCACGTCGCGAATCTTGATTTTCGGGCTCTCCTTGATTTCGAAGGTGGCGGTGCCGCGCCCGGACGCCTCGTCAATGTCCAGCACGTATTTGACCTCGGTCTGCGGGTAGCCCTTTTTCTGGTACAGCTCCTGGATGGCGCGTGAATCGGTGAACAATTTCCGTTCGTTCAGTGCTTCGCCGATCTTGGAGGTGATTTTTTTACGGATGGCGGAATCCTTCAGTTTGGCGTTGCCCGCCAGTTTGATGTCCACCAGGCGGGGGTTGGCTTGGACCACGTAGGTGAGGATCATGGTGCCGTCCGCGGCCTTTTCGCGCGTGACCCGGACGTTGTAAATCAAATCGGTTTTGTAAAGATTGCGGATGTCATCGTCCACCGTGATGGGTCGGTAAGGCTCGCCGACCCGCGAACGGAGATTGTCCCGGATGATGGCTTCGCTGATGGTGGCCGGTCCGGCGAACCTGATCTCGATGCGCGAAATCTTCGGCAATTCCGCCGCCTCCTGGGCCGGCACCGGGAGCATCCAGCCGCCGCACACGATCAGGAGGCAAAGCCGCAGCACCGCTCGCACTCGAACGGTCCTATTCCGGCAGATCTTCGTCGCCAACTCTCGCTGCGCTTTCAAATCGCGTAAACTGTTTCAAAAACGTCAAGGGCACATCGCCGGTCGGTCCGTTGCGCTGTTTGGCGATCAACAGGTTTATGGCCAGGCCCTCGCCCCCCTCATCCACTCGTGTCACGTCGTCCTCCTCGCTGTTGGGCTTGTAAAGCAGCCCGACGAGGTCCGCGTCCTGCTCGATGCTGCCGGATTCGCGCAGATCGGACATGCGGGGCTTTCGGGACTTGTCCTTTTCCACATCCCGATTCAACTGCGCGAGCACAATCACCGGCACGTTCAATTCCTTGGCCAGCGCCTTGAGGCCGCTGGAGATTTCGGCGATTTCCTGCTGCCGATTGTCCTGTGCCCGGCGCGAAGTAGAGTTAAGCAACTGCAGATAATCAATCACAAAAAGCTTGATCCCATGTTGTTGCCACAGCCGCCGCGCCCGGGTGCGCAGTTGAAAAACCGAGAGTCCCGGTGTGTCGTCAATGTGCAACGGGGCCTGGGACATCTCGCCCGCCGACCGGGCGATTCCCGCAAAATCTGACTCGCTCATGAAGCCCTCACGGATGCTCCGCAGGTTCACCCGCGCGTTGGAGCACAGCATCCGCAGCACCAGGGATTCCGCGGTCATCTCCAGGCTGAAGACGCCGACCGGCAACTTCTGGCTGATGGCGACGTGGGCGGCAATGTTCATCGCGAGGCTGGTTTTGCCCATGCTGGGGCGCGCGGCGATCACCACCATTTCGCCGCCATGCAGGCCGTCGGTCATCCGGTCCAGGTCGGGAAAACCCGTTGCCAGTCCGGTCAACTGACCCTGGCGCTGGAAAAAAACCTCCACGTTGTCAATGGCCTTGCTGACGAGCTGCTGCATGGGCTGGGTGCGGCCGCCGGCGCGGTTCTGGCCCACCCGCAAAATATCGCGTTCCACCTCGTCCAACAGGGCGTTGAGTTCGCCCTGGTGTTCGTGGATTTTGCCCACCGTCTCAGTGCATACTTGGATCAGCTGGCGGAGCAGAAATTTCTCCTCCACGATCTCGGTGTAGTGGCCCAGGTTGGCCGTGGACGGGACGGCGTCCTGCAGGGCGTTGAGATAGACAATGCCGCCGATCTGATCCAACGCGCCGCGATCCTTCAGGCGCTGCTGCACGGTGATGAGATCAATCGTCTCACGCCGGTCAAACATGGCCAGCAACGTTTCGTAAATCGTCTGGTGGCGCAGGTCGTAAAAGACCTTGGCGTTGGCCTGAAGTTTCTCAACGCACAAGGGCAGGCAGGTGTTCGGATCCAGCAGCGCGCACCCGAGCACCCCCTGCTCGGCCCCGACCGAGTGGGGCGGCAGACGGTCCAATGGAACAACTGCTTTTGGCGCGGGCCGCCGTCGCGTTTTCTTGAAGTCTTCCGCCGGCAGGGAGGTGTCGGAAACAGTATCAATCATGCCGCGGATATGTGACCTCATTCCGCCGGTTCGCGCAAAACTTTCTTTCTCACAAGCTATTCCCAGGCGCGGCGGCGCGGCCGCCGTTGCCGGAAACCGCGGTTTTTCGCCGGGCCGTCCCGGTTGGCACAAGCCGGTTTTGGTGTGCGCCGGCATGGGCCGGTCCGGAGTCACGGGTGGACGGGCGGCGTCGGGGGAAAGGGCGGTAAAAGCCGGGAACGATTTTCCTCCGGGTGGTGGCGCCGGGCATTTCCCGCGCGTCATCCGACTGCGCGGGTCAATTGGCGTGCAGCGGAGCCGGCGTTGGGCTTAACGGGCTGGTGAGGAGCGACACCATGCCTTGGGAAATTGCGAATCGTGTCAGGCCGGCAATGCTGTGAATGTCCAGTTTGCGCATGATGCGTTCCCGGTGGGTTTCCACCGTGCGGACGCCGATGCCCAGCTGCATGGCGATCTCCTTGTTGCTGAATCCCTCCGCAATGTACAGAAGCACGTCCCGCTCACGGTTGGTCAAACGGGTGAGCGAGGGATCCCGCTTTTCCGCACCTTGCACCACGCGGTTCAAGGCGATGCGCGCAACGTCGGGGCTGAAATACGGCGCGCCCGCATGGACGGCTTCGATGGCCCGCAACACTTCCTCGGGAGGGGCTTCCTTGAGCAGGAAACCGCGGACGCCGCTGCGGATGATGCGCATCACGTAGTCCGGCTTGGAATAACCGGAAAACACGAGGACTTTGAGCCCGGGCTGTTCGCGATGCAACAAATCCACCGCCATCAAACCACTCATTTCCGGCAGGTCAAGATCCATCAACACCACGTCGGGCTTGAGTTGTTGCGCCAGGGCCAACGCTTCCCGGCCGTTGCGGCCTTCACCAACAATCTGGATCCGCGGACTGCCCGCCAAGGCCAGGCGGACACCCTGTCGGACCACGGGATGGTCATCCACGATCAGCAGGCGAATGTTTGCACTCATCATCGTTCAGGAATTCTTCGGGATCCGGGTGGCGGACGGGGACCAGCGCAGGCGGTCCAGGCGGCGCACCCCGTCGCGGCTGACCCGCAACCGGGAGGCTTTCCGTTGTAATGCCCGCATTCCCCAGATCACCATGATCAGGTACGCCGTCTGGATGAGGACCAGTTTGACCAACCACCAATGGGAATCGTGCATGTCAGTTCTTCCTTGCTGCCAATCCGGATGCCGGATTTACGAAGAACCGGTAACTCCGAGGGGAGCGGCGCTCAACAAGGGAAAGCCGGTCCCGTCTCCACGGATGAAAAGCCCGGCGACCTCCCGGGGCCGCCCCGGGGGCAAGAAAAAACCCTCATCCGGAAAGGCCCCGGATGAGGGAAATGACAAACCTACCAGCGGACGCGACTGGAAATTACGTGGGAACTTCGCGCTGAACCCAGGCGGTGGCGTACTGGGTCAATTCCGCGGCGTCGCGCAGGTTCAGCTTTCGTTTGATCTGCTCGCGATAGTACTCCACGGTTTTGACGCTGAGATGCAGTTCACCCGCGATTTCCTTCGTCTTCTTCCATTGCCCGATCAGATGGAACACTTCCACTTCGCGGTCGCTGAGGGACTTGATGGCGGGTTGCTGGACGTCGGTGTTGCCGCGGACCTGCTGCTGGAGCATTTTGGCGGCGAGGGCGTCGCTGACGTAGACATTGCCGTTGAGCACCCGGCGGATGGCGAGAATGATTTTTTCCAGCGCCTCTTGTTTCATCAGGTAGCCGAGCGCGCCGGCGCGGAAGGCGATTTCGGCGTAAATGGATTCGTCATGCACACTGACGACGAGAATGGGCAACCCCGGATATTGCGCCTTGACGTTGCGGATCAGTTCCAGTCCGCTGCTGTCCCGGAGCGATAAATCCGCCACGACCAGATCGGGTTTGAGTTGCAGGATGGCATCCAGCCCGCGCCGGGCGTCCTCCTGCTCGCCGCAGACGACCAGATCGGCCTGGCGATTGATCAATTGGGCGATGCCGAAGCGCACCACGGCATGATCATCCACCAGCAAAATCCGTTTTCTCACGTCGTTCGGCGCCGTTGGCTTCACGTCTTTCGTTTGCATTATTCGTCAAAAATCCAGCACTCTCCTGACTTTGGGTCGCAACGACGCAAGTTGGAAGCCAACCCAATCTGCCGCGGGGAATTGGGGAATATCCCCGTATCCGGCCGGGGAACCGCGGTGGCGTTGTCCCGTCCACAGACACGCCGCCTGCAAAGCAGGACAACGCGGCAGTCGGGAGCGTCCGCGGCCGGGTGTACGTTGCCGGCGCAGGAAGGCGTTACTTCACCGCTTGCCGTCGGGGGGGCGCTCTCCTTATCCTGAGCCCACCATGAAGTTTTCCATTCGTCTGCAACTCTCGGTGATGATGTTTCTCCAGTTTTTCGTCTGGGGCGCGTGGTACGTGACCGGTCCCAATTATCTGGCGACCATTGGTTTCAAGGCCGAACACTTCGCCACCATGTACTCGGTGGGCCCCATCGCGGGCATCATTGCCCCTTTTTTTGTGGGGATGATTGCCGACCGCTTTTTTGCCGCGCAAAAAGTGCTCGGAGTCATGCACCTGCTGGGGGCGGCGGCGATGTTTGCGGCCACCGCTGTAATGAAATCAGCCCAACCTTCGCCGGGCACCATCAATCTCCTGTTCTTCGCCCACATGCTCACCTACTTCCCCAGTCTCGCGCTGACGAACACGATCGCCATGAAGTGCATGACCAATCCCGAAAAGGAATTTCCCGGCATCCGCGTGCTGGGCACGATCGGCTGGATTGCGGCGGGGTTGGCGATCACCGGCCTGGGTTTCGATACGAGCATCGGCATGTTTTATCTGACCGTCGGTGCGGGGCTCATGCTCGGGGGATTCAGTTTCCTCCTGCCGAACACCCCTCCCACCACCTCCGGCCCGGTGAGTGTGCGCCAGATCCTTGGCCTGGACGCCCTAGTCATGCTGAAAAACCGGTCTTACCTGGTGTTCCTTGCCGCCTCGACGCTGATCTGCATCCCGCTGGCCTTCTACTACCAGATCACCAGCCGCATCGTGGAAATGACCGGGCTGCCAATTGGCCAGACCATGAGCTACGGTCAAATGTCCGAGATCTTCTTCATGCTGGTCATGCCATTTTTCTTCATGCGGCTTGGGGTCAAGTGGATGCTCGCCGTCGGGATGCTGGCGTGGGTGGCGCGCTATGCGTTGTTCGCGTTTGGTGCCGCGGACGAAGTGCGTTGGATGATCATTGTGGGCATTGTTTTGCACGGTGTTTGTTATGATTTCTTTTTCGTGACCGGCCAGATTTACACCGATCAAGCGGCGCCCAAGCAAGTCCGCGCGCAGGCGCAGGGTCTGCTGGTTCTCTTTACGCTCGGGCTGGGGATGATGATTGGCGCCCAGATCGCCGGCCGGATTGAAGCGGCCAACACGCCGGAGGCGTCCCGGGCCGCCGCCCAAATCGTGACGACCAGGGCGGCGGAGGTAAGCCGTTTGAACGGGGAAATTGCCCGGGCGTCATCCGCCGACAAACCCGCATTGGAAGCCAGTTTGAAGGTCGCCACGGAGGAAATGGCCGCCGCCCGCAAGACGGAGCTCCGCGCCATCAAATGGAAGGCCCTGTGGGGCGCGCCCGCCGCCTTCGCCGGCGTCATTCTCCTGCTCTTTGTCGCGCTGTTTCGCCCTCCAGCCAGGGCCTGAACCGCGGATTACGGGTTTAATTTGACCACGATTTCCTTGCTGGTCAGCGTGGCCAGCAGTTGCGCGATGGTCGCGCGTTGCCCCGGTAAAATGAGTTCCGGCGCGATTTCACTCAGCGGTTGCAGCACGAAGCGGCGCAAATGCACGCGCGGATGCGGCAACACCAGTTCCGGACGCGTGGAGATTTCACCGCCGTAGGCAATCAAGTCCAGGTCCAGGCGGCGGGGTTCATTGAGCAGTTTCTTTGGCAACCGCCCAAATTCTTTTTCCAGGGCTTGCAGCTGGCGCAGCAACGACCAGGAGGTCTCGTCCGGCAACGGGTCCAGGGCCACCACGGCATTGATGAACAATGGAGAACCCGGCGGACAGTCCACGGGCGTGGTCTGCCAGAGAGACGAGCGTCTCAGGGGTTGACGGGACAGCGCTTCCAAGCGCGCCATGACCTGTTTCAGGATCGTCGGCGAGTCGCCCAAATTTGATCCCAGTGCAATGTAGGCCGTCATGTGGTTCAAAATCCTTGCCCGGTGGTTCCGCTCATCGGCGACTGCGCCCGCCGCGTTCAATGATCCGCTGCTCGTTGTCCGGAATCTGACGGACGGCGGTGGTGATCCCGGTATTCATCCGCCATTCGGGCTGTTGCCTCCGGGCCATAACGCATTTGTGCCTTGGACGCCGCCGGCGGCTGCGGCGCGCGGGCGGTCATTTCAGCCCCAGCACATCCTGCATGTCATAGAGGCCGGGAGGCTGCCGGATCACCCATTGTGCGGCGCGCAGCGCGCCGTGCGCAAAGGTGTCCCGGCTGGAGGCCCGGTGCGTCAATTCCACCCGCTCGCCGTTGGCGGCAAAAATGACGGTGTGGTCCCCCACCACATCGCCGCCGCGAATGGCGTGAACTCCGATTTCGTTGCGGGTGCGCTCGCCCACAATTCCCGCGCGTCCATGCCGGAGCGCGTCCCGCAGTTGCACCTGGCGCACGGCACTCAAAATTTCGAGCAGCGTCGTCGCCGTGCCGCTCGGCGCGTCTTTTTTCAAACGATGATGCATCTCGACGACTTCGAGATCGAAATCCGGACCGAGGATTTCCACCGCCTTGCGGGTCAGCCAGAACAAGGCGTTGATTCCGGTAGAGAAGTTGGAGGCCATCACCACGGGAATCCGGCCGGCGGCCGCATGGATTTCCTCCTTCTCGCCGGCACTGTGGCCGGTCGTACCGATGACCAGGGCCTTGCGCTGTTGCGCGCACAGCGCCGCGACCCCTGGGGTGACGGTATGAAAGCTGAATTCAATGACCACCTCGGCGCGCGGCAGGATGGCGGCCAGATCGTCGCCCTGGTCAATCGCGCCGGCGACCTCGATTTCCGGCCGGTTGGCGGCGCAGGCCAGCAACGCCCGCCCCATGCGCCCTTTGGCGCCGTTGATGATGATTTTTGTCATAAGGACAATTCACCCGTGTCGCAGCTCATTTCAACAGGCCCACGGCCTTCATGGTTTTCCGGAGTTTTTCGCGGCTGCCGGCGCTGATCGGCACCAGGGGCAGCCGCAGTTCCTCCTCCAGCTGTCCCAACAGGGCCAGGGCCGCCTTCACGGGGGCCGGATTGGTTTCCACGAAGAGGTCCTTGAACAGGGCGTAATACTTCTCGTGAATCTTCAGCGCGAGCGAAGTGTTGCCGCGTTGATACGTCCGCACCAGCCGCGACACCTCATGTGGGATCACGTTGGATGCCACGCTGACCACGCCGTGTGCGCCAACGGCTAAAAATGGCAGGGTCAGCGAATCGTCACCGCTCAGGATTGTGAATTTGGCCCCCAGCGCGGCGCGCAATTGGGAAATCCGATCCGCGTTGCCACCAGCCTCCTTGATGCCGACAATGTTCACGCTGTCGTGCGCCAGACGGTTCACCGTTTCCACGCCGATTTCGATGCCGCACCGGCCGGGAATGCTGTACAGGAGGATGGGAAGCCGGGTGGCCCGGGCGACGGCATGGAAGTGGCGGAACAACCCTTCCGGCGTCGGCTTGTTGTAATACGGGGCCACCTGCAGCGAGGCGTCGGCACCCGCCTTTTCCGCCGCCCGGGTCAGAAAGATGGCTTCCTGGGTGGAGTTGCCGCCGGTGCCGGCGATAACCTTGATCCGGCCGGCGGCGAATTTGACCGCCAACGCAATGACGTGGATGTGTTCCTCATAGTCCAGGGTGGCGGATTCGCCAGTCGTGCCGACAGGCACGATCCCGTCCACCCCACCCTTGATTTGGGCCTTGATCAGCTTCTCCAGGGCGGCTTCGTCGAGCTTGCCCTTCTTGAACGGGGTGACGATTGCGGTGTAGGTGCCAGTGAATTGCATTGTTGGTTTTCTGGTTCAGACGAAACAATTGCCGGGCGTGCGGAGGGTGGCCGTCATTGGGTGGTTAAATTTCAATTTGACCTGTAAAAACGAATTCGGCGGGACCGGTCAGGCTCACGGATCGGAATTGGCCGTGCGTTTCGGTGAAACTTACGGTCAGCTGATCGCCGCTCTGCACCTGCACCTGGACGGGGGAGGAAAACCCATGAACCCGCGCGGCAATCATGGCCGCCGCGCTGACGCCGGTGCCGCAGGCCAGGGTTTCGCCTTCGACGCCGCGTTCAAAGGTGCGGACGCGGATGTGATTCGGGCCAAGCACCTGGACAAAATTCACATTCGTTCCCTGCGGCGCGAAATGTTGATGGTGGCGGATCTCCGGTCCCCTCTGGCTCACCATGGCCCGGTCCGCATCGGGCACGAACAGCACCGTGTGCGGCACCCCCGTGTTGAGCGAGTGCAGCGTCACCGTTTCCTGCGCAAGCTTTACGACCTGATGCAGTTCCAGCGCTCTCGGTGTGGTGAGATTCACCGTGACGCGGGCGCCGTCGAAGCTGGCGGAGATCAGGCCGGCAGCCGTTTCAAAGGTAAAATCGTGGTTGCTTCCGGTGATTTTCTGCACATACCGGGCAAAGCAGCGCGCTCCGTTGCCGCACATCTCGGCCGCGCTGCCGTCGCGATTATAGAAATCCCAGGCCCAGTCCGCCTGCGCGCCCCGCGCCGGCACCAGCAGCATGACCCCATCCGCGCCCACGCCGCGGTGCCGGTCACAGAGGCGGACGATTTGCGGCGGGGTCAGCTTGAGCCGGCCCGCGCGATTATCCAACAGCACGAAGTCGTTGCCCGCTCCGTTCATTTTCGTGAAGTCCAATACCATACAACTCCTTCAGTATAGGCGGGGATTTGCGCCAATAAACACAAAAACCCGGCCCATTCGCACCGCCGCGGGCCAGCCGGAGGGGCCGGGCCGGACGCCGCCATTTGCCCCCGCCCGGCCGGTGAAATGTCGCGAGCGAAAAATTGACACCTGCGTCGAACTTCCCTAGTCTCCGCCCGCAAAGATTGAATCGCTTTGCCCCGAAGCCACGTTCGGGGATTTTTATTGTTCCAAGCGGAGTTTGGCTTATGGGAAATACAATACTCGTCGGCGCCCAGTGGGGCGACGAAGGCAAAGGTAAAATCATCGATGTGTTGACCGAGCAAGCGGATGTGGTGGTCCGTTATGCGGGCGGCAACAACGCCGGCCATACCGTCTGGGTGGGCCGGCAAAAATATGTCCTCCATCTGATCCCCTCGGGCATCCTGCGCCGCGGCAAGCTCTGTGTCATTGGCAATGGCGTGGTGATCGACCCGCTCAGTCTGGTTGCCGAAATCCAGGGGCTGCAAAACATCGGGGTGAAGGTGGGCCGCAACCTGGTCATCAGCGAAACGGCTCACGTCGTTTTCCCCTATCACCGCGAGCTGGATGCCCGTCGCGAGCTGCTGCACGGCAAGAATAAAATCGGCACGACCAAACGCGGGATTGGCCCCGCCTACGGAGACAAGGTGGCGCGCACCGGTTTGCGCATGGGTGATCTGGTTGACCTCGACCGGCTGGCGGAGAAGGTTTCGGCCCGCGTGAGGGAAAACAACCGGCTGCTCAAGGCGCTCGGGGCGAAACCCGTGGTTCTTAAACGGGTGTTGGCGGAATACCTTCAGGCGGGGCGCTTTCTGAAGCCGTTCGTCACCAATACCGTTCCGTTTCTGCACGGCGTGATGAAACGGGGTGCCCGCCTGCTTTTTGAGGGGGCGCAGGGCACGTTCCTCGACCTCGACCACGGCACCTACCCCTACGTCACTTCTTCCAACACCACTGCCGGCGGCGCCTGCACCGGCTCGGGAGTTCCCCCGCACCGGATGGATCGTGTGGTGGGAGTGATGAAAGCCTACACCACGCGGGTCGGGGAAGGTCCATTGCCCACCGAAAACAAGGAAATTTCCAGCCTGCTGCATGGTATGGGGCGTGAATTTGGCGCCACGACCGGGCGGGCGCGCCGTTGTGGCTGGTTCGACGCCGTGGCCACCCGCGAGGCGGCGATGGTCAACGGCATTGATGACCTGGCCATCACCAACCTGGACGGTCTCGACACGGTGGCGAGCATCAAGGTGTGCATCGGATACCGGCACGGCAAGAAACGGTTTCAGTATCTGCCGAGCGACATCCGGACGTTGTCGGCATGCGCGCCGATCTATACCGAGTTTGCCGGCTGGCAGACTCCGACCGAGCGCTGCAAATCCTGGCGCGAGCTGCCCGCAAATGCGCGCGCCTACCTGAAGGCCATCAGCGAGTTGACGGGCGCAAAGCTGTGCATTGTGTCGGTTGGTCCCGGCCGGGAACAAACCATCTTTGTTTGAGGGCGCCCGCTTGAAACGTCCGCCCAGGGGCCGCCGCATTGCGCTCGTCAGCGCCCTCGCCCGGGGGCATAATGGCCGGCGTGGATGGTTGATATGAGCGCGGCTTCGTCCCAATTGAATCTGGTTGCCCCGGAGAAACGGCCACAGCACGTCGCCATCATCATGGACGGCAACGGACGATGGGCCAGGCAGCGGCGGCTGCCCCGCATTGAGGGGCACCGGCAGGGTGCGGAATCCGCCCGTAGTGTCATCCGGGCAGCGGGAGAACTCGGGATCCGTTACCTCACCCTGTACGCCTTCTCCGTGGAAAACTGGCACCGCCCCAGGAGTGAAGTGGATGCCCTGATGAAGTATCTGCTGCGCTATTTGAAGACGGAAACCTCCGAGTTGCATCGTAACAACGTGCGCCTCGAAGTGATTGGTCAGGTGGGGCGGTTGCCCAGCCGGGTGCAGGTCCAGCTCGAAAAAACCCGGGTGGCCCTGTCCAAGAACACCGGGTTGACGCTCATCCTCGCGCTGAGTTACGGCGGGCGCACGGAAATTGTGGATGCCGTGCGCAGCATCGCGGCCGAAGTGCAGGCGGGCACGTTGACGGCATCGCAGATCAATGAGCAGGTGGTCGCCGGCCATTTATACACGCGCGATTTTCCCGACCCGGATTTGCTGATCCGCACCAGCGGCGAGATGCGCGTCAGCAATTTCCTGCTGTGGCAAATTTCCTACGCCGAATTCGTCATCACTCCCACCCTCTGGCCGGATTTTCGTGAGCCGCAATTTTACGCGGCCCTGAAGGAATACGCGCAACGCCACCGCCGGTTCGGCGGGATTTGATCGGGGCGGTGGGCCCGCCGGACGCCCGGCGTGCTACTTCGGTTGCGGCACGTAAATCACCCGCGTCGGCTGGGTGGGAGCGTAGGCGTTGCGGACCGGAATCTCGGCACGGTTGAACGGGCGATAATCTTGGATGGCCCCGACGCGCGCAATTTTGAGGGAGTTGCGCAGAATCCCGCGGCCTCCGTTCGCGTCGCTGAACTTGCCCTGGCCATAGCCCACTCCTTTGGAACCAGACAGGTTGGAGGAGAAGTATTTCAGGCCGACGATGTGGTGTTGCGCATCGCGCAGCCAGTCAATGAAGATCACTGCATGTCCGCCGGGCGGCGTGGTGCTGTAACTGAGAAAATCACCGGGACGCGCCGTTTCCAGCTGCGTGATCGCCCGGCCCAGCCCATAACCCACAATGCCGCGTTGCTCCGAATCGCCTTTGCCTTCGATATACCAGAGTTGCAGCATGTTGAACAAATCGTTGAAGGTCATGCCGTTGAAATCATCCGGTTCGAGGCCTTTTTGGATGTTGCGCAGTTTCATGGCGCGGATGAACACCTCGAAGGTGAAGCCACAACAGTAGCTGCACCGCGACCCGTCGGGATACGCCTTGGCGACCACCATGCCCTGGTACCACATGTCCTGGGTCACGCCGTTGTAAATGTCGTATTCGCGCGGTTTCCAGCCGCAATGGTAAGGATAGGAGCCGTCCAGGGGATAACCGGAAATCACTTTGAGCACGTACGGATTCAGCGATCCCTCATCATCATCGGCAATCAGTTCTTCGCGCGCGTACGCCCGGGCCAGCGCCTTGTCCACCGGTGAGAATCCGCGTTCATCCACGGGATACACCCGCGGGATGTAGCTGTAGCGCTTCGGAAGTTTGTTGGTATAAGTGACGCCGTTTTCCGAGGTGATGGCCGGGATGCGCCCCCCGGTGGCGTCCGCAGTCGCCGGGCAGCTGTCGCTCCGGGGGGCCCGGCATCCGGCCAGCCCGAGCGCCATCAATCCGCCCGCAATGAGGAGTGGAAACTTCATAGCTTTGTGCGACTGTAGCTGCGCCCGCGGTGCGCCGGCAAGATTGGAAATGACATGAACATGCGGCAGACAACCACTGGCCGGCTGGCCACGCGACTGGCCCAATGACCGGTAAAGCAAATTACAGACTTGTGAGAGTGCGTCGCTGGTTCATGCTGTGTTTGTTGGCGGCGGGGCCGGTGCCGGCCCCGGCCCAGCTATTGGATTTGCCGCCCCGCCCCGCGAACGCGCCGACCGGCACGCAGTTCACCAACATCATTGCCACGCTTTCCCGCAGCGAACGCGAACAGTGGATCTATGCCCAGATCATCAGTGGCAACGTGCCCGGCTGGCTGCGCGTCCTGCAGCCGGTTTCCGTCAGCGGCGGCGGTCACACCGCCACGTATTACGTCACGCCGGATTATCTGGCGATCGGTTCGGAGACTGATTATTTCCGGACGCCGATGACGCCGTTGCTCGCGCAGCGGCTGGCCGATCGCCTGGGGTGCTCCCTGCCGACCCGGCGGATGGTCAACCAAATCTGGACCAATGCTCCCGTCAAGCTCAGCCCGGTTCCGTTCAATCCGGCGGTTTATGACATCCAGAGCGTGGCGGTGTTCGCTGCGTCCAATTTCGCCATTGACGGGCAGCGCAACCTGTTGACCAACGCCCATCCATTGGGTGCGCTGGTGGGCGGCTCAAAAAAAGATGTAATCATTTCAGCCCGGATTTACACCAATTTTGCCAATGGTCCGACCATTACCAAGCCGGTGGTGATCTATGGCTGGCATTACCTGAACGGGACGTACATTCAACCGTTGTACAACGGACACGAGGAAACGTACGTGGATTACTCGCACGGCATCCGGCTGGTCCAGATGAATCTGCTCGTGGATGGTCACCCCGACACTCTCACCAACGTCCTGACCAGTCCCGCGCTGTGCCAGTTGTTGAGCGACGATGGGGCGGCCGAAGGTTCGTCCGATGGCACGATTCCCGTTCCGCGCTACACCGTCGCCTCCCAGGCCCCGGTCATGATGCGCCATCCGGCCAGCCATTCGGCGTTGCCGGGGGCAACGGTGGAGCTTGCCGCCCTGGCGATTGGCGACCCACCGTTGCACTATCAATGGCGGCACAACCAGGCTGACCTGCCGCAGGCAACCAATGCCACACTGAGCATCTCCAGCCTGACCCCGGCCAGTGCCGGTGCTTACACGGTTGTGGCCGCCAATGCCGTGGGCGCCACGACGAGTCGCGTGGCCGTGGTGCGCCTCCGGACTTCCGCTTTTCCCCTGTTGTTCCAGGACGATTTGGACCTCGGTGCCGCCGAACGCTGGGACATCTTTTGGGGGGCGAATAATGGGATACCGGATTATACGGTGGCGTACGATTTCGACTATGGTGTCATTCCCTACACCTTCAACGGGGTGACGGCGTTGATCCCGCCCGCCCCCAACACGACCGACGGCTGCACCCGCGGGCTGAGGCTTGCGGTGAACACCGATGGAGTCGGCGCCAACGCGGCGGTCAATCTCTATCCGCGGGAGGTCTCGGTGAGCGGCAATTTTGCCCTGAAATTTGATCTGTGGATCAATTACCCCGGCAACACCGGCGGCACCGGCAGCGGCGTGGCCGGCAGCACCCAGCATGCTTTGTGCGGAATTGATCATTGGGGCACGCAGGTGAATTGGGCCGCGCCCGCGGCCCCGGCGAGCGATGGCATTTGGTTTGCCGTGACCGGCGAGGGGGGGGACAGTCGCGACTACCGCGCCTACGTGGGGAATCCCGCCGGACCGCCGGTGGAACTGGTCACGCCCGCCTTGAGTGGACTGGTGGGCACAAATCATCTGCAGACGGTTTACCAGAATTTTTTTCCAGCCGGCCGGTTCGAAACCCCCGGCGCCCCCGGGAAGAACTGGGTGGAGGTCGAATTGCGCCAGACGAACAACACGGTTCTGTGGCTGATGGATGGGAACCTGATCGCCCAGCGTCCCAATGCGACACCCTTCACCCAGGGAAACGTCATGCTGGGATTGATGGACCTTTTCCCCTCCATTGCCGCACCGGCACGAGATTCCTTTGTGCTTATTGACAATGTGCGCGTGGAAAACCTGTCTCCGCCGATTCACTTCACCGCGATCTCCATCACGGAGGCCGCCGCGGTCCGGCTGACGATCAGCAGCGCGCTGGGCGATCAATTCCAGCTGGAGGTGTCTGACGATCTGCTGGCCTGGCGGCCGCTGGTCGGCGTCGTCATGACCAACCAGCCGCTGACGTTTGTGGACCCGCAGCCGGCAGCCGGTGCGCCGCGCTACTATCGCGCCCGACGTTAGGCGCGGCTTCCCGTGGAGGCCGGCGGCCGTCCCCGGTCCCATTTTCCTTTCACGTGGTGTGGTGTTCCCGCATCTTGACGACATGTCAGGATTAATCGCCATTGTCGGCCGGCCTAATGTCGGCAAGTCGGCATTGTTCAATCGCATGGTCGGCAGACGCATCGCCATCGTGCACGATATGCCGGGCGTCACGCGCGATCGTGTCAGCGCGGAGGCGGAATGGCGGGGACGTGCCTTTACGCTGGTGGATACCGGGGGCATCGGCCTGCTCCGCAAGGAGCGCTCCACCGATGTGATCGCCCGGGCCGCGGTCGAGCAGGTGGACCTCGCCATTGCGGCCGCGGATGCCATCATCCTGGTCGTCAATGTGCAGGAAGGCGTCGTGCCGTTGGATCGCGAAGTGGCGCAGCGCCTGCGCAAATCGGGCAAGCCGGTGTTGGTGGCGGTCAACAAGGTGGACAACGCCGGGATGGAGCCGCAGGCGACGGAATTTGCGGAACTCGGATTCGAGAAGCTCTTCCCGGTGACGGCGATTCATGGGGAGGGGATTGACGATCTGCTGCAGGCGGCCATGGCGCTGCTTCCCGGGGGCGCGGCAGGCGCGGCGGAAACGGAGACCTCCAGGGAGGCTGCTGCGCCGGTGGCGGCCCCGCCGGGGGGCCCGTTGAAACTCGCCATCGTGGGGCGGCCCAATGTTGGGAAATCCTCGATCATCAATGCGCTGACCCGGTCCGAGCGGGTGATCGTCAGCCCCATTGCCGGCACCACGCGGGATGCCGTGGACGTGCCGTTGGAGATCGACACGGAGGGCGGCAAACAGCAATACCTGCTGATTGACACCGCCGGCATGCGCAAAAGCCGGCGGGTGAATGATGCGGTGGAATTGTTCAGTGTGCAGCGCGCCGAACAATCCATCGAACGCAGCGATATTTGCGTGCTCGTGCTGGACGCGCAGGAGGGCATTTTGGAGCAGGATAAAAAAATCGCCGACGCCATCGTCGCGAACCGCAAGGCGTGCATCCTGGTGGTGAACAAGTGGGACCTTTATGCCGATGCCGTGCGCCAGGCGCGGGCGGAGGAAATCCGGCGGCGGGCGAAAAAGCAGCATTACGAAGGCAACGAAGTGCCGTTGACCCTGCTGGCCGAATTCGGCCAATGGGTGCAGCGCCAGTTGTTTTTTCTCGACTACGCGCCGGTGATTTTCACCTCCGCCCGCTCGGGTTTCCATCTGGACCGCTTGCTGGAGGTGGTGCGCTACGTGGCGGCACAATTGCAGCAGAAGATTCCCACGGCCTTGCTGAACCGCACCCTCAATGATGCCGTGGAGCGCCGCCAACCCATCAGCGCCCTGGGACACCGTTTGAAATTCTTCTATGCGACCCAGGTCAAATCGGCGCCGCCGACTTTTCTGCTCTTCGTGAATCGCGACGAACTCTTTTCCGATCCCTACAAAAAGTATCTGGCGGGTGAAATGCGCAAGGCGTTCGGTTACGAAGGCTGTCCCATCGTGTTCGTTCCCAAACCGCGCCCCAAGACAATCGAACCTGTGCGCAAATCTGCGCCGGCGAAATCCGACGCCGGCCCGGCGCGCCCCCGGCGGACGAACCCGCGCCGCGGACGCCTTCGCCGTCCCGGACGACCGGCGGCGGCGGCGGACTGATTTCTTCACCCCGGCACGGGGGGCGAACCGGACGCCGGCGCGCCGGCGCGCGGCAGGTTCACCAATAGGAACCGTTGCACGGCCTCCCAGACTTCCGGCTCGGAGATGTTCCACAGGCAATGAGGCGTGGGAAAGCGGCAGTAATCGGAGCAGGGTTTGTACGGGCAGGGCTTGCCTTCGATGAAGGTCGCCCGGGGATGCAAAGGCACAAACCACTCCGGCAATTGCGGACCAAACAGGGTAAACGTGGGCAGCCCATGGATCGCCGCGATGTGACCGGGGCCGGAATCGTTGCCGATGAACACCTGGGCCGCATTCATGAGGCTGAACAGTTCCGCCACCGAGCGCGGTACGGTCACCGCCGGCTCGCCGTGGTGGGTCCACCAGGCTTGCTGGTCCGGGTCGCAGGCAATGATGACCTGGTGATGATTTTCCCGAAGCCGCCGCGCCAATCGCTGGTAGCGATCCAACGGCCAGACCCGCACGGGTTGCGCCGCCCCGCTGTGGATGAGGATGGTGTTTCCCTTTGTCCCGGCGCCGGCCACCCGATCGTGCCGCTCCGGCAGCTCCAGCTGCAGCGCGCGCCCCAACGCGCGCCAGTATTCATAACGATGCTCCCAGGGCGCGGGGCGGGCGATGGGGTCGGTGAGAAAAACGCTGCTGCGCAACCGGGAGAATCCGAGGCGGCGCCGGACACGACAGGCCCGGAGCAGAAAATGATCGCGGGGATCCCATCGCGCAGAGAGTCCCACCTCAAAGTGGCGGCGGGCGATTTGACTGCGGATGCGGACCATGTCGCCCCACGGCCAGTTCCAGAGATGGTACTTGGCTTGAAACGCCGTCCAGGGTGCCACGAACGGGATGACCTCGACCTCCGGCCAGAGTTGATCGCGCAGGTCCTGGGCGTAAGGTTTGGCCAGCAAGGTGACGGCGAACTGTTTGCACGCCGCCTGGAGAAACGCGCTGGCGATCACCAGATCGCCCAACCCCCACAGCTCGATGATCAACAATTGCGGTTTCATGGCAGGCGCTGCGCGATCAGATAGGCGGACCAGCCGATCCAATGCACACGGGCGGTGAACTTTTTCCGGCTCTCCCGGCAAAAATAGAAAAACGGATACGCGGCGGCAAACAGCCAGTTGCGGGAGATGCCGCTGGCGCGGGGCTGCAAGGGGGTGTGCGCCAGGGCCCGGCTTAACACCTCCACCGGGACGACCTGGACGTGGGTGGCGTCGTCGTGGAAATTGAGCGTGAATTTTCCGGCCGCGCTGGGCAGGTGCACCGTTTTGGGATGGGGCGTTTCAAAGTAAACGCGGCCGCCGGGCTTCAGCACACGTCCGATTTCCGACAGGAGATTGTGCAACGAAGGCAGGTGTTCGATGACGTGCATGCAGGTGATGGCATCGAAAACGCCGGCCGGCCAGGGCAGATGATCAGCAACGAAGTCAACCCGGCGGAACTCGCAGTGCGCGGGATATTTTTCCGGCTGTCCGCATTTGTCCGCAGCGCACAACTTCAAGTCCGGCCGCAGCTCCGCCAGGTGCCGCAGGGTTTCGCCGTCGGAGGCACCAAGGTCGAGCAGCCGTCCGCACCGTGGCGTCTGGGCCACGAAATGTGCGCGGGTGTCCAACCACGAAAAGTAACGCAGCGCTGCCCAGTTCATTCAGATTGCTTCGGTCATCCGCCACATGATTGCTCCGCCCGGACCGCAGTTGATTTTACGGGAAGATTTGCGTCCGTAAAGCCGGCTAAGGCGGAGAAAGCCGATCCAGTCCGCTGTTGGATGAAAACTGGCTTTGTTCCCGCAGATGCGGCCGCAGCTTCCACTTTCCGGGGACGAGATCGCAGCGGCCGCGGTGCCAGAGTTTTTGCAATTGTCGTTTGACCTTGTAAATGAGTTTCGGTCCCGGCGCGGCCCAGCCGCCGGAATTGCCGTAGGCGCGCTTGATGGCCTCCGCCTCCTGAATGCTGTTGTGAATCAGGCGCCGGTCGGCCGATTGCCCGTGCTGGTGATACCGGTAATTCACGAGGAAATGCGGCACGTGGCCAACCGGGCAGTGCTCCCGGCCCAGCCGCAGTTTGAATTCATAATCTGCTGAACTGCGGAATTCCTGCTGCCGGTAGCCGCCCAGCCGCTGATAGACGTGGCGGCGCACAAACAGCGTTTGATGGCAGACATAGTCCACCGCGTACAGCAGGACCCGGTAATCGTAGCGCGCTTCGGCGCGGCGGTAAATTTCCCGTCCGGCGGCGTCCACATAAACGACGTCGCCAAACAGGGCGTCCCACTCGGGGTGCTGCGTGATGGCCCGGGCGACCGTGCTGAGGGCTTCCTGGCGGAAGCAATCGTCCGCATTCAGAATGACGATCCATTCGCCGCGCGCGCGGGCGATGCCCTTGTTCATGGCGTCATAATTGCCGGCGTCAGTCTCTGAAACCCAGCGCAAATGCGGGTACTCCGCGAGGATCCGGGGGGTGGCATCCGTCGAACCTCCGTCCAGCACCCAGTGTTCCCAATCCCGATACTCCTGGGAGAGCACGCTTTCAATCGTCGCCCGGATGGTGCGCTCACTGTTGAGGCAGGGGGTGACGATGGTGATGTTGGGGGACGTGTTCAAGGGGCGACTTGTGCCTGACATCGGGGAGGATATTTCCGTCTTTGCCCGATGGCAACTGCGCCCTTGTGTTCCCATGGTGGCGGTCGCGTCACAACCGCGCCGGTTTGGGAAGGCGGAAGGGCAGGTAGGCGGGATTGGGTCTGGCCGGGGCCAGGGCGGGTTTGCGCACTCCCGCATTGAGGCTGAGACTTAACGCCACGATGCCGGTGAAGGTCGCCAGGTCATTTTGAAAGGACCCGTAAATCACGAGGAACATGAAGGTGCGGACGAGAAAGAAGGCAAAGAGGAACGTGTTCAGCTTCTGATACTCCGGCGGGCCATAACGGTAATTGTTGCGCAGCACGCGATACGCCGCCAGGAGAAACCAGACGAATCCGATGGTCCCGAAACTGCCCAGGGGAATCAACAACGACAACGGACCGCTGTGATAGTCCTGGGCAAATTCCGCGGTGGCCAGGTTGCTGGATTCCCCGGTGGCCCGGATCTTTTCAAATTCCCGCACGTCAATCGAGTAGCCCTTGCCGATGAACAGGTACTTCGGAATGGTGGGGATGACCTGTTCCCAAATCTTTTTCCGCCATTCCGAGGAGTTTTCCGCGTCCAATTCGGCGCGCGGATCAATTTCGATCGGCAGAAAACTCAGGGAGCGCTGGATGGTCAAGGGCAGCCGGTCCGCCAGCGGCAGGGCCACCGCCGGGATCAGCACCGCCAGCAGCAGCAACACCGGCGACAGTCGGGAGCGGAACAACCCTTCAAGGAAGAACAGGGCGGCGCAATAAAGAATGATGGTGATCAGGTAGGAGCGGTATCCGCCGCTGGCCGCCACCACCACCAGCGCGAGGAAAACCACCAGACGCCAGGGTTGATTGATGCTGAAGCCGCCGCGAAATTGCAGCGGCAGAAACCGCGCCCGCTCGCCGACCCCGAGCAGTCCGCTCAATCCATGCAGGGCGAAGATGAAGCACAATGCGCTCATGGCGGCCACGGTCAAACCATTCAAGCGCAAATATTCGGAGTTTACCTCCCCAAAAAACAGCCGGGAGTCGTCCACCGGAAACAAAGCGTAGATCAGGCGGAGCCCCCCCGGCACCCAGGGGGCCAAACTGCCGACCAGGCTTGTCACGCCGGCAAGAAAATACAGACCGACATACAGATTGGCGCGTTCGGGTGGAATGCGGTGACTGGCGATCGCAAAAAATCCGGCGATGGCGACCAGCAGCTGGATATATCGCTTGCCACCAAAGGAATCCCCGCCAAAGGCCGCCAGGCCGATTCCACCGGTCAGCTGGGCGGTGCCCACAATGATCAGGGCGAGGAAAATCAGAGCCAACACCGGTGAGCGCGGTGCGTTAAAATGCACGTTGCGCTTCAAGACTTGCTGCAGCACGGTCAGGGTCAGGCTCAGCGCGGTCATCACCATCCAAAGGTAGGGGGCGCCCTGCACGAAAAAGAGCACCATGCTCATGTTCCAGCTGACAATCAGCAGCAGGTGATGCCAGCGCATCAGCGCCGGAATCAAGGGCAACAGGCACGCCACCGCGATGATGGCCAGACTGACGCGATCGGCCGGATTGGCCAGCAGGTAGCCCAGATAGATCGCCAACGGCAGGCAGAGGCCGTAGATGACGATGGAGCGGATGATCGCCAGGGTGTTATTCATTGCTCATGGGTGCGATCGTCATGTTGTGCGCTTGATTCAGTTCACCTTCAGCAACCTCCGCCGCCGACTCCGCACGGGATTGCCGTTCCGTTGAATTTAGCGCAACGCTCATACCCAGGATGCCAGTAAAATAGTAAAACTCGGTGTAAAGTGCGCCAAACACGAAGAGGAAGAACAAAATACGTGCCACAAACAGCGCAAACAACAAACGGTTGATGGTTCTCAGGGACTCTGCCCCATCCCGATACACCCGGTAGAGGTGTCGTGTCCCGGCATAAAGCACCCAACCGAAGGCGAGCCCCCCCCAGACTCCGAAGGGAATGATGACGGATAGCGGACCGCTGTGGTAATCGCCGGCCAGCGCCGCGCCACTCCACAATTCGCTGAAGCCCCGCAGCGCGTCCTGTCGCTCCATGTACATATCCTCTGCCGAGAGGCTGTAACCTTTGCCAAGCAAGAGGTATTGCGGGACCAGATGGATCACCGATCGCCACATTTGCACCCGCCATTCCGTGGAAGAGTCGACCCCGATTCGCACGACGGGGTCCACCTCCACGGGCAAAAACGCGAGGGTGCGTTGCACCGGCAGGGGCAATTTGTTGGCAAAAAAGACGATGCCGACGCCGCTGATCAGCAAGCCCATCAGGAAAATCAAGAAGGCCGGCCCCCTCCAAATGCGCTCCAGGTACAGCAGGATGAGGAAAATCAAGCCCATCAAGACCAGCATGGACCGAAATCCGCCGAAGCATCCCATGCCCACGACGCCGGCCAGAACCAGCACCCGCCACGGCCGGTTCCAGGCCAGGATTCCCGTGGCCCCGTATCGCGCCAGCAGCCAGCAATAAATCAGCACTGCTGCCGGCATCAATCCGTCAATGCGTTCGCCGCCAGACTCGAAGGTTGGCCCCACCGGTCCGCCGCCGGAGTCGGAAGTGAGGGGAAAGAGATAGGTCAAAAACTCCGCCCCGGACCCGGTCCGTAACGCCAGGTAACCGAAGGTGCAGGTGATGCCGGACAGGAAAAAGAGCGCGATGGCCCATTGGGCGCGCCGGGGTTGAATACTACGGCTCGACAGCACGAAGTAGCCCACGATGGCCGCCAGCAACAGGACGTAACCCCGGCCCCCGATTTCCTTCGAGCCTAGAATGCGCAGACCGATGCCTCCGGTGGCCACGGCAGTCGCGATGATCACCAGGGCAAAAACCAACAGCGGCGTGGTCAGCGACGGCTCATGATTCCAGCGATAGTTGGCATCCACCGACCGGTGCAAAATCACAAACAACAGACCGGCCAGGGCCATCGGCACCCACAACGCCACCCGGCCCGGGAAAAAGATGGGATACATCGCCATGTGCCAGCTGAGGATCAGGAGCGGATGATACCAGCGCAGCATGATCGGCACCATCAACACCGCCGCGAGCACAGCGACGACGACGACCGTGGTGGAAGCAAACGGCTCGGCCAACAGATACCCCAGCAGCACGGCCAGCGGCAGGCAGAGTCCGAAGATCAAATGGTTTCGAGTTGCAGCGAATGTACTGGCCATAATTCTTAAGGAACGACATTGTACCGACGCCCCCTTTGCCTGTTCAAGAACCGAACTGCCCGGACCCGGCCGGAAGCGTCGGGGGGCGGGTAGCCCTTCGCGGCCATAAAAACATTGAGTTGTTTCCGCCAGCGACTAGCTTGAGCGCCAGATGAAAGCTTTCGCTGACCTGGGTTTTCCGGGGCGCCTGATTGCCGTCGAGGGCCTGGACGGCTCCGGCAAATCCACCCAGATTTACCTGCTCCGGCGCTGGCTGGAAGCGGAGGGAGTGAAGGTTTATTTCAGCGAGTGGAATTCATCGGAACTGGTCAAATCGGCCACGAGCAAGGGCAAGAAGCGCGAACTGCTTTCCCCCACCACGTTCAGTCTGATCCACGCGACGGATTTCGCGGACCGTTACGAGCGGCACCTGCTGCCGCTGTTGCGCGCGGGGTATGTGGTCTTGTGCGATCGCTACGTCTTCACCGCCTTCGCGCGCGATGTCGTCCGCGGCTGTTCCCCGAACTGGGTTCGGGGAATTTATAGCTTTGCCGCCGCGCCGGACCTCACCTTTTTCTTCAAGGCGGATCTGGAAGTGTCCCTGGGCCGCATTCTGGAGGGGCGCCCCAAGTTGAAATTTTTCGAAGCCGGCATGGACCTGCGTTTGTCGCCGGATCCCTACGAAAGCTTTCGGATCTTCCAAGGCCGCATTCTGGACCAGTACCTGGCGATGAGTGCGGAGTTCAGCTTCGTAACCATTGACGCGAACCAGCGCGTGGAAACGCAGCAAACCACCGTCCGCCGCCTGGTCAATCAGCGCATTGATTTTGACCAGTTCCGCCGCAACAGTCCGCTGCCCCTGCCTCCGCCGGTCGAACGTTTGGCGGGCCGCAACCGGCGCCCCCAAGAAATCGAGGAGGACTCCGCCGCATGAACAAGGCGCATCCGAAACTCGAGGTGCCCTCGCGCAGTGATCGCAGTTTTTATGGCGAGGGCATTCCACGTATCAGACCGGAGGAACTCGCCGGCAAACTGATCGTGGTGGAGGGAGCGGATGGTTCGGGACGTTCAACGCAGATCGAACTGCTGGTGCAATGGCTGGAGATTTCCGGCCACGCCACCGTGCAGGTGGGGCTGAAACGTTCGACCCTCGTGAGTGAGGAACTGGCGCGCGCCCAGAACGGAAACATCCTCAGCCATACCACGCTGAGCCTTTTTTACGCGACCGACTTCGCCGATCAGTTGGAGAACGTGATCCTGCCGTCGCTCAAGGCCGGCTTCATCGTGCTGGCCGACCGTTACATTTACACCTTGATGGCGCGCGACATGGTGCGCGGGATGGATGCGGCCTGGTTGAGAAACCTGTATGGCATCGCGCTGAAGCCGGATGCCGTTTTCTATCTGGCCATTGAGCCGGCGGAACTGCTCCAAAGGGTGTTGGCCAAGGCGGCCACGCTGGATTACTGGGAAAGCGGGATGGACCTCGGGTTGTCGCGCGACTTGTACGACAGTTTCATTGAGTACCAGACCCTGATGCGCCTCGCCTTCCGCAAGCTGCAAAAATCTTATGGTTTCACCGTGGTGGACGGGCATCGCGCGGTGGACGAAGTCAACCGGGAGCTGAAGCAGAACATCGAAACGGTTTTGACGGGCCAATGATTGACGCCGGGCCGTTGCGCCGAGGCACTGCTGCCTGGTCCCGTCGGCCGGACCGGCCGGACGGCTGAAGGATGGTTACCAGACCTCCACGGGACCGCGGGGCACCGGAATCGCACCCTGCGGCGCGGCTTCCGCCGGCGTACACATGAAGGACGCCTGCAGGGGGGCGGATTGAAAGCGTGGCAGCAACTCGCCGGTCGCATCCAGAAACTGCCGCCGCCACTGGAAATAGTTTGCCAGAATCGTGTGAAATTGCGCCCGGGAGCTGACGGTGACCACCTGCTTGTTGAATTCACCGGCCGGACCAAAGCGCCGGGCATACCACGGTGCCACCTTGCGGAACATGCGACATCCCAACTCTTCTCCGAAGACTGCGACCATCAAGTCCAGGTGCCGGCACATCACCCGGATCCGTTCCGCGAAGGAGGCTTCCGGCAGCAGGTTGCCAGTCGTCAGGAAGTGCTGGGTCTGCTGGAAAATCCAGGGATTGTAAAAGGCGCCACGGCCGATGCTCACCCCCGCGCAGCCGGTTTCATCGAGCATTTTTTTGGCGGCCTGCGGCGTGACCACATCGCCATTGCCAATCACCGGGATGGTTTTCACGGCCGCGACCACCTGGCGGATTCCGGCCAGATTGACCGTGCCGCGGAAACCCTGCTCCCGGGTCCGGCCATGCACGAAGATCGCCGCCACGCCCACCTCTTCCAGGGCGCGGGCCAGATCCGGCGCGGTTAAATTGTCCGCATCCCAGCCCAGTCGCATTTTGGCCGTGATGGGGATCTTTACGGCGTTGACCATGCCCGCGACCAGCGCCGCGGTTTTCCGCAAGGTGGTCATCATTGCCGAACCGCCGCCGACGTGGACCACCTTGCGCACCGGGCAGCCCATGTTGATGTCCACCGCCGCCACGCCGCGGGAGGCCAGAACGATCGCCGCGTCGCGCATTTCCTCAGGAACGCTGCCGAACAATTGCACGGCCAACGGGGTGTCGGCGGCGTTCGTTTCAATCAGCTTGAAGGCCTTCGCACGTTTTTCGAGCAGCGAACGTGCGTTGACCAGGTCGGTGGTGCAAAGCCCCACCCCGCCAACCTCCCGGATGACCAGGCGAAAGGGCAGGTTGGTGTAGCCCGCCAGCGGCGAGAGAAACAGCGGCGTTTTCACCGTGAGCGGACCGATTCGCATGTCGTTCCTAGATTAACAGCTGGTGGGACGGGAAGGAAGGACGGTTCAACGGTGGCGCACGAACAGCCGGCCGGGCAGCTGCCGGACAATGCGTTTCATCTCCAGGCTCAACAGCGCCACGCTCGCCGTCGCGCTGGGCAGCCCGCTGCGCCGGATCACCTCGTCAATGCTCGTTTCCCGTGCCGGGGTCAGGGTGTCCAACACCGCCTGCTCGTTCGCGGACAATTCCAGCGCGGGCAACACCCCGGTCTCGGCCGGCCCCGGCGGCCGGTTGCTGGGGGGAAACAGATATTCAAATTCACTCAGCACGTCTTCGGCGCTTTCGCAAAGTTTTGCGCCCTTCTTGATCAACTCATGGCAGCCCTTGCTGCGCGGCGAATCAATCCGTCCGGGCACGGCAAAAACCTGTCTGCCGTATTCGGTGGCAAAATTGGCGGTGATCAGTGCGCCGCTGTGCAGATCCGCTTCCACGACCACGGTGCCGAGCGCCAGGCCGGCCACGATGCGGTTGCGGATGGCGAAGGATTGTCGGTCGCCGTTCCGGTTGATCGGGAATTGGGAGATGACGGCCCCCTGTTCCGCGATGCGCGCAAACAGGTCCTGATTTTCCGGCGGGAACACAAGGTTGATGCCGGTGCCCAGAACACAGAGGGTCCGGCCCTTGGCGGCCAGCGCACCCTGGTGGGCGGCGGTGTCGATCCCCCGCGCGCCGCCGCTCACCACCGTTACCCCCACGTAGGCCAGTTGGTAGGCCAGCTTGCGCGCCGTCTCGAGTCCGTAATGCGTGGTCTGCCGCGAGCCCACCATGGCCACGCAATTTTTGTCCTGGGCCGTCAGTGTGCCCTTGACGTAAAGGACCAGTGGCGGGTCGTAAATTTCCCGCAGGGCGGCCGGATACTCCGCGTCCGAGGGGATCACCACCCGGCAGCCGAAATCGTTGAGGCGCTTCATTTCCCCCGCCAAATCAACGCTTTTCTCCCATCCGCAAATCGCGGCGGCGGTTTCCTCTCCCAGGTTGCGCACCTGGAGCAACTGCGACCGGGAGGCGCGCAAAATCGCCGGAGCCTCCCCGAAATGCTCGAGCAGTGCCCGTGCGCGCACCGGCCCGACGCCTTCAATAAGATTGAGCGCGACGAGTGCTTCCCGGGAATCCATGGCCGTAATCTACCAGAGCCGGGGGCGAACACCAGCGCAGAACCGCTGGACGCCGGCGGGGGATTACTGTTTGCCCTGCACCAGCGCCTCCACCACTCCGGGGTCGGCCAACGTGGTGGTGTCGCCCACCTGGTCGGGATGACCTTCGGCAATTTTACGCAAAATCCGGCGCATGATCTTGCCGGAACGTGTCTTGGGCAGTCCGGGCGCGAATTGAATCTTGTCCGGCGCGGCGATGGCGCCGATTTCCTTCCGCACGTGCTGGACCAGTTCCTTCTTGAGATCTTCGCTGGGGGGGATGCCTTCTTTGAGTGTGACGAAAGCGTAGAGGCCCTGCCCCTTGATGTCATGCGGCATGGGGGCGACAGCGGCCTCTGCCACCTTGGCATGGCTGACCAGCGCGCTTTCCACTTCGGCGGTGCCGATGCGGTGTCCGGAAACATTCACCACATCATCCACCCGCCCCATCAACCAGTAATCGCCATCTTCATCCACGCGGCAGCCATCGCCGGAGAAGTACAGGTTCTTGAACATCGTGAAGTAGGTGTCCACGAAGCGGTCGTGATCACCCCACGTGGTGCGCATCAGCCCCGGCCACGGTTTTTTCAGGCACAATTTGCCGCCTTCATTGGGGGCGCACTCCGTGCCGTCATCCCGCAGGACCACCGGTTCGACGCCGAAGAAGGGGCGGTTGGCGCTGCCGGGTTTCAGCACGCTGGCGCCGGGAAACGGTGAAATCATGATGCCACCGGTTTCCGTTTGCCACCAGGTGTCCACGATGGGCCGCCGTTCCTGGCCCACGACGCGGTAATACCACATCCAGGCTTCCGGGTTGATCGGCTCGCCCACGGAACCGAGCACCCGCAGAGATTCCAGATTGTGCTTGTGAACCCATTCGTCTCCCAGGCGGATCAGGGCGCGAATGGCCGTGGGCGCCGTGTAGAATGCCGTCACTTTGAATTTTTCGACAATCTTCCAAAACCGGCCAGGGTCGGGGTAGGTGGGCACGCCCTCAAACATCAACGTGGTGGTGCCGATGCACAACGGTCCGTACACCACATAGCTGTGTCCGGTGACCCAGCCGATGTCTGCCGTGCAGAAGTACACATCGTCATCGTGGATGTCGAACATGTATTTGGTGGTCAACGCCGAGTGCAACAAGTAACCGGCGGTGCTGTGTACGACGCCCTTCGGTTTCCCCGTTGAACCGCTGGTGTACAGCATGAACAGGTAATCCTCCGCGTTCATGACCTCCGGAGCGCACTCCGGCGCGGCGGTCGCCATCAAATCGTGATACCACACGTCACGACCGGACGTCATCTGGCACGGCGTGTCGTTGTGTCTGAGCACGACCACTTTTTCGATGGAGGGCGTGCTTTCCAGCGCCTTGTCCGCGATGTCCTTGAGCAGGATCGCGCGTCCCGCCCGCACGCCGGCATTGGCGGTGACCAGCAGGCGGCAGGCGGAATCGTTGATGCGATTGGTCAGTGAATCCGCGCTGAAGCCGCCGAAGACCACCGAATGGATCACGCCGATGCGGGTGCACGCCAGCATCACGATGGCTGCTTCAGGGGTCATGGGCAGGTAAATGGCGACCCGGTCCCCCTTTTTCAGGCCGAGCGCTTTCAGCACGTTTGCAAACTTGCAAACCTCCCGGTGCAGTTCGGCGTAGGTGAAGCGGCGCACCTGCTCTTCGGCTTCCCCCTGCCAGATGAGTGCGGTCTTGTCGCGGCGCGGGGTGGCCAGGTGGCGGTCCAGGCAATTGACGCTCAGATTCAACTGCCCATCCGCAAACCAGGTATGCTCGATTTTTCGGGCGGCCGTGTCCCAGGTGTGGCGGCCGGCCTGGGTGGGTTGCTTGAACCAGTCAAGCTCCCTCGCCTGTTCCAGCCAGAATTGCTCGGGTTCCTGGATCGACCGACGGTACATCTGCGCGTATTGTTCGGCGTTGATCCAGGCGCGTTTGACGGTTTCGGGTGCAGGCGGGAACGTGCGTGATTCCTGCAGGAGTGAACTGGTGGAAATGGTCTTGGCTGATTCAGTCATAATGCGCTTGCTCGTGAGTCTGGTTTGAATTCTTGGTGAAGTGTAGCGGTGGTGTCAACTGCCAGGGTCGGTTCCCCCCAGCAACCGTTTCAATTGGTCGCGGGCCCGGTCGGCGCGGAACTGCGCTTCGGCCGGCGCCATGTAAACCCGGCGCGCCAGCTCGAACCATTCGCAATAATTGGCGACATCCTTGTCCATCACCGGTTCCGCCCGCCGCTCCCGGCATTGATACGCCACGGTGCGATCGTAATGCGCACAGTTCAGGCAAACCTTCAGATCCGCTCCGCAGAGGCACGTCTCCGACCGGCCGGGCGACCGTCGCTCCGGATACTCCGCACCGCACTTCCAGCAATGTCGTGTGGCCACGCTCATGGGCCGATTTTACCACGAAACCCCGCCGCGCCAAGCTTTCCCTCCACGCCGGCACCGGGTACGCTGCGCGGATGGAAATCTGTGTGCTGGACGGGTACACGCTCAATCCCGGTGACTTGAGCTGGGCGGAATTGCAGCAGCTGGGCGACTGCCGGATTTACGACCGCACGCCGGTGTCCGAAATCGGGAGGCGGGCGGCCAACGCGGAAATTGTCCTGACCAACAAGGCGCCCCTGTCAGGTGAAACCCTCGCCCGGCTGCCCCGCTTGCGGTACATCGGCGTGCTGGCCACCGGCACCAACGTGGTGGATCTGACGGCGGCCCGGGAACGGGGAATTCCGGTGACCAACATCCCCGCCTACGGCACCCGCTCCGTGGCGCAGGCCACGTTCGCCCTGCTGCTGGAGCTCACGAACCGCGTGGGCCACCACGCCGGACGGGTGCGGGCCGGCGCCTGGACGCAGGCTGCCGATTGGTGCTTTTGGGATGCCCCGCTGATCGAGCTGGCCGATCGGACCCTGGGCGTCATCGGCTACGGGCGGATCGGCGCGGCCGTGGCGCAACTGGGCACCGCATTCGGCATGAACGTCGTCGCGTATCATCCGCGGCGGCCACCGGCGCCGGCCCCGGTACGGTTTGTGGATCTGGCCGAACTGTTGCGCGCCAGTGACGTGGTGAGTTTGCATTGCCCGCTGACGTCGCAAACGCACCAGCTCATCAACGCCGAACGGCTGGGCTGGATGAAGCCGACCGCATTGCTGTTGAACACCGGGCGTGGTGCGCTGGTGGACGAAGCAGCCCTGGCCGCCGCCCTGAATTCCGGGCGCCTGGCGGGTGCCGGGCTGGATGTCTTGTCGGTCGAACCCCCTACGGCCACCAATCCGCTGCTGACCGCCCACCACTGCTTGATCACGCCCCACCACGCCTGGGCGACCCAGGCGGCGCGCCGGCGCCTGATGGAGACCGCCGTGGCCAACCTCCGGGCGTTTCTGAATGGAACGCCGCAAAATGTGGTCGGGTTGAACCGTTGACCGCACCGGTGGCGCCGCCGCCTTTTCTGATTGCTGCGTTTCGCAAGTTTCTGCATAAAACGGCTGCCAATCGGCCGGGCGTCACGCCCCGGCCCTGAGATGAAAATACTGGTCATATCACTCGCCGGCATTGGAGACACCCTGCTGGCCACGCCCTTGATCGCCGAGCTGCGGGCCAACTTTCCCGGGGCCCGCATTGACGCCCTGACGTTGTGGCCGGGGGCGAAGGATCTGCTCGAGACGAATCCCCATCTCGACACCGTCTATCAAAAAAATCTGCTCCACAGCCCGAAAGCGGGGGCCTGGCGTTTTCTGCGCGAACTGCGGAGCCGGCGTTATGACGTTTCGATCAACACCCATCCGCAGAGCCGGATTCATTACCGCTTCATCGCGCGGCTCATTGGTGCGCGCGAACGTCTGAGCCATGAATACGACTGCTCCGGATGTCTGGATCATTTGCTGGTAAACCAGACCCTGCCCCAGGATTACGCCCGGCACACCGTCGAGCAGAATCTTGATTTTTTGCGCTGCCTCGGCGGCAAACCCAGACTGGCGCCGCACCGCACCGAAGTGCATCCAACCGCGGACGATGAGCGCTGGGCCGGGGACTTTTTTTCCGCGCACGAGCTCGCCCGTTTTTTTTGCCTCGGGGTGCACATCGGGAGCGGCGGCACCAAGAATCTGGCCCTGAAGCGCTGGCCGCTGGAGCGCTACCGGCAATTGTTCCAAAGGCTGAACCGGGAGCAGCCCGGGATTAAAATCCTCCTGTTTGGCGGCGGCGCGGAATTGCGCCAGCATCAGCATCTCTGCGCCGCAACGGAGCCGCGCCGGGTGGTTTCGGTGGAGACCGGCAATCTGCGTCAGGCCGCGGCCCTGCTGCGGCGCTGCCAGATGTTCCTCAGTGTGGACACGGCGCTGATGCATCTGGCGGCGGCGATGCACACCCCCAACCAGATCGTGATCGAAGCGCCCACGCTGAACCCCACCAATCTGCCCTACGGCAATCCGTTCACCGTGGTGCCCAATCCCGTTTCGCATGGACGCTCACTGGAGTACTATCGCTACGACGGCCATGGCATCCGTGGCACCACCGCCGAATTGCTGGCCTGCATGCAATCCGTGACGGTGGACGCGGTCTGGGCGGCGGTGACTGCGGCGCTCGCGCGGCGCGGTTAGCGACTGCGCGCTGGCGTTCATTCTTGATTCCGCCGGTGGTCTTCGCCAGTGTTTGAGCATGTCGACGCCGCTGTTTTCGCCGATTCTCGTGACGCGCAATACGTGCCGCATTTGTGGCAGCCGGGCGTTGACCCCCGTGCTGTCCCTGGGCGACCAGTACATTGCCGGGGCCTTTGCCTCTCCGGATGGCCGGCCGCCGGTGGGCCGCCGGATTCCGCTGGACCTGGTGCGGTGTGATCCGGCCCGCGACCAGGAAGCGTGCGGCCTGGTGCAGCTGCGGCACAGCGTGCCTCCGCGCATTTTGTATCGCGCCTATTTTTACCGCTCCGGCATCAATCAGAGCATGCGCGAGCATCTTGCGGGCATCGCCGGTTTTGGCGAGAGCCTGATCAAGCTCGCCGCGGGAGACCTGGTGCTGGACATCGGTTGCAATGACGGAACGCTGCTCAAGTCCTACCGCACCCGGGGGCTCAAACGCCTCGGAATTGATCCCTCGAACATGGTGGAGCACGCCCGGGCGGCGGGATTGCAGGTGGTCAATGATTTCTTCTCCGCCGCGGCGTTGCGTTCGGCGTATCCGTACGAAAAGCCGAAAATCATCACCTCGATCGCCATGTTTTATGACCTGGAGAATCCCCACGCCTTCGTCAGCGACATCCAGGCCTGCCTGCACGAGGAAGGCGTCTGGATATTGGAGCTGAGCTATCTGCCGCTGATGCTCAAGATGAACAGCTTCGACACGATCTGTCACGAACACCTGGAGTACTACTCGCTCGCCCCGTTTGAGCGTCTGCTCGCCGAACATGATTTGGAGGTGGTGGATATTACGTTGAATGATTGCAACGGAGGCAGTTTCCGGATTGCGGTCGGTCATAAGGGCCGGGTGCAGCCGGGCGCCGCCGCCGGCGAACGGGTGCAACAGTTGCGGCTGGAGGAATTTGAGCTGGCGCTCGACACGGATGCGCCCTACGCCGCATTTCGCCGGCACATCGAAAAAATCCGCAAGGACCTGCGCGCGTTTTTGTTGAAGGCCAGGCGGCAGAAGAAGCTCGTGCATGGATACGGGGCGTCCACCAAGGGCAATACGACCCTGCAATACATCGGCATCACGCCGGATTTGGTGCCCGCTGTGGCCGATCGCAATCCGATCAAGCACGGCAGTTTCACGATCGGCACCAACATTCCGATTATTTCCGAGGAGGCCTCCCGCCAGCAAAAGCCGGATTATTATCTCGTCCTGCCGTGGCATTTCCTGGAGGAATTCAAGCAGCGCGAGGCGGCCTTTCTGCAGCGCGGCGGCAAATTTCTGCTGCCCATGCCCACCGTCCACCTGGTGGGCCAGTAGGACGTCATGAAATGCGCGGCAATCACGGGCATCCTGGGGCAGGACGGCACCTACCTGGCCCGTTGGCTCTTGCACCAGGGTTACGCGGTGCATGGTCTGTTGCGCCTCCCTTTCGATCGTGAAGAGGCGCGGGTGCGCCGCCGGTTTCCGGCCGCACAGATCCGCGCCATCCAGTGGCACACGGGTTCGCTGACGGACCCCTTTGCGCTGCTGCGGTTCTTGCAGACGGCGCAACCAACGGAACTGTATCATCTGGCCGGCGTCAGCGATTCCCGGCAAAGCTTCGTCATTCCCGAGGAAACGCTCGCCAGCATCACGCTGGGCACCTTGCGGTTGCTGGAAGCCGCCCGCGCGGCCTGTCCGGCCGCCCGCATTTTTCTCGCCTCCTCCGCCGAGGTGTTTGGTGCCCCCGCCGAGACTCCCCAATGCGAATCCACCTTGCGCCAGCCGGCAACCCCGTACGGCATCGCCAAACTGGCCGCGGATCAACTGGGGCGTTTGCATCGCACCCACTACCAGCAATTTGTGGTCAGCGGCATTCTCTATAATCACGAATCCCCCCTGCGTCCGGCGAATTATCTCAGCCGTCGTGTCGCCCAGGCGGTGGCCGCCATCAAGGCCGGCCGCGCGCGGGAACTGGAACTGGCCGACCTGAGCGCGGCGCGGGACTGGTCGGACGCGCGCGATGTGGTGCGCGGGTATCAGCTGGCGTTGCAGGCCCCGGCGCCCGCGGATTACATTTTTGCCTCCGGACGGCAGCACCAGGTGGCCGAGCTGGTGGACCGCGCGTTCCGGACGGCGGATTTGGACTATCGCGAATTTGTCAGGGTCACCGATCGCACGTCCAATACGCAGCAGGTGGTCAATGGTCTCCGTGGCAATCCGGCCAGGGCCGAGACGGAATTGGGCTGGCGGCGCAACTGGACCTTCATCCGGACCATTGAAGACATGGTGCGGGCGGAGCTGGAAGCGCGTCCGGAACTGGAACGGGCCGATCCGTTATGGCAATAATACGACTATGAGTGCGCTCTTTCGCCGTCTGGCCTACCAGTTCTCCCTGTTCGGTTATTTCAAGGAGACGTGCCGGAAATTTTACCAGATGCCGGCGAACATCGAGCGGCAGACGCTGCTGGCGCAGCACCAGTTCCTGCGCGATCTGCTCAAGGAACCGCGCTACGCGGAACCCCGGCGGCTCTGTCGCCATGAGCAGCAGGTGTTTTCGCAGAACGGCGAGGATGGTGCCGTGGCGGAGATCTTCCGCCGCATCGGGATCCGGGATCGGACCTTCGTGGAGATTGGGGTCAGCGAGGGGCTGGAAAACAACACCACCTCCCTGCTGGTGCAAGGCTGGAAAGGTTTCTGGTTTGACGGTGATGACGGCGCCATTGCCAGGATCCAACGGCATTTTTGGCAACCCCTGGCGCGGGGCGATTTGAAGCTGAAACGCGCCTTTATCAATGCCGAGAACGCCGGAAGCCTGCTGGACGGGGCCGGCGTCCCCCGGGAATTCGACTTGTTGTCCGTGGACATTGACCGGAACACCTATTATGTCTGGCAGGCGTTGGCGGGGATCCGCCCCCGGGTGGCGGTGATCGAATACAATTCCTTGTTTCCGCCCGACGTGGATTGGAAGGTCGAGTACCGCCCCGACCTGGTGTTCAACTGCACCAGCTACATGGGTGCCAGCCTGAAAGCCTACGAACGGCTGGGGGCGGAAAAAGGGTACGCCCTGGTCGGCTGCGATCTCTCCGGCATGAATGCTTATTTTGTGCGCCAGGATTTGGTGGGCGACAAGTTTGCCGCCCCGTTCACGGCTGAAAACCATTACGAACCGCCGCGGCCCTTCCTGATCCATCGCAACGGCCTGCCCCGCTGTTTTTCCGACCTCCCCCCGCCCGGGTGAGCTCAGCGCGCGCGCAGTTGCCGGTAAATTTCCAGGTGGCGGATGAAGATGCGTTCCATGGCAAACGTGTCCGCATTGGCCTGGGTGCGCCGCGTGGCGGCCGCAAGAAATTGAGGGTCATCCAGCAGCGCGGTCATTTGGTCCGCCAGATCCGTGGCGTTTTTTTCTTCAAAGCTCGGCAGGTCTTCATATTCCTCAAAACAGGGGATGCGTGAAACCAGCACCGGCTTGCGTGTGGCCAGCACCGTCGAGATCGCGCCGGACGGGAAGTTCCGGTTCAGGTAGGGAAACAGAAAACAAAAGGTCTCGGCAAAAATGTCTTCGAGCAGCGGGTCGGTGTTGGCCAGGTAACCCGTGAAAATCACCCGGGTTTCGAGTTGCCGCTCGCGCGTGAGCCGCTGCAAATAGCCGATGTAGGATTCGCCCTGTCCTCCGCCGGGGAAGCTGCTTTTCCCGGTTTCCCCGCTGACAATCACCAGGCGGGGCGCGGGGCGGCCGCGTTGATGCACCAGCAGATCCAGCGCAAAAATTGCATGCTCATAACCCTTGTTGGGGAAGGCAAAGCCGAACAGGGTGAATATTTTGTCCTCCGGCGCGACGCCGTAGCGTTGTGCCAGCAGCCCATGCCTTCGCATTTGAATGTTGGCCTGATAGTTGCCCAGATGCACCCGCACCACCTTGCGCTCGAACTGCCGGCGGGAAATGGCGCGCTGCAAGTGCGCCGCGCCGATTTTGCTCAGCAGCACGATGCGATCCGACAACGCCACCACCAGCCGGAAATGCAGCTTGAGATAGAGCCGGCCCAGGGGGAAGAGCGCGCGGTAGCGGGCAAAATGCGGCAGCGCGCCGGGCAGGTCGTCAATGTTGTAGGTGGAATGAATTGTGGTTGCCAGCTTGACGCCGAAGCAGCGGCTCCAGAACCAGAGGTACGGATAAAACAACAGGGCCGTCACACCCACGAGCCGGTCAAACAAAAAAAACTCGTGCTGCACATGGACGATGTCCGGCCGGGTGAACGGTGCGGTTAACAAATTGAGCGGCGAAACATTCCGGACCTCAATTTGCACGTTTCGCCCGGGCAGGAAGGCCGGATTGAACAGCTGGCGCGTATATTCGGCGATGCCATCGCGTTCCCGGCGCGTGGACGAAAGCACCAGCACTCTGAGGGTGCCCATTGCGTCATTGCCGTTCATCCGCCCGCCGTCGCATGTCTTCAGGAAAACGTCTGCCGGCTTCCGATACAAGAAAGAACTGACAACTTCCAGCACATTGCGCATGTTTTCGGCCGTGCGGGTCGCCGAAGATTCCACCGTGCTGGTCAGCGTGATCATTGTCCTCTACAACGATGGAGCGTGGCTGCCCCGCTGTCTGGAGTCGCTGCGGCAACAAACCCTGGCGTCCCGGTGTGAGGTCATCGTGGCGGACAACGCGTCCACGGATGATTCGGCGCAAATCGCGCAGCAGTTGCTGGCCGGCTGGCCCGGCGGACGCTTCCTGTCCACTGGCGGCAACGTGGGCTTCGGCCCCGGCAACAATCGGGCGGCCGCCGTCGCGCGCGGCCGCTATCTCTACTTCATCAACTGCGACACCTGGTTTGAGCCGGACTGTCTGGAGCAGCTGTACACGGCCGCCGAGCGCAGGGCGGCCGCGGCGGCGGGCGCCACGATCCTGGAATACGCCGATGACACCCTGACCGCGCGCGGCAGCGACGGGATGGACCTTTGCGGCAATCCGGTGGCGCCGCGGCGCGACGGCGTTCCGGACCGGCTGTTTTGCATCGCGGGTTTTTACTTCATCCGGCGGGAGGTTTTTGCGCGGATCGGACAGTTTGATGAGCGTTATTTCATGTACGGGGAGGAACTGGACCTTTCCTGGCGGCTGTGGGCATGTGGCGAGCAGGTGGTGTATGCCGGCCGGGCCCGCGTGCATCACCGCGGCGCGGTGGGCGTGAATCCCGATGGTGGCGTCAAACCGCGCGTCCATCGCACCAGTGAACTCAAACGCTATTACGCCAATCGCAACCAGTTGTTGACGATTGCCAAGAACGCCCAGCACCTGTTGCTGGGCCTGTTGATTCCCGCCGTCTTGTTGACTTGTGCCGAAGGGGTGTTGACGCTGGCCATGACCCGCCGGTGGCAGACATTTCGGCGGATCAGCCTGGCACCGCTGGCGGATTTTTTCCGTCTGCTGCCACAAACGCTGGCCGCCCGCCGCCGCCTGGCCGCAGTCCGCCGGCATGGTGATTTCTGGATGTTGCGCTTTTTGCGCTGCCGCTTCGGCCGGATGCACGAAGTGCAGCAGATTTTGCGCAAGGGATTTCCGCGGTTCGATGCCTAGCCAGCAGGCGGCCGGCGAGCGATGCTGGCGCATCTGCCGCCGGCGCCCGCGGCGGCGGTTAATACGGACCTTCGGAAGCTTTGCTTGAGGACCTCCATCAGTCGGTTAGAGATATTGTCGAATCGAGCAACCAGCAGCCAAAACTCACCTCATGAAAAATAACATCAAAATCCTTATTGTATCCACTGTGGCCCTCGCCTGTACCTTTGACGCCCCGGGCGCGAATGTGAATATCGGATTGGTCAACGGTGATTTTGAATCGCCTTCGATCGGCACTGGCGCCACCTTCAATTCCACTACCGCTCCCACTGGGTTCGGATGGACGATAGCCTCAGGCGAGATAGATTTGTTGGGCGCATCCTACTGGCAGCCAGCCAGTGGTACTCAATCCCTGGATTTAAGTGGCTATTTTTTGCCTGGGTCCATCTACCAAGATTTCGTTTTCCCGAGTGCCGGAACCTGGGTCATCAAATTCGCCCTGTCGGCAAATCCAGACTTTACCTGGCAGGGCGATGGGCAGGGTGCTGGCGTCAAGAACCTGCGCGTGGATTTCGGCATCCCCGGGCAGATGTCCTCCTTGGGAACTTTTGGAGTGGATGCGGACTCACGTTCAATCTGGGACATGAACTGGGTGATCATCACGACGCCGGAGTTGCTCATCCCGGACGCCACCACCTACCGGCTCCAATTTACCTCGTTGGTGCCGGGAGCGGCCGGTCCGGCACTGGACCGCGTTGAACTGCAAATCGTGCCCGAGCCCTCGGTTGCTGGCCTGCTGCTTGTCCTGGCTGTTGGCGGGGCGTTCCATCAACGCCGCCTGAAGCGCGCTTGAGCCTCGCTGGCTCAACGCTCCGGACCACCGGCGCTTGCGGCGGAAACCTCAACAAACGTGTTTGTCGAGTCCAGATGCTAGGATTTCCGCCAGAAGCGTCCCGTGTGATCGATTTCAACCAGCGGGGCGGTGATTTTTTCGCGGGTGCGAAAGTCATCCACCGCTTTTTGGCAGCCCGCCAGGGCGTAGTCGTCAATGATGCAAAACCCGCCGGCGGATAATTTCGGGTAGAGATGAACCAGGGCATCCATGGTGGATTCGTACATGTCGCCGTCCAGGCGCATGAGCGCCAGTTGTTGAATCGGGGCCACGGGCAGGGTGTCCTTGAACCATCCCTTGAGAAAAACCACCCGCTCGTCCAGCAATCCATACTTGCGAAAGTTCTCCTCCACCTGCTCCCGGGACACCGCAAGGAAGTCATGCACGTGATGTTCGTCCCCGGCGTCGGAGGGATACTGCGCGGCATTGGGCTTGGGCAGGCCGGCGAATGAGTCGGCCACAAAAACCCGGCGCGTGGCCTCCCCGTGGACCGCCAGAATTGCCTTCATGAAAATGCACGAGCCGCCGCGCCACACGCCGGTTTCGATCAAATCCCCCGGCACGTTTTCTTGCAACACGGTGGTGACCAGTTGCTGCAGATTGTCCAGGCGTTGCCGGCTGACCATGGTGTGGGCGTAAGCCGGCCAGGTGCTGCCCGGGTAGCGCCGTTCCTGGTCCATGTCCCGCAGCACGACGAGCCGCAGTCGCACTTTCTTCAGCAAGGCGGCCACTCCCCGCACGAGCGCCGCCCCCACGCCGGCCCGATACGCCACGGATTCGATGGGTTTGCCCGGGTCCTCCCACAAGGAAAAATGCAGCGTTTTTTTCAGCAAATCCAAATAAAGCTGACCCGGTGAACGATCCGTGAGCGCGTCTTGCGGCATGCAAAAAGTATGTCAGGCGCCGCCGCCGCCCGTCAAGCGGCGCCGGGGTGGCGGCGGCCTCCGGCTGCCGGGAAAGTGACGCCGGTGCCTGGGCGGCGGGGGCAATCGCTTCTTGCCTTCATGTCTTCAAACCTTAGCCTGACACGAATTTGGGACTGTATGAATTTGCGTCGCGATCCGCGCCCTGCGGGAGAGGGAGGGTTTCCTCCGTTGGTGCGCTTCAATGTGCTCCTGTTTCTGGTTCTGGCGGTGTTGTTTGGCAGTGGCTGGCGGCCCGGGTACCTCGTGTTTTCCAATGATGCTCCGTTGGGGGCGCTGCACGCGGAGTACCACGACATTGCCACTTCGCTCACGGGCACCTGGGCGGATTTGAACTGGCTCGGCCTGAATGGCGGGTTGCAATCCATCAGCATCACGAACCTGCTGCTGCTGCTGCTCCGGCCCGTGGTGTTTTCCAAGGTGTTTGCGCCGATCGCGTTGTGTCTCGTGGGGAATGGGGCGCGGTTTTTGTGCCGGCGCCTGGGTTTTTCCGAACTGGTGGGTGGCGTGGTGGGACTGGCGGCGGCGCTGAACGGTGATTTCATGGCCACGGCGTGCTGGGGGGTGGCCAATCAACCGATCTGCTTTGCCCTGGGGTATTTTGC
Organism: Verrucomicrobiota bacterium; assembly: GCA_029573725.1. Taxonomy (GTDB): domain Bacteria; phylum Verrucomicrobiota; class Verrucomicrobiia; order Limisphaerales; family JADLHS01; genus JADLHS01. Next base: position 717,438 of record JAKQDQ010000178.1, read on the forward strand.
GCTGGGCGTGCTGGTCGGACCCCGCCAGCGGCCCTGGGCGCGGGTCATGCTCGCCGGCCTGCTGGTGGGGATGGGGGTGGTCGAAGCGTCTGATATTGGCGCGATGTTCAGCATTTTCATTGCCGCCTGGGTGGTGGCGCACGCGCTGGCCCAGGAGGGGGCGTGGGGGACAAAACTCCTTCTCGCTGCCGGCCGTTTGTTGGTGGTTGCGGCGTTTGCCGGATTCATTGCCGCCAACGCGGTGAGCTCCCTGGTGGCCACCCAGATCAAAGGCGTCGTCGGAATGGCGCAGGACGAGCAGACCCGCGCCCAGCGGTGGAGCGAAGCCACGCAGTGGAGTCTGCCCAAGCGCGAGGCGCTGGACATTGTCGTGCCGGGCTTCTTTGGTTTCCGCATGGATACACCGCTCAATCTGCCCCCGTGGGCGCAGAAGTGGTTTGCCGATGGCAGCTATTGGGGGTTCGCCGGCCGCGGGCCGGAGTGGGACACCTTTTTGCAGACGGACCGTCAGGGACCGCTGCCGGGGAATTTTTTCCGTTACGGCATGGGCGCCGGTTACGCGGGCATTCTGGTGCTGTTGGTGGCCGGCTGGGCCCTGGGCCAAGCGCTGCGGGGGGGGCGGTCGTTTTTCTCCGGCGAGCAACGTAAAATGATTGGGTTCTGGCTGGCTGTGCTGCTCGTCAGCACCGCGTTCATGTTCGGCCGGTTTGCGCCGTTTTATCAGTTCCTGTACGCACTGCCATACGCTTCGATGTTCCGCAATCCGGCCAAATTTTTGCACGTGTTTTCGTGGGCGTTGATCGTCTTGTTTGCCTATGGCCTGCACGGATTAACCACCCTGTATTTGGACCGGGCGACCGCCACGACGCGCGGGGCGGTGGAGCAGTTCAGGACGTGGTGGAAAACGGCGGCCGGATTTGACCGGCGGTGGGTGACCGGATTGTTCCTCACGCTCGGTGGCGTCGGGCTCGTCTGGATCGGGCTGATCAAATTCCGCGGGGCGCTGGAGACCTACGCGGCCGGTTATTTTCACTTTCTAAGTTTGTCGCAGGGGGAGAACCCGGATCCGGGCGTCACCGCCGGCGCCGCCGCGCGCACCATCAGTTTCAGCCTGGGGCAGTACGCTTGGACGCTGGTGTTCGTGCTGGTTTCGGTGGCCTTTCTGGCCCTGCTGACCAGTGGGGCGTTCGCGGGCAAACGCCGGCGCTTCGCGGGGATGTTGCTGGGATTGCTGGTCGTGGTGGACCTTGGCTGGCAGGCGCAGCCGTGGGTGATCGCGCAAAACTGGACCGGCCGCTATGTGGAAGCGGCGCAAAATCCGGTGTTCGACCTGCTGCGCGACCGGCCCTACGAGCGCCGCGTCGGCAATGTGGACTCCTTCTATCTGCGCGCGTTTCAACTGGACCCGCGCCTCGTGGACATGGAAAGCATGTTCCAGTCGGTCTATGGCAGCGAATGGACGCAGCACCTGTTTCCGTACTACAACATCCAATCCATCAACGTCGTGCAAATGCCGCGGCGTCCGCTGGATTATGATGTCTTTGAAACCGCGTTTCGCTTCTGGGGTACGACCAGCACGCTGGCCCATGTGACGCGCCGCTGGCAGTTGACCAGCACCCGCTACATCGCCGCCGCCGCGCCCCTCGTCGGACTGTTGAATCAAGGTTTCGACGCGGCGCAACAACGCTTCCAGGTGCGCCTGCCGTTCGACTTCTACCAGAATCGTCCAGGCGGACCGATTCTGATCCGCACCAATGAAAATGGGCGTTACGCCATCCTTGAATTCACCGGGGCGTTGCCACGCGCCAAAATGTACGCGCACTGGGAAACGCCCGCTTACAACTCGAATCGCGTGGATCAATGGCTGGAGACGATTCCTCCGTCGCTGCACGGACCGTTCACCGGGGTGGCGACCAATGATCTGGCGACTCTCGCATTGCTGGCCAGTCCCAACTTTGATCCGGCCCACACGGTTCTGCCCGCGCAAGTCGTTCCAGGAGGTTCGGACAGCAACGCCCCCGCCGGGACGGTGGACTACGTCAGCTATCATCCCAAGCAAATCGTGCTCAAAACCAAAAGTGCAGCGCCAAATGTCCTGCTGTTGAACGACCGTTACGATCCCAACTGGCGGGTGACGATTGATGGTCAGCCCGCCGAGTTGTTGCGCTGCAATTACCTGATGCGCGGGGTGGCCGTGCCCGCTGGTGAACATGTGGTTGAATTCAACTTCCAACCCGATGTCCAATTTCTCTTTGTCAGCCTGGCGGCAATCGCGTTGGGATTGGTTTTGATCGGCTTTCTGGCGGTGCCGGGGCGGACTGAACCGAAACCAGGGGCGGAGCCCGCTCGTCCGAAACCAGCGAAAGCGGACGCCGCCGGAAAAACCGGCAGGCCCCCCAAACCTGCGCAACAATAAACACCGCGCACCCTTGGTGCTGCGCTCGCGCGGTTAGGAACCGCCGGAAAAATTCTGCTGCCGGAGCGCCTCGAACAGAACCAGCGCCACGCAATTGGAAAGATTCAGCGAGCGCGCCTCGGGATTAAACATCGGAATGCGCAGCCAGCGGTCGCGGTGTTGCGTCAATAATGGCTCCGGCAGGCCGGCGGTTTCCCGGCCGAAGACCAGATAGTCATCCGCAGCGAAACTCACCTCGGAATAAATCTGCGGGCCGCCCGATTCAATCACCCACAACCGACCGCGCTTCGGGAGTTGCGCCGCAAACGCAGACCAGTTCGCCCAACGCCGCCAATCCACCTGCCGCCAGTAATCCATGCCCGCACGCTTCAGGGCCGCGTCATCCAGCTTGAAACCGAACGGTTCGATCAGGTGCAGCGTCGTCCGGGTAGCCGCGCACAACCGGGCGACGTTTCCGGTGTTGGGGGGAATCTCCGGCTCGACGAGGACAACGTGCATGATCTCAGCCTTTTGGGCGGCGGAATGACGGCGGGCGGCGGCCATAGAACACCCGCCACAACACCAGACCGCGGGCCGGCGCGTTCATTCCGGCCATGCACCGGTTCTTGCGCGCCAGCATGGTTTTGATGGCGTCCACCGGAAAACGTCCGTAGCCGGTTTGCACAAGCGTACCCACGATGCCGCGGCACATCTTGTACAGAAACCCATCGCCCTCGAGCACAAAGGTGAGCAGCGCGCCGCGGCGTGTGATGTCGCACCGCCACAGGGTGCGGACGGCGTCTTCCAATGGCGCACCGCGATTGGCCGTGAACGACCGGAAGTCATGCCGGCCCACCAGCATTTTGGCCGCCGCGCGCATGACGGTCAAATCCAGCGGCTGCGGCACGTGCCAGGCGTAGGCGCGCAACAGCGGGTTCATCGTGGGCGAGTTCCAAACCTGATAGCGATATTGTTTGCCGGTGGCGTCAAAGCGGGCCTGGAAATGGCGGGGGGCACGGGCGGCGCGCAGAACGCGCACGTCGGCGGGCAGCGCACTGTTGATGGCCAGGGCCAGTTTCCGTATGGGCAGCCGAAACTCGGCCCGCGGCACGGCAAACTGCGCCACCAGACCGAGGGCGTGGACGCCCGTGTCCGTGCGGCTCGAGCCAGTCAGCCGCGGCCGGCTCGGGAAGAATTTTGCCAGCGCCCCCTCGATCAGTTCCTGAACGCCCGTGCCCACCCGCTGCGCCTGCCAGCCCTGGTAGGCGGTGCCATCGTACGCAATGGTCAGCTTGAACCGCACCGGCGGGGGCGTTTGTCGGGGCGCACTCATCGTGGCCGCCTTCCGGGACACAAATGGATTGCGCCACGCATGCGTCAGGTCCGGCTGTCGAGATAATTTTGCAGCAGAATCGCGGCGGCAATCTGATCCACCTTTTGCCGGCGCTGCTGCCGTCGTGCGCCGCCTTGAATCAAGGTCCGGTGCGCCTGCACGGTGGTCAACCGTTCATCCCACCAGTGCAGCGGCACCTGGATTTCCGCCGCCAGCGCCCGCCCAAACTCCCGCACCTTTTGCGCAGCCGGACCGTAACTGCCGTCCATGTTGCGTGGCAGCCCCACCACGATCCGCTCCACGTTTTGTTCGCTCAGGATTTCCTGCAGCCGTTTCAGGAAATGCGCGAAGGGCTCGGTGGGAATATATTCCAGCGGCTGCGCAATCATCTGCGTCTCATCACTCACGGCCACGCCAATCCGGCGCGTGCCATGATCCAGTCCCAAAATTCGCATCCCGGCTATGGTAACGATGCTGCGGGCAGAACCAAGTGCGCATCTTGACCGGGGGGGGCCGTCCGGCCGGGGCGGCCGCGCGGCTGATGGTTTGCTTGCGCCGCTTCCGGGAGCTTGTATGCTGCCCCCGGGTTTTGTGGCCAGGGCATGGTGGCTGGCAGCGCGAAAACATCACGCCCCGGATTTTCTCAGGCTCCGCTCTCCCGACCCCCGATTGTTGATGGAACACTGGAATGAACGCGAAAATTGAAACCGCTCCCCGCGTCGGGACTTCGGCCGGGGCCACCCCGACCGCGTTGGCGGTGCTTTTCACGCTGAGTTTTTCGCATTTTTTGAACGACGCGATTCAGGCCCTCATTCCGGCGTTGTATCCGCTGCTGAAAACCGCGTACGGGCTCACGTTCACGCAGGTGGGGTTGATTACGCTGACTTTTCAAATGGTGGGCTCGGTGTTGCAACCGTTCGTGGGGTATTACACGGATCGCCATCCGAAGCCTTATTCCCTGGTCGTCGGCATGGGCATCACGCTCACCGGACTGGTGTTGCTGGCCCTGGCGCCCTCCTATCACATCGTCATTCTGGCCGCCGGCATGGTGGGCATGGGCTCGGCGATCTTCCATCCGGAATCGTCCCGCGTGGCCCGCTGGGCTTCGGGCGGCCGGCACGGATTTGCGCAATCGCTCTTTCAAGTCGGCGGCAATACGGGCAGTTCCGTGGGCCCGCTGCTGGCCGCCTGGTTCGTGGCGCCTTACGGGCAGCGGCACATCCTCTGGTTCACTCTGTTGCCGTTCCTTGGGATGGTGCTGCTGGGACGGGTCGGCGGGTGGTACCGGGATCGCTTGTTGTGCCGCTTCACCCGGCAGGCCGAAGTCACCCACCGGCCTTTGGTGACTTCACACCGTAAAATTGCCCTGTGCCTGCTGGTGCTGCTCACGCTCATGTTTTCCAAGTTTTTTTACCTCGCCTCCATGACGAACTACTACACGTTTTACATGATCGGCAAGTTCCACGTCTCGGTGCCGGGTTCACAGCTCTATCTGTTCCTGTTTCTGGCGGCGGTGGCGGCGGGCACGATTGTGGGCGGGCCGGTGGGCGATCGGATTGGGCGCAAGCAGGTCATCTGGATCTCCATCCTGGGCATGGCCCCGTTTGCGCTGGCGTTGCCCTTTGCCAGCCAGTTTTGGACCGCGGCGCTGTCGGTCATCATTGGCTTCATCATGGCGTCGGCCTTTCCGGCCATTCTCGTCTACGCCATTGAATTGCTGCCGGGCAAGGTGGGCACCATCGCGGGATTGTTTTTTGGTTTTGCCTTCGGCCTTGGGGGCATCGGCTCGGCTGTCCTGGGCTGGCTGGCAGATCACACCAGCATCACCTTCGTCATGCAAAGCTGCTCCTTCCTGCCGCTGCTGGGTTTGCTGACGGTCTTCCTGCCCGATCTGCGCAAGCCCATGGGCACGGCCCCACGCGATTGTTAGGGTGCGCCCTTCGCCGCGCGGGACGCCGCGGCGTCACCCCGGTTCTTCCAACAAGGCGCGCGCAAATGCCTGGGCGTCGAACGGTTGCAGCGCGTCGGCCTGTTCCCCCAGACCGATGAATTTGACGGGCAATCCCAGCTCCTGTTGAATGGCCACGACCATTCCCCCTTTGCTGGTGCCATCCAGCTTGGTCACGATGAGCCCCGTCAGCGGCACGATCTTGTTGAACTCGCGCGCCTGATTCAGTGCGTTCATGCCGGTGCTGCCGTCGAGCACCAGCAGGACTTCATGCGGCGCGCCGGCCTGTTGCCTGCCGATCACGCGGTGCAGCTTTTGCAGCTCCTGCATCAGGTTGTGCTTCGTGTGCAACCGCCCCGCGGTGTCAATAAACAGATAATCCGCGCCGCGCGCCTGGGCCGCGCTGACCGCATCATGGGCCACCGCCGCCGCATCCGCGCCATAATTGCCCGCGATCACTTCCACCTTCAAGCGTTGCCCCCAGAGCTTCAGCTGCTCGATCGCGGCGGCGCGAAAGGTGTCACACGCGGCCAGCAATGCCACCTGTCCCCGGGTCTGGATGAAGGCTGCCAGCTTGGCGGAGGTGGTGGTTTTGCCGGTGCCGTTGACTCCGACGATGGACACCACCGTCGGTCCGGACGCGGCCTGGATCAGCCCGGTGCGCACTGAAGTCAGGTTTTTTTCAATTGTCGCCCGCGCGACGGCCAGATAATCCAGACCCGCGCCGCCTTGGGTTTCGTAGGCGGCTTTGACCGCTGCGATGATTTGTCCGGTCATCGCCGTGCCCAGGTCGGCGGCAATGAGCGCCTGTTCCAGCTCGGCCAGCGCCTCCGGGGTCAGTTTCGGTGAGCGCGTGACGATGCGCTTGATTTCATGCACCAACCGGGCCTGGGTTTTGGCCAGGCCCATTTTGAATTTGTCGAAGAGTCCCATGGGTAATAATCGGCAGGGCGGAACACCCGCTAGGCAGCCGGCGCAGATTTGCGCGCCTGTTTCTGCCGCTCCGCCCGGGCTTTAAGTTGCTCAAAATAGTCGCGTTCCAGCCGCACGGTGCCGATGAGAGGCCGGCGCTTGCCCAGGCCGTGGCAGTCCGATCCGCCGGTGATCAGCAGCTGCTGCTGTTGTGCCATCCCCAGGTACCGCTGAACCAGCGGCGCGGAGTGTTTGGGGTGGAAACATTCGATTCCGTCCAGTCCGGCGCGCGCCAGTTCCGGAATGAGTTCATCCGCCTTGCTCAAACCCGGATGCGCCAGCACCACCAGTCCGCCGCTCCGATGCACCAGTTGGATGATGGAGGGCGCGTCCCGTTTCGCCTTTGGCACCCAGGCGGGCCGCCCCTTTTTGAGATAGCGTTCAAACGCCTCATCCAGGGTCTGACAAAAGCCGCAGCGCACCAGTGCGCGCGCCACGTGCGGCCGGCCGGGCGAACGGCATTCCGCCAGGGCAAACACGTCCCCGGCGCGCAGCGGCACCCCGAGTGCGTTCAGGAGGGCCACCATCTTCGCGATGCGTTCCTGGCGCACGGCTTGAAACTGGTGGATCTCCTCCCGCAACTCTTGATTCGCCGGATCAATGAAGTAGGCGAGCAGGTGCAGCTCGCGATCCGCGTGTTCCGCAGTCAACTCCGCGCCGACCACAAATTCCAGGCCCGCTTCCGCGCATTTTTCCGCGGCGAGGGCGCAACCTTCGACCGTGTCGTGATCCGTCAGGGCGATCGCCCCCAGCCCCTGCCGCCGGGCGCGGCGCACGATTTCCTCCGGCGTGAAGGTGCCGTCGGAGTAACACGAGTGCAGGTGCAAATCGGCGTACATCTCGCCTCACCGGTTGACGGGAAACCGCGAACTGCCGGGCGGCGTTGCGTCCGGAGGCCCGGCGGGCGGTGTTGGGGGGGCGGCGCTCATCGGTTGCCCCGCGCCGGCCGCAGCACTTCCGCGCGCACGCGGTCAAGGATGCCGTTGACAAACTTGCCGCTGTCCTCCGTGGAAAATTTTTTCGCGATGTCCACCGCTTCGTTGATGCTGACCACGGGCGGAATGTCCTCCCGGTGCAGCATCTCATAAATCGCCAGCCGTAGAACGTTCCGGTCCACCGGGGCCAACCGGTGGAAGTCCCAGTTCTTGAGATGCTTCCTGATCTGCGCGTCAATGGTTTCGCGATGCGCAAGGGCGCCCCGGATCAACGGTTCGGCGAACAGGCGCATCTCCGCCTCCGCGGCGGTGGGGGGGGGCAGCTCGACCGGTTCGCCCCAGGTCGCTTTGCCGGATTTTTCCTCGGCCAGCGCGGCGGCGCGCTGCGAATCCCAAAATTCATTCAACGCCACCTCGAGGTCCTCCCGGGGGTTCAAATCGTTTTGAAACAGAAACTGAACGGCGCGTTCGCGCGCCTCGCGGCGTTTGCCCATAGACCGCATCAGGTTGTCGCAAATCGTCGTCCCGCGAAATGAAAAACTTTACCAGGACGCCGGGCGGATTAAGCTCGCTCCCATGCTCAACTACATCTGGCTTGCCTTGATGGTGGCCGCCGTGGTGATCGGGGCGACGCATGATACGCTGGACGCCGTGGGCAAGGCCGCCTTTGAACGTGCGGAGTTTGCGGTGATGCAACTGGCGCTGCCCCTGGCCGGAGTGATGGCGCTCTGGCTGGGCATCATGCGCCTGGCGGAGAAGGCCGGCCTGATCAGCATCCTGGCCCGTCTGTTGCGCCCGCTCATGCGGCGCCTGTTTCCCGACGTGCCGCCCGAACATCCCGCCATGGGCTCGATGTTGATGAACATGGCCGCCAACATCCTCGGCCTCTCAAACGCCGCCACCCCGCTCGGCATCCGCGCGATGCAGGACCTGGAAACGTTGAACCGGCGCCCCGGCGTGGCTTCCAATGCGATGTGCACCTTTCTGGCCATCAACACCAGTTCCATTCAATTGATTCCGGCCACCGCCATCGCCGTGCTCGCGGTGGCGCACGCCTCCAATGCCTTCGCGATTGTCAGCTCCTCCATCATGGCCACGTTTTGCTCCACCGCCGCGGGGATCACGGCGGTGAAGTTGCTGGAAAAAATGCCGGGGTACCGGCTGCCTGCCCCGGCCCGGGACGCGCAGGCTTCCCGCCCTCCGGTGCCGGCGGCGGGCCGGACGGACGGGGCAACGCCGGGGCCGCCGCCGGCGGCCGCTTCGCCCCCCGCTCCCCTGCACGGGCTGGCCTGGCTGGTGCTGGCTCTGTTTGCGGCGGTGTTTGTTTATGCCTTTCTGCGTCTCGGGTTTTCCGGGATTTTCGGGAAGCCCCCCCTGGAAGCCTTCGCCGGACAAAACGCGTTTCTTCGCGCCACCAACGCGATTTCGTTGCTGTCCATTCCGCTCTTGTTGTCGTTCTTTCCGCTGTACGCGGCGTTGCGGGGCGTAAAGGTGTATGAGGAGTTCGTCGAAGGCGCCAAGGACGGATTCAAAACTGCCGTGATGATCATGCCCTATCTGGTCGCCATTCTCGTGGCCATCGGCATGTTTCGCGAGGCGGGCGGCATCGAGCTGCTGACCCGGGCCCTCCAGCCGGTGTTGGACCGGGTCGGCTTCCCCACCGAATTGCTGCCGCTGTCCCTGGTGCGTCCGCTCAGTGGCAGCGGGACCTTGGGGTTGTTCTCGGACTTGGTGAAGGAGTTCGGCCCTGACAGCCTGCTGGCGCGGACCGCCGGCACCATTTTCGGCAGCACGGAAACGACTTTTTATGTCATTGCCGTGTATTTTGGCGCGGTCGGGGTGAAACGCACCCGGCACGCGGTGCCGGCCGGATTGATCGCTGACGGGGTCGGCATCCTGGCCGCCATCATCATTTGCCGCTTGATGTTCGGCTGAACGGGGGGCGCGGATTATTTTTTAATCCGCGCCTGCGAGGGGGTGAACTGGTAGGGTTCAACGTCGGGCACCACCCGCACGGAAGTGGTGAATTTGAAGGTCTCATCCCCTGCGCCCGGGAAGGTCAATTCCACGAAAAACGCGGTCCAACCCTTCGCGGGCTGGTCCACCTTGCCGACGAAAACGCCGTCCCCCTGATCGCTCAAGGTCTGGCTTTCCCATTTCGGACCAAACGTTTCGAGCCGGAAATCGCGCGCTTCCGGATTGGTCGCCCGCCACAGTCGGACCCGGGTGGGCCGGTCCTTGGTGGTGACCCGGATGGCGTTGGCGCCCTCCGGAGCCCACGAGAATTCGGGCAGGTGCTGCTGATGAATCACCGCGTCGTAACAGGCCAGCAGCGTGGCATAGGCGTCCGAACCGCGCAGTGAATGGTCCGCGTTCGGCACGTAGCGCAGGTATTTCACTCCCGGCAGGTCCTGGAAATAGAACTGCGAGGAATCGGGCAGAAAAAACTGGTCGCCGGAGGCGTTGATGATGAACTTGGGCATGGTGTAGCGCGCCCGGTACGTGTAGGGGTCTTCAATCCGCATCAGGGCGTCGTTCTGAGGGGTGCCCATCCAGTCCATGATGTGGAACTCGGTGTAATTGCCCACGGCCGGCGCCCAAAACCCATACGCACCGTAGTGATGGCGCATGGATCGTTCAACATTCAACACGTCAATGACGATGGGCGCGATGCCGATGACCCGACGATCCACCGCGGCCGTGGTCCAGGTGGTCCAGCCACGCTTTGAAGCCCCCGCCACAAAAAAACCGTCCACTTTCAACCTCCCTCCCGCTTCGCTTCCGCAAAACGCGGTCACGGTATCCATGGCGCGGACGGCGGCTTTGGTCATGGGCAGCCGGGCCGGCCATTTCGCGTCGCCCGTGCGCAGGAATTTATCCCAGGTGTACGCAATCAGGGAGTCTTCCTTGCGCCCCTGCGTTTCACCGGCGAACACCAACGGTTGATTGGGCACCATTTTCAACTCCGTCACCACGGATTTGGTCGTCAGGGCAATTTTCACGAGTTCGTCCGCCGCTTTCTTCGGCGGCTCGCCGCCATTCGCGCCGCCGCTGATGAGCAGCAAGGATTGGGTCGAGGTGACGGTGTCCGGCCTGACCAGGATCACCCAGTGCTTCCACAACGGCCGGTCCACCTCGTTGGTCGTCAACCACTGTTGCGATGTCATTTCCAGCACGTAGGTCGTCCAGCCCTGCCCCGGGAGCGTCTTCACCAGGCGGAACTGGTAATGCGGGTCCGGAGCGGCCACATAACGATCCAGGGCGGTGCGGTCGCCCCCGGGTTGCGCCACGCAACCGCTGCCGAGCCAGCCTCCCAGACAAAACCAGCCCAGCAACAACAGGCCGGTGGTAATGGGCCGGCGACACGGCCGTGTGGCCGGCAACGTCTGCGGTTCGAATCCCGATGATGGCGATTGCATCCGCGGAGCATAAAAGGGCGGTAATTTCATCGGCAAGCGCAATTCATGCAAATCCCGCGCTGCCCACGCCTCAGGCGCGAATGCGGAGTCGGTCGCTTCCGGTGATGCGCCGCCCGCCGGTCAGTCCGCGCCCAACCCCGGGTGCGGCAACGGAAAAGTCCGTGCTGGAGGAGAAGGGGATGGGATATCATCAGGCACAGCAACGACGGCAAGCTGTGACGTGACGCAGCTTTTTCAGGCCGTGTGAAGTGTTAGCCTGGGCCGACAAGGAACGGACCGGACGATGAAAGGCCAACGGTATACGACGGAAGACAAGATACGGCTATTGCGGGAAGCGGATCGTGGCGAGCGAACCATCCAAGCGATCTGCCAGGAGGCAAACAGCTCGGAGGTGACGTTTCACCGGTGGAAGAAGCAGTTTGGGCACCTG
>JAKQDQ010000180.1 GCA_029573725.1 Verrucomicrobiota bacterium
CCGCAACCGGTAGCGGCGGTGGCAGTTCAAGCATTCGTACTCGATGAGCGGCGGCTCATTCGGCGCGGTTTCAGTGTCCTTGACCACGAGCCAGTTGGCTCCCGCATGGACGGGCCAGTTGGACGGCCGCGGCTGATGACAATGGCATTGGGGAAGCAACCGGGTCGCAATTTCCCGCGTGGGCGGAAGGGAGGGGACAGTGGCATTCATAAATATGCAATCTATTGCCGTTCCGCTATAACACTGCGCCTCTGGCCCAGGATTTCAAGCCCAATTTCCGTCCCGAACTCGAACCGGCCCGGGCAACGCACCGTGCAAGGTTCGCCGTTCACACGCCCAAATCCCCGATCACGCAAGCCCCGATCCTTTTTTACGCATTCTCCCGCCGGATTTCCACAACCCCCAGGACGAGCCAACCTCTGGCCTGGCTGAACGGCAAATCAGCTGCGATTCATCGTCCAACAGAAGCCGATTTCCCAGCCGTTGCGCTGTCATGATGGTTCTACATCGTTAACGCAGCCAGGGTGAACCGGGATTCAGTCGGGCAGTTCAACCGCCCGCCCTTGTTTCAGCGGATCCTGGGTGAGCCTGGCCGCCCAAACCGCAGCCCTGGCGGACTCTTTGTTTAATAAATTCAAGGGCACGGCTGCTGAATCCCAGGTCTTTCGCCGGTAAAATCAATAGATCAGGCATAAAAAGGGATAAAATAGAGGCAAAACCCGAATCATGCCGGCTTCAGCACACCCTGAACGCCCCCTGAATTTACCCTGCCTTTAGGCCGTGTACAAGGGGTGTACAAGGGATGCTCATCGGGAGCTCATAGGATTTTAGCTGGTACATCCGATGAGCATCCCTTGTACACCCCTTGTACACGGCGTATGGCTAGGGGTAGGCAATGATGGTAACGACTATAAATTCAGCAGGTTAGAGAAGCTGTGTGGAAATCCTCTTTCCTCACACAAAAGCTTGAAAAGGAATGGCCTCCGAACCAAAGCTTTGCTGGGGAAGAAGCTCGGCAGAATGGAATGAGCTAGTCGCGGTTAAAAGACATCATTCTGGAGGCCGGAAGTTCTTCTTTGCGGGTTCCTCGCCGCCGAGGGGAGACAGAAACTCAAAGTGCATCCCCAGCGGCAGTCGCCGTCATAACCGTGGAGGGCAATTCGGGCGCAAACAATGTTTGGCGTTTTTTTACTGGCCAACCGGGGCTTCTTAGGGTAGTCTCCCCAATAGTTATGTATTCAACTACGCGTGCTATGATTCGTTTCACTCTCATTCGGCGCATAATTGCGGGCTTGGGCTGTTTGCTGCTGGCACACGCCTTGGCATGTTCGGCGGCCCTGGTCTTTTATACTGATGGGCAGGGCGAGTTGGTAGGCTTTGAGCGGCCGGACGCCACGGAGGTGGTGTCGGCGGTGCAGGCGCTGGCGGTGGTGCCGACGGCGGCGGAGTTTGGCGGGGGGGGTGCACTGAGCTCCGGGGTGCTGCCGGGGGTTCAGGTGCAGTCGGTGCAGACCGTAGAGGATACTACGACGGTGAGGTTTTCGATGGACATATTGGGCGCGGGGTTGGACGAAGCCCGATTGACCACGATACTCAAGCAGGTGCGGGCGACGTTATGGCAGTTTGGGGTGAACACCGGGATTCGGCTGGAGACAGAGGAGGGGCGGTTGTTGAGCAGTTATTTGCCAGCGTCGGAGCCGGTGGAACCGGAGGCAGGGGCGGTGGCGAAGCCGGCGCCCGCCGGGGGCAAAGCGAACAATTTGTCGGGGAAAAACATAACATTAGGGCCCAGCCACGGGCGGTATTGGGCGGGATTTTGGGCCTGGCAGCGGTCAGACCCATGCGGGTTTGGGGAAGCGGTGCTGGAGGATGTCAATTCCATTCGGTTGATCCAGTTTCTCTACCAGTATTTGGTGCAGGATGGGGCGACGGTGCATGTGGCGCGGCAGTTGAACGAGGGGGATTGCTGTCATGGGGACACCGGGCTGGCGTGGTACAAGATGTGTGCGCAGAGCTGGCTGCGCGCCAGCGGGCTGCCGTGCAGTGTTTGGGCTAATTCGAGTGGGAATTGCGGGGCGGACACGGCGGTTAACCGGAGCAGCGATGACATTCGGGCGCGGCCGAAGTTTGCGGATTACCGGGGGTCGGACATTTACATTGCGCACCATACCAATGCGGGGGGTGGGGGCACGGCCAACGGGACGGAGACCTGGCGCGACACAAACATGGAACATCCGGCGCATGTGGCGAACAGTCTTACGCTGGCCAACAAAGTGCAGGCCAGTGTGGTTAATGCGATACAGAATATGTATCCGGGGGAGGGGGGATGGGCCAATCGCGGGGTGAAGGATTCGGCGGGCGGGTTTGGGGAGATACGGATTCCGAATCGGCCGGCGATTTTAATTGAGCTGGCGTTTCATGACAACTGTTCGCGTGATGCCGCCTATTTGACGGACAATTTCTTTCGGTCGGTGGCGGAGTGGGGGTTGTATCGGGGGATTTGCGAGTATTTTGGGACGGTGCCTTCATGGGACAAGTATTCGGGCGAGTATGTGAGCGACACGATTCCGGCGACGATGAATCCGGGGCAGAGCTATAAGGTAAGTGTGACGTTCCGCAACCGGGGAGTGGTGTGGTCGGAGACGCGCGCGTTTCGGCTGGGGGCTGTGGGAGACAGTGATCCGCTCACGGGCACGACTCGTCAAACGATCACGGGCGAGGTTAAGCCCGGCAACACCTATACCTTTAACTTTACGCTGACGGCGCCGGTTACTCCGGGGACGTATACAACGGATTGGCGGATGGTGCGCGATGGTTACGCCTGGTTTGGGCCGACGTTAACCAGGCAAGTGACCGTCGGCAGTGGCAGCGGTTCTTGCTGCGGCGGGAGCGATAACAATCGGGGCAGTCTGCCGCCTGCGTATTGGACACACGACACCGGGGAATTCAATCCATCGTTAGAAGGAACGTGGTCTCCGGCACTGAACTGTGGCGGGGCCGATTATTGGTATACGGGCCGCCTTTCGGATACGCGCGACGCGTGGTGGGATGCGGGGTGGGATTTTCGGGGCCGTTACGCCTTTGATTTTCTCATTCTCGCTTGCCAGGGCGGTTGGCGCGGGGTGCCCAAATACCGCTGCTACCGGCGCGACGGGAGCGAGATTCTGGCCCGGGGGGTTAATCAATGCGACCAGAATGGCTGGTGGAATTTCTGGACGGGCAACTTTAATGGGAACAGCGATCGGTTTTGGCGATTTCGTATTCGGGGAGAGGATTCGGCGCAATGCGGGTCGGCGAATACGATTGTTGCCTGTCGCGCGCGTTTCTACGGAGCGAAGTGGTACTACATAAACGACTGGGTTTGCCTGGGTGGCTACAGTTCCAGTTCCGTTAGCGACACGCATGGCTTCGACGAAGCCAATGCGTATCTCTACCCGGCTATAGATACGAGTCATGGCAACGTGATTGCCCCGGCCCTGTTCAACGGCAAGGTTCCAGGCCGCGTAAAGACCGGCGATTGCAATCATGCCAACAGCCTCAACTTCAAGGG